>NZ_VEVQ02000003.1 GCF_006491595.2 Flavobacterium jejuense
CGCAAGTTTTATATGTACAACAAGGAAAAGTACACACTTTTCTAAAAACACAATTTTATGAGTTAAAAATAGCTTTTTTAAGCCTATCAATTTTTGTAAAATTGTCCTTTAATCAAAAAAGAAACCTCGCTTAAATCACTTTAAATGAGGTTACTTTTTTTATTTATTTAGAAAATTTAACTTTTTGGAGAGGTTGTGCAACAGCTACCGCTGTTAGGCGCAGTTTATTGAAAATTTATTGCAACCTTTTCAGCAATTCGTCTAAGTACAAATAGATAAGGAAGTAATTTGTTATTATTAGCTTGAGAAGGTAGTATTACTTTATTCTCTCTAGACTCTCTAAGATGAACTAAAACATTTCGAATTTTTTCAATATTTTTTTTAATTAAAATTAGGTCATCATCTTTTAAATTTTCAACAGAATTTGCGTCTTTCAATATTCGATTGATTTTTAAACCACCTTCAAATTCTAAATCTTGACAAAAGAAATCTTTATTTGCAGAAATTTCATTTTTAATATCCTCGATATTAACATTCTCAGTTATTGTTTTTTCTAATTTTATAGAATCATCTTTTTGTGAAAAATGGTCTTTTAATTCTTCTATAAGTGATTTCGAAAAATCTTCTGGTTTATCATAAATTGCAGGGTTTTTGAAGGTTTTTAAAATTTTATTTTGAATTTTTCCATCTAAATAATAATAAGAAGCATATTCTAAAATTTGGAAGTAGAATATGAATTTTAATCTTATATTTTCAGTTTGATTAGCTACCATAAAAGTATCTAAAAGAGTAGAATCAATATTGACTGCGCTAATTAGTCCTGGAAACGTATCAAATAACTCATAAAGACAAGCTTTGTCGTGTTTCTCTTCTTCAAAATTCTTTGCGTGAATTAATATTTTAGGAGTATTCCTATCAAAATATGCCATGTAAAAATTTAAAGATTTTGATAGCCCAACATAATCATGGTCTATATTTTCAAAATTTCCTTTTACATAAAAGCTTGCAATAAAATGTTCCTTAAAATATTCTTTATAAAAACTATCAGTTAAAACGTCTCTTAGAAATCTTAAATTTCTGTAGTCAGTACTACTGTCGGCTGTTCTTTCCTTGAATGATTTAGCAAGTAAGTTTAGTGAATTTGAAATTTTACCAAAACGACATTTAAAAATATTTCCTTTGTATAAAAAATCAAATTCTCGGTCCTTTAATTTACTTTCTTTTTCAATAATACCATATATGAATTCTAAACTTTTACTTTCACTGTCAAATAATGCAACCAACTGTTCGGGAAACTGTAAATTTTTGATTGAAGTTAAATTTTTCCCTTTTTGAAATTTAAATGATACAGATTTATCATTCCATGGATTTAAAATTTCATATTCTTCATTCAAATCATTTATCTCAATTTGAGAATTATTTGCTAAAAGATGAATAAGATTCTGGTTCATAAATGTGTATTTAAATTGCGCCTAACGTTCTCGCGCTACACGCAGGCTGGGATTAAGAAAGCCTAAACTTTCGGTTAAAAACTATTTTTCCAAATACAAAACCATCTTCAAATTAAGCCAATTGCCCAGCTTGCTTGTAGCGTGTGTTACAGGCAGGCGATCTTTCGGATGTTGCTTTCTATTGATTTATTCGTAAAGTCTCCGAAAATTATTTAGAAACTTGGATACTCAGACGAATTGAGAAACAGCATCAATATACTTAGTTATCTGAAAAATCAAGTTTTACAAAAAAATCTCTTCCTTTTGAGTAATGAAGTAATTCCTTTTTATGAAAACGACCTATAATCATTGCAGGATGTGTATTAAACTTTTTAGCAAATTCCTGAATGCTTTTGATAGTTAATGGAATAGCATTTAACACTTCTTCTTCTTGTTCTTTTGAAAATGTCCATTCAACAGCAAATTCATTTGCCTGAGCTTCTTTTTCTAAGTCTGCATCTGAATATTCAATATCTTCTAAGAAAATATCTTTTTTTCCATGCAATAATATATGACCAGCTTCGTGAAAGAAAGTAAACCAAAAACGGTCATTTTGTTTGTATCTTCCTGTCAATTGTATCAATGGATTATCGTCTATCCAACGAGTTGCCCCACTCAAAGGTGCTTTTTTAATACATGGTGTATAGACTACTTTTACACCACAAGCCAAACATATTTGTTGCAACTGCTCAAAAAAATCGTTAGGCTGTGTAGCCATTATGGTTTTAATTTCTTTCAATGCTTTTTTGAATTTAGCTTCTGAATATTCTCCACATTGAAGATGGCTAGCTTGTATTTCACCTTGCCGTATCCAAGCGGAAATAGCATAAGGTTCTTTTGTGTGTGCTAATGATATACGAAATGCAACTTTCAACTGTTGATTGAAAAAATAATCTTTCCAAGCATCTGGAGAACTCACTCCAAAAAAATGAAATAATTCTGCTACTTTTTCTTCAGCTTTTGTTTTTGCGTTTAGCCACCCACATTTCACCATATCGGCAATTGGGAAATATTTTGCCCAGTCTTTTGCTTCCTCTATAACTAAAGCTCTTTTTTCTCTAGCTTTATATTCGTCAAAACTAAACTGTCGTTTAATCCAAAAACTGGCAGGAATTTTTAATACACTTTCAAAAAGAACCGCCATTTCGGGTGTGATGGAACTATCACCTTTAATAATAGCAATGATTGTTTTTTCGGGTTTACCTGTACGGATTGCAAATTCTTTAGGTCCCATTTTCAGCTCTTCCAATTTCTCAGCCAAGGTTTCACCTGGATGGAATGCTATGTCTGTATAAAATTCGTTTACAGTTGCCATAATTGCTGTTTTTTTAATGGTAATCTACTATTTCAATAATCTCCACACCTATAATTTCGAACCAAATATATTGTCCATTTTCATTAGTAGGTATAGGGTTTTCTTGTGGTATAAAAATAAGGCGATAAGGGTGGTCAAGGTCGCAAGCCCATTGTCCTTTGCGTGTTTCTTTGAGCTCGTGATACCGACCGGGTAGGTGTCTTACTTCTTCCAGTGTTTCGGCATCTCGTAAATCAGTCAACCTTTTTAAAAAGAGATTTGCTCTTCTTTCACCCATTTCTTGTTTACACTTTCTCGGGTCGTTAGCTAATTTTCCTAATTTCTTATGTCCAAATTTTATATCCACTGCAAAAGTACTGTATTTATTTTTAATTTACACCAAATGTAAGTTGTTTTTATTTTAAAACAAAATAATATTGTTTGAGCATATAGCTCTGTTGGTTTCTAGTTTGGTAGTTATGTTGTTTAAATTCTCTTTTTGATTTTGTAGAACTTTGAAGATTTTTCTTCTATTGTAAGTCATGAAGTTGATTGTTTTACGGTTGTCATACGCTTGCCTGTAACTTGTTTATATGTATAACAAAATCATACAAAGCCATCCAAAAATAGGTAGATATGTATGATAAATTACATTTTTATACATACAAATCTAAACCATCCATTTCAATCACACAATACGTATAAATACGTATTTTTCATGGTTTTTTGTACGTATTTATACTGATAGGATTATTTTCTTATACGTATTTATACGTACAAAATGGGTTTTCTTGTTTGGTAAAAGTAAGAAGTGTTGGGTTTAGTTTTTTACAGGAAACCGTAGGAAAATGAAAAACGCTTTTGAGGTGGCTGGTTTTGTAACTACTATATATTAGCAGGGCTTTAGTGGTTCTTATGCCATTTTTCAAATGTCATTTCAAACTTTATTTCTCCATTGCCATGGGTGCCTATTTCTGTCCATCCTGTTTTTCTGTAAAATAGTTCGGCTCTTGTATTGGGTGCTGTTCCTAACCAAATATTTTCTTTGGTTTGCTCAAAATACCAATCTAACATTCTATTATGCAATTTTCTTCCGATACCTTGCTTTTCGAATTCAGGTTTTAAAAAGAGTGCCCAAATGTTTTTCTCTTTTAAGTCTACAATTGAAAATCCTACAATTTCATTGTCAATTTCGCAAACCCAACCTTTTCCTCTTTGGGTAATAAATACTTCACAGTCTTCATCGGTAACTAAGTTAGGATTCGATAAGGTGTTTTCTTTTACCGAATTTCTAACCTTTTGAATTTGCTTAATATCGCTTACTTTTGCTTCTCTAAAAATCATTTTTTTGAATATTAGTCTTGTTATTGTATTGTTTCTCTATAGTTTTAATTTCGTCCTTTACAATATCCTCTATAAAATATGCTTCTATTTTTTATAGTAGTACTATTTCAGCAATTTATCTCTTTTTTAAATTTCTACTTTCCAATTAAATAATGTATCGGTCTCTCCAATTTTAATAAAATTGTTTTTTTCAAGAACTTTAAAAGAAGCTTTATTCGTTTTCTCTGTTGAGGCAACTATTGCTTTTATTTCTGGTTGCGTTTTAGCCCAAGTAATTATTCCGTTTACAGCTTCAGTCATAAAACCTTTATTCTGAAATTCGGCATAAGTTCCGTATCCAATTTCAATTTCTCCGTTAGCATTTGGTTCACCGATAATACATAAATCGCCTACCATTTTGTTTTCGCTTTTTGAAATTGCAGTCCAAAGAGTTGAATACAAGTAATTTTTACTTTTGTTGGCTACGTTTGGAAGAATTGTTTGTTCAAATGCTTCTTTTAATTCTGGTGACATTGTTTTTGAAGTTTCTTTCAAGTTTAATTCTTTCTCCAGAGAGTTGTCGCATTTTGCATATTTTATTAATTGTTCGTAGGTAAGTGGTTTTAAAACAAGACGTTCCGTTTCTATCATTTTTATAATTTATAGCTTTTGTATGGGTTTGCTCTTATTTAATAGTAAATTGTAGTTTCTGAATTTGGAAATTTCACTTCGTTATTACCTGGATAAAAGCCATTCATAGTTGGTAAAGTTTTCCTTTTCATTACCATTTCTTCTTTCTCTACTTTTGAAGTATCATTTTCACAATCTTCTGTTTCTTTTTCATAATTGATTTTACCGTTTGAAAGATTATAGTCCATAGTCTCAAAATAATCACAAGGAGAACCAAAATTCACTGTTGCTCCAATTAATTGAAAATCTCCTCCTTGATACCTAAATCTATGTGTATAATTCCATTTTTGACGGCTTCCTCCAAAATGATTAATTACAATACAATTTCTTTCTATTGAGATTTCATCAAAAGGATCGCCCATCATTCCTCCATGTTGACTTGGTAATACTGCTCCAATTGCTTTTTTCCAGAATTCCCATTTGCCATTGTTATTCTTGTAAATGTATATTTGTCTTTCTGTTCCCAAATCTGTTTCCTTTTCGGTATCGTACACAATAACTTTTTCTGGAATTCCATCTTTGTCTAAATCTCCTTCTGTTTCATCCAGAATTTTAAATGTCTTTGGAATTTGGATTTTTTCAGTTTTTTCTAAGGTATCTTGTACTAGTGCTTCTGTAGTGTTTTCTTCTGTTTCGTCAGAAGTTGCAGCAGTTTCTACTGTTTGGGTTTCCGTTTTTTTATTTTCTTCTTTTTTACATGATAGTATCGAAAAAAGAAATAGCACTAACAGGTATTTGGACATACTTTTTTTCATTTGGTTACCAACTAATAAAATAGGTTATAATTGAATTGAAATTTTAATTTATACTTTTTTAAAAGTATAAAAGTAAGCAAATTTAAGTTTTACTTCTTTGAAAGATTTTTGAAAAGGAAATTGGATAGTTTTTTCTTTACTTTTTAAACTCAGCTAGCGTTTTATCTATTAAATAAGCAATACTCATAAAATTATTTGCTAATGCTACTATATCCTCTTGAGCTTTATCATTGTCTAATTTTATCCATCCTTCCATTAAGGTTAATGGACCAAAATTAGTGCTTACATTTTGCCAATTTACTTCTTGCTTTTTAAATTCGTTTCTAAAACTAGTAGCAAACTTTTTGCTTTCAATGGCATATCCACTTAATTTGCGAAGTTTTAATGCGTGGATATTATAAAATATTTTGTTCTTTTTTATGCTTTCCTCATTTACCCAAACTGCAAAAAAGATTCTTGTTGTTGCGTTTACTGGATCTATTTCATCATTTGTCCATTCCTTTTTGTACAATTTTAAAACAACAGAGTTCAAAGTAACACCTACATGCATCTGAAGTTGTTTTGCAGTCCTCTTTTTCTTGTCAAGCTGGTTTGCTGCTTTTTGGAATTTCTCTATATAATATTCAAAGTCCATCATTTCAAATTTAATTGTGAGCTAGAATGAATGTAAACTAATAATAAGCTTCATAAAGATACACTAATTTTAGTTATTGGTATTTAATCAGCTCTTTTTTAAGTAGTTACTTTTAGAAGTTTCTATTTTATTTTCTTCTTCTTACAAACTAAAAAAGCTATTTCTTATGGTTGAAACAGCTTTTTAGTAGTATTAAATTTTATTGTTTACAATCTATTATTCTAATTCTAGAACTATAATAGAAAACGGAGGAATGGTTAAATTTACCTCTTTATTTTTCTTTTTAAAATCAGAAAATGGTTTAGGTGTAATTACATTTGGATTACTAAAAGAATTAAAATCATTTATTTGTTTAGAAGTAAGAATAGTTCCTTTAATTGATTTGTATTTTTTAGTAGAAAGATCAATCTTTATATCTTGTTCTTTTTTAGAATCGATATTCACTATTGATAAGTGTGTCTTATTATTTTTATCAATAGAAGCCGAAACCGAAAGAGCTGGCAATTTTTCATTGTTAAAAACATAGTCATTACAAGTTACTTTTAAAGGAAGTAAAGTTGCTTCTTGATGTACTTTATACAGGTTCATTACATGATAAGTGGGTGTCAATATCATTTTATCACCTTCAGTTAAAATAATAGCTTGTAGCACATTTACTGTTTGTGCCAAATTAGCCATTTTTACTCGAGCTGCATGATTATTGAATATATTTAAATCAAGACCTGCAATTAAAGCGTCTCTCATTGTATTTTGTTGATAAAGAATACTTTGTTTTTGATTAGGCTCTGGGTCATACCATGCTCCCCATTCGTCAACCACTAGAGCAATCTCTTTTTTAGGATCGTATTTATCCATAATAGCACTATGCTTGTTTACCAATTCTTCCATAAACCAAGCTACTTTCATTGTTTTAAAATACTCTTCATCTGTAAAATGTATGGCAGATCCTTTTTTTTCCCAATCAATGACTGTGTAATAATGTAATGCAAGTCCTTTGACTAAAGTTTTTGGGATTTTTTTCATGAGTGTTTCTGTCCATTCATAATTATCACTATTGGCTCCAGAAGCAATCCTAAACAGTCCTCCATTAGTATAATCAGACATAAAAGTGGCATATTTCTTAAAAATATCTGCGTAATAATCGGCTGTCATATTTCCACCGCAACCCCATGCTTCATTACCTACTCCCCAAAATTTCACTCCCCATGGCTCTTCTTTCCCATTTTGTCTCCTTAAGTTTGACATTGGACTTGATCCAGAGAAATTAACATATTGTACCCAATCGGCTAATTCTTGTACTTCTCCACTGCCTACATTTGCTGCTAAATAAGGTTCTGTTTGAAGCAATTCACATAAATTTAGAAAATCATGTGTTCCAAAACTATTGTTTTCAGTTGTTCCTCCCCACCAAGTATTTACAATAGCTGGTCTATTTTCTTTTAATCCGATACCATCTTTCCAATGATAAGTATCTGCAAAGCAACCTCCTGGCCATCTTAAATTAGGAATTTGCAATTCTTTTAGAGCTGAAATTATATCATTTCTAACTCCATTTGTAGTAGGTATTGTTTTATGATCTTCTCCTACATATATCCCATCATAAATGCATCTACCAAGATGTTCTGCAAAATGACCATAAATATGTTTACTAATAACAATTGTGTCTTCACTATCTTGAATAAAGGAAATTGTATTTTGACTCCACACAAAACTAAACGATAGTAATGTGAGCAAAAAAGGGATACTGGTTTTAGATAAGTTGTTCATTATTTCAATTCAAAATTACTTTTTAAACCCTCTTCTGAATTTCCACCCACCATGATAGTGAAAGTACCTGGTTCAACTAAATAGTTACCTTGATTATCATAAAAGCCTAATTCAGCATCTGTTAGGGTAAAAGTAATGGTTTTGGTTTCTCCTTTTTTAAGATGTACTAATTCAAAACCTTTTAGCTCTTTTATTGGCCTTATTAGACTAGCGGTTACGTCATGAACATATAATTGTACAACTTCTTTACCATCATAGCTTCCTGTATTAGTTACTTCTACCGAAATTTTTACAGGTTCGTTTTTATCAAATTCTTTTTTATTTATTTTTAAATTTTTATATTCGAAAGTAGTGTAACTTAATCCGTGACCAAAAGCATATTGTGGTGTTTTTTCAACATCAATATAATGAGACCAAAATACATTTTTATCTGCATTTACAGGTCTTCCTGTGTTGTAGCTGTTGTAATAGATAGGGCATTGCCCAACATTTCTAGGAATAGATATCGGTAATTTTCCGCTTGGATTGTAATCGCCATATAATACTTCAGCTACAGCATTTCCTGTTTGTGTTCCTAATTGCCATGCTTCTACAATTGCAGGAATATGCTCGTAAGCCCATGGTAATGCTAAAGGTCTTCCATTATTCAATACTAAAACGATATTTGGATTTACTTTAAAAACAGCTTCTAGTAGTTCTTGTTGGTTTCCTGGCAAATTCAAATCTGTTCTACTTCTTCCTTCTCCAGTTTGAAAACCATGTTCTCCTAAAACCATTACTACAACATCTGATTTCTTAGCTAATTGAATAGCAGCCTCAAACCCTGATGTATCATTTGTATTAAACACTAGTTCTGCTGTAAAAGTTGTTTCCCCAACAGTCAAGTCCGTTCCTTTTTCAAAAGTTAATTGATTATCCTTATATTTTTGCATACCTTCTAAGACCGAAACAGCTGTATTATCATCTGAAGCAATTCTCCAACTACCTAAAGGACTGTTTTTATCATTGGCTAAAGCTCCAATCAAAGCAATCTTCTGTCCAGATTTCTTTAATGGAAGCAATTGCTTTTCATTTTTTAACAAAACAATCGATTTTTTAGCCATGTCTAAGACCGCTTCATTGTTTTCTTTACTTCCAATTACTTTTTTCTCTCTTTCCTCATCACAATATTTGTATGGATTTTCAAATAAACCCAACTCAAATTTCACACGTAATATTCTTTTAACAGCATCATCTACTACACTCTCTTTTACTTTTCCAGATTTCACTAAATTCACTAATTCAGCTACATAAAAATGAGATTCCATGTCCATATCTGAACCAGCATTCACTGCTTTTGTAGTAGCTTCTGCAGCGTCTTTTGCAAAACCATGATTGATCATCTCTTTAACGGAAGCCCAATCTGAAATAACAAATCCATCAAAGTTCCATTTTCCTTTTAAAATGTCTCTTTGCAAATAAGTACTTCCAGTTGCAGGAATACCATTTAAAGTATTAAAAGAGTTCATAAAAGTACGAACACCCGCATCTTTAGCTGCTTTGAATGGTGGTAAAACTAAATTATGCAAATTAGAGATACTCATATCAACAATATTGTATTCTTTTCCTGCTTCTACAAAACCATATGCCGCAAAATGTTTAGCACAGGCTGCAATCGTGTTTACTTTTGCTAAATCTTCTTTTGTTTCTCCTTGAAAACCTTGTACTCTTGCTACAGCAATTTTACTTCCTAAATAAGGATCTTCACCTGCTCCTTCCATAACTCTACCCCATCTTGCATCACGAGTAATATCTACATTAGGTCCAAAAGTCCAGTTGATTCCTGATGCTGAAGCTTCATCCGCAGCTACTTGTGCAGATTTTTTTATTGCTTCTAAATCCCAACTTGCTGCTTCTGCCAATGGAATTGGACTTAAGGTTTTATATCCATGAATCACATCAAACCCTATAATAAGTGGAATTCCCAAACGGGTTTCTTCAACCACAATTTTCTGTACGGCTTTCACGTTGGCAACACCACGAACCGTTAACATAGAACCTACCCAACCTTTTCGTAAATGAGCATATTTTTTTTCAGCATCACCATTTTTTGGAGCTGGGCCAGTCACTTCCCAAAACCCGTTATACTGATTCATTTGTCCGACTTTTTCTTCTAAAGTCATCTCTTTTAATAATAATTTTATTCTTTCTTCAATTGGTTTCTTAGTATCTAAATAAGGTTTCTTTTGTGCGTTCATAGTTGTGATTGCAAAAGTCGTAAGTATTGTTATTATTTTTAGTTTCATTTAATTTTAATTCTATTATTAAAGCTATTCAGTTATAAATGACGATGCTGGTAAATTAGCTTTATTAAATAATTGTGCTTGAGCAGTGTTTGACCATGCAAAACGTACTTTAAGTGGTTTTTTAACTTTATTTGAAGTTAAAACTACTTTATCATTTTTTATGACTGCTTTAGCTTGATAAAAAACATTGTCAGCACCTGCTATTTCAAATTGGTTTCCTTTTTTATCTTTAAAATAAAGTCCATCATTATACTTAAAATGTACTACGACTTTATTTTTATCGGTTGTAATTGTATCGAAAAGTGGGCCATTTACTAGATTATTGTTAGTTTTATAATACTCTGCCAAAGCCAAATTTGCTAAACGTATTCCTACTGTTTTTTTGTCTTTTGGGTGAATGTCATCAATGGGTGAAATATCACTAGTTAAAACCATTCCTGTTTTTGGAAGTACCAAAGTCTTTCTTTGAAAATTTCTAATTTCTACTCCTCCAAAATGGTTTTCTCCATATTGATAAGGTGCAATTTGCACAAAATAGAATGGAAAATTATCTTTCCAAAGCGCTCTCCAAGAAGTTATTAAGGCCGCAAATGTTTTATCGTAAATAGTAGACCCTACATTACTTTCACCCTGATACCAAAGTGTTCCTGCTATTTTATAGCCTACTAATGGATTAATCATAGTATTGAACGTTCTACCTGATTTCACTGGACAATATTCTGAGGGAGATCTTTTATTAGCTTCTTCAAGTAGTTCTCTATCAGTTTCAATCACCTTTTCTGGAATCCAAACCTCTGCTGGTGTTCCACCCCATGCAGAAACTAATAATCCAATAGGCACATCTTTTAAGTCTTCTTGTAATCGTTTACCAAAAAAATAAGCTAACGCACTATTGTACTTCATAGTCTCAGGTGTGCAGGTTTGCCAACTTCCCATTAGATTGTTTTGTAATGAAGAAGCGGCTGCTTTTTCTACAGAAAAAAATCTAATTAATGGATAATTTGCATTTTTTATTTCTTCTTCTCCATTTTCTATTCCCCAATTAGCCGACATTTCCATATTAGATTGTCCAGAACAAAGCCACACTTCTCCTATTAAAATATCCGAAAGTACTACTTCATTGTATCCTTTTAAAATAATTGTATATGGTCCTCCTTCTTTTGGTGTTGGAATGCTTATCTCCCAGTTCGCTTGATTGGTTCCTGTTACTTTATATTCTTTATTATTCCAACTAGGTTTAATTGTTATCTCTTCCTTTGGATTTGCCCAACCCCATATTTTTACTTCACTATTTCTTTGCAAGACCATTCCATTTGAAAAGATACTAGGTAATGAAATATTTGCCATCAATAGATTGGAAAAAAACAGTAATATATATAAGGTGAATTTATTTTTCATGTACTATTTTTTTAAAAAAAGGTTCCAATTGTGCTGCCATTATTTTGTGGTCTTCAATATCTGGATGATAGCCACAGCCTTTAGGTTCCATTGGTTTATATTCAAACAAAGCTATCTTTTTATGTGTTTTATCTTTTTCAAAATAAGCCATTACTTTCATCAAACAATTTACAAGAGTTTCGTTTCTTTTTCCAGACACCATAGGACTCGTTAGTAAAGCGATCTTAACTTTTGGATTGTGTTTATAAATTGTTTTTATAAAGTTAATATAATTAGTAACATATTTTTCTTCGTTAAATGGTAATCTTGGTTTGGTTCCATCTCCTTCTGAAAGATCATTTGTCCCTAAACATATGCTAACAATATCTGGATGAAAATTAAAATCATAAGGTTTAGAATTATCTTTATTAAGGTATAAATTTTCGTACACATCTGGCATTATAGCTTCTTCTAAGTGTTCATCATTCCAGTTTCGGTACATCCCAATTCCTGATACTGAACTTAATTGAAAATCTACCTTTAAACTTCTTGAAAGAATAGATCCATAAGCCCAATATGCATTATGTTGGTCATACCATTCTCCTGTTCCGCAAGGTATTTCTTTGGTATCATTTCCCATACCACAAGTGATAGAATTTCCTATAAATTCAATTCTTTTTCTAGTTTTATTTTTGCATTTATTCTTTACAACTTCAGCAGTTGTACCTGAAAACAAAACGGAACCATTTGCTGCTTCTGTAGCTTTATATATTGTAAGATGATGTTTCTTCTTCTTTTCAGAGATAGCTATTGGATAAGCTTTAGATTCTCCTTTTTCAACTTTTAATCTTCCTATATATTTACCGTCTAATTCTAAAGAAACATAATTATGATGTTCATAAGTATCGTCACTTTTTAAATACACACTACAATTATTACCTTTAAAATTAAATGAGATAGATGAAGCTGAAGAAATGAGTTTTACATTTCCGTTTGGTACTCTTTCTATTCTACCACTGCATATAAATTCTTTTTCTTTTGGATTAGTATTTGTTTGCTCTTTTTGAAAAGAACATAAAGTTAAACCTATTAAAAAAGGATAGAAAAACGAGGATAATTTCATTTAGATTTTAGTATTTCAAATTAGTAAAACAAACTTATTTCAATTTACAAGAAAAGAGTAATACAATTGCATCAAATTATAATAAAAATAGTTCATTTCCTTTTTTTATGCCTTTTTTTTATAGCATATAGACAATTAAAAGTACTCATTTTTGATGAAATAGTATTAAATTTAAAATAACACTCCAAGTAATTTTACAACATAAAAACTAAGCCAATAAATTATGAAACTAAAATTATTAGCATTCCTTACACTTTTTTTTCATTTTACATTGGGACAAACTCAAGAACCTTGGCACAATCATAAAAACTACAAAGAGGAAATAATTAAAAGTATTAAAGAAAATTCTGAATTTAATTATAATAATAGCATTATTAGCCCACAAAAAAATAATACAAGTAGTTTACCTGTTACTAAATCTAGTAATTTCCAATTTATCAACGGAATTAATATTGCTTGGGTCAATTATGGTAGAGATATTGGTAAAGAAAGTAACGGTACTGAATATCATCCTGACCTAACTACTTTTTCAAACATTATGGATCAAGTAGTAAATGCTGGTGGTGACGTAATTCGATGGTGGTATCATACTAATGGGTCTACAAATCCCGTTTTTGATACTAATAATGATTTTGTTGCACCAAATCCTACTTTTTTTGCTACAGATTTAATTGCCATTTTAGATTTAGCAGCTTCTAAAGGTTTAAAAATACAAATTTGTTTGTGGTCATTTGATATGTTGAAAGGAAGTCAATGGAATGTAAATTCCTCTAGAAATAAAAAAATCATTACTCAAGATGCTTATTTACAGGCTTATTTAAACAATGCTTTGCTTCCTTTGGTAAATACAGTTGGTAATCATTCCGGTTTATATGCATGGGAAATTTTTAACGAACCTGAGGGAATGACGCTACAATATGCTTCTGGTTGGCCCGATTTTACTGATAGGGTAACAATGACTAACATTCAATGGATGATAAACAAGACTACTGCTGCTATAAAAACAGCTCAACCGAATGTAAAAGTTACCAATGGAGCTCTTGGTTTCATAACTGCTATAGATAATAGTTCTAATGGATTTATCAATGAATATACGGATCAAAAGTTAATTGCTGCTGGTGGACAAACGAATGGTACTTTAGATTATTATAATTTACACTATTATAATTGGGCTGGAACCAATGGTTCTCCTTTTCACAATGATTATAGTGCAATGAATTTAGATAAACCTACTGTTATTGCCGAATATTATCCAATTGACACTTTTGGTGTTACGGCTTCTAATCTAGGGACTACTTTACTACAAAGAGGCTGGGATGGTTCTTTAGTTTGGTCATGGACTGACAAACCTTGGAATGAAATAGAGCCAGTTCTTTTAAATTTATCTAGCTTTCTTTCCATTAGCTCTTTTGCTAATCAAAATGAGTTAAATTTATACCCAAATCCTGTAAAAGATAGAATTACCATTACTGGATTAGTTACTAACACTACGATTGAAATTTATGATTTAATGGGTAAAAAAATCTTAACTAAAACTGCAAGTCTAAACCATGATAGTATTGATTTATCTTATCTGTCAAAAGGAATTTATGTATTGTTTTTAAAAAATGATTCACAAACGAGAGGAATAAAAATTAGCAAAGAATAAAAGTTCGTTACTGTTTATTAACCCTGTTTTCTTAAAAAGAACTGTCACAAAATTGATGGTTCTTTTTTTTTGAAAAACTACTATCTATTCATTCAAAACCCTATTTACTTGAATAATTCTAGAGGCAAAATAAGGTTCTTTACTTGATGAAATCATTACACCAGAAGAGGTTGAAGCATGAATAAACTTAATTTCGTCTTCATTTACTTCTGTAATCATACCTACATGAGAAATACGATTTTTTCTTCCAGTAGCAAAGAAAATTAAATCTCCTTTTTGAGATTCTTTCATTTTAATTTTTTCACCATAGTTTGCTTGTGCAGAAGAGGTTCTTGGCAAACTTAAATCGATTTCTTTAAAAGTAGTACACATTAAACCAGAACAATCAAAACCTTTTGGAGTTGTTCCTCCATATTTATATTTGATTCCAATATATTGCGAAGCCTTTTCCACTAAAAAGTCTGCTTTTGAATTAAAATCATTAGACATTTTTTCTACCATTTCTTCCTCATCATAAGAAAGACTTGTAGTATCTTGTTCTGTTGAATTATGAGCAACAACAACTTGTTGGTCTTTTTTAATAATCAATTGGTAACCTACTGGAAAATCAGAAGGTAGATTTGGATTTAAAGTTTCTAATTCATGAATACTTATTCCGTATTGTTTAGAAACACCATATTTTGTTTCTTTACGTTTAATTATGTGAAGTACTGTGAATATAGAATCTTTGTTTATTAATTCATTATCAATCTCATTTTGTTGATTCTCATCCTCTTTATTATTCGCAACAATTTCAACAGTTTGTGTTTTTTCAGTTGCAACTACTTCCTGTGCATTCGGTTTTTGAATATTTAAACGAGTTCCTTTTTTTAGTTTATTGGGTTTGATAGTTGGGTTTAAGGATTCTAAATCTGTAATACTCAATCCATATATTTTTGAAATACTATAAAACGATTCTCCTTTTTTAACTTTATGAAATTGAGGTTTTTCAGTTGTAGCTAGTGTTTTATTTTCCTCTTGTGTTGGTAGTGATAAAACTGCATTTATTTGTAACGTTTTCCCTTTAATTTTGGGGTTTAATTGGTAAATCGTTTCAACTGAAGTATTGTATTTTCTAGCAATGGCATAAATTGTTTCCCCTGCTACTACTTTGTGTTCCAATGTATTTTGCCCAAAAGCAAACGTATTTATCAATACTAAAAGAAAGGTTATTAACTTAATTTTATTCATTCTCAACATTCTATACACTATATTTTGTCTCTAAAAGTTAGAAACAAATATAAACAATATTTATTTTAATCTGTTTTTAGTAGAACTTAACTCTAGTTAAATAAAATGTAATTTATCAAAACCACTCTATATTTACTATTATCTATAGCTTAAAAGGGACTAATTACAATTTAAAAAACTAATTCTTTCTATTTTTTGATATACTTTTTTATTATAAAATAAAGTTTCTCTTTATCAATTGGTTTAGAAATAAAGTCGTTAAAACCTGTATTATTTATCTTATCTATTTCCTCAGGGAACGAGTAGGACGTTTGAGCTATAATTGGAATATTTTTATTAAACTCTCTTATTTTTGCAAATGCTTCATGACCATCAACACTTGGCATTTTAATATCCATCAAAATTAAATCGATTTCTTTATTATTTTTACAAATAGCTACAGCTTCTTGTCCGTTTTTTGCTCTAATTACTTTAAAATTTAATAAATTCAATAACTTTTCAATTAATAAGAAATTGATATTATCGTCTTCGGCTACTAAAATAATTTCTTCCTCACCCAACTCTGTCTCATTAAAAATTTCCTTAGCGACTTCATTTGCCTCATTGTCAAATTGAAAAGGAATTGAAAAGGTGAATGTAGAGCCTACACCTAACTCAGATTTTAAAGAGATAGTGCCTCCTAACATTTCAATGTAAGCCTTTGAAATAGCCAAACCTAAGCCTAAGCCTTTGTTATCTCTATCTGAAATAAAATCGACTTTATTAAACCTTGAAAAGATTTTCTCTTGCAAATCATCTGGAATTCCTTTACCGGAATCTTTTACCGAAAAATGAATTATACTATTCTTTAAATCTAAATGATAGTCTAGAACAATAAAACCTTCATCTGTAAACTTAATAGCATTGGTCAACAAATTAGTAATTACTTGGCTTAACTTGACGACATCTGTAATTACATTACGTTTGGAAATCCTCTTAGGACCAATTAGTTTGAAATCTATATTCTTATAAGATGGAACCGTTACTTTGATAGATTCGAAAGTAGCATGAATCATATTGTTCAAATCAATACTACTGTACTTAGGCTCAATTAAATCGGAATCTATTTTTGACATTTCTACCAAATCATCAATGATATCAATTAAGTTTCTCCCACTTATTTGAATGATTTTTAAATATTCATCCTTTTCTGTATCATTTAAGTTCTTTTTTAGTAACAAATCCGAAAAGCCCATAATAGCGTTCATGGGTGTTCTAATTTCGTGAGATAAATTCATTAAAAAAGCTGATTTCAATTTATCACTCTCTTCTGCCTTTTTTTTTGTTTTCTCTAATTGTATTTTTTGATTGTAATTTTGTTCAAAAAGTTTTCCAATATGTCTAAATTCTCCCCTTATACTTTTTAGCGAATCAATTGCTGACATATTTCCTTTTTCTAGAACTTCTTTAATTAATCTTATAGGTTTTTGTGCCCATTTTTTTGCATAATAAAGAAAAATTAATATTGATATACAAAAAGCAACTAACATTATATATAAAATGTTTCTTGTATTTGTAAAATCTACTTTTGCTTCTCTTTCAAAAAATAAAGAGGCTATTTTCTCTCCTTTTATATTTTTTAAGTCTTTAATGTAATAAATACTCTTTTTACTAATTTTCTTTTCAGGGTCATAAAATACTACAGATGCACTACTTACATTATGAATGTTTAAAAAATATTTTTCGTCTAATAATTTTGCTATAAAAAAATAGCCTTGAGGTGCCGTTTTGTTCTTAAAAGGATCTATTGAAGAATGAATAGTTGCTCCATAAACAGCTACAATTCCTTCTGGAATTTTGGTGTAAAATTTTATTAATTTTTCATTCTTTAATTTCGGAAAAACTTCTTTAGGAATAAAATTTTTAGAATTTATTTTTGTAGTGGAAGCTTTAGATACAAATTCTTCTTCCATCGTGTAAACGTCTATGTAATCTACCTTATAAGAATCAATTAAATATACCACAGAATTATCAAACCATTCTATATCCTTTGTTTGCACAAAATCTACTAAATCATCCCAATAAGTAATTTCATTGATTAATGAAATATAAGAATCTGAATTTAAATCTATTAATCCATTAATTTCTCTTTCAAGACCTGATGAGGAAGTAGTATAAAACTCTTTCTCTTGTTTTTGATTATAATAAAATAAGGAAGCAAAAAGAAGAAGAAAACCAATAGACACAATTAATAATACAAAAACTACTTTTGAATAAGTGGTAACCCTTAGGTTTTTTCTAGCAGCAGTAAATGACATATTAAGGATTTAATTTAATAAACTTAGTTAAAAAATTAAATATTACAAAAATAAAAAACTAATTAATTACAAATAACGAAACTATTAAAGAGTAATCAATCCGTTATTCCTAATAATTTGTAATGGTTTTGAATGCCAAAATAATTCAAAATCTTCAAAATTTTCTTCAAATTCTTTTTTAAGTTGTCCTAGTGTTAGGTTAGCTATATTTTTGACATCTATTTTATCTAAAATTGCATAAAACCATTCTCCTTTTTCTTTATCAAGAGTAATTTCAAATGAATGTATTTTATCATGAAAAATCATTTGTACCATTTCCCAAGAATTTCCCTTTTTAGATTTTGTAAACGTTTTAATTATTGGACTTGTTCCTAACCAAACCACTTTTGCATTTGATTTTAATGAGAAATCTTGTTCTTTTTCTAAACAGTTTGAAATATACTTAGCAGCAATTTTAGTTTTAGGAACTTTAAAATCAAACCAGTCTTGTAAATCATAGTCAAAACAAATCCCATGCATATAATTGAATAATGATTTCTTTAATCCGAAACTAAATTTATCATGATTAATACCCGTTTTATCTTTGAAAACAATATCATTATTTGCAAAAGTCACTTCATTCTGTTGTGGAATAACTCCAAAAGCATCTGGATCTAGTCCAACAGGACTATGTGCTGTCATGGCAAATTGATGCCAAAAACCGGATTGTAAAACTCCTAATTCAAACAATTGACGTACCATTTCTAAACTATCAATAGTTTCTTGAATCGTTTGTGTAGGATAACCGTACATCAAATACGCATGAACCATTATCCCCGATTCAGTAAAATTGCGGGTTACTTGAGCTACTTGTTCTACTGTAACTCCTTTTTTAATTAATTCTAAAAGTCGATCAGAAGCTACTTCTAAACCACCAGAAACGGCAATACAACCAGAAGCTTTTAATACAACACATAGATCAGCAGTGAAACTCTTTTCAAAACGGATATTGGTCCACCAACTCACCACTAAATCTCTTCTTAAGATTTCCAAAGCTACTTCACGCATCAAAGCAGGTGGAGCAGCTTCATCTACAAAATGAAATCCAGTTTCTCCTGTTTGAGCGATGAGTTCTTCCATTCTATCAACCAATAGTTTTGCAGCAACTGGTTCGTACAATTTTATGTAATCCAATGAGATATCGCAAAACGTACATTTTCCCCAATAACAACCATGAGCCATAGTTAGTTTATTCCATCTACCATCACTCCATAAACTATGCATTGGATTCGCAATTTCAATTACTAAAATGTAATTATCTAATTGCAAATCAGAATAATTTGGAGTCCCAACTTCACTTTGCTTATAATCTTTTTTTAAAGTATTGTTTTTATAGACTACTTTGTTGTTTTCTAAGAGAAAAGTACGCTTGAACTCTTTCTCAACACCGCTCGAAATGACAAAATTATATAAAAGCTCAACAGGGAGTTCTCCATCATCGAGTGTAATGAAATCAAAGAATTCGAAGACGCGTTTGTCTTTTAAATCTCTTAATTCGGTATTAGGAAAACCACCACCCATTGCGATTTTTATGTCTGAATAGTTGGCTTTAATAAATTGGGCACAACGAAAGGCACTGTATAAATTTCCTGGAAAAGGAACTGAAAATAATACTAATTTTGGTTGGACCTCTTCTACTCTATGCTTTAGAATGTTTAAAGTAATAGTATCAATGTAAGTTGGTTTATTTTGTAATTCAGCATACAAATCATCAAAGGAGTTTGCACTTCTACCTAAACGTTCTGCGTATCTACTAAAACCAAAATTAGCATCAACACAGGCAACAATAAAATCAGATATATCTTCTAAATATAACGTAGCTAAATGTTTGGCTTTGTCTTGCATTCCCATAGATCCAAAAGCATATCCTAAAGCATCTGGGTCTTCATTAAATAAATCGAAACGAGAAGCTTCAGGTAGAAAATTTCCGCTACATATTTGACGAGCTAAAGAAGGATTTTTTCCTTGTAAGAAAGCAATAACGGCATCAATTGTTTTAATATACTCGTTTTGAAGCGTGAAGATACGCTGTATGTTGTCGGTTTTGGGTTGTTTGTTTTGGGTTGAAAAAATAGCAGTTAAGCCATGTTTGGAAAACAATTCTAGTATTACTTCTATTCCTAAATCCATTTGGAAGGCTGTAATATCTTTGGTATTTAAAAAACCTTTTATATAGGCTGTTGCTGGATACGGAGTATTCAGTTGGGTAAAAGGTGGAGTGATTAATAGAATGTCTTTCATTATAATTTAAAATGAGGACAAAATTACTCCATCTCTTTTAGAATATTATGTATTTGTTGAATTTTATCTATTGGTAAGGCATTTATTTTATTAATGAGTTCGTTGTCAATTTGTTTTTTAGTTAGTGTGTGGAGCGCATGATCTTTAGGAATGGTATCATTTGCGTCAGGTCTGAAATCTAAAATGTCGTTTGGAGTACAATTAAAATCCCTGCAAAATTTTTCTAGACGTTCTAGATTTATTTCCTGTACTCTATTATTTGATAGTTTCGTTGCGTATCCTGATGAGTACCCGTTTTTGGTTAGATAACTAAAGGGTCTAGCGATTCCTTTTAGTTTAAAAATGCGTGCAAAATTGAAATAGATCATGATTTTTTATTTCAAAAATACTAAAAAAGTAATAAGATGTAGAAATAAAGTCTCAATTAGTATTAATGTAGTCATAAGAACACACTATAAAATCGTAAGTAATATTTATTCAGTCGTAAGAATATTATATAAAATAATAAGTAGTATTCATTTAGTCGTAAGAATACGCTATAAAGTCGTAAGTAGTATTTATTTAATCGTATAGATACTCTATAAAGTCACAAGAAGCATTAATAAAATAATAAGTATTAATAACTAAATCACAAGATGTATGAAATAATTAGCGAGATCTCTAAAGTACTTAATTGTCTTTTAATTTCTTCTTGCTGTTATTATGGCATTATTGAGCTATTATTTATTAGAAATAGTTTTAAAATAATGCATTGGTAAAACTACTTCTATATTTAAATACTATTTTTGCCGGATTATTTTAAAGTTTAATATATGAAGCCATTTTATGTTTTATTTTTATTGGTTAGCAATTTAACCGTTTTCTCACAAAAGCAAACTAGTTCTATTGGTTTTATTGAAAACAAAGGACAGATTGTTGACCAAAAAGGGAAAGAGAATAGAAACGTAAAATATCTATTAAACACTAACGGACTAAATGTTCAGTTGAGAGCTACTGGTTTTTCTTATGATGTTTATGAGACAGAGCGCATACCATTAACAAAAAAGGATAGAGAATTTAATGGGGCTAACCCAAATTTTGATACTGGAATAAAAACTCCTGATTACTCTCTAAAATATAATTTTCATAGAATTGATATTGATTTTTTGAATTCTAATAAAAATGGTAAGTTCGTTTTAGATGAAAAATCTTCAGATTATGATAATTATTACAATGTAGCTCATGCTCCTAATGGGATAACGAATGTTCATAAATATCAAAAAGTAACGTATCAAAACATTTATAGTAATATTGATGTCGTTTTCTTCATTCCAAAAGATAGTACAAAAGTGGTGGAATATAATTTTATTGTTAAACCTGGAGGAAAAATATCTGATATTCAGTTAAAATTTAATGGTGGAAAAACGGAATTGGTTGATAACAAAATAAAGATGAACCTTCGTTTTGGACAAATGGAAGAAACGTTGCCTTTGAGCTGGGTTGAAAATGATAATTTAAAAGAAGAAATTGCGATAAGTTATAAAAAAATTAAGAAGAATGTTTATGGTTTTGAAGGGGAAGTAAATCATTCTAGTAAGGTGATTGTTATTGATCCTGTTCCTGTGCGATTGTGGGGGACTTATTATGGAGGGGCTGGTTCAGAATTTCCTAATGAAATTACATCCGATGTTAATAATAACATATATATTTCAGGATCAACAACAAGTTTAAATAATATTGCAACAGCAGGTACACATTTATCTTCAATTCAAAACTCAGCTGGTTTTATTGCTAAATTTGATACTAATGGAGTTAGAATATGGGGCACTTATTATTTTGCAAATGTTATTAGACTTAAAGTAGACAATAATTTTAATGTCTATTCAACTGGAAATGTATTGAATCAATTAAACCTTGGAACACCAGGTTCGCATCAACCTACAAAAAACAATTATAATGATGCATACTTAATAAAACTTAATAGTGCTGGAATTCGTGAATGGGCAACGTATTATGGAGGTGAAAATAATGAAAATGGCTCTGATATAGCATTTGACAATTCAAATAATGTTTATTTATGTGGAGGAACTAATAGCAATACAAATATTTCAACTCCAAACTCACATCAAGAAACAAGAAATTCCTCAAATCAAAATTATGATGGTTTCATAGTAAAATTTAATGAGAATGGTGTTCGTCAATGGGGCACATATCTTGGTGGAGATCAGCCAGATGGACTATTCAATTGCTTTGTAAATGACGATAATTTTCTATATATAACCGGAGTAAGTTCTAGTAGCAATAACATAAGTACAACTAATTCATATCAACCAAATAAAATAGGCACTACTGATGCTATTATTCAAAAATTTGATTTAAATGGGTCAAGAATTTGGGGAACATATCTTGGTGGTGAAGGTTCAGAAAATTTTTCATTCAAAGGTGATTTAGTAAATAATTTTATCTACCTAATTGGTGCAACAACTAGTCAAACAAATATAGCTACTTCAGGAGTATTTCTTGAAACTTTCCAATCAGTTCCAAATAGTTCTGAATCGTATGCAATTATAAAATTTGATATCCTAAATCAAGTAAAAGTTTGGGGAACTTATGTTAATGATCGTGCTGGACAATTATCTGTCAGCAATTTAAACGAAGTGTTTTTTACAGGTGAAGCTCATTCAAACTCTGTAATAGTATCAACACCTAACTCATATATGCCAATAAAAAATGCATATCATAATGTTTTTTTAATTAAACTTAATGAAAATGGGCAAAGAGTTTGGGGTACTTATTACTCAGGAGATAAAGCAACTCAAAATTCTAGAATAGAATTAGACAATCAAAATAATATATATTTATACGGAAATTCTAATAGCAATGTAATAGGTATTGCAACTCCTAATGCTCATCAAACAACTCAAGGATCAATGCCTGAGCAAGATAATTTCATCGTTAAATTTCGAGACTGTCAATCAGTAACTGTTGCAAATTCCAACTCTCCTATATGCATAGGAGGTAACCTTGAATTAACCGCTTCTGGTGGTACAAATTATTCATGGACAGGACCAAACGGATTTACATCAACTGACCAAAACCCAATTATTCCTAATGCAACTGCTATAAATAATGGTCAATATTCTTGTACTATTACAGGAACCGGTGGTTGCGATGACACTGTTACAGTAGATGTAATTGTAGGTGATAGTGAAGCTCCAATTCCTACGATTACAAATTTACAGACTCTTACTGGAGATTGTAATACAACTATTGCTATTCCAACAGCTAATGATAATTGTGCTGGAATAATTAATGCGACCACTACAAATCCTCTTACTTATACAACTGCTGGAAACTATGTAATTACTTGGATATATGACGATGGCAATGGGAATAGTAGCAACCAAACACAATCCATAATAATCACAGCTACACCTGTTCCAGTAACAAATCAAAATTTTTATTTCTGTCCTGGACAAAGTCTTACTATAAACGACATTCAAATTACAGGACAAAATATTATTTGGTACAATGCTCAAACTGGTGGAACTACTTTACCAACTTCTACTCTATTACAAAATGGAGTTACTTATTATGCAAGTCAGACTATCAATGGATGTGAGAGTGATCGTGTTCCTGTAACTGTTACTATTCAAAATATATTAGCACCTACGGGTAATAACAATCAAAGTTTTTGCAGTACTGCTAATGCCACTTTAAATGAGATTGTTCTTACTGGAACTTCTATAACTTGGTATGATAGCTTAAATGGAAATGTAATTTTACCCAATAACACAATGTTAATAGATGGAACTACTTATTATGCCACACAAACGATTAACAGTTGTGAGAGTATCGCAAGGTTTTCAGTAACTATTAGTTTAATCAATACTTTAAATGCTATTGATTATTCGGAATCTTTGTGTGATGATTTAAATAATGGTTTTGAAAGTATTAATCTTACTTCTTACAATTCTAATTTAATTACTTCAATAGGAAATACATTTAGCTATTACAATTCGTTGAATGGAGCAGAAAACGAAATTACTTCTGATGAAATCACAAATCCAACGAATTATAATCTAACTATTGGCAATCATATCATTTATGTTAGAATTGATTCTCCAAGTACTTGTCATCAAGTGGTTACTTTAGATTTTACACTTTACAGTAAACCTTTTTTAACTATTAATGATATTATGCCTATTTGTGAAGGCAGTTACATTACTATTTTTGCTGGAAATGGATATGATAATTACCTTTGGTCAACAGGAGAAATAACTCCTTCTATTACTGTTTTTCAACCTGGAAATTATTCAGTAAATGTTTCAGAAAATCATGGTAATCTGACTTGTTCTACATCTAAAAATTTTACCGTTGTTAATTCGAATATTGGAACTATTTCTCAAATTATTTCTTCTGATTGGACGGATAATGAAAATACGATTAGTGTTTTATTACAATCTAATAGTGAAGGTAATTACGAATATTCTTTAGATGGTATTACTTACCAAGATAATCCTGTTTTCAATGGATTACCAAATGGTGAATATACTGTTTATGTGAATGATAAAAATGGTTGTGGTGAAGTAAAAGAGGAAGTATACCTACTAATGTATCCAAAGTTTTTCACTCCAAATGGTGATGGTTATAATGATTTTTGGAAGATTAAGTTTTCTGAAAACGAACCTAATTTGAGTATTAAAATCTTTGACCGTTATGGGAAATTTCTAAAACAATTTGGATCCAATTCACAAGGTTGGGATGGTACTTATTTAGGCCAACAAGCTTTTTCAACAGATTATTGGTTTACCGTCACACGAGAAAATGGAAAAGAATACAAAGGTCATTTTACTTTAAAACGATAAAATTACAAATAGAAATCTACAAAAAAGAGAGACTGCCTTTTCAGGTAGTCTCTCTTTTTGTATCTTGTAGACTTTATTTTTAGCCTAATTTGCTAAAAAAGATTCCAGAGTACACCACTTAAAAGGCTTTAATTGCTCTTACGGACTTAAGATCGGTTTTTGCTCTTCCACCTGTACCGCCAGACATATAGACTGTTTGAGCGTGTCCATCAGTAGTTTGTCCTCCTTCACGTGAAGTCCAATATTCTCCAACTAAATTGCTACCTCCCATCGTTGTAGCAGTGGCATTGATTACGTCTTTGCTACCTTGCATAAGTTGAAGTTCAACTATGTTAGGTAAGTACCAATTACCATATACTAGACCTAGACTAGTACTATAGGTATAGTATCTTGAACATAACTTTGCAGCGTAATTAGCATCGTAGTCCCCTCTTTGAGATGCAATAATTAGCATGGTATTCGCATATCCCCCACCAATTCCATAGAATTGCGCTCCAGTCATTTCGTTGCTAGTAATCTGCCATGGAGCACCAGTACTTTGGTCTTCAATGGCACATAGTAAGCCATGTTGACCACTTTCATCAACGTAAAACACAATACCTCCTTGCAATTGATCCCCTATTGCATACGTAGTGTAGTTTCCAACACTTTCAGCAGTTTTAGCATGTAAAGCATAAGGCACACTCATTAATTGACTCGTACCAGTAATGGTATAATTTGTGCCACCATCAGGGTCAGTCTCCGTTTTTATAAAAAAGGTATCACTTCCCCAATTAATAGTACTAAATACTCCAGATACATTGGTTCCAGAGCCAATCTCTATACTAATTAAACCATTATTGTTAGTTGTAGGATTTTGTGTTTCTACATATACTGCTGTACCAGTAGTAGAACCTTTAAGAATACTTATTTGCACACCTACAGATTGATTTGTTATTAAAGCATTACTGGCATCTCTAATGACTGCTTGATAGCTCATTTTTTCTGGTGCTTGTGCCAATGCAATTGTATTAAGCAATAATACAGCGATAAGAGTAATTATTTTTTTCATATTTTTTATTTTTTGATAATTTTGAAAGTTTTGATAATGGTGTTGTTTTGAGTTACAGTAAGCATGTAAATCGCTTTTTGATATGCTGCCATAGGAATAGTAGTACTTTGATTTGAAATTGTACTACTTTTAATCACTCTGCCATTAAAATCAATAAGTTGATAGGACATATCCGAAAGTACGTCGTTTTCTTCAATTGTTAAATTTAAAACGTCTGTAGTTGGATTTGGGTAAGCCAACATTTTTAATTGAATTGAAAACAAGTCGGTTCCTAATACCTCTTGAATTTCAAAAGGCTGTTGCACACCTTGTGCTACTGAACCATTTGTACCAGTACTAGTGGTGTAAAATGGTTGCCCTACTGAATAAGCAACACTTCCTTGTGCAGCAGAAGCATCTCCTCCTGAGCTAACGGTTCCATTTTGAGCATTTACAATGGAAAGTCCTAAACTAAAGAGCAAGGCAACATAATACTTGGATTTTTTTTGATCCATAATTTTAGTTTTTTTGGTTAGACATTAATTTATTATTTAAAAAAGACGTGTTGTAAAAACTAACCTGTCTAATTAAAAAAAAAGAATCAATATTAATTATAACAGTAATTAATTCTCATCAAAGATATTTAAAAACTGATGGGATAAATAAAAAAATGGAATAAGAAGGTAAATTTTAGGAACAAGAGTATCAAACTTTCTCTTAAGCACATGACAAAAATCACGTTTCATTGACATTCAAAAAAAAATTAAGATTAATTAATTTACAAAAAGAATCGACATTTCGTACATTATAGAATTATTACTATATCATTTTTAAAATGAAGAATACCAGTCTCGAAGGTAAAAAACACAGTACTTATTTCAGTTTTTATTAACTCACTTAAACAAAAAAAGAGGCAACTTTATTGTAAAAGTTAAACCTCTCTTCTATATATTTTATTCTTTCGTAGATAATAAGAACCTTATTAAAATGTCGACTTACTCTACAAGTAACCTTCTTTTTACACCATTAATAGACAAAAAATAAGTGCCCGATTCTAAAAACTCGATAGGAATAATCTCAACTTCAGCTTTCGCTTTTATTTGAACTCTATTTTTTCCTTTATTATCTGTTATCATAATCACATCGTCCACTTTTACTCCTTGGAGAGTTACTAAATCACTAGCAGGATTTGGATACATTTTAATGTCATTAACAATAGTAACTTTATCTGAATTTTTCTTATTCCTATTTTCAGATTTTAGTATAGGAACAAGCGTTTTTTCTGAAGTGTTTGAAGTTATTTCAAATTTATTATCATCCATCGAAACCGACTGTTGAGCCATCGAGAAAGATGTCACAACTAGGGCCATAATAAGGCCTAATTTAACTTTTTTCATAATCTTTTTTTTATAGTTATTGTTTGTACTTGCAAAAGTATCTTTTTTCATAACGCAACAATTTGCCCATTTATTTTTTTATTAAGAAAATTTGTTAATAAGTTTAACTTTTCTTTAATAAATCATTAAAAAAAGTATATTTCTTTTACATTTACAACAAAAAAAGAAGAAGTACAAGGTTCTTATTTAAAAGCAATAATTTTAAATTTAACAACAAAATAAGTTCACTTCCATGCAATTAAATCATTTTCATCATAGCTATCCAACAAATTAAAACTAAAAAAAAGGACGCTTTTTAGCACCCTTTCTTCTTCTTGTTTTTCTTGGATCTCTTCTCCTTTTTCTTTTTGGGTTTTAAAAGTTCTAGTTTTCCTTTAATTCTTGCTTTAGTCTCATCCAAATAATAATTATACTCATTATTCACAACGGTTAACTTCATTTCTTTTAAAAGTTCTTTTACCTCTTTGAATGCTCTCTTAGCTTCAAAAAGTTGGATCTTCTTCATTAAAACATCGGCTTTGTTGATTCCTTTTACGGTTAGAGCAAAATCGATTAACTTTTCTGCTTCTTCAAAATCTTCATTGGCTAACAAAGTTTGAATATAGTAAGGATACACTTCGATAGCATTGATGTTGATTCCTAATGCTTGCTCGAAATAATTTTTTGCTTCTTCATAATTGAATAATTGCTCGGCTTGTATTCTTGCATACAAACATAAAGCTGTAACATTCTTATCATCATACGATAAAGCATAATCTAAGGATTCTATGGTTTCTTCCAAACAATATGGATAGTTATCCATGGCTTGAAACAAGTATTTATCTATTGACTTCATATGTCTAGTAATTAGTAATTAGTTACTATTTCGTAATTCATTTTTATATTTTAATCGTTCTTTTTTGTAGCTTTTATCTACTTTTTGTTTTTTAAAATCAGAACCTTGAAACACTCTTATAGGATTGCCTCTTTCAATTTGCATTTGGTTGTTCCAAGTGTTTTGTTCTTGGTTTTTAAACTGATTCAAATTGTTTGCTTCAATCTTTTGTTTTAAGCGTTCGGTTGCTAACTTTTTGTTTTGGTGTTGCGAACGGGAATCCATAGCAACGACTGCGATTCCTGTTGGAACGTGAGTCGCTCTAATTGCCGAACTCACTTTATTCACATGTTGGCCACCAGCTCCTGAACTGCGCATGGCTTGGTATTGGACATCCTTTTCATGAAACTTAGTTTCGTTTGATTGTTTAATTTCAAAAATTCCGATGAACCAATTTTTACGTTGGTGAAATTTTCGAAACGTACTTTTTCCAATCCATTGAATAGTACCTAACCAAGACGTTACAAATTCGTTTGCTTTTTTGCCTTCTATTTGTATAATAGCTGTTTCTACGGTTCCGTTTTCGCTACCTGATTCTCTTTGCAAAACGGTTGCTTTTAATTGTAACTCGTTTGCTTCTTCCAACACTTTTTTAAGCACTTGAGCTACGACCCAAGTGCATTCTGCTGGTCCTCTTCCTGAGGTTATTTGTATGAGCCTATACTCCGAAGAGGGAGAAAATGACCCGTTTTTATTATTGTTCATAATTTTACTATTTTGGAATTTCTGAGAGTTCTTTTCTTCCTATTGGATTGACTCCTTTCTCTAAAAACTCTTTTGCTTTTTTTACTGCCCAACATTTATCACTTGAATGTATATTGGAATAAAAACTTAAAAGCATTGCTGGTGAAACGACAGTAAATCCATTACAGTTTTCTGTTTTTAAATCGGCTTTTTCGAAAAAATCTATGGTTACTCTAAACGGCTTTTCTCCATTTGGTTCCACTGTTTTTTCATATCTTCTAAAGTTTTCTTCACTATACAAATGATCGTATCTTGTCCATACTTTTTCAAAGTGATTTTCCAATAAAATTTCCATTACTTTTGAAACGTTATTTGGATGGACAAAAATGTCGATATCTTTATGATCGTGAGCGTGTTTGTATTCTTTGTGATTGGGTACACTCATGAAGTGCCAAGCCCAACCACCTGAAATAACTATGAAATCTTTAAGTAGTTCAAGAATTTTTAATCCTTCGTCTATTCTATTTTGATTCCATAGTTCTCCATATCTATTTTTATTATGTGGTGCTCCCATATATACATGTCGCTCCTCTGGAGCTAGTTTTTAGTTATAAACCTATCGCTCCTCTGGAGCTAGATTAATTTACTTTGCTATTTTATTACATGACAAAAATTCCAATGGTTTCCTATCTAGCCCCGATTGTAGAAAGTAGCTCCCGATTTCATCGGGACTACTTCGTAAAGCGGGAAAATGGTTGGCTGAAAATGCCCAAGCCATTCGCTCCTAGAAAAACAATTCTCCTTTTTATTATCTATCCATTCGCACTATTTTTGGAGTAAACGTACCTAAAACCTCTACTAATTCGGTTTGCAAAGCCATTACTTTATTGATGTCTTTGTAAGCCATAGGTGCTTCATCGATGCCTCCTCCTATCAACGTTACTTCATTATCTGCCAAGACTTTTTTAATCTGACTTTGCGTGAAACTAGTCTTACACTTGGCTCTCGAAAACAAACGTCCAGCACCATGAGAAGCGGAATTGAGACTTTCTTCGTTGCCTTTTCCCATCACGATAAATCCTGGAGCCGTCATAGAACCTGGAATGATTCCCAAAACACCTTTTTGTGCTGGTGTCGCTCCTTTTCTATGCACAATACATTCTTTGCCGTCCACTTGTTCTTTCCAAGCAAAATTGTGGTGATTTTCTATAGTAACCACTACTCTTTTCCCTAATGCTTTAGCAATTCTGCGGTGAATGTCATCGTGACAAGCCTTTGCGTAATCTCCTGCTAAGTTCATTGCCAACCAGTATTCTTGTCCGTCATGAGTGTTCAAGTCGAGCCATGCTAGATGTTGGACATTCTTAGGCAACGGACATTGTTTGGTTGCCAAATACGTGTAATGTTTCGCAATATTAGCCCCTAAACCTCTTGAACCACTGTGTGATAACACTGCTAAATATTCTTTTGGTTCTAGTTTCCATTCTGGTAACGGGTTATCTAATTTTACGATACCAAATTCCACAAAGTGATTCCCTCCTCCTGACGAACCTAATTGTTTGTAGGCTTTGTCTTTTAGTCTTTTCAACAAAGGAATGTCATCAAACTCGTTGCGATAAAAGACCTCGTGATCGGCTTTTATTTTGTGCGTTTCGGTCATACCAAATTTAGTATTGTCTTTTAAAATCGCTTGCAACTGATGGTCCTTTCCTTTTAAAAAAGAAGCTGGTAAATCGAAAATGGACAAGCTCATTCTACAGCCGATATCTACTCCAACTCCGTAAGGAATCACTGCATTTTCAGTGGCTAAAACTCCTCCAATTGGCAAACCGTAACCCGAATGTGCGTCAGGCATTAAAGCTCCTTTGACTGCGACTGGTAGTTTTAAAGAATCATACAATTGAAACTTGGCTTGTTCGTCGATTTCGTTTTCTCCAAAAATTGAAAAGGGTGCTCTTGTGTTTCGTAATTGGTTGAATTTCACTTGAACTGGATTGACTAATCCTTCTGCTACTTTTCCCCAAGTACCGTGCATTTTAAAATTTTCTGGATGCAACAAAACTTCTTTGGCTTCGTTTAAAATGCTTTCCTTTTTTTCTCTTTTTCTATATCTATTAATTTGCCCTAAAGCAATATTGATTGAATTGTTCTTTGGGAAACCCAATTTGATTAGGTCTTTCCCAGATAATTTATTTCCCATGAAATTTTTAATTATTGTATAACTGTTCCTTTTTCAAAATGAAATACATCACAATGAATTAGGTAAAATCAGCATCCTCTTAAAAAGACGATGTAAAAGTTCGTGTATCGGGAATTTCTGAAGGGTCTAGAATTAAAAAAGCCCGAATCTAATTAGCTTCGGGCTTTTTCATATATTCTTAACTGAATTTTCTATGAATGAAATAAGCCACGAAGAAAAGCATAACCAGTATCAACTGATGTGTTGCTTTGGAAGTATGAATTGTATAATGTCATTTTTTCTTCGTTTTTAAAATTGTTATTTTTTCTGAGCACAAATTTTTGTAATTATTTTTTACATTTCCAAATTTATTTTCAAAAAAATATTTTTTAATAGTATAAAACTATATTAAGTGAATGTTAAAGCGTTTACTCACTTGTTTTAATTTCTCTATTTTTACAAAAAATTTAACCTATGCCAACCGACTGTATCAGCTATCAAAATTCAGGATATTTTTCTAACTTAATGATTGATTATTTAAACGAAAAAGAGGAACTGAAACAACTGTACAATCGTTTTCCAAAGTTGGAGAATTTCAAAGCACAACTCACTGAAAAACAAGGTAATTTTCCTATTGAAAATAGAAAAATTTTAGTTACTACCTTAGAAAAACAATACGAGAATTTTGAGGTTTCTGAAACTACTTTAAACCACATTAAACTTTTAAATAACACAAACACTTTTACAATCACAACTGGTCACCAATTGAATTTATTTACGGGTCCGTTGTACTTTTTGTATAAGATTATTTCTACTATAAATTTGTGTAAAGCATTACAAAAAAAATATCCAGAAAATAACTTTGTACCTATTTATTGGATGGCTACTGAAGACCATGATTTTGAAGAAATCAATTATTTTAACTTAAATGGGAAGAAAATCCAATGGAAAAAAGACAGTTTTGGCCCTGTGGGACGATTGTCAACGGAAGGTTTAGAAGTTGTTTTTGAGGAATTTTCGAAAGCCATTGGAATTAGTGATAATGCTAACCATTTAAAAGAGTTGTTCCAAAAAGCCTATTTAGAGCATTCGAATTTGGCAGCTGCTACTCGTTATTTGGCAAACGAATTGTTTAAAAATGAAGGTTTGGTTATTGTAGATGGTGATGATAAAAGTTTGAAGCAACTATTTATTCCTTATGTAAAGGAAGAATTATTGCATCAAACGTCTAGTGAGGAAGTTTTAAAAACGAATGCACATTTAGCCGATTATAAAATTCAGGTCAATCCTAGAGAAATTAACTTGTTTTATATTGAAGATGATTTAAGAGAAAGAATCGTCTTTGAAAACAATCAATACAGTGTTTTGAATACCAAAATGACTTTTTCGGAAACAGAAATTCTTGCCGAATTAGAAAATCATCCAGAAAAGTTTAGTCCGAATGTGATTTTGAGACCTTTGTATCAAGAAGTGATTTTACCTAATTTATGTTATATTGGTGGTGGTGGTGAGTTGGCTTATTGGTTGGAACTCAAATCCAATTTTGAAACGAATAAGGTTACTTTCCCGATGCTTTTACTGCGTAATTCTGTTTTATTGGCCACAGAAAAACAAGCTCAAAAAGCAGATAAATTAGAGTTAAGTTGGGCTGATTTATTTAGTACTCAACATGATTTGGTAACCAATAAAACAAAAGCCTTATCTCAATTTACAATTGATTTTTCAGAGCAAAAATCCCATTTACGAGAACAATTTGTTGGTCTACGAGCAATGGCAAAGCAAACCGATAAATCCTTTATAGGAGCTGTAGAAGCACAAGAGAAAAAGCAATTAAAAGGTTTAGAAAACCTAGAAAAACGTTTATTAAAAGCTGAAAAAAGAGTTTTAGCAGAAAAACTAGAACGAATGACCGCTTTGCAAAATGAGTTGTTCCCTGGGAAAAGTTTACAAGAACGAAAAATTAATTTTGCTGTGTTTTATGCAGAATTTGGACCAACATTAATTGAGAAACTTTTGAAAGAGTTGAAACCTCTGGAACAGGAGTTTAGTGTGGTGGTTTTGTGATTTTTTATATTTTAGCTGAATATAATTTGGTCACATAATAGTAAAATACTAACCAAAAAAGGTTAGATTATTTTAGAATTAATGACTTAAATAAAAAAAGCAAACAGTAATAATCAGAAAATTGAAATTAATGAACCAATATATTTCGGATACAGAATTTGCCACCAAAGCATTAATTGAAATAATATATAGAGAAGAAATCCAACAAAATGAGCTATTTTTAAAGTATCGATCTTTGGAAAAAATCTTTGAAGATTTATTTCTAAAATTCACAATCGGAAATGAAAAAGATGATATTTATGGTTCTCAAATGAAACAGAAACTATTAAAAGTTGCTGAATTTAGTCGAGATAACAATTTAAATGACAAAAAAAATGAATTAACAAACATTGAAAATTCAATTATTGCAAAAAAGCAATCAATAAATTCTCTATCAATGAGTCTACTACAAATTGCAAAACAAGGTATTTCTGCATCATATGGAAATCTAAACGATTGTCCAAGCGGTAGGACATTAGGAACAGAAACATTAAAAAATATTATTTGGCAAGCTAGAAATCAATCTCTTCATTGTGAAGAAGGTAGTCCACATAATGCTGTAAAAAATTGTTTTCAAAATTTGCAAAATGATTTTGGTGAAAAATTTAATTTGTCGAATGACTATAAAGATAATAAAGCAAAAAATATTATTGATTTATTATGTTGGAATAAATATGAAAACTATAAAAGAGATCTAATATACCTAATTGGTTAAATTACTGCTACTAACAAATATTTTATTTATTAAGAAATTTCTGATTTTTATAGTAGTTTAGTTGAAAATCCTTTTTCTAATATTAATCAAATAAAAAAACAAAATTGTCAAATAAAATCACCCTTATTTTAGTCTTTTTATGTACTCAATTTATTTGTTCTCAAACAATAAGACCAGAAATTCAAAAATTAGTTGATGAAATTCAAAAAGAGAATATAATTACTTCAGAGTTTATTAATTATGAAGGTAGTAAATCTTTACAATTTGATCGTTGTTTTTTATTTGATTCTTTAGTTTCAAAAAAAGAGACTTTAGAATTAATTAAGCACAAATCATCAATAATTCGAAGCATTAGTTTTAAAAAATTATGCCAAATAGATTCTGAATTAGCGAAAAAATTTCTACAAAATAATCTTTATGATTATGAAACAATTAGAATTAAACAAGGATGTATTGTATCTTATATAAAAGTTAGTGATGATTTTATAAAGTCTTTTCTTTATTATTCTCCAAAAGAAAATTATGAAAGTAATAAAGAATTTTTTGAAAAATTAAAGACTCAAATATTACTAGATTCAAATTGTCACTTAGATTATAAGTCTTCATTAATAAGACATTTAGAGATAAATGAGAATAATTATGAATTAATTAGAAGACTAGCTATCGAAGGCAAAGAACCAGATGCAATAATTTTAATTGCTAAATACAAAAAACAAGAAGATAAATCTATCATAATTAATTGTTTTGGAGAAGAAGATATTGAATCGTATGCAATCCATGCAGTAAAATATTTTCCTGACAAAGATTTTTTTCCTTACTTAATAAAAGTATTTAAAAATGAATGGAAAGAACGATATTATTCATATCCAAAATGGAGAAATTTATATCAATCTTTAGCACAATATCCTGATGAAATTGAAACCCTAAACATATTTAATAAAACTATATCAGCTAGAAATAAATTTAGGAAAAGGACATTAGGTAAATACCTTTGGATTGCTACTACAAAATATCCAAATCCAAAATTTGAAATTTATAAATCTCAGATTAAAATTGAAGAAGATAAATATTTACTTCAAAGAGAAATGGAAATTGATTAAACTTTATTATATTGTTTTTTATGAAACAACAACTCTCACCTCTACTAACCGCAACCCAACTTTTAACTTTACACCAAACCTCATCTATCATCTTAATAGATGCCAGCAATGGTAAAAATGCGTATGACAATTATTTAGCAAATCATCTTCAAGGGGCTTTGTTTGTCGATTTGAATACGCAATTGGCAGACATAAAAGAAGACGTGGCTTTTGGTGGTCGTCATCCTTTGCCTACTCTAGAACAATTTTCAAAAGTACTTTCTGATTTAGGCATTTCTCCTCAAAGTCATGTGGTGGTTTATGATGATAAAAATGGAGCAAATGCTTCGGCTCGTTTTTGGTGGATGCTGAAAGCAGTTGGTTATGAAAAAGTACAAGTTTTAAATGGTGGAAAAAGTACTGCTGAAGCTGTTGGCTTTCCATTGGCACAAGGAATTGAAAAAGTGGAAAAAGTGGAACTTTATCCCATTACGAATTGGCAATTACCACAAGTTACTATAGATGAAGTAGAAAAAGCGACCACAAATACTGATGCAATTATAATTGATGTTCGAGAAACGGCTCGTTATAAAGGTCATGTAGAGCCTTTGGATTTAATTGCAGGTCATATTCCAAATACTGTGAATGTTCCTTTTTCGATTAATTTAGATGAAAACGGTTTGTTTTTGTCTCCTTCCCTATTAAAAGAAAAATACGAAACGGTTTTTCAAAATATTCCTGTTGAAAATCGGATTGTGCATTGCGGTTCTGGTGTTACGGCTTGTCATACCCTTTTAGCGATTGCTAGTGCTGGTTTGGAAATTCCAAAATTGTATGTCGGTTCGTGGAGTGAATGGTCGAGAAATGGGAAGGAAATTGTGACGGAGGAATAGGTTTTATGAATAAGGAAATACAACTAACTGATCTAATTAAATCATTGCAAGTTAAATCAACTTTTGCAAAGGAATGTTTATATTGTATTCAAAATAAAACGATTTTATTTAATGCTGGAATTAAAAAAGACAAAATTGAACTCGCTACCCTTTATAAATTAAGATTAAATTTTGCTAAACATAATGATTCATTTAAAGAAGATGAGATCTTATCTTGGAAAAAAGCGATTACAACTTTAGAAGCCTCAAAATCAGTAGCTTTATTTTTAAGTATAGTAACATCTGAAAGAAAAACTTATTTTATATTTTCTGATGTTTCGACAAAAACAGTAGAAGCTATTTATTTTTTAAACAATATTACTTCTATTGAAGAACAAGAAAAGAATAATGACCAAATAATTGAAAAAGGATATAGTGTAAGTACAATAAAATATTCTAAAGGAGAAGAAGTTAGAAGATGGTAATAGTCTAAAACACACTCATTATTCACTTTTATTAAATTTACTAAAAACGATACAGTAAAGTAAAATTACTATCTAACATAACAATTCACAAATAAACATCTAATTATCAATACAAAACAGGTAATTCTACCTGTATTTCTTATTCTTTTATGAGTTAATTTTGAATGGTAAAATTTTCAATAACAAACATTTAAAACCAAACATCATGAATGCAATCATTAAAAAAACAACATTTTTAGTACTAAGCTTATTACTTGTAAGCTGTGGTGACTCCAAAAAAGAGGAAGAACAAAATAAAGAAACTTCAACTTCAGAGATTGTTCAACCTGTAGAGACTGTCTTAACCCAAGAACAACAACAAGCATTAACTCCAGTGGAAGTAATCCAACGCTTAAAAGATGGAAATCTACGTTTTGTAACTAATGATAGAACCTCTCGAAATCATTCTGCTCAAATAAGAAATAGCATTACTAGTCAATTTCCAAAAGCTATTATCTTATCTTGTGTAGATAGTAGAGTGCCGATAGAAGATGTATTCGATCAAGGAATTGGAGATTTATTTGTTGCTAGAATTGCTGGTAATTTTGCTAATACTGACATCTTAGGTAGTATGGAATTTGCTTGCAATGTATCTGGGTCAAAAGTAATCTTAGTTTTGGGCCATGAACATTGTGGTGCTATTAGACATGCCATTATGGATACAAAGTTAGGAAATATCACTAGTATGCTTGCAAATATAAGACCTGCAGTTAATTTAGTTACTGATTTTGAAGGAGAAAGAGTTGCTACAAACCAAAAATTTGTACATGAAGTGTGTATTAGCAATATTAAAAACACTATCAACTACATTAGAGACAATAGTGTTATTTTAAAACGTATGGAAAAGAGTGCTGATAGTTTAAAAATTATTGGAGCAGTTTATAATATGAGTACTGGTGAATTAGATTTTATGGAATAATTTAATAAAAATAATAAGGTTTAAAGTTTAATAGCTATTAAATATTGTACTCTATTGCCAATTTATAGAATATTAAAAAAAATAAAGGATACTTTTGTCCTTTATAAAAAAATTATATCTTTGCAGTATTAAATCAATAAGCTATGTTTTCTAAATCATGTGAATATGGATTGAGGGCAATAATTTATATTGCCCAACAAACCGAGCAGAATAATAAGGTAAGTTTAACTACTATATCTGAAGCTATTGATTCTCCACAAGCATTTACAGCTAAGATTTTGCAACAGCTTACAAAAAACAATGTTATTACGTCTATAAAAGGTCCTTATGGTGGTTTCATTATAGAAAAAGAGAAAATGAAAACTGTTACACTTGGTGAAGTTGTCAAGATTATAGATGGTGATTCTATTTATACAGGTTGTGGTTTGGGTTTGACACAATGCAATGCAAATTCTCCTTGCCCTCTCCATTTTAAATTTATAGCTATTAGAGAGCAGCTAAGAAAAATGCTTGAAAGTACTTCTTTAGAAATGCTAGTTAAAGATATGAATACTCAAAATTTCTGTTTAAAAAGATAATTTTTTAAAAAACAAATAAAAGATAAAAAGATCTTTTACTATTTTAATATGAAAACTAAATTAAAAATAACAATTGCTACCCTCTTTATTTGGATAGGTTTTGTTTGTGCAATTAGCTTCATGGAAGCTTGGTTAAAATTTAGAGCACCAAACATTACAACAGCTCTAGGCTTAGGAATTGGGCAACTTGTATTTGCCGCACTCAATAAGGTTGAATTATTCTTAAGTAGTAGTATTATAATTTTATTTCTACTCCAATTAAAAAATAGTAGAACAATCAATCTCTATTTTGGTATTGCTTATACAATTCTTTTATTACAAACCTTTTGGATATTACCTGAATTAAATGAAAGAGCTACCAAAATTATACAAGAAATTATAGTCCCAAAAAGTCAACTTCATTTTGTTTTCGTAACATTAGAAATCATAAAAGTAGTCTGCCTTTTTTTATTTGGTAAAAATCAATTTAAACAATTATAATAATGAAAAAAACGTCGCTTATAGAAAACTGTGTCTATAATGAATTAAAGCCTGTAATAACGGTACTCTTAGAAACAGAGTCTTCAAAAGAAATTAGAATTTTACTTCAAAAAGATCAAATAATGAAAGCACATAAAGCTCCTTTCCCTATTGTGATAGAACTGTTTGAGGGCGCAATTCAATTTGGTGTAGACACTACAAAACATCATTTAAAAAAAGGAGACATCATTTCGCTTGAAGCCAATGTAGCTCATGATTTAACTGGTATTGAAAATTCAATTATTCGATTAACATTACACAAAAAAGACACCGTAGAGCGTGTTAACAAAGTACTTTAAAAACTTAAAAAGAAGAAAATGAAAAAAATATGGCTTGCATTTATTAGTGTTGTTGTGCTATCCTTTATTGCACTAATTTGGGTGGGAACTGAGATCTATCAAACCCAACCTCCTATTCCTGAAAAGGTAATCATAAAAAACTCTAAGGAAGTAGTTTACACCAAAGAAGATATACAAATAGGTCAAAACGTTTGGGAATCTATTGGTGGTATGGAAGTGGGTTCAATTTGGGGACATGGTAGTTATGTGGCTCCAGATTGGACAGCAGACTGGATTCATAAAGAAGCTGCTTTTATGCTAGAGGCATGGGCTAAAAGTAATTTTAACATGTCGTATGAACAATTAGATACAGAAAAAAAAGCTGCTTTAAAAGCTAGGTTAATTCAACATATTAAAACGAATACTTTTGACACTTCCACTAATACTATTACAATATCACAAGAACGTTATGAAGCTATTCAAAATAACATAAAACATTATACAAAAATATTCTCAGAAGGAAAAACTGAATATGCTATTCCAAAAGGAGCATTAGTTGACAAAGAAAAATTAGCTCAATTGAATGCTTTTCTTTTCTGGACGTCTTGGGCAGCAAGTACTAATAGACCTAATCAAGACTATACTTATACTTCCAATTGGCCACACGAACCATTAATTGATAACAATATTACGGATGATTCTATAATTTGGTCAGGATTATCAATCGTTTTGTTATTGCTCTTCATTGGAATACTTACCTATTATTATCTATTAAATCATGAAAAAGGAGATTTAATAACCAAACCTGAAAATGATCCGTTGATTAATTTGAAATTATTCCCTTCACAAAAAGCTATTTTAAAATATTTTATTGTAATCTCCTTATTAATTGGCTTACAAGTCATTTTAGGAATAATTACTGTACATTATACTGTAGAAGGCCAAGCGTTCTTTGGGTTTAACTTGGCCAACTATCTTCCCTACTCTATTTCTCGTACTTGGCATACACAATTAGCCGTATTTTGGATTGCAGCCACTTGGCTAGCTACTGGCTTATTCTTAGCTCCAATGATTTCAGGTAAAGAAATGAAATATCAAGTTTTTGGTATCAATTTCCTTTTCGTAGCCTTATTAATTATTGTTTTAGGTTCTATGTTAGGAGAATGGTTAGGTGTACATCAATTTTTAGATTTAACTACTAATTTCTTCTTTGGTCATCAAGGTTATGAATACATGGATCTAGGACGCTTTTGGCAGTTATTTCTTGCGGTTGGATTAGTGCTTTGGGTTGTAATGGTTGGTCGTCATATTTTTTATGCAATTCGTAAGAATGATGAATCAAAAGATTTATTAATTATCTTATTGGTATCGGTAATAGCTATTGGAATGTTCTTCTTTTCTGGGTTAATGTATGGAGAAAATAGTAGTTTGCCTGTTATTAATTATTGGAGATGGTGGTTGGTCCATTTATGGGTAGAAGGTTTCTTTGAAGTATTTGCTACTGTAGTTATTGCTTTTATTTTTTCACGAATGAAAATTATTGCAACTAAAACAGCTGGAAGAGTTTCTATTGCTTCTGCCACAATTTTTCTAGCTGGTGGAATTATTGGAACATTACATCATCTATATTTTTCTGGAACACCAATACAAGCCATTGCTTTAGGTGCCACATTTAGTGCTTTAGAAGTAGTTCCACTTACCTTAATGGGTTTTGAAATTAGAGAAAACTGGAATCTCTTAAAAAGTAAAGCTTGGATGCAAAAATACAAATGGCCAATCTTTTTCTTTATAGCTGTTGCTTTTTGGAATTTTATAGGTGCTGGAGTTTTTGGTTTCTTAATTAATCCACCTATTGCATTATATTATATTCAAGGGTTAAATACAACCGCTGTTCATGCACATACTGCATTATTTGGGGTTTATGGAATGTTAGGAATGGGATTTATTCTTATCTGCTTACGTTTCTATTCAGATCGTGTATGGGAAAGTACAAAACTGAAAAGGGCTTTTTGGTGTTTAAATATTGGACTTGTTGCTATGGTAATTTTTAGCTTACTTCCTATTGGTATTATTCAAGCTTATACATCAATAACAATAGGATACTCTTTTGCAAGAGATTCAGAATTGTTATATTCACCTACTGTGCAAACCTTAAAATGGTTACGCATGATTGGTGATATTATTTTCTCAGTGGGTATTTTCTACTTCAGTTGGTTTACCATAAGGGAAACTATTTATAACTTTAAAAGGAAAGAAAAATAAACACACTTATTATTTATAAAACCATTATAAACACAACCTCATTTTAAAAAAATAAGTGAGGTTGTGTTTTAAATTCTATTATTACATCTCCATATCTTCCTCTACAACAACCTCATTATCTACTTCTTCAATATCTAAAGGATCTTCCATTTCATCAACTTCAATTTTAGATGCTTTAATTGTGTTGAATTTTTCTAGAGCAGCTAAATCTCCTTCTTCTCCACTAAAATAAGGAAAAACATCTATAATAGGTGATTCTGAAATAGCAGGAATTGTATAATCGCCCATAGTGTCTTTCATCGCATGAACCGTATTATCATACGCTTCTTTTACATCATTAGCTTGCACTAATAAATACATGCTTGTTTTTCGTTCTTTACCACTTTCTTCATCATAAGCCACTAAAGAGACTTTGGATTTAAACCATCGATCTGCTTTTTCAAAAGGATGAATTTCTGCATAGTTAGCAAATTTTATATTCGTAATCTTAAATTCTTCACTAACATAAGCTGCCATTTCTTCATTGATTCTTTTTTCTGCTTCTGTATAAGAAATAGCATCTACTAAATAAGGTTCGGTAGTTACTTTTTGTACTCCGTTCTCATCAATTTTTCTATACTTCACTTTACATTCATACCAAATTGCACTCATAATTCTATTTTTTTAAGGATGCCAAAGATAAATTTTAATGAAAAAGAATCGTTATTTTTTTAGAAATAGATATTCACAATTTTTGTTTTTCGATTTATTACAAAAATTTTATTCCTAATTAAATTCATCCTAATAAAAATGTAAATAGTTTGTACAAAACTTTTTAAACTAAAAACAAAAAGACTACTTTTGCACCAAATTTAAAAAAATAGATAAACGTTATGGCAACGAATAGAACTTTTACAATGATTAAACCAGATGCTGTTGAAAACGGACATATTGGTGGTATTTTAAACATGATTACTGAAGGTGGTTTTAAAATTGTATCTTTAAAATTAACACAATTAACAGTAGCAGATGCTCAAAAATTTTATGCTGTTCACAGTGAAAGACCTTTCTATGGTGAATTAGTAGCATTTATGTCAAGAGGACCTATTGTTGCTGCTATCTTAGAAAAAGACAATGCTGTAGAAGATTTCAGAACCTTAATTGGTGCTACTAATCCTGCTGATGCTGCTGAAGGAACTATTCGTAAAAAATATGCTAAATCAATTGGTGAAAATGCGGTTCATGGTTCAGATTCTGATGAGAATGCTGCTATTGAAGGTGCTTTTCATTTTGCTGGAAGAGAGCAGTTTTAATTTAGAAATTAGAATTCAAAAATTATATATAAAAAATCCCGTTTTGAAATTTCAAAACGGGATTTTTATTATGACCTTTTCTCGATTACAATTTATAGGTTAAACCAAAAGAAGTCGCGTTAAAGAAATTATTAAATATATTTAAATCACCCCCAAAGCCAGAACCTCTTCCTTCTGTTTCATTTAATTTATCTTTATATTTATTGGAACTAAAATAAAAGAGATTGGTTAAACTAAAATTTATTGCCATTCTAGATGTTAGAAAGTATTGAATTCCTAAATCTAAGCTTGTATTGAAATATTTATAAGAATTATCATCAATTAAAATAGGATTTCCAATCTCTGAAGTTTCAGATTTAGAAGAACCAAAAATAACTCCAAGTTCAGTATAGGTTTTAAACCTTTTACCTAATTCCAAGAAGTAGTAACGGCCAAACAATCCTCCACTAAAAGCATTACTTTTAGTTTCGCGCACTAAATTAGGATTAGTAAATTGAGTACTTTCAAAATTAGAACTGATAAGATTTAATCTAAGCCCTATTGCTAATTTATCCGTAACAAAATAACCCACTTTAGGATTGAAATTAATTGAATTACGTTTATTCTCATTGTAATCTCCAATAACATCAGAATTAGTATTTTTTGAGCTTGAAAAACCAAAGTTCCCTTCCACAAAAATATCTTTTTGTTGAAAACCAAATTCTTGAGGTTGAGCTTCCTCTTGTGCGCTAGCAAATGTGAACGTAAATACTGTAAATACAGTAACTAAAAAAAATTTCATTGTTTTTGTTTTAAAAATTAATTCCTCAAATATATTTGCGAAACAACTATACTTGAATCGGTCTTAACTTTTAATTACAAAAGATTAACTATAAATTATTATACTTAACTTTTCCTTTACATATTTAAAATTTTCCCAGGATTCATAATATGATTTGGATCGAATACCTTTTTTATTCCTTTCATTAAGTCTAATTCCATTTGAGTAAAAGCGATAGACATATAGTCTTTTTGTACATAACCAATTCCATGTTCGCCTGAAAGTGTTCCTTTTAATTTTACAGTCAATTCAAAAATTTCGACAATACCTTTTGGAACTTCTGTTTTCCAATTTTCGTCAGTCATATTTCCTTTTACAATATTGATGTGTAAATTACCATCACCAGCATGACCATAACATATAGTATGAAATCCATATTTTTTTCCTGCTTCTTTTACTCCCTTTAGTAAAGTTGGCAATTCATATCTTGGCACAACAGTATCTTCTTCTTTATAAACCGAATTGGATTTCACTGCTTCACCAACAGCCCTACGCAATTTCCACAATGCATTTTTTTGTTCTTCGGAATCCGCAAATAAAACCTCATCAATTTCAAATTTCTCTAATACTTCTGCAACTTTTTCAGCTTCTTGAAATAAAACTTCTGGATAATTGCCATCCACTTCAATTAGTAAATGAGCTTCAATAGTCTCTTTTATGGGTACACTAACTCCATCCACATACTTCATGGTCCAATCAATTGCATCTCGTTCCATAAATTCCAAAGCACTTGGTACAATTCCTGCTCTAAAAATTGCAGAAACTGCTTCACAGGCCTGTTCGGATTTATAAAAAGGAACCAACATTAATACATTATGACTCACTTTGGGAATCAATTTCAATACAATTTTAGTAATTACTCCTAGTGTTCCTTCACTACCAACCATTAATTGCGTTAAATTATAGCCTGTTGAATTTTTTAAGGTATTAGCCCCTGTCCAAATGATTTCTCCATTTGGTAAAACCACTTCTAAATTTAAAACATAATCTTTCGTTACACCATACTTCACTGCTCTTGCACCACCAGAATTTTCTGCAATGTTACCACCTATCCAACAACTTCCCATACTACTTGGATCAACTGGATAAAACAACCCTTTTTCCGCAACTGCTTCTCTTAAAACTTGTGTAATTACTCCAGGTTCAACTAGTACTTGTAGATTTTGTTCATCAATAGTCAGAATTTTATTAAAACGTTCCATAGATAAACCAATACCTCTATGAATACTCAAAGCACCACCACTCAAACCTGTTCTTGCTCCAATAGGTGTAACAGGAATTTGATGTTTGTTAGCCAATTTCATAATGGAAGAAACTTCTTCAACTGTAGCTGGTTTTACAACAACTTGAGGAGGAAAATTATAGTCTTCCGTTTCATCATGACCGTAATTCCTCCTAGTTTCTTCATCTGTAAAAATATTTTTACTACCTACAATTTGTTCAAGTTTATTAAGATATTCTGATATAATTTGCATTTTATAAGGAATTTTAGGTTATAAAAGTAGAAAAAAAACGTGGTTTTTACGAGAAAACGAACAATTTCAACTTTAAATTTAAAAAAGCACAAAAATAAGCTAAACATTCACAAAACCCACTAAATAATTGATAACAAACCACTTATCAACTAAAAAACAATAGAGAGTATTTTGACAAAATGACATTTCAAAGAAAAATTGTGATGCTATTGAATATTTTTTCAACATTTTTTGGTTGATATTTTTTTTTGATTAAATTTGGATAACCCAAAAAAAACTTAAAAATGTCAAACACAATGATTAATCGTACAAAATTAACTTTAGAAAAACTTAGTTTTGACCCTGCTTTATTTAGTAGAGAATTAGTAAAAGCAATAAAATTTTTATTAGTTAATGAATTAGAAGAACTAGCTGTATGGTTTGTGAATTTCACAAAAGAAAGACCTGAATTAAGAAATGTAAAATTCTCTGCTAATGAGTTATAAAATTACTTTAAAAGCTTAACGATATAAAAAATACACATAAATTATTTTATTGTGTATTTTTTTTTAAAAACAACTTAAAATATAATACCAGAAAGCCAATGTTAAAAATGACAATGGAATGCCAATTCCTATCATCATACTAGCTAACTTTGGTTTTAAACCATAACTTGATGCTAAAATGGTTCCTGTAATCATTGGTGCCATAGCTGCTTCTATAATTGAAACATCAATCATCAAGCCAGATGCATTAAATAATTTTCGATATAAAATATAAAAAAACAAAGGAGTAAATAGTAATTTGAATCCTAAACCTAGCCAAAGAAATTTCCAATGCTTACTTTCTCTTTCTATCTTCAATTGTAATCCTACAGCTACTAAGGCAATTGGAGTTACTGTCTCTCCTATTCGTTTGAAAACACTTTGCAATATTAGTGGAAAATCGATTTGAACAAAATTCATTAATAAAGCGATTGAAAATGCTAAAAAAGGAGGAAATAAAGCAATTTTCAACACCATTGCTTTAGTACTTAAACTTTCTCTAGAAAATAAAGTGGCTACAATAATTCCTAAAGTTGCCATTACTACAAAAGACCCTGGTTGGTCCACAATAATAGCCGTCTCCATTCCTTCACTTCCATATAAAGCTTCAATGACAGGAAAACCAACAAAAGATGTATTTCCTAAACCAGCGGTTACAATTAAACAACCCGTTAATTTTTTAGACCAACCGTACTTTTTTCCTATTGAATAAAAAAACAAAAATGACAATCCAAATCCTAACCAAGCAATTCCTAAAGGATACAATAAAGCTGTTGAAATTTGAATTTTAGGAATATAGTATAAACCTAAGGCTGGTAATGAAATATAAATAACAAATTGATTTAAAGACAAATGCATATTTTTAGGAAATGCTTTTACAAATTGAAAAGCTACTCCTACAAACAAACAAATGAAAATTAAAAGAATATTACTCATATTTTGAAATGAAACACAAAGGTAAAAGCATTATTTGATTATTGATTGTAAAGTCGTTTTTTTTCAAAAAAATTGTACTTTTACACAAAGACTTATTTTCATTGGAAGACAAAAAAAACAAATCGGCTTTATCAGAAATTAATGGAGTGAATCAACCAGAATCCATTAGTAATACTGTTGCCAAAAACATTCAGCAATTTAGAAGAAAACAACCTTCTGCTACTGAATTAATTGATTCGATTTGTAGCGGTGACAAAATTGCTTTAAGTAGAGCTATTACCTTAATTGAAAGTACCAATGTGAATCATTTGACAAAAGCTAATGAAGTAATACAAGGTTGTTTACCTTTTGCTAATAAGTCAGTTCGAATAGGAATAACAGGTGTTCCAGGTGTTGGAAAAAGTACTTTTATTGAAGCTTTTGGGAAACACTTAACCTCTTTAGGTAAAAAAGTAGCTGTTTTAGCAGTTGACCCAAGTTCGTCTATAAGTAATGGTAGTATTTTAGGTGACAAAACTAGAATGGAAGAACTAGTTAAAGATGAAAATGCTTTTATTCGTCCGAGTGCCTCTGGTGACAGTTTAGGAGGTGTTGCAAGAAAAACTAGAGAATCAATCATTTTATGTGAAGCTTGTGGTTTTGACACCATCATTATAGAGACTGTAGGTGTTGGCCAAAGTGAAACTGCTGTTCATAGCATGGTAGATTTCTTTTTACTATTGAAAATTGCTGGTGCTGGTGATGAATTACAAGGTATAAAAAGAGGAATTATGGAAATGGCAGATACAATTGTAATCAATAAAGCAGATGGTGATAATATTTCCAAAGCTAAGTTAGCAAAAACTGAATTTAACAGAGCATTGCATTTATTTCCTGCTAAAAAAAGTGGTTGGGTTCCTAAAGTAACTACTTGTAGTGCTATTACCAAAGAAGGAATTGACGATGTTTGGCAAATAATTTCAGCCTATTTAGAAATGGCAAAAGCCAATGTTTATTTTCAGGTTAAACGTAAAGAGCAGAGTCAATTTTGGATGTTAGAAACGATTAACGAACAATTGAAAACTCGGTTTTACAGTCATCCTGATATTATTCCTTTATTAGAAAGCAATAAAAAAGCAGTGCAAAACAATGTCATTTCACCTTTTGCAGCTGCTCAAATTTTATTGGAACACTATTACAAGTAATTATACCACTTGTTCTTTTACCTCATATTTTTTTCTAGCTATTTGTCCTTTGTAATATCTGGACAATAATTCGTATACAACAAATTCATTCGTTCTATTTTTTCCCATAAATAATCGGTCTAAATTCATGTGTAATAAACTTGCTATTAAATTATTGATAGTTACTTGTAGTCTTTTCTCTTTTTCAATTTGCAGTAATTGCTTCACTAAAGGCTTATTTGACAAACTTCTATTTTCTATTAATTCAATTATTGGATAATACTCTTCTTGCGCTTCACTACTTTTGTCTAAAAGCTGTTCCATCTGTTTTCTTAGATTTCTATATTTAGTATTTAAGGAGACTTTTAACATTTGTTGTCCTCCATGTTCTTTAAAAAAAGAATCACTAAGAACATCAATAAGCTCATATTTTTGATTTAAATCAAATCCAAAATCATCTAGAAAAGCATCTACTGATCTTATAGCCATTTGCCATCGAATAGTTCCACCGTTTTCTGTATCGAGTAAATCTAACATTTCTACGACAAATTTACTATCGTTATAAAAAAACAGCTCAGCAAGTTCTATAGTATTATCACCATATCTATATAGTTCGCGTTTATAAGTTTCATTTTGAATTTTAGAAATCCTATTTTCATTGATAAGTGGTTCTAATTCTGTATTAATATAGTGTAGAATATAACCATATTTTACTATATCTTTAATATGTAATCTAAATCTTAAATGTGTCTCTGGGTCAGAATATCGAATAAAAAACCAATGATCTATTACTTTCTCCTCAATCAGTTTTTTAGTGATTTTTTTTATTTTTTCAGTCAATATATAATCAGCAGTTTTTGCTCCACTATATATTTTATAGTATAGCCATTCACTTCCTATAGAGAATTGCTGTTTAGTAATATTTTTTAACTGAAAATCATTCTGGATTTGATGTCTTTCTTTTTGTTCATTTAAAACAATTGCGATACACTCATTGGTAAACATTTCATTATTGGTATCTTGCACTAATGCTTTTTTACTTGTGAATAAATATTCTTCAAGTATAACTTCGTTACTTTTCTTAATAATGTCTATGAAAGTATCAACTGCAATAGGGTTATTAGTATCAATTAATAATTCATTATCACTTTGCACAATTAGGAAAAGATCTGGAAGTTCTATTTTATTTTTCAACTCGAAAAAATAGTGATGTTTTTCAACATTACTTTTCTTCTTATTTTGTAATGGTGCTAAATCTTTTTGTTTTAATTGCCATTTTGCTGCACTTAGTATTGAATTTTGATATTCCACTCTTGGCAAAAAATCAAATTGATTCGCTAATATTCCCCAGTGAAAACCTACAAAAGATTTTGAGAAATATTGAGTTTGTAAATCACATAAAAAATGATAAACTGGTAAACTATTAAATCCGAAATTATGCGCATTTCCTAAACGAGGAATAATTTCTTTTTGTAATCTTTTATCGAATAATATGATTTTATTATTTCTTATTTTAATAAAGAGGTCTTCCATTTTTATTTGAAAATCATCTGCTACTGCACTTTTTGCTAAATAGGGAATTTCATATTTTCTAAAAGCTGATCTAGCCAAAATATTCCCTGTTCTACTTTCTGGTAAATGTACTATTTCAGCGAGAATTTTATTGGGAAACTGTTCTTGTTCAAATTTTGAGATTGTATTTACTATTTCGTTTACTGTTTCATTTCCTACTGCAAATCTTCCTAATAAATTTATAGCACTACTTCCTCCTGCTCCACTTATATATATATTATTGGTTTCTGCATCCAATAACTTAAACATAGCTGAAAAAGAAGATGGTAAATTATTTTCTGAAAAATCTATTAATGGAAAATCTTTTTCTGATATTTCAATACATTTTTTCTTTTCTTCTCTACTTTTTGTAAGTAAATGTAATAAACAAGATTGTAATGCGTTCCATTTCAATTCGCTTCCATAGTTTGCATTTGGAATATAAACATCTTCAATTAAATCATTAATTCCATGATTTCCTGTTTCCATATAACCAACACCTGTTTCTACATCAAGTGCCAACAATAAAGGAACTGTATCATCTTCAAACCTATTTAGAAAACGTTTTTTAAAACTTTCTAGTTTCTCATTAGTGTTTACTGGTGTAATTTTATTTAAAAATTGTAGTGTCTCTTTTAATTGTTCTTGCACTTTACTATCTATTTCTGATTGTACGGTTTGTTTGTACAAATCGGTTTGGAATAAATTGGTTTCTGCCAAATCAGGTAAAATCGTTTTTAGTTGTTCATGAATTTGCCTATATGATTCCACTTCATTTAAAATAGTTACATCTATTTTCTTTATTGAATGATTTACTGAAATTAATGTATTCAATACTTGAAATAAATTAGCATCTTTATTTAACTCGTATATTTTTTGCAGTTTATTTAATACAGAATTAAAATAGTCTGCTCCTGTAACAGTAGGCTCGAGTTCGTTTATTAAGATTTGAGAATCTATCAATTCCTGTATGAATTCTGATGCTTCTTCAATTGTAATTTCATCATCAACGAGTAAATTTATTAATTCAATAGTAGTCAAACCTTTACTTGATTGATTCAAAATATACTCTAAATATTCTGAATAATCTACTTTACAAATTTTATGAAATCGTTTAGCATTACTATAATAATATTCAATATATCTATAATTCTCTCCTACTTGATAAATACTTGTATTAGGGAAAAATTTCAAATATCTCTTTACACTTTCTAATTTAGTTAATTCTTGTACTAATGAATTTAAGACATTCATATCTAATCTTGTACTACGAATTAGTGTTTCATTTAAATCTGAATTTATTACAATTTGATTTTTATCTTTCCATTCTCCTATACTTAATCCTGCAAACAAGCCAAATGGTGTACAACGCTGACTAGCTCTAGATTCGTATTTGTATAACGAAACGTTAAGTTTTTTTAGTCCTTTTTCAGTCTCAATCGGTTTAATAATATGTTTTTTATATTCATCATATAAAACAGGTGTTGATAAATATAATGCTTCAGAAAAAATAGCTTCATCTGTTTTGTTTCCAAATGACACTAATGGTGTTCTAACGATAAATTGTGGTAAAAACTTCATAACTCCTTAACTTAATAATAAACATTTATCCCAATTCAAATCTTCTATATCCTCTGTTAGAAATCCTAACATGGCCAACCCAATTCCTGCAATTCCATCTAACAAACTATAATCTAAAGTCCAACCCTTTATTCCGTGAAATGATTTAAAATTTTCTAAATTATTTTCATCTTCAAGTTTTACAAATGTTTGTTCTAACCAATACCAACGTGCCTCATCAAAATCTTGAATTCCTGTTTCTTTATAAAACCTATTAAAAATATGAGCTAACCCTGAAGTCCCATGACAGAACGCTGCATCAACAACTAAATTGTCTTTTAAATCTCTTCTTTTTGAAGCATGTAGCATGATTTGAATAGCTTCATTTTTCCATTCTTCATTATTAAATAACTTGCCAGCTTGCCAAAAAGCAAATGCTACACCAATATCTCCATAACACCAAGCCAATCTTGATTTATATTCAATTTCATGACCCACTTTTATAACACTTGGATAAAGTGAAAGAGTATGAGATGTTGATTCATAAGATTTAATTAATTTTAAAATATTGCCAACAATTTCTTTGCTTTCTGGAATATTTATCTGAGACAAAATGATTACAACTGAAGGTAATCCATGTGATAAACTCAAATTGATATCCGTATTATCGGCAACTCTTTTGTTCACTTCAAAGACACTCAACCAATTGTTATAATAACTTCCCCTTTCATTGGATTTTAACCCTTTCAAAAAATCTGTTGTTAAATCCATTACAAATTTTTCTCCTAACAGTTTTTTACAACTATTTGTTACAAATAATAATCCTAATGAACCATGTAAAAAGTCATAATTTGTTATTTGATTAAAGTTTTTACTATTCAAAGACAACAAATCCTGTATTTCTTTATTTATTGTTGGCAATAAATCTTCAATTAATTCATTCTGTACCAAATAATTTAATAACCAAATGTTTCCTGAAATACCTTCGCTAAAAGTAATTTCTTTAGACTCTTGAAAGTGTTCTAAAAAATCAATTAGCTTATTTTCAAAAACATCATGACTCTTCTCTGCTACTCCTAATTTGGTAAACAAAAACTGAAACAACAAAAAACCTCCATGAGTATAATATAAATTATACTCTACTTGATTTTGCAATTGCAATTTGCTTTCAATTAGTGAAACTGAATCTTTGACTTTTTGTAACATAGTATTTTATTTAATAGAAGATTAAAATAAAAGAGACTGACATAAATATCAGCCTCTCATTATCTGATTTATTTTAACAAATCATTTAACTAAATAGTTCTTACTATTTTTTTACAGCTGCTCCATTACCAACTGCAACAGTTGCATCTCCTCCAGAAGGACCAGCAACATTACCGCCACAATTCATTCCTTCACAATTACAAGTATTTCTTCCACTTGTACCAACAGCCCATTCCATAGTTCCTCCTAAATTTTCAATATTTGATGGAATACCCAAAATAGGATAACCACCACTAATATTTTTCATTTGATCTTCTGTCAATTTTGCCACTGTCTCTTTGTTCAAGTTTAATTTTCCTGAGAATTTAAGTTTTTTCATGATTAAAATTTTTTAAAATTAATATTGTTTATTTCATTACGTGAACTAATCGGATTATAAGGTTTACTCCCAAACATGTATGTGCACTTACATGTATTTTTATAATCGTTCTATTATTATATCAATAATAAAGACTAAATGTTACCTTATTTAGTCGAATAAAAGATTCATAATATCATTCAATATTAATAAGTGTAGCATTTAAAAAAACATTACCCGATTTTCTTCATTTTTTAACATTCCTATTTTAAAAACAGAAATAATCTAAGAAGGAATCTTTAAAATGGGTGATTTAACCCTAACTAAAAGCGTTTATCAACTATTTAAAAAAAATCAGAAGAGTTGTTTCTTTGTAATGAATAAAAAAAGTAATTTCATAAACTTAAAAACAAACAATATGATAACTGGAATTTTAATCGCTGTACTATTTGCCTTTGGAGTTTATATTTATAAATTCCCGCCAAGAAAAACAACTTCAACACCTTGTCCATGCTCAAACAAAATATGTATGGATTATCCTGATGATTCTATAAGTAAATTATCTGTAGATTTAATTCATACTATGGTTAAAGGTTATAAAAAAAATCAATTAGATTTCATAAATACACATTCCCGCTTTGTTCCTAATGATGATGCACATTCTATTTGGTTTGATTTAGAAACTTTAAAAAAGTTTATTTATCATATTGAAAAAACTACACTTAATAAAGCAGCAACAGTAGAAGATTTAAAAAGCATGGACATCACTAAAGAAAAATTAGGTATTAGAATCTATTATACTGCTTACCCTGAAAACAAAATTTGGAGCAGATTTAATGATTTAATGGCATTTCTTGAAGTTAAAGATGAAAAATTAAAAAAAGAAAGATTAGCATATGGGAATTTACATAGCCTAGTAATGGTTCCCACTTTAGATGCTAAAGGTAACGGAACAAATTCAGACTTTAATCCTTTAGACCCTATTACTTATCCTAATGGTCTTTTTGATCGTCTAGGTTATACTTTTGATCCAAACAATCTTAACTCATTAAATAGAACGATGGGCTTATCTGGTCTTACTTCCAATCAAAATTTAAGTACGGGTGCTCAAAATCACGGAAGCTTAATTCCTCCAGCAACCTCAAATGGTGTAGAAGGCTTTTAATATATGTATCAATATCAACCAGAAATAAGTACATTGCTACTATGGATTCAATTTTTGACAGCCATAATAGCAATTGTATATTATAAAAAAGTTAAAGAATCTTATTGGAAGTGGTTTATTCTCTATCTTATCTATGTATTTCTAATTGAAAAATTTGGTGATACATTTTTTAGACTTGTCCATTTAAAAAAAGAAAAATATTTTGCTTTTATTGGAATCCCTATAGAATTCATTTTCTTTTATTGGTTATATGCAATGCAATCATTAAAAAACAAAAAAATATTTTATAGTTTTTCATTTTTATACTTTTTATCTTTCATTCCAGTTGAATTATTTTTTGAAAAAATAAAAATCGTTTATTCTTTCAATTATACTATTGGTTCATTTTTACTAATGATACTCGTTTTTTTAGAATTTAAGAAACAAATACAAAATGATGATATATTAGCATTCAAAAAGAATAAAATGTTTTATATTAATATTGGAATAATGTTATTTTATGTTGGAACATTACCTTTTTTTAGTTTGTACTATCTCTTATTGAAAGAACCTGATATATGGAATATCTATTACCTTTATTTTTTAATTTCTAATTGTATTATGTATATATTATTCACAGCATCTTTTATATGGGGAAAACCGAAATCATAGTTACTATCATTCTTTTTAATTTATTCTTTATCTTATTTCTTATAGGTATAGTCGTTTTTATCAAACAATATAAATTAAAAAAGAAAGAGCACGAAGATAAGTTACAGCATCAACAAAGGGAACACCAACAAGAATTACTAACGACACAGTTAGAAATTCAAACTCAGACGATGCAATATATAGGAAGGGAAATTCATGATAATATTGGTCAGAAATTAACTTTGGCTAGTTTGTACACCCAACAATTAGCTTATGAAAACAAAGCTCCTCATATTAACGAGAGTATTGAAAATATTAGTACTATAATTAATGACTCATTAAGTGAATTAAGACAATTATCTAAATCCTTAACCGATGACAGTATTGAACAAAATCCAATTGCTGAATTACTAGAAGAAGAATGTAAAAAGATTAATGAACTAAAGAAATGTAGCGTTCATTTTTTATATATTCCAAAAATTGAACTGCAAAGTTATCAAATCAAAAGCATCTTATTAAGGATTACACAAGAGTTTTTACAGAATAGTATTAAACATTCTAACTGCAAAAACATTAAAGTTACATTTAAAAAAAATAACGGTTTTATAGAGTTGCAATTGGAAGATGATGGAAAAGGTTTCGATACTATTAAAATGCAGTCTAATGGAATAGGGTTGCTTAATATGAAAAAAAGAGCTGAAATAATTGGAGGAACATATGTTTTTGAAAGTTCAATTGATAAAGGCACAAAACTAACTATAAAAATACCTCATTAAAATGAAAAAAACGATAGTTGTAGTTGATGATCATCTTTTAATCGCAAATGCATTGAGTAGCATCATATCAAATTTTGAAGCGTTTGAAGTGTTATATGTTTGCGAAAATGGATTAGAATTACAAAATAAAATCAATCAACATCCAATACCTGATATTGTTCTACTAGATATTAGTATGCCAATAATGGATGGTTTTGAAACGGCCAATTGGTTAAAAAAAGATTATCCAAATACTCTAATTATGGCTTTGAGCATGCAAGATGACGAACAAAGTTTAATTAAAATGATAAAAAATGGTGCTAAAGGATATATGCTAAAAAATGCACATCCAAAAGAACTAGAAGAAGCCTTACAAAAAATTTTAAAAAACGGACAATATTTTCAAGAATGGGCTACTAGTAAAGTCCTTTCTACCTTACATTACAACCACAATAATTCAAACGAAATAAAAATCTCAGATAGAGAAAAAGAATTTCTTAAATATACTGTTACTGAAATGACCTATAAGGAAATCTCGGAAAAAATGTTTTGCAGTCCTAGAACCGTTGAAAATTATAGGGATAGCCTTTTTGAAAAATTAGAATTAAAAACTAGAGTTGGTCTTGCTGTATATGCTATAAAAAATGGATATGAAGAGTAGTTTTACTCTTCATATCGTTCCATTTCTCTATCGTAAAATTCACCTGCAAGTGTAATTAAATGTTCCATTTCAGACTCTAGTTCTTTCTCATCTTCTTCTTCTATATCATCTAAAAACTCTACCTCATCATCTTTCAAGTTGATAATGAATTGAGGGAAATCTAAATGGATGATAAAAATATCATCCGGAAAATCGGAGTTGTCTGCAATGACAAATTTTGGTAAAGTCATATTTTTAATTATTTATCTGAAAGTAAAATGGGTACATTTCCTTTCCCGTTCATTAGTATTACTTTTGAATTAGTTGATTTAGCTAATTCTAATTGTGCTTTGATGGACTCATATTGTAATTGTTTATCAGTTAAGCCAGAAGAGATAATTTTTTGATAATCTGCAATTCCTTGAGCTTCCACTCTTTTACGTTCTGCCTCTTGTTTTTCTTTTTGCAAAACAAACTGCATTTTTTGAGCTTCTTGTTCGGCATTAATTTTTGATTCGATAGTCGTTTTAACAGAAGCAGGTAAGTTAATATTCCTGATTAATAAATCCTCTAAAATAATACCTCTTTTCTTAAAGTCATTTTCAATAGATTTATAAATTTTATCTTGAAATTCATCTCTTTTTGAAGAATATAATGCCACTGCATCATAAAAAACAGCGTTGTCTCTAATTCTTGTTCTTGTAACTGGTCTAACAATTTTATCAGAATAAGTTACTCCTAATTTTTTAAAAATCACTGGTGCTTCTACTGGATCAACCCTGTAAAGTACGGTTAAATCTATCACTACTTCTAAACCATCTGCAGAAAGTACTCTTATAGCATCGTCTCCTTGTTTTGCTCCTTCTTCATTTAGAGCAGACATAGTATAGTTTTGCGTTTGAATATCAAAAGGAGTTACCTCTATCATTGGATTTACAATATGTAAACCACTTTCCAAGATAGTGGGTTTTACCTCTCCAAATAACGATTTAACACCAACAGTTCCTGCTTCTATTTGTACAAAAAGTGAAGATAAAACACCTATTATAATTATAAATAAACCAATAAACTTTAAAGGATTAACCAATTTATTAAAAGCTCCATTTTGAGATTTAATAACAAGGCTTATTACCATTAATATGATTCCAAATATTGCTGCTACTATCATTTTTGTAAAATTAATTTTTTGGTTAAATAATTAAAGCGAATATACAATAAAATTGCAGCTACTGATAATCCTGCTAAAAGTCCTATCCAAATTCCTGATGCTGCAAGTGATGTATATAAGCCTAAATAAATTGAAATTGGAAAACCAATTACCCAATAGGCAATAAAAGTAATATACATAGGTATTTTAACGTCTTGCAAACCTCTTAAGGCTCCTAAAACAACTACTTGTATACCATCTGAAATTTGAAAAACAGCAGCTACTAATAATAATTGAGCTGCAATAGCAACCACCTCTGTGTTTTTAGTTAAATCTTCTAAATTATTTAAATCAACGAATAAACCTGGTAATTTTTCATGGAAAAGCACAAAGAAAGTGGCGAAAATGATCTCTAGAAAAATAGCCAATAAAAAGATAGAAAAAGCAACTAATCGTAACTTCTTATAATCTTCTAACCCTTTCTGATTCCCAACACGAATCATTGCTGCAACACTCAATCCCATAGCAAACATAAAAGTAAAGGAAGCTAAACTTAAAGCTATTTGATTGGCTGCTTGACTTGTAGTTCCTAAATTTCCTGAAAGCCAAATAGCACCTGTAAATAATGCCACTTCGAAAAACATTTGCATGGCTGAAGGCGATCCTAATTTGATTATTTTTATATTGACCTCTCTTTTAATTTCTTTTAGCGAAAAACCTTTAAAGTAAGGATGAAATTTCTTTTTTAAATTCATCATGTAATGCATATACCCTAACATTACAAAACGAGAGGCAATAGTTCCAATGGCAGCACCAACAATACCTAATTTAGGAAAAAACCAAATTCCATAGATTAATAAGTAGTTTAAAACAACATTTACTACGTTTGCCAAAATGGTTGCCCACATAGAATATTTTGTTTCACTCATTCCATCAGCAAATTGCTTATAAGCCTGAAACATGATTAGTGGAATCAATGAAAAAGCTACAATATCTAAATAAGGTTTTGCTAATTCCACTACATGGCCAGGTTGTCCCATAAAAGCAATTAATGGCTTTGAAAAATAGATAATTGTAAAAAGGAATACTCCTAAAATTGTGCACAAATACAAACCGTGATGAAAAGCACTTCTACCCTTTTCAACATTTCCTTTTCCATCTGCTTCAGCAACCAACGGTGTTATAGCTGTTGAAAAACCAATTCCAAGTGACATAGCAATAAAAACGAAGCTATTACCTAAAGATACCGCTGCTAATTCTGTTGGACCTAGTTTACCTACCATAATGTTATCCACAATACCAACAACAGTATGACCTAACATTCCTAAAATAATAGGATAAGCCAATTTTAAATTATATGAAAATTCTTTCGTATAGGTCGACAGTGTCATTTTTTTGCAAATTTGAATGCAAAGGTAGGAAATTGAACGTTAGAAACTAGAAGTTAAAAATCAGAAATAAATCATTCTACTTTTTGTTTTACAAGAAAACAATACAAAACCTAGCTAGGCCCTGATGGGAACAGCATCCTTTTATAAGTTGAAAACTTGTAAAAGATAACGTGAACAGCAGGAAAAGGGACAACAAAAAAAACAAGCCATTCGCTTCTAAAAATCACTCTATTTTTTCATAATATTGGTTTAAATCTTCAAATAATATAATTCTTGGATTTCCAAAAAACCAACTTCTTTTTATAATAGTATTAAAAAACTATCTATTAGAGAAGCTAATTTCTTCATCTTTTTAGTCTAAAGGACTTGTCCCATTTGTAGTTTCAATAAAAAATATTGTATCAAACATTACAAAAGGGTTAAGTTTATAATAATCCAAATCACTTTCTTTTCCATATCCTACAAGCTTTAAATTTTCTATAACTTCCTCTTTTTGCAAATTTTTTGTATTAAAATAATATGGTTTTTTATTTAATTCATTAAAAATAAGTTCCCATGAAGTTTTAGGCTGATTTTTAATAGTGTTCAATAAAAGTTTTTCGCTAAAATCGTGATCTCCATTAATAAATTTATTTTCTATATAAGAATGTGTTCCTTTTAGAGAACTTAATCCAATTGAATAATAATTTTCTTTAAATTCATTTTTTAAATCCCTACCCATAATTCCAATTTCATTTCCAATGATTATTTTATTAGATATATGAGCATTATGAGCCCAAATAATTATTTTTGCATTTGGATCTTTAGCTAAGTAAGATATTCTTTTTGCCATTACTTCATCCCTAGATTGAATTTCTTTATTTTTAGTCATATTCAAAAAATTCACATAACTTGTTTTTGCATTAAAAATTAATTCTTTTAATTTATCATTTAAAATATTTTCTTTATTTAAAATATTTTCAAGTTTCATTAAATCCTCATATATACTTGCTCCTAATCCATAATTATTTTTGGGTAAAATTAATGCATTTGGATATTTATTTAAATAATCATCTACACTTAAAACTATTTTTTCTTCTATGCAATTAAATAATTTATTAATAGAATCATTATTTAAATTGAGAATTTCATCTTTTAACAAACTACTTAAAACCCAATAAGAATCATCACATCCTTTAAATTTTATATCTTTCTTAGACTTAAACCAATTTAAAAAAGAAAGCATCTCTTTAGTTTGGTATATTGAAAACAAATGCTTTTTCATTAAACTTGATATTTCTTCCTTTTTTAAACTTTGAGTTAGTAACTCTATATCATCATAAGGATTTTCTAGAATAACAAGATTGAATCCTTTTTCATCTATTAGTTTTTTTGTAATTGCTTCTCTTAATTTATAAAACTCAGATGTACCATGAGTATCTTCACCAATAGAAACTATTTTACTATCACCTATATCTTTAATTAATTTATCTAAGCTTCTGTCTAACTTTTTATCAGTTGCAAAACTTATATCAGACATATTTTTTACAATTTTATTTGTCGTTTTCTTTAAAGTTTCTTGACTAACTGGCTTTTTTTCTTCTTTAGGCAATATTTTAAAATCCTTATCATCTATAGTTAATGTTAAATCATCAATCCACATTTTCCCTTTTCCGACAAGTAATCCACCAATTAATATTTTTTCTGCAACTAATGAGTTATAATCTAATTCTATTTCATACTTTTTCCAATCTGTTGTTCCTACTATTCCTCTATTATTCATGTTGTCAAAACCAACTTCTGGATCAATTCTTAGCCATAAGCCAGCATAACCATCAGCAACATTTTCTGTTTTTACAAATCCTGTAAGTTTAATTTTTTTTCCTGAATAAGATGCTGGAATATTAAAAGAAAGTGCCTTAAAACCCTCTTTACCTTCTTTATATTCAATAATGGCTGAATAACGTCCATTATATTGATTTAATGAATCTTGAAGAATTACATAACTATCGTTTCCAAAGAGACTCCAATCTTTAAATCCTTTTTCTTTTAGTATTTCAAAATCTAGATTATACTTTTCATCCGAAGTTTCTTGAGCAATTAAATTTCCATTAACAAATAATGAGAATAACAGTAATTTTAAAAATGTTTTCATATTTTCTAATTTTTATTTAGACAAATATTCATAAAATGCTAACGTAAAAATTGTACTAATTAGACATTAACTTTTTTTTATAATTTTAAAATAAATGTTTTTTTGAGAAATTGATTGAGTCTTTTTAAAAAAATGTTTTGGTGTTTCTCCAGTCAATTTTTTAAATGCATTATTAAAATTTGCCTGATCATAATAATTTGAATCTAATGCTACTTCTGTTAAATTAAATTCTGGATTTACTTTTTTTATTTTTTCTAATGATTTTCTAAACTTAATTATTTTTTTAAATGTGATTGGACTTTCACCACATAAACTTTTAAAAAGTCTATAAAGCTTTTTCGGGCTACAATTACATTGTTTAGCAATTAAATCAATTGATAATTCATTTTTATCCATTAATTCAATTGCTTTGATAACGATATCTGTCCCTTGCTTTTCAATTAATTTTTCAAGTAAAAAATTAGAAATATATGTTACTTTTTCATCTGAGTTTATACCTAAAAGAGGAAAATTAAAATTGTTAAAAAAATTTATCAAAAAAATATCTCTAGAACTTTTCCAATCTAAGGTATTTTCTAAAAATTGAACTAAACCATATGGTTTAAATACTATACAAAAATCATTTACTTTACCAATTATATTTATTTTTATAGGAAGAACAAACTTATTAACTGTAAAAAAACTATTATTCAAGTTTTCCATGTTTTCTATAAAAACCTCATTATCGATTATTTTCACAATAGAATTATCTACATAAGAAACAGGTAAATTAAAATGTGGAAATGCAAAATAGCTTTCATCTTCTAATTCAGTCTCATAAAAGTATTCTATATATTTTTTTAACCTAATATCTTTTGGTTCAAATATTCTTATTTTCATTTAATCTCTATTTCTCGCTACTTAACTTATCATGATACATTTTTATATTATCTTTTACTTCGTCTTCTAGTTCTGGTTCTTTTATATCATTATATTTTTCTAGCGTTTCTAAAATAGTTTTAGCTACTAAATAACGGCAAGTTTCTTTATTATCTGCAGGAACGATGTACCACGGAGCATGCTCTTTTGAAGTTTTATTAATCGCTTCTTCATAACATTTTTGATAATCATCCCAAAGTTCGCGTTCTTTTAAATCACCAGGAGAAAATTTCCAATTGTGTTTTTCGGTTTCTAATCTTCTTAACAAACGCTGTCTCTGTTCTTCCTTACTTAAATGCAAATAGAATTTCAATACAATAACACCATTAGTCGTAATATGTTTTTCAAAGGCATTGATGCTTTCAAAACGGTTTTCCCAAAATTCAGGAGTTATGTCTTCAACGGATTCAATACCAGGAATATTTTCATTTAAAATATAGTTAGGATGCACTCTTGTAACCAAAACATTTTCATAATGTGTTCTATTAAATACTGAGAATTTTCCTTTTTCTGGCAAAGCCAAATAATGTCTCCATAAATAATCGTGTTCTAATTCGATTAAATTTGGTGTTTTAAAACTGTGCACCACTACTCCACGCGCATTAAATTCTTTAAAGACTTCACGAATTAGACTGTCTTTTCCAGCTGTATCCATACCTTGTAAGCAAATCAATACTCCATATTTGTTATGTGCATACAATGTGTCTTGAATCCTACTAAGTTTTTCTCTGATTTTCTGTAGTTTTTTCTCTTTCTTTTTTTCTGAAGTAGCTACATCAATAAAAGTTGGAATTGTATTAAGTTGAATAGCTTCGTTAGCTCTTAAATCTTCACAATTTATATTTTTCATTTTATGAATTTTATTTATAAAGATAAATGTATTTTTACAACCGAAAAAAATTATCGAAATAAAATGGAAAAATTCCAGTTACAACTTTTTCAAGAAATTATTGGAATAGGTTCCGCATCTGGCATTTTATATCATAATAATTTACTTTTTATCATTTCAGATAATAGTTCTTTTTTATATGAGCTGAATTTGGACAATGACCATTTTGAAAAACATGCATTGGACAACAACCCTCAAGAAAACATTCCAAAGAAAGACAAACCTGATTTTGAAGCTATAAATCTAAAAGACAATACAATCATTATTCTTAGTTCCGGTTCAACTGAAAAAAGAAATAAGGGTAAGATTTTTGATTTAAAATTTAAAAAAAGCAAAACTGTTGATTATACAAAACTTTTTGATCGTTTCAAAAAATTGACTTCACTTTCAAAAGAAGAATTAAATATTGAAGGATTAATTAATACTTCAGAAAAAACCTATTTCTTTCAAAGAGGGAATTCTATACATGCTGCAAATGGAATTTTTATTTTAGATGAAATCACAAATTCTCTCACTTTTAAAGCCATTACCCTTCCTGCACTTAATGGAATTGAATCTTCATTTACTGATGCCATTCTTGTTACTGAAAACATCTATTTTTTAGCAGCAGTTGAAAACACAATCTCTACTTATGATGATGGAGAAATACTAGGTACTTTTTTATGTAAAATGAGACTTGACGATTTTGTAATTACAAAAACACTTTTTCTGTCAGAAAAACATAAATTTGAAGGTATCACATTATATCAACAAAATGAGACTCTACTCACTTTTCTTCTTTGTGAAGATAATGATGATGAACAATTAAAATCAAAAATTTATAAACTAACAATAAATAAGTAATGAATCCAATTTTATCTAAAAATGTGTTTTTAGTAAAAGAACACGTAGGCATCTTTAAAGCTTCCAATAATTATGACATCTACAATCCTGAAAGTGGTTCTGTAATGATGACTTGTAGAGAACCAAATCTAGGTTTCTTCACTAAACTATTTCGCTTTACAGATTACAAAAGAATGACTCCTTTTCATATTGTAATTAGTGATCCTCAAGGAAAAAAAATCCTTTCAGTTAAAAGAGGTGTTACCCTTTTTAGATCAGATGTGGATGTTTTTGATGAAAATGAAAAATTAGTTGGTGTTTTCAAACAAAAATTCTTTTCTTTTGGAGGAAAATTTGAAATACATGATGCAAATGATAAACATCTTTGTACACTTCAAGGAAAATGGACAGGTTGGGATTTTAAATTTATGCAACAAAACAAAGAACTAGCTAATGTTTCTAAAAAATGGGCAGGAATAGGTAAAGAGCTTTTTACAAGTGCTGATAATTATGTACTCAACATCAATGCTTCTGTAGATCCAGAAGACAAAGTAAGACAGCTTATTTTGGCTGCTGTAATGTGTATTGATATGGTTTTTAAAGAATAGTTTTAGAAAAACAAAAATTTAAAGGCATATGTAATAAAAAACGTATGCCTTTATTTATTTTTAAAAAATATTTAAAGGCTCTCCCAACCTTTTACCAACTTTTGCGCTCTATATAGAAAAGCAACCAATTGTGATGGATGAAAAAATAATACAAGCCTGTAAAAAGCAAAACCGCGAAGCGCAACGTAAGGTTTATGAATATATGGCTCCAAAGCTGTATCACTTATGCAAACGCTATCTTAAAAAAGAAGAAGAAATCGAAGAAGTCTTAGCGGATGGCTTTTTTATTCTCTTTACCAAAATTGATCAATTAAAAGAAATCTATGCTTTTGAAGCTTGGGCAAGAAAAATTGTAGTCAACCAATGTTTGTTACAATTAAAAAAGAATCTCAACTTTAATTTATATTTAGAAGATGTAAGTTACAAATCCCAACCTTTAGCAGACAATGTGACCGATTTAGAAGAAGCTGATTTATTGAATTTACTCCTTTATATTCCAGAAGGTTGTCGAACGATTTTTAATTTATTTGTCATTGAAGGGTATTCGCATAAAGAAATTGCCAATCAATTAGGTATTTCAGAAGGCACCTCTAAATCACAATTGAATGCTTCCAAAACGAAGTTAAAAGAATTGGTAAACACTTTTTACTATCAAAAAGCAAAATAATCATGGGAACAGAAGATAAATTATATAAAAAAATACAACAAGTAGCCGAAAAAGCTGAAACCAATACTTTCCCTGGAATGGAAAAAGTATGGGCGCGAGTTGAGGAGAAGTTGGAAACAAATGTTCTTAAGAAAGAAAAAAATAATTGGAAAAAAATTAGTGTCGCTGCTTCAATTATCATTGTTTTATCTATCCTTTACAATTTCAATAAAAGAGAATCCAGAATAGAAAGAGACTCAATTGTAATTAATGATTCTATGGTAAAAAAAGAATTATTAAAAGAAGAACAAATAATCAGTTTAGTTAAAGACACGGTAAAAAAAATAAAAAAGGACACTTTATTTAATTTGAAAGAAAATCAAGTTGTTTTTAAAACATCACCAATTGAACTTGTTAAAAACGATAGCTTAAAACTTCAAAAAAATAATTTAAAAATTATTCCAAACAATAATGCATTGGGATTTATCGAAACGGCAGATTCAACTTCGAAAACAAATAAAAAAGATAACATTTTATTTCCAAACTTAAAAAAAAGAAATCAAAGAATAGAATACACTAGTTTTCAATCAACCAGTAATAAATCACTACAAAATCCGAGAACTACTTTTAAAAAACCTAATCCTTTAGTTATAATTAATGGAAAAGTTGATAGTGTTAATGGTCTTAAAGAAATAACTAAAGACGAAATTGATTCTATTTATGTGCTCACAAATCCATTATATATTATTAATGGTGTCGAGTATAGTGAAGAATCTTTATTTGGAAAAAACCCTACAAGTCCCTATTATCCTCTTGACAAACAAAAAATTATTGCAACAACTATTTTGTATAAAGAAGAAGGTGAAAAAATATACGGAGTTAAAGGAAAAGAAGGTGTTGTGATTATTAAAACAAAAAATGAAAAACCAATTAAGTAATATCATTATGAAAAACGTACTGACTTTAATTTTACTAGTATTTATTGGAGTAAATATAGCCGCACAAGATTCTATAATAAAAACGAAAGAACTAAACATTTTTCAATGCAAATCATCTATTATTGATAAAAGAAAAGATCCAATTGTTTTGGTTAACGGAACTATTGTAAGTAGTAATATATTAGAAAAAATAAATGTTCTAAAAATCAAAGATCTAAATGTTTTAAAAAGAGACTCTAGTACTATTTTTAAACATAATTCTGCTGAAGGTACAATTATCATAACCACAAAAAACATTTCAGATAAAAAGTTAGAAAAACTTTATAAATTATATCCTTACGAATATTCAGAAAACAAAGGTAAAGAGTTTACCCTTACAGGATTGATTTTAGATTGTGAAAAAAATCCTCTACCAGGAACTAAAATTAAAAACTTAAATACTAAAAATGACTGTTTAGCCGATTTTGATGGTAAATTCAAAATTAAAGTTCGTAAAAATGATGTTTTGCAATTTGAAAACTCTAATTATGTATCACAAAAAGTAATAATCGAAAAACAAAAAACGATTACTATTTCTTTAAAAGCTATTCTTCTTTCAAATGACAAACCAATTCTTCTTAAAAAACCAGTAATTTACCTTTACCCAAAAGAAGAAACAGAAGTTACATTGCAATTTGATTTCAATGGAAAACTACTAACTACTTTCCCAAAATATGAAGAAAACTGGAAAGTTATAGCTTCTCCAAGTGGACAGCTTTACGATACTAAAACCAAACGCGTTTATAATTCTTTATTTTGGGATGGGATATTTAATTTACCAAAAGAACATTATCAATACAAAGATGGTTTTATCGTTGCAAAAGAGAATTTAACCCATTTTTTAATTGAAAAACTAGAGCATGTTGGTCTAAACAATCAAGAAACAAATGAGTTTATTCAGTTTTGGTTACCTATTTTAGAGCAAAACAAATTCAATTTTATTCATTTTTTGACAAATGATGCTTGTAATGAAGTTTCAATTAATTCGGTAAACCCAAAACCTGAAACTTCTATTAGAATCTATATGGAATTTTATGGCTTAGAGCAATCCATGTCTATTAAAGAACAACAATTACCTAAAACAGAACGTAAAGGTTTTACTCTGGTTGAATGGGGAGGAACTGATGTCACTAATAAAATACAAAAAGATGAACTATAATATTTTAGCATTACTACTTTTCTTTTGTTTTCAAACACAAGCACAAGAAAAACAAATAGAAATAACAACATCAAAAATTGAAGTAAACTCAAAAACTCAAACCATTTACATCATAAGTGGAATTGCTTCCACTATCACAAAAGAAGATTTGGCTTTTGCTAAAAAATACAACATTCAATATCATGATTTTGGCTGTTTGGCTCCTGTAAATTTTAAAGAGTATGAAATTAAAAACGCACTTGTTTTTGAAAAATTGAATTTAGAGTTTGGAATATATTGGCAAAAAGAAATAAAAAGTTCTTCAATGGGTTTTGAAAAGTGGAAGAAGAAATAGTAATTAGTAATTAGTAATTAGTGATTAGTGATTAGTGATTAGTGATTAGTGATTAGTGATTAGTGATTAGTGAAAGGTAATGGTATAGTTCTTGTAGTTATTCTCTTAAAACTAATTTATGAAAAAAGTGTTTGTTTTTTTATTAGTCTCTTTAATTTCCTGTAAAAAAGAAGAAAAAAATATTTCAAAACCTGAAATTCCTGAAATAAAAAAAGAAAAATCTCTTGTTGAAAAGGAAATAGATGATCCTTTCTTATTTTTAAGTTTAAAAGATACCATTGATGTTAAAACTTTAGAATTTCCCTTTGAACTTGAAAGAAATGCTATTTGTGTTACAATCTCTATAAGTTATGGTTGGAATGCATTTGATGATAGAATCCATTATATTTTTTCAGAAGATAGCATAATCAATGCATTTAAAGAAAAAATTCCAAAAAGTTATCTAAAAGGGAAAAGATATAAAAAAAAGGTCGAGAAAATTAAGCTAAATAATAAGAAAAAATCTGAATTATTAGCCTCTTTGAAAGCTGAAAAAACAATTAATTTTCAAAAATATAATCAAACTGATTTTACAATTGACTCAAATAAAATTAGTAGATGTATTGTAACAGATAATAATGGTTACAGCATCACTTTTTTACAAAACAATACATATAATTCTTTTTTTTATTATGCTCCAATATTTGCTTTGAACAAATGTGATGATGAAACTATAAATAAATCCGTTTTAAAAGAATTCATTGAACTTTTAAAAATTTGGAAAGTTGAATTATAAAAAACTAAAAGCTCCAATTGGAGCTTTTTTACTATTTACTTTACTAACCGCTTATTACTAAGGACTAAGGACTAATCACTATTTCTCAATTTCCTTTAAAGAATCCATTTTTTTAATTTCTAAGAAACCTTTTAAATCTTCAAAATGTTCTTTTACTCTTTTGTTTCCAAATTCAAAAACTTTGGTAGCCAAACCATCTAAGAAATCTCTATCATGAGATACTAAAATTAAAGTACCGTCAAAATCGCGTAGAGCATCTTTGATAATGTCTTTTGTTTTCATATCTAAGTGATTTGAAGGCTCATCTAAAATCAATAAGTTAACAGGCTCTAATAACAGTTTTATCATAGCCAAACGTGTTTTTTCTCCTCCAGAAAGCACTTTCACCTTCTTTTGAATGTCATCCCCTTGGAACATAAAGGCTCCTAAAATATTTTTGATTTGGGTACGAATGTCTCCTACTGCAATTCTATCAATAGTTTCAAAAATAGTAGCATCTCCATCTAATAAGGAAGCTTGATTTTGAGCAAAATAACCAATTTGTGCATTGTGACCAATTTCAACACTTCCAGAATTGATTTCAATCTCTTTCATGATAGCTTTTATCATGGTTGATTTACCTTCACCATTTTTACCCACAAAAGCTACTTTTTGGCCTCTTTCAATAACAATATTAGCATCTTTAAAAATCACATGATCTCCATAACTTTTATACAATTCTTTCACCACCACAGGATATTGACCTGAACGAACAGATGGTGGGAACTTTAACTTTAAAGCCGAGTTATCAATCTCATCAACCTCAATTGGGACAATTTTTTCCAACATTCTAACACGAGACTGAACTGCATCAGTTTTAGAAAAAGTACCACGAAATCTATCAATAAAGGCTTGATTATCTGCAATGAATTTTTGTTGTTCTTCGTAAGCTTTTTGCTGGTGAACTCTTCTGTCTTTTCTTAATTCTAAATAATGTGAATATTTGGCTTTATAGTCATAAATTCTTCCCATTGTAACTTCAATCGTACGATTTGTAATATTATCCACAAAAGCTCTATCATGAGAAATAACCATTACTGCTTTGGCTTGGTTTACCAAAAAGTCTTCCAACCATTGAATACTATCCATATCCAAGTGATTTGTTGGCTCATCTAGTAGAATTAAATCTGGTTTTTTTAATAAGATTTTTGCTAACTCTATTCGCATTCTCCATCCTCCCGAAAATTCTTTTGTTGGTCTACTAAAATCCTCTCTTTCAAAACCTAATCCTTTTAGTACTTTTTCAACTTCAGCTTCATAATTCACCTCTTCAATAGCATAAAACTTCTCAGAAAGTTCCGAAACTTTTTCAATAAGTTTCATATAAGCATCACTTTCATAATCGGTACGAATTGTTAATTGTTCATTAATTTCATCTATTTCTGCTTTCATTTTAAAAACTTCAGCAAACGCTTTGGAAGTTTCTTCCATAACCGTACAATCATCATTTGCTAATAAATGCTGAGGTAAATAAGCAATAACAGCCTCTTTTGGAGCTGAAATTGCACCGCGAGTTGGTTTATTTTCACCTGCAACAATTTTCAAAAGAGTAGATTTTCCTGCTCCATTTTTACCCATAAGGGCAATTTTATCGGTCTCATTAATGGCAAAAGTTACCTCACTAAAAAGCGTTGTTCCACCAAATTCTACTGCTACGTCGTTTACTGTAATCATTTTATAAAAGTTAAAAGGCGAAAGTTAAAAGTCAAAAGACAAGTAACTATAATTTTTGAAGGTGCAAATATAGAGTATTAAGCGAATAAGCCAATTTAGAAAAACAAAAAAACTTATAAAAAAAGTAAGTTGATAATTTGATTCTTAATTTATTATCAAATAAATAATTCGCATTAGAAAATAAGTCATTAACTATACTTACTGTGTAAAATAACTTAATTTTGCTAACCAAAAAAATAAAAAATGCCTCTAATTGACTATAGTTTTCTATCAAAAATTTTACCAAAAGCTAAAATCAAAAAATCATTTAGAAAGTTAAAAAGCGATTATTTATTCCGAATTCGAATTGCAATGGCTTTATTTTTCTTTGGGAAAGGGTTTTGTTTTGCCACTTGGGCCAGTCGAATTCCTGATTTAAAACTTTCTTTGCAGTTAAGTGAAGCAGACTTAGGTACTATTTTATTTTTTCTTCCCATTGGTCAATTAGTTGCAATGCCTTTTTCTGGAAAAATAGTGAGTCGTTTTGGAAGTCGTACCGTCACCATATACGGTACTTTACTTTATGCTCTTTTTTTAACTTTTTTGGGTTTAGCAAATACTAGTTGGCAATTAGCATTAGCATTATTTCTATTCGGTGTTTTTGGGAATTTTTGTAACATAGCCAGTAATACACAAGGAGTTGTAACCCAACAACTTTTTGAAAAACCTGTAATGGGTTTCTTTCATGGCTCTTGGAGTTTGGCTGGTTTCTTTGGTGCTTTAGTATCTTTATTAATGGTTTATTTAGGTTTATCTCCTTTCATTCATTTTATTATAGCTTTTGGTTTTGTTGCTATTATAGTTGCATTAAACTCTAAATATTTGGTACAAACTAAAGTTAGTAAGCATCTTGAAAAAGTAAAAAAATCTATTTTCCAGGTTCCTGATAAAATTTTAATTTGGTTAGGAGTAATTAGCTTTTGCTGTATGGCAAGTGAAGGAATTATGTTTGATTGGAGTGGAGTATATTTCAAAGAAATCGTACAAGCACCAGCCACTTTAGTTGCATTAGGCTATACCTGTTTTATGATTACTATGGCAACAGGGCGGTTTTTAAGTGATCTTTTAGTGCAGAAATATGGTTCAAGAAAAGTAATACTAACTAGTGGTATTGTTATAAGTGTTGGTTTATATACTGCTGTCCTTTTACCTTACTTAATTACTTGTACTATTGCATTTATGCTGGTTGGGTTTGGTGTATCTAATGTAATTCCAATAGTTTTCAACGAAACTGGGAAAATTAAATCGGTTGCTACTGAGACAGCTTTGACTATCATTTCCAGTATTAGCTTTCTTGGATTTTTAATTGGCCCGCCTATCATTGGATATATTGCTGAAGCCACTTCATTGCAATATTCTTTTGCAACTATAGGCATTTTTGGTTTTTTCATAACCTTAGTAACTTATAGACAAAAGCTATTTAAGTAATCTTTATTTTTTAATCTATCTTTAACAGCAGTATGTTGTAATCACATGAATTTCTTTTTATCTTTGATACTAAATTAAACAAAACCAATTATGAAATCGCAGATTCACGAACACAAAAAAAACTATGTTAACATTGTGAGTAAAAAAATAGCTCTATTTGCATTTGCCATGACAATACTTACAACAAGTTGTAAAAAAGAAGAAAAAACCGAAACACCTGTTGAGGAAATAAAAACAGAAGAAGTAAGTGGTTTAAAAATAGTTTCTGATTCAACAAAAGTGAGTTGGACAGCATATAAAACTACTGACAAAGTAGCTGTAGGTGGTAGCTTCAAAGAAATTGAATTAAAAAACACACAAACTGGTAACACTCCAGAAGCTGTCCTAGAAGGTGCCTCTTTCTCAATTCCTGTTAGTAGCTTATTCACTAATAACGAAGATAGAGACAATAAATTAAAAACAATTTTCTTTGCCGCTTTAAAAAATACTGAAATGATAGGTGGTGCTTTAAATTTTAGAGATGGAAAGTGTTTTCTAACTTTAACTTTAAATGATGTTACTAAACAAATGGAAGTTCCATTTACATATGAAAACAAAAAATTTGCCTTAAATTCAACTATTAATTTAGATGATTTTGGAGGTCAAACAGCTATCGAAGCTATTAATAAAGCATGCTTCGAATTACACAAAGGAGCAGATGGAGTTAGTAAAACTTGGAGTGATGTTGCTATCAGTGGTTCTGTTTTATTCGAGTAAAACAGGTAATAAATAATAAAAAAAGTGCCTTGAAATTTAATTTTTCAAGGCATTTTTTTTTTTATAAATTCATTTTGAAGTCATCAATAACTGCTTCTGCCTTTACAAATTCTCTTTCTTCGATAAATAATTCCACAGCCATACCTGAATTACCAAATCCTGATACTCTAGCCGCTTGCAAATTATTTCTTACAACAGGAAAAATATTAATTGCTTCTAATTTTTGTTGCAATCCTGATGCCAAAATTTCGCTACCAGAAAAAATCTTTTTTAATGCCATGATATTATGTATTTACTTTTATTTTTTACTATTAAACCTAAGTTATTCATCTGATTCTAAAAAAACAGGATCAATCATAATCTTTTCAGCAAGAAAATCAATTTTTTCTGTTATTTCATTGCAAAAGAAAATACGCTGTGTTTTGCTAATACTATCAGAGATACGTTTAATTATTGGATCTAATCTATTTCTTAGTAAAATATCAGCATCATCAACTACTACCATTAATAAACGGTTTACATTATAACCTGCACCAGAGAACATGATATTCAACTTATTTGGTGTACCAATAAGAATGTCTATTCCTAACGAAATTTGGTTTTTATCATCATCTAAATCCGTTTTATCATGAACTCCAAATACTCTTAATTTGTTATTTTTTCCTAATTGATTAAATAAATCTACCATTTCAAGTACTTGAGGTTTGTCTTGTACCATGATTAAAGCTCTTGGAGATTCTTCAAAAGGCTTAACTAACTTCTGAATTACATTAATAACAATAGTAGTCGTTTTCCCTGAACCTTTACTCGATTGAATAATAGCATCTACTCCACTTTTAATAGTAGAAAATGTCCCTTCTTGCAAATCATTTGCTTCTGTTAAACCGACTTCTACTAATCGTTGCTGTAAAGCCTCGTTTATTTTTTTTAATTTCATTTTTTTAGTATTAGTGATTAGTTACTAATAATTAACAATAAAAAATATACCCTAATTATCGTTTACCAATTACTATTTTATTACTTACTTGCAAATAATTTTACATCTTGTTCTGAAACCTCAGTTCCTCCAAGAATGATTAAACGCTCGACTACATTTCTTAATTCACGAATATTTCCTGTCCAGTCGTATTCTTGTAGTAATTTAATGGCTGTTTTACTAAATCCTTTTTCTGTATTCCCTTGTTCTTCTGCAATTTTATTGGTAAAATGCTTTAATAATGCTGGAATATCATCTCTTCTGTCATTTAAAGCAGGAACCTTTATTAGAATCACTGCTAGTCTATGGTATAAATCTTCTCTAAAACGCCCTTCTTCAATTTCCTTTTTTAAATCTTTGTTTGTAGCTGCAATTACACGTACATCCACTTTAATATCTTTATCTGCACCTACTCTTTGCACTAAATTTTCTTGCAAGGCTCTCAATACTTTTGCTTGAGCTGGTAAACTCATATCTCCTATTTCGTCTAAAAAAATAGTTCCTCCATTTGCGGCTTCAAATTTCCCTGCTCTATCTTTAACGGCTGATGTAAAAGCTCCTTTTACGTGACCAAATAACTCGCTTTCTATTAATTCCGAAGGAATAGCTGCACAGTTTACTTCAATAATAGCTTGATTTGAGCGATCACTTTTTTCATGTAATTGATGAGCGACTAACTCTTTTCCTGTTCCATTTGGTCCTGTTATCAACACACGAGCATCTGTAGGAGCTACTTTATCAATCATAGTACGAATATGATTAATCGCTTCACTTTCTCCTATCATTTCGTAATTCTTACTTACTTTTTTCTTAAGAATTTTGTTTTCTACTACTAATTTCTTCTTATCTAAAGCATTACGAACTGTATTTAATAATCGGTTTAAATCAGGTGGTTTTGATATGTAATCAAAAGCTCCTAATCTCATGGTATTCACTGCGGTTTCTAAATCGCCATGACCAGAAATCATGACCATTGGAATTTCAGGTTTTATTTTTTTTACGGCTTCTAGTACCTCAACACCGTCCATTTTTGGCATTTTGATATCGCATAGTACTAAATCGTAATCCTCATTCTTTATTTTTTCTATTCCTTGAAGTCCATCTTCTGCTTCATCAACTTGATAGCTATCATTTTCTTCAGAAAGAATTTTTACTAAGACTCTTCTAATAGCAGCTTCATCTTCAATAACTAATATTTTTGGCATATTGTTGTTATAAATTGTGAATTTTGTATTTTTAATTGGCTTCAAAGTTAGTGAAAAATCAATACATTTCCTTTCTAACCCTGATGGGAATGAAAATCCTGTTATTGCTTTTACCTATTTTCTATTAGATTACTTAACTAATGGCAATAACAGATTGTAATGTACAGCAGGAATTACTATAACAAAAATTCGCAAGCCATTCGTTTCTATTGATTAATAATGTGAATATCGCGTTGTGGAAATGGAATAGAAATTCGATTTTGTTTGAAAGCCTTATCAATACTAAATCTCAAATTGCTTTTTATGAGCGGACTTGCCATTCCATCTGCTACATAAAAATAAAGTGAGAAATTTAAAGAAGAATCAGCAAAATCTTCAAACAAAACAAGTGGTTTAGGCTCTTTAACTACATCTTTTTCTTGTTCTGCACATTGCAATAATGTTTTCTTTACTAATTCGACATCACTTCCATAAGCAACTCCTATATTTACTTGTTCTCTATTAATATAACTATTTTGTGTCCAATTAAATAGTGTATCCATCATGAATTTATGATTAGGAATCACCATGACTCTATCATTTCTTGTTACCACTCTTGTAGTTCTTAATTTTATGTCAAGAACTTTACCAACCTTATCATCTACTTCTACGATATCACCTACATGTAAAGATTGATCTAAAATAATTAAGACTCCAGAAATAATATCTTGGAATAACTGTTGCAAGGCAAAACCTAAACCTACTAATAATGCTGCTGAAGCTGTTAAAAGTACGCTCATATTAACACCTGAAACATCTAATGCGAAAATGATTGCAAAAATAAAGACGATGTACCGAATAAACTGAAAGAAACTAATAAACTTATTTTTATCTTCTAACGGTAATTTTCTTGTAAAAACAACTCTAACTAATTTTAAAATCACACTTGTAAGCACTAAAACAATTAGCAACAAAGCAACTGTTCCTACAGTAATATCTATAGAATCAGTATCAAGTAATTTAAAATTTAGAATATTTTTTAGTGTTTCTAACATGTTATTTTCTTTTTACACCTATTCCATAATAAGAGATAGATTTATATGTACTTTCATGTTCATTTTCAAATACCAAACCTGCCTCCCTTTGTAAATATTCTTTTTTTATTCCAATAACAGCATCACAACATTTTTTATTTGCTAATTTCTTAAGTACATTAATTACATCAATATCTTTATCAAAATTAGCTCCCTGAACCTCAATGAGTCCCACTTTTTCATATTCAAAAGTAATCGGTTCGCCGTCAAAAAATAAATCTACAATAGAATCTTTTTTAGTACAACTTGCTAATTCATTACCTACTGGAGTAAAAATTTCCTTAGGATAGTATCCTATACAAGAATTTAATAGAAAAAGAATAAGACTTAGGCTTATAAAAACTCTAAACATTTTTTTAATATTTTAACCATTTAAACAATTCTTTCCAAGTTGGTTTTTTACCATACATCAATATTCCCACACGATATATTTTTGCTGCAAACCATACTACAAAAGTAAAGGTTCCAAATAAAATAACAAGAGATAAAACTAACTGCCACCAAGGCACTCCAAAAGGAATTCGCATTAACATAACTATGGGCGATGTAAATGGAATAATTGAAAAAACAGTAGCTACTGTTCCGTGTGGATCATTTATAACAGTAAAGAAACCTATATAAACTCCTAAAATTAAAGGCATAATAATAGGTAGTAGAAATTGTTGAGAATCTGTTTCTGAATCTACTGCTGCTCCTATGGCTGCATATAACGAACTATATAAAAAATAACCTCCTATAAAATAAAGAATAAAACTTACCAGCATTAATGTTAACGGTAAGTTCATAAGTTCAGTCCAATAAGATTGAAATTTTAACATTCCTTCAGATTGTCCAGCAGCAGCCATCATTTCTGGTGACAAGGAAGCACTTGAATTTAGTTGTAAGCCAAAGAATGTTTGTGCCACAAATGCTAAAAGTAATCCTACAATAATCCAAATCAAAAATTGAAGAATTCCTGCCAAAGAATTTCCAATAATTTTACCCATCATTAGTTGGAATGGTTTTACAGAAGAAATTATAATTTCAATGATTCGATTGGTTTTTTCTTCAATTACACTTCGCATTACAAAATTACCATATATAATAATGAACATCATAATTAAATAACCCATTAAACCGCCAATAGCAATTTTTATTTCATTTAATCCTTTTAAACTTTCTTCTCCTGAAAATTTAGACAATTTCAGTGTTGAATCAACTTTTGCTTCTTCTATTTTCTTTTCATCTAATCCTAAAATTCTTAATTGATTAGATGTTAAAACAGAATCTACTATTTTTTCAACATGTCCAATAAAATTTATACTTGCACTATTTTCAGAAATATATTCCACTTTGTCTTTTATGAGTTGTAACGAATCTACTTTGGGTATATATAATAACCCTTCATAATTCCTAGCTGCTGAATCTTTTGCAATCCCAAAAGGCATTGTTGAAATATCTGAATAATGAAAATCCTTATTATTTTTAAAATTAGTTTTTATAAAACCTCCTTCATCATGGATGGCTATTTCTGTAGCCTTGTCTTTATTCATGGTGGATAAAAAACCAACTAACGCTGCTATTCCTACAAACAACAAAGGACTTAAAAATGTCATTACAATAAAAGATTTGTTTCTAACTTTTGCAATGAATTCTCTTTTTATAATTAAGAATAATTTGTTCATTTTTTTTGATTATTAGTTTAGCACTTGCTTAGTAATTATTACTTTGAAACAGCCTGAATAAAAATATCATTTACACTGGGTATTTTTTCTACGAAATGGGTTACTTGGCCAAAACTAGTTAGTATAGACAACAGCTCATTTGATGTATGATTTCCTATTTTAACTTCTAACTTTATATCATCATTAAGCGATTTAAAAATAGTTTGTTCTACAGAAAACTTCTGTGTTAATTGATACATTAATCCTTCTATATCGTTTGTTAAAACACCTATTTGAAAAGTATTGGTTCTGTATTGTTGTTTTACATCATTTAATTTACCTTCAATAAGCTTATTCGACTTATGTATTAAAGCAATATAGTTACACATTTCTTCTACACTTTCCATACGGTGTGTAGAGAATATAACAGATGTACCTTGTTTATTTAATTCTATAATTTCATCCTTAATCAAATTAGCATTTACAGGATCAAAACCTGAAAAAGGTTCGTCTAATATTAATAATTTTGGTTTGTGAAGTACTGTCACAACAAATTGAATTTTTTGAGCCATTCCTTTAGATAATTCTTGGATTTTTTTATTCCACCAATCCTCTATCCCAAATTTTTCGAACCAATATTTCAATTGCTTTTTAGCTTCTTGATGCGATAATCCTTTTAATTGAGCTAAATACAAACACTGTTCTCCTACTTTCATGGTTTTATACAAACCACGCTCTTCAGGCAGATAACCTATATATTGAATGTGATCTGGTTTTAAAACTTCACCATCTAATAATACCTGACCAGAATCTGGCATGGTGATTTGATTAATAATTCTAATTAGTGTCGTCTTACCAGCTCCATTAGGTCCTAAAAGACCATATATACTTCCAGATGGCACAGCAAGAGAAACATTATTTAAGGCTGTGTAATTACCATATTGTTTGACTACATTATTAACTTCAAGAATATTGCTCATATATTTTTTGTTTTTAAGCTGCCACTGCACTACTGTTTAAAATAATTAAACCGTGTATTATTGATAAATATAGTATTTCTGACTGTTCTATGGAAGAAATCATATCATTTTCAACTATATAATAATTTGTTTTCTAGTTTTTCCAACTAAATTTTCTAGAAATTGTACACTATTGATGGTTTGAATTGTTTACCAATATATAATTGGATTTCCAAATACTTTCCATTTTTACAAACATCTTTTTTACAATACCCTTTTTTTGAGAGATAATTGTTATAGATGAGTTCCAATTGAAACTAAACTCTAAAAGAACTGTAACATTTTTTTTAACTATAAAATCCAGCTTCCAAACACTTGGCTTTTCAAAGATGTAATTTGATCCATTTTTACAATTTATATAAGGTTTTGAATTAAACCAATCCTTATAGTTCATTTCAGCAACAACAGAATTATCTGCTAAAAAAATCAATTTCTTGTAGTTTTCATGTGTTACTAAATAGTGCATAATTAGGAATTTATACAAATTAGTAGGAAATTTAAGAAAATGTTACAAAAAACCCATCCCTTTTTTACGAAGGATGGGAAAAATTGCTATGAAAAAGAAAAATTCACTTTCCGTAAGGAAGTGAATTTCAAATGTATATATTTTTATCCAATTATGAAAACATATCCTTTACTTTTTCAAAAAAAGATTTATCTGATTTTTCAGGGGATGGCCTGAAATTATCATCACTTAACATATTTTCAAAAAAGACTTTTTGTTCTTTATTTAAAGTTTTAGGAGTCCAAACATTAACATGCACCAATAAGTCCCCATTTCCATAACCATTTAAGCTAGGAATTCCCTTACCTTTCAAACGAAGTATTTTACCTGATTGTATTCCTTCTTCTAATTTTATTCTTACTTTTCCGCCTACTGCTTCAATCTCTTTTGAAATACCCAAAGCTGCTTCTGGAAAGCTGATATATAAATCATAATGAAGGTTTTCACCTTCACGTTTTAGAAAATCATGTTCCAATTCCTCAATTGCTACAATTAAGTCACCAGGAACACTATTGTTACCAGGAGCTTCATTCCCTTTGTTAGAAACCTTTAACTGCATACCGTCTACAACTCCCGCTGGAATTTTAATTGATACAGTATCATCTTCCATTATCATACCTTGAGCATCTGCACCAGAAGGTTTAGCATCTAATATTTGACCAGAACCTCCACATGCATTACAAGTAGAAGCTGTTTGCATTCTTCCAAGAATAGTATTTGCTACTCTCATGATTTGTCCACTTCCATTACAAGTAGAACAAGTTCTATAAGTAACTCCTTTAGCTTGAACTTTACGTTTTACTTTTACTTTCTTTTCAACACCATTAACAATGTCTTCTAAAGTAAGCTTTACTTTAATTCTAAGATTACTTCCTTTCACTCTTCTTTGACCTCCACCATTAAATCCTCCACCAAATCCTCCACCGAAAGCACTTCCAAAAATATCTCCAAACTGACTAAAGATGTCATCCATATTCATGTGACCGCCACCTCCAAAACCACCAGCACCATCAAATGCAGCATGACCATATTGATCATAACGTGCTTTTTTGTCAGCATCACTTAAAACTTCATATGCTTCAGCAGCCAATTTAAAATTTTCTTCAGCTTGTGTGTCACCAGGATTTTTATCTGGATGATATTGAATTGCTTTTTTTCTATAAGCTTTCTTTATTTCTTCTGCGGAGGCACCTTTGCTAATACCTAATATTTCGTAAAAATCTTTTTTCATATATACAGTTTTCAACTTGTTATCGATACATCCTAAACTATTTAGAATACTCGAACTGACAATTTGTATTCTTAATTACCTATTACAACTTTAGGAAAACGAATAATCTTATCTCCAAGTTTATATCCTTTTTCAATAACATCTACTATTTTTCCTTTTAAATCATCAGAAGGAGCCGGAATTTGAGTAATTGCTTCAGCAAAATCAGCATTAAAAACATCTCCAGATTTAATTTCCACAACTTCTAACCCTTTAGAAACTAACGTTGATTTTAGTTTTTCATGAATCAACTCTACTCCTTTTACCAATGCTTCATCTTCTGATTTAGAAACTTGTTCCCAAGCTCTGTCAAAATCATCCAACACAGGCAACATAGACTGTAAAACTTCCTGATTAGCTGTTTTAAATAAATCAATTCGCTCTTTAGAGGTTCTTTTTTTGTAATTTTCAAATTCAGCAAATAAACGCAAAAACTTATCTTTCTCCTTGGCTAAATCTTCCTGAAGTTGTTCTTCAACTGTTAACTCAACGGCTTGATCTTCTGAAACATTTCCCTCTTGAACAGTATCTTTTTCAATGTTTTCTTTCTCAATGTTTTCAGTATTATCTTGACTCATATTTATTTTTATTTAGATAAATTTTATTTTCTATAATTAGCAAATCTATTGCCAAAGACTAAAAAATGTCAAATTGTCATAATCATCAACAATATTACAGATTAAGTAATAGGTATTTTTAGCTTTTAAATTTGCCTTTTTATACATATATTTGAACCAATTCAAATCAAAATAAATATTTTAAAAATTTTATCATGAAAAAAAGCGTTTTAAGTTTGGCTTTAATTACAATCTTTTCTTTAAGTAGTTGTAAAAAAGAAACTCCAACAGAAAATACTGAAACAACAACAGAAAACACTACTACAGAAGTAGGTGTTTCAGGAAAATACAATGTAGATACTACTTTTTCAATAATTGATTGGGTAGGTTCTAAACCTGCTGGAAAACATACAGGAACAATTGCTATTAAAGAAGGTAATTTTGAAATTACTGATGGTAAGATTACTAATGGTTCTTTTATTATTGATATGACTTCTATCACGGTTACTGATTTAACAGAAGAGACTGGAAAAACCGATTTAGAAACTCATTTAAAAGGGACAGGTGAAAAAGAAGGAGAAGATCATTTCTTTAATACTTCTAAATTTCCAACAAGTAGTTTTAAAATAAATTCTGTTAGTGAAACTGATGGAAAATTCACAGTAAACGGAACTTTAACCATGAAAGACATCGCTAAAGAAATTAGTTTTCCTGCAGCTATTTCTATTAATGAAAATGAGGTTTCTTTAATTTCTGATTCTTTTAAAATTGATAGAACTTTATGGGGTGTTAACTATGCTTCAAAATCTATTTTTGATGATTTAAAAGATAAATTTGTTAATGACGAAATTGAACTTACTATAAAAGTTAAGGCTACTAAGTAATCTTAAATTTTGTTTTTTTATAAAAATGCCCCAAATAGTGTCTGACTTTTTGGGGCATTTTCATTATTAAAGACTTTTTCTATTTCAATAAATCTTGTAATGCTTTGTCTAATGAAGCAAACTTAAACTGAAATCCTTTATCTAATATCTTCCTTGCGCTTACATTCTGACTAGTAAATAAAATTTGATGCATCTCTCCTAAAACTAACTTTAAAAGAAACTTAGGAATATTTGGCATAAAATAAGGAGCATTAATCGTTTTTGCAATGGCTTTAGTTAACCCTTCATTAGTTACAGGATAAGGTGACACAGCATTATAAATTCCTTCAAGTTTATTTAAAAGTATATAATAATATATAGATGCTAAATCATGATTGTGTATCCAAGACTGATATTGTTTTCCTGTACCAAAAGCAGCACCAACACCAAATTTAATTGGTGTTGTCATTTTCTTAAGTGCACCACCTTCTTTAGCTAAAACAATTCCTGTTCTAACTTTAGTAACTGCTATTGAAATCCTTTTAAAATGATCTACTTCCTTTTCCCATTTTAAAACAACTTCTCCTAAAAAAGAATCATCAACTTCTTCTTCATTCTCCTTATAAACAACATCATAGCTATTTGGATAAATTCCAATAGCAGAAGCTGAAATAATGTGCTTTACCTGATTTTGATTTTTTGACAATGTCTGAAATATTAATCGAGTAGATAAAACTCTACTATTAATTATCTCTTCTTTATAGGAAGTAGTCCATCTTTCAGAGACAGAAGCACCAGCAAGATGTATTATCACATCCACTTCATCAAATGCATTTTTATCGATTTCACCAGCGTTTGGGTTCCAATAAAAACCTTTATAATTAGATTCTGAAACTAATTTTGATTTTGAAGTAGATAAATAATGTATAGATATACCATTCTGCAATAACAAGTCTGACAACTCGTTACCAACTAGACCAGTAGCCCCTGTTATTAAAACTTTCATACAATTACGTTTTATACAAAAATACGAAGTATTAAACCTAACATCAATTAATTAACTAACGTTAACATGTGTTGAAAATTTATCCTCTTACCTTTACTGTCCATTCAAACAACATTTCAGAAACTTGTTCTCCTTTTTCATTTACACCTATAGATGTAACCCATATAGTTTGACCTTCTTTAGTATCTATTGCTTTTTGAATCGCTTCTTTAATATCGTTACCTTGTATACAAGTAAAAGCTATTCTACCAGTTGCTTTTTTAGTAAAAGAACCTTTATTATTAGCCACTAACATAGAAATATTAGCACCACTTTCCTTTATTTGATACATCACTAAAGCTCCTGTAGTAAACTCTGCAGCCATAGCTTGGACAGCAAAATACATTGATTTAAATGGATTTTGATTAAACCATCTATGTTTTACAGTTACTACACAGTGTTCACTTGTAATCTCTTTTACTCTTACGCCACACCAATAGGCTGCAGGTAATTTAAAGAACATAAAAGCATTTAATTTTGAAGGTGTAAATCGCATAATTTCTATATTTTTTGTAAAAATACAAAAAATACTATGCATTCATACTATTTTTAGTAATTGTTAATTTTATGTTAAAAAATAGTACTATGCGTAACATAATACTAGTTTTTAGACTTATCTTTGTATAAGAAATTAATAGCTATAAGATAGTTCTTTAAAAAAAACAATAAAAACAAAAATAGATTATGGAAACATCAAACGAAAAAAGTATAGGATCACTAATTCATTTAAGCACATTAAGTCAATACTTAATCCCTTTTGGTAATTATTTATTTCCTCTATTATTATGGACTTCAAAAAAAGAAAAATCAGCTTTTGTAGATTATAATGGAAAACAAGCCTTAAATTTTCAATTAAGTATTTTACTATATTCTTTAATAGCCTTAATAATTGCAATACCTACTTGTTTATATTGGTTTATAAGTATTGCTGAGAAACTAGAAATAAGCGATAATCAAGTTACAATAAGAGAAATTATTACAACTCAAAACATAACAGGAATGGTTATTCTTGGCTTAGTAGCCTTAATTCTAGTGTTCTTTTTAAAACTAAGTGAATTTTTTCTAATCATTTATGCCTCTTTTAAAAGTGCTAATGGAGAGTATTATAACTACCCGCTAACAATCAATTTTATAAAATAGTTTCAATCATCAAATCAATCAATCAAATCGTCTGAACCTTATTAAAATTTGGAACAGAAAAATCAAAAAATGAACAGTTTAATTAAAAACAAAATGAATTATGAATATTGAAAACACAAAAGCTCAAATGAGAAAAGGTGTTTTAGAGTTCTGCATCCTTTCTGTATTAAAAGTAAATGATGCCTATACTTCTGAAATTCTAGAGACTCTAAAAAACGCGAAATTACTAGTAGTTGAAGGAACTGTTTACCCTTTATTAACTAGGTTAAAAAATGATGGCTTATTAAGTTATCGTTGGGAAGAATCTACATCTGGACCACCAAGAAAATATTATGGATTAACCGAATTAGGTCAAGAATTTTTAAATGAATTAAACAACACTTGGACAGAATTATCTGATGCAGTGAATATAATAACACAAACTAGTCAAAAATAATAGTCATGAACAAAACAATTAGTATAAATTTAGGAGGTTTCTTTTTTCATATAGATGAAGATGCGTATCAAAAATTAACACGTTATTTTGATGCTGTGAAACGATCACTTTCTCCAGAAGGAAGAGATGAGATAATAAAAGACATAGAAAGTAGAATAGCAGAACTTTTTCAGGAAAGAATTAAGAGCGAAAAACAAGTTATTAGTCTAACTGAAATAGACGAGGTTATTGCTATTATGGGACAACCAGAAGACTATAAAATAGATGAAGAGACATCTTATTCTAATGATTCTTCGTATACTAGCACTACAAAAACGGGGAAATCAAGAAAATTATTTAGAGATAAAGACAACGCTATTTTAGGTGGTGTTTCAGCAGGTTTTGGTCACTACTTTAATATTGATCCGCTTTGGATTCGATTAGGTATTGTGTTAATTGTTGTAGCTGGTGTAGGTAGCCCAATATTAATCTATCTCCTTTTATGGATTATAGTTCCTGAAGCTGTAACTACCTCTCAAAAACTAGAAATGAGAGGAGAACCTATCAATATTTCAAATATCGAAAAAAAAGTTAAAGAAGGAATACATGAAATTACTGATAAAATAAATAATTTAGATCACCAAAAAATTGCAAATTCTGCAAGATCTGGTGCAAATCAAATTGGTTCAACATTAAGCGATTTATTCCTTGGCTTTTTTAAAATAGTTGCAAAAATAGTTGGTGTATTTATTATTTTCTTTTCAGCTTTAGTATTGTTAGGTATTATCGTAAGTTCTTTATTTATGATATTTTCATCATCATTACCTAACTCATATATCTTTAACAATATCCATACACCATTGGACTTTGATGTTCCTATGTGGATTCAGGGATTATTATTGTTATTTAGTGTTGGAATACCTTTATTTTTCTTACTAATACTTGGCTTAAAATTATTAGTAAATAATATGAAATCTATTGGAAATTATTTCAAATACTCTTTGTTAGCTGTCTGGATTGTATCTATTATAGGAATTACATATTTAGGAATACAGCAAGCTACTGCAATAGGTTTTGAAGGTAAAACGGTAAAAAAAGAACAATTATTTATACAACCCACAGATACCTTACATGTAAGAATGCAATACAATAATTATTATGCAAAAAGTATTCATGAAAGAGAAAATCATAAATACAGACATGATGAAAACAATAAAGAAATTATTTATTCTACAAAAGTGAGAGTACATTTTCTTAAAACAGAAGAAAACCAACCTTTCATACAAGTAGAAAGGTCAGCTACTGGAAAATCTCATAAAGAAGCTACTAGTCGTTCAGAAAAAATTAGATATAATTTTGACATTCAAGGAAATAGAGTTAATTTAGACAATTATTTCATAACTGCTTTTGGAAATAAATTTAGAGACCAAGAAGTCAATATTTACATCTATTTACCAAAAGGTACTTATGTACAACCTGATGAAAGCGTACAAGATTATGATTGGTCTGATAACGATTTCTTCAATCTACATTATAGTTCAGATGACTATGTTTACAAAGTAGAAGATAATAAAGTGATATGTACCAATTGTCCTGAGGAGGAAAACGACGACGACGACGATGATTCAGAAAGAGTTGAAAACATGTCTATTCGTTTAAACAACAAAGAATTAAAAATCAATGTAACTGAAGATAAACTTAGCATTGAAACTGAATAAATTAAAATAACAACTAATAAACAAATTGTCATGACTAAATTAATTATTCAAATTACCAAAGCGATTGTAACAATCATTTCAGTATTGTTATTACAATCGTGCGTAAATTCAAATTGGAATAACGAAACTATCTCTGGAAACGGAAAAATAGTAGAAGTAAGTAGAACTGTAACCGAAGACTTTAATGCTATTTCGGCTAAAAATGGGCTAGATGTAATCATTAATCAAGATAATACAAACAAGATTGTGGTTAAAGCCGATGAAAATCTGCAAGATCATATTTTTACCCAAATTAAAGAAGGAACACTTGTAATTTATTCGGATGTTAATATTTTAGATTCACAAGCTAAAAAAGTATATGTTTCTACCTCTAATTTAAACAAATTATCATCATCTAGTGGTGCTAGTGTTACTAGTGACAAAGAACTAAATTTTGAGAACCTAGAAGTAGAGTCTAGCAGTGGAAGTACTATAAACATTGACGTTGTTGCCAATACTTTATCTTGTGAAAGCAGTAGCGGAAGTACTATAATTGCTAAAGGGAAAACCAATACACTAAACACAAAGTCTTCAAGCGGAAGCAACATCAGTTTAGGAAAACTAATTGCTCAAAATGGACAATCTGAGTCTTCTAGCGGAAGCTCTACAAGAGTTAATGTTATCAATGAATTAAAAGCCGATGCCTCAAGTGGAAGTAGTATTAATGTCGTTACTAAACCGAATTCATTACAAGTAGAAGAAAGCTCGGGCGGAAGCGTTCATTCAAAATAACATCTTTTACAAAACATCAGTCTACAGCTGATGTTTTTTTTTATATTTGTCTTAAGTTAAACATTCAATTTTAAAAAAACTTTTGGAATGATTATTGAATAGTTTAATCCGTCAAATTATAATTTATTAAAATGAAACAAATTGCATTTTTACTTTTAGTGTTATTTTCATCCACCATTAGTTTAGCTCAAAAAAAAGACAAAATTAAAGGTTCCAAAATTATTACCCATACTATAAAAGAGGTTGAAAGTTTTGAAAATATTGAAATTGAAGATAATATTGAAATTTATCTAGTAAAAGCAGATACACCATCTATCGAAATTGAAGCAGATGATAATTTACATGATGTTGTTAATTTTTCTATAACAGGAAATACACTTCGCATTACAACTCTAAAGACAGTTAGTAGTGCTAAAAAATTTGATTTACGTATCAATTATGCGTCTGAATTAAAGTTAATTACTGTAAAAAACGATGCCAAACTACACGCTCTAAATGCCTTACAACTAGATAGCATCACTATCAAAAACTTTGATAATTCGGTTTCTTACTTAAATGTAAACTCTACTTCTTTTACTTTAATTTTAAATGACAAATCAGAAGCAGAAATTAATGTAAAAGCTCAAAATACTACTCTTCAACTTAGCAAAAATGCTGAACTTAAAGCTTTAGTAGCTTCACCAGAAGTTAAAATAGATCTTTATGAAAGAGCAGAGGCAAAAATTGAAGGAGATGCCACTAATGCGAAAATAAGATTAGACAATAATGCTAATTTAATAGCCAATAAGTTTAGTGTGGCTTCTGTAGATTTAACAATTGAAAACTATGCAAAATGCGAAGTAAAAGCAATTAATGACATTGCTATTTCTGCTTCTGGAAAAACCCAAATTGAATTATTTGGTGAACCAAAAATTGAAATAAAAAAATTCACAAACACAACTACTTTATATAAAAAAGAAAACTAATGCGATTAAATATTCTTTTATTCCTTTTTATTACAAGTATTAGTTTTAGTCAAAATACTAAAACTTTTCCAACTGATTTTTTTGGAAAATATAAAGGTAAATTGAATATCTATAACCAAAGTGGCAATCAAGTAATTGATATGGAATTACATTTATTACCTACAGATACTATTGGTAAATACCGTTACACAATTATTTACAAATCTGATAAAACGAACCAAGAAAGAAAATATACTTTAATAGAAAAAGACAAAGCTAAAGGAGTATTTATTATAGATGAAAATAACGGTATCTTATTAAATGCGTTAGTAAAAGACAATACATTATATTCGATTTTTGAAGTACAAAATAGCTTACTCACTACTACAGAACATTTCAAAGAAAACTATGTTGATTTTGAAATTATGTATACCCATAAAACTAAAGTTGAAAAATCAGGAGATAATACTGAGGAAAATCCAGAAGTCTTATCCTATCCAGTTATGAATGTTCAAAAAGCGAGATTGTTTAGAGAATAAAAAATGTCATTCTAAACGAAACAAATCTTATACGATTATAACTTTTAGAATGACATTCTTTACTATTTTAAAAACTTAATTTTTAATGTTTTGCAGCCAAGTAACGCTCAGCATCTAGTGCAGCCATACAACCTGTTCCAGCTGCAGTAATAGCTTGTCTATAAACATGATCAGCAGCATCACCACCTACGAAAACACCTGCTACATTTGTTTTAGCAGTTCCAGGAATATTTTTAATGTATCCTGTTTCGTCTAAATCCAAATAATCTGCAAAAATATCAGTATTTGGCTTGTGACCTATCGCTACAAAAAATCCTGTTGCTGGAATTTCTGTAACTTCACCTGTAGTTCTGTTTTTAGCTTTTACAGCGGTTACAACTTGACCATCACCCACAACTTCTTCCGTTTCTGTGTGTAATAAAATTTCAATATTTGGTGTATTTCTAACACGCTCTTCCATAATTCTAGAAGCTCTGAATTTATCACTTCTAACTAACATAGTTACTTTTTTACAAATGTTAGATAAATAATGTGCTTCTTCACAAGCACTATCTCCTGCTCCAACGATTACCACTTCTTGGTTTCTATAAAAGAAACCGTCACAAACAGCACAAGCCGAAACTCCACCACCTAATTGTAGATACTTTTGTTCAGAAGGTAATCCTAAATATTTAGCAGTTGCTCCTGTAGAAATAATTACAGTGTCTGCATGAATTTCAATCGTATCATTGATCCATACTTTATGAATAGCTCCTGAAAAATCTACTTTAGTTGCCCAACCATCTCGTATATCTGAACCAAAACGTTTCGCTTGCTCTTGCAATTGCACCATCATTTCTGGTCCAGTTACACCATCAGGATAACCTGGAAAATTTTCTACCTCATTTGTAGTAGTTAATTGTCCTCCAGGTTGTTGCCCTTGATATAAAACTGGAAACATATTCGCTCTAGCTGCATAAATCGCTGCAGTATAACCTGCTGGTCCAGAACCTATTATTAAACATTTTACTTTTTCTATTGTATCTGACATGATCTATTGTATTTATTGAAGCTCCAAAAGTAAGGATTTTGAGGCAAATGAAATGTACTATTACTTACAAAATAACTATTTTACAATAAGCTTTATTTATTCTCTTGCAACTTATTTAACAGGACCTCAAAATCTACTTTTTCTTGTTCGCCTGAAGCTAAATTTTTAATTCCAAATTGATTGTTTCTCATTTCTTCTTCTCCGACTATTACAGCAAAAGGAATCCCTCTTTTATCAGCATGTTGAAATTGTTTACCAATTTTAGTAGCATCAGGATACATTTCTACTTTTATTCCTACTTGTCTTAATTTGGCAACAGCTTTCATAGCGTATTTCGCTTCTTCTAATCCAAAATTTAAAAACAATGCTTTTGAAGTTTCAGTAACCGTTTCTGGAAACAAACCCAATTCTTCGATGACCAAAGCAATTCGGTCCAAGCCAAAAGAGATCCCAACACCACTCATGTTTTTTAATCCGAAAATTCCAGTTAGATCATCATAACGACCACCACCACCAATAGAACCCATTTTTACTTCTTTAGGTGCTGACACTTCAAAGATAGCTCCAGTATAATAATTTAAACCACGTGCTAAAGTAACATCTAAATCTAAAGTTGCAGTTTGTAAACCAATTTCATTTACATTATCGCAAATAAATAATAGTTCTTCCACTCCTTTCATTCCTTCTTCTGAAGAAGCTAATAAATCTCCTAATTTTGTTATTTTTTCAGAAATTGTTCCTGTGAAACTAAATAAAGGTTGCACTTTTTCGATAGCACTTTCAGAAATTCCTTTTTCGAGCATCTCTTTCTTTACACCTTCTTCTCCTATTTTATCTAATTTATCTAAAGCAACCGTAAAATCGATTAACTTATCAGAAGCACCAATTACCTCAGCAATTCCTGATAAGATTTTACGATTGTTGATTTTAATAGTAACTCCATTTAAACCCAATTGACTAAAAACCGAATCATACAATTGTGCCAATTCTACTTCTTGCCAAAGCGAATTGGAACCTACTACGTCAGCATCACATTGAAAAAACTCTCTAAAACGACCTTTTTGAGGATTATCTGCTCTCCAAACAGGTTGAATTTGGTATCTTTTAAATGGAAATTCAATTTCATTTTGGTGCTGGACAACATAACGCGCAAAAGGAACCGTTAAATCGTAACGAAGTGCTTTTTCTGAGATTTTCCCTGTGAATTTATTTAATTCTATACGTTGCTCAATAGAAATTGTTTCCGCTGAATTTATTTGTAATTCTTCTATAGATTCTGGTATCTCTATTTTACTTTTCTTGTTATAGAAAAAATTCCCCGAATTCAAAATCTTAAAAATAAGTCGATCTCCTTCTTCGCCATATTTTCCCATTAAGGTTTCTGAGTTTTCAAAAGAAGGAGTTTCAATAGGTTGGAAACCAAATTTTTCAAAATTGGTTTTTATTGTACTAAAAATATAATTGCGTTTTGCTACTTCAACAGGTGAAAAATCACGAGTTCCTTTTGGTATACTTGGTTTTTGAGCCATTTTTATGAATGTGTCAATTTGATAATGTGTCAATGTGTCAATTGAAAAATGCACCGTATAAATAGTTACATTTTCTTTAGAACATCTAAAATGCAAATATCGAATTTATTACTGATTAAGAAAAATTATAAAACTAATTACTAATAACTTTTCACTAATTACTAAAAAAATGTAACAAATCTTCTCTTTTAAAGTCTAATAGTCGTTATGGTAGGATTATTTAAAGAAAATACAAGGATAGCTCTAGACTCTATAAAGGGTCAAGTGTTGCGTACAGCATTAACGGTTTTAATTATCATGATAGGAATTACCTTTTTAGTAGGTATTCTTACCTTGACTAAGGCCTTGGAAAATAATTTATTTGGAAATTTTGCTTCTATGGGAGCCAATACTTTTTCAATAAGTCGCTATGATTTTTCGGCAGAAATTAATCGAAATGATGTTGAACAAAAAGTGAATCCTATAATTAGTTACCCACAAGCAAAAGCTTTTAAAGATAAATTTACTTTTCCGTTTACATCTACGTCTTTATCTTTCACAGCAGCTTCTGGAATTGAAGTAAAACACCAAGGTGATAAAACTGATCCCGAAATTAATATTATAGGAATTGATGAAAATTTTTGCCCTAACAAAGGTTTGGAAGTTACAACAGGAAGAAACTTTAATTCTTTTGATGTAGCTAATAATAATTATGTTTGTATTTTAGGTTCTGACTTTCTGAAAGGCCTTTTTAAAAATAAAAATCCTTTAGAAAAAACCATTTCTATTCGTGGAGCTAAATTTAAAGTAATAGGTGTTTTAAAAGAGAAAGGTTCTACTTTTGGCAACAGTCAAGATTTGCGTGTTCTAATTCCTAATCAAATTGCACGTTCAATTTTTTCAACTCCAAATATAAATTATGATTTAGATATTAAAGTACATAACGAAGCGCTTTTAGACGAAGCTGTTGATGATGCTACTTTAACCATGCGATTGATTCGAAAATTAAATCCAATACAAAAAAACAACTTTGGTATTGAACGTAGTGACGATTTAATTCAAACTTTAGGTTCAAATTTAGCTGTGATTAACTTAGTAGCTGTAATTATTGGTGCTATAACCGTTTTTGGTTCAACCATTGCTCTTATGAATATTATGCTTGTTTCTGTTAGTGAGCGTACAAGGGAAATTGGTATTAGAAAATCACTTGGTGCAAAAAGAAGCACAATCGCTTGGCAATTTTTTACTGAGACTTTTATTATCAGTCAAATAGGAGGGTTTTTAGGAATTATCTTTGGAATAATACTAGGAACTGCTATTTCTTTAGTTGCAGGATTTTCTTTTGTAATTCCTTGGCTTGCTATGTTTGCCGCTTTTATAACAACACTAATCGTAACCATTATTTCTGGTTTATATCCTGCTATAAAAGCATCAAAACTAGATCCTGTGGAAGCGTTAAGATATGAATAACGTTTACTTTATAAAAAAACACCCTTTTCAAAAACATGAAAAGGGTGTTTTTTTTTAGACAATTAACTTTTATATTCTTAAACTAAACTTACTGGTTACAAAGTTTGCTTTTTGATTATCTGCTGGACCAGTTCCTGCTGTACAAATTTCAAAACCAGCTTGAATACTTGTCAGGTAATTAGTATTACTCATCCAACCCCAACTAACGGCATTATCAATAAATTTTTTTAAAGGTGCGTTAATATATCCTGTTCCGTTGTTACTGCCATTATATCCTGTAAGTTGAACGAAAGTTAGTACTTGTTGTTGTCCAATCGAACCTTTATATACGTTATAATATGCATTCCATACCCAAACATTTGACTTCCAAGGTGTGTTTATGTTGTTGTTTTCATTTATCGGCCACTGTCCTTTTCTTTTGGTCCAAATCATGATTTCATATTTGTTTGTACTTTGTTGATTTTGATTGGGATCAAACCAAATATCAAAACTAGAGTTATATTTTGCGCCACTACCTCCATCATTTAAAACATACATACTCCATTCTGCTGTTAAATTACTGGTGATGTTTTTAATTTGTTTTGGAAAGCCATTATTATTTCTAGAAACATTATTATAATGTCTTCCATACACTAAACCTGCATAAGATTTTACACCACTGTAAGAATATTTCCCAGTAGTTGTATAGGCCTTTACGCCCCAATTATTAATATCATTATACCAAACATACTGTTGAGGATCAGCTCCATAATCGCCATCATCTAACGACCAAATATTATTTTGTACAAATGCCCACCTATAATCAGGGTCATGATAAATACCATATTGACCTGTAACTGTTCCTGATCTAGAAGCAATAGTAGCGTTATCTTTTGTTTCTGTTACAAGATCTTGTTTGTCTTGATTGAAATCTTCTTCAGTTGAACACGAACTTAACAACATTGCTAAACAAGCAATTAATAGATAATTTTTCATCTTTTAATAGTTTTTAATAGTTAAATATTTTTTACTAGCTTACTACATCGATATAGTAACTGTTTTGTAAAAGTATTTTAACCACCACTAAAAAACTATAATAAAACAATCATACTTTATAACAATTGAAGCAATTTTTATCAATTTGATATTTAAATAGATATTTTTTTATACTAATAATAAAGAAACAAGGTTATTTTTACCAAATAACCACAAAGTAGATCATAAATTACAGCAGATCATTCTATCATTCCCATAAAAATCTTTCTTTAATTTGATGTTTTTAAAGGCTAAAGATTCTAATAATTGAGTAGTTTCATTTCCTAAATATTGGTTGATTTCAAAAAATAACATTCCATTTTCTGAAAGATTTATTTTGGCTAGTTCTGCTATTTTTCTATAAAAAAGTAGAGCATCATTATCTTCAACGAATAATGCTAAGTGAGGTTCGTATTCTAAAACGTTCTTATTTATTTCATGTTTTTCCAAGTTTCTTACATAAGGAGGATTAGAAACAATAACATCAAATTGAGTCTCTAAATTAGTAACTTCTAAAATATTAACTTTTATAAAATTGATTTCTGCTTTATTTTCAATAGCATTTTTTTTGGCTACAACTAAAGCATCTTCTGAGACATCAATTGCTGAAACTTCTGCATTTGGAATATTTATTTTAAGAGCAATAGGAATACAACCCGAACCTGTGCCAATATCTAAAATTTTAAGCTCTGATTTCTGACTTTTAACTTCTTTCTGACTTTCTATAATCCATTCTACTAATTCTTCAGTTTCTGGTCTAGGAATTAAAGTGTTTTTATTTACAAAAAAACGTAAGCCATAAAACTCGGTTTCACCAATACTATATTGAATTGGTTTTTCCTGTTTAAGTTCTTTCAAGATAGAATTCCATTTAGCCAAATCAACTTCATTTAATTCAAAATTAGGATTCAAAGCTAAATCCACTCTTTTCATTTGATGTAAATATTCTAAAATAATAAAGAAGAAACTCTCTATCTCCATTGCATCAACTATACTTTCTAATTGCGAAGTAAAATATGCTTTATATTCTTTTAAAAACATCTTAATTTGGTACTAATTTATTTTATAATTCTCTTGTCATCCAAACTTCACAACTGTTGTGCCCTGTATTTCCCATTGGAGCATCAAGAGGCTTAAAGCCTAAATTAACATATAACTTTTGAGCCGCTTTCATAAAAGAAAGTGTTTCTAAATAACATAAAGAAAACCCTTTTTGCTTAGCAAAAAGTAAACAATCTCCTATAATTTGTTTTGCCAAACCAGTCCCTCTTATTTCAGGAGCAAAATACATTTTTTGTAACTCACATACATGAGTTCCTTCATTTTCAAGAGGAGCAATTCCACAACCACCTAAAACTTGACCATTCTTTTCGACCACTAAATAAATAGACCTATCTTCTTTATAAACCTCATATAAAGTATCAAGTATAGGATCTGCATAAGCTGTTCCCTCTTTTGGAGCTTCTAATTCTTCAAAAACAGTTCTAATTACTTTTGCCATTTGAGCATTATCTTTTTGCTCAATTTTTCTAATTATCATAATCAAAAATTTGTATGGTAAAAGTACATAAATTGATACAAATGTGAGTTAATTTCTATATTAAAAATACTACATTTGTACTATGAACACACATGAATTCTACATAAACCGCTGTATTGAACTAGCAAAAAATGGTTTAGGAACTACATATCCTAATCCTTTAGTAGGTAGTGTAATTGTTTATGACAATAAAATTATAGGAGAAGGTTGGCATAGAAAATCTGGTGAAGCACATGCTGAAGTTAATGCTATTCAAACTGTAAAAGACAAATCGTTACTTACAAAAGCGACTATTTATGTAAGTTTAGAACCGTGTAGTCATTTTGGAAAAACACCACCTTGTTGCGATTTAATTATTGCAAATAAAATTCCTAATGTAGTTATAGGTACTATAGACCCATTTGCAAAAGTGGCAGGAAGTGGAATAAAAAAACTAATTGAAAATAATATTACAGTTACTGTTGGTGTTTTAGAAGACAAATGTAATGAGCTGAACAAACGTTTTTTTACATTTCATGCTAAAAAAAGACCTTATATCATCTTAAAATGGGCAGAAAGTTTAGATGGTTTTATCGCTCCTGATAAAAAACAAAGAGAAACAGAGCAAGAAAAATTAAGTCCAATTTGGATTACCAATACTTATTCTAGACAATTAGTTCATAAATGGAGAGCAGAAGAGCAGTCTATTCTTGTAGGAACAAATACAGTCCTTGATGATAATCCAAAATTGAACACAAGAGATTTTAAAGGGATAAATCCTGTTAGAATCATCATTGATAAATCAAATAAAATTACAGAATCATTTGCTGTTAAAGACGGAAAAACAACTTCTTTTTTCTTTACAGAAGATATTATTTTAACAAAAAATAAAAACATTATTTACGAAAATATTGTTTTTGATGCCGATTTTTTATTAAATTTAACAAATCGTTTGCACAAAAATGAAATACAATCTATAATAATTGAAGGTGGTTTAAAAACATTACAATCTTTTATAGACTTGAATTTATGGGACGAAGCTCGTGTTTTTATAGGTAAAAATCAATTGAATTCAGGAATAAAAGCTCCTCTTCTCAATTCAATTCCTAAAAAAACAATTAGCATAATGGACGATACACTAAACTTATTCAGAAATTATGATTGACACGATTATTTTTGATTTTGGGGATGTTTTTATCAATTTGGATTTTGATGCCACCCAAAAAGCATTACATGAACTAGGCATTAAAGAATGGAACTCTGAATTAGACAAGCTTAACAAAAGCTATGAGGTAGGCAAAATAGATGAATTAGAGTTTATTAAAGGTGTACAGAAACACACTAATGGAGCCGAATTAGTAACAATTCGAGAAGCTTGGAATGCCTTATTACTAGATTTTCCATTATATCGCCTTGAATTTCTTCAAATGATTTCATCAAAATACCGTTTATTTCTTTTAAGCAATACTGATTCTACTCATATTGATAAGTTTGAACACAAAGTAGGTCAATCTTTCGCAAGAGATTTTTACAGCTGTTTTGAAAAAGTCTATTTTTCATTTGAAATTGGTCAAAGAAAACCAGATGAGAATACTTATAAATATATCATTGGTAATCATAATTTAGTTCCTAAAAAGACATTATTTGTAGATGATAAATTAGAAAATATTGAAGGAGCAAAAAACGTAGGATTACAAACTTGGCATATAAACCCTAAAACAGAAGATGTCACCTCACTACTTGAAATAATAAAAACAATTTAATGGTTTATTTACTGTTAGCTATTTTATTTTCGAGTATCTTATTTATTGTATTAAAATCTTTTTCCAGATACAACATCAACACATTACAAGCTATTATATTTAATTATATTATAGCTTTTTCAGTTGGATTACTTATCAATAAAACTAAAATTTCTATTACAGAAACTTTTGAAAAACCATGGTTATATTACTGTATTTACCTTGGCATTCTTTTTATTGGTATTTTTTTTACGATGGGAAAAACAGCTCAAAAAAACGGAGTTTCAGTAGCATCAGTAGCCAGTAAAATGTCATTAATCATACCTGTTTTATTTGGAATTTATTTTTTTAAAGAAGAACTAAGTTCGCAAAAAATAATAGGAATTTTTATCGCTTTAGCAGCAGTATATTTTACTACTAAGGAAAACGATGTCACAATTGAACCCTCCAATTTTATATATCCAATTTTATTGTTTATTGGTTCAGGTGTCATAGATACAAGCATGAATTATATTCAAAAAAACTGGGTAAAAGAAGAAGAGATTGCTTTATTTTCCTCTTTTACTTTCTTAAGCGCTTTTACTTTTGGGCTTATAGTTTTAATTTATCAGACTATTAAAAATCAATTTACTTTTCATTTTAAAAACTTAATTGGCGGTTTTTTATTAGGTATTCCAAATTACTTTTCAATGTATTTTTTAATAAGAGCTCTTCATAATCAAAAAATTCAGAGCGCTACATTGTTCACATTAATAAATATTGGTGTAATTTTGCTCTCAAGTCTTATAGGAGTTCTTTTATTTAAGGAAAAACTTAAAAGACATAATTATATAGGTATTGCATTAGCCATTATAGCACTACTATTAGTATCCTTTTAGAATGAGCGATTTTTTTACAGACACTTACAAAACCATAGAAAACCCATCAGACGAAATTCTTTTCAAAGAAAAAAACAGTAAATTTTATGGATATGCATTTCCTGTAACCCATGAAGAAGAAGTCAAAGAAATCATTAATCAATTAAAAAAACAACATCATACAGCGAGGCATTGGTGTTATGCTTTCCAAATTGGAACAGAAAGCATCTATTACAGAGCCAATGATGACGGAGAACCAAATAACAGTGCAGGTGCTCCTATCTACGGACAAATACAATCTTTTAATGTTACCAATATACTCGTTGTTATAGTTCGCTATTTTGGCGGAGTCAAACTAGGTGTAGGTGGCTTAATTTCAGCATACAAGACAGCTGCACAAATGACACTAACCAATTCGGTAATAATTGAAAAAACAATTGACACGCATTTCCAAATCACATTTGATTATAAAAACATGAACAAAGCGATGCGAGTAATAAAAGAACAACAACTTACTATTATTTCGCAAAAGATGGAAATGAATTGCCAAATTGAAATTAGCACTCGAAAACAAAACGAAGAAAAAATACGAGAAATCTTTGAAGCCTTATTTGAAATTGAAATAAAAAAGCTTGATATATAATTTCTATAAGTCTTCTTTTAAAGTTTTTTCAATCGATCAGCAACATAGTTTGGAGGCAATGTTGGGCGACCCGATTTCATATCTACAAATACCAACATTGAATAACCAGTTGTTAATAACTCATTCTTTTCATTATAAATTTCGTAGTCAAATTCTATCTTAACTGAGGTCTGACTTTTAAAGATTGTTTTCACTTTTAATAAATCATCATAACGAGCTGGCTTCTTGTAATTCATATTCAAAGAAACAACTGGTAACATAATTCCATTTTCTTCCATCCATTTATAAGAAACACCAAGGTTTCTAAGCCATTCTACTCTCCCCATCTCAAAATACTGAGCATAATTTCCATGATAAACAACTCCCATTTGGTCAGTTTCAGCATAACGTACTCTTACCTCAAATTCATATTCCTTCATATTAAACATTTCTTAAATTAACATTAATTAATCATCATTAGGCTTACAATATTTTTTTTTAAAAATCAATAGCCTTTTCATTTTTTTTTACCGAAAATTGTTCACATATTTGTTCTCCCGTTTACAAAGCTATTAACTCATTCATCTTTGTAAGACAACTACTATAAAAGCTATAAATAATTATAAAAAAAAGCAAATATATGGATAAAACTGCGCAATCGGTATGGAAAAATTGTCTGTTATTCATAAAAGATAACATTCAGGAACAAGCCTACAAAACTTGGTTTGAACCTATTCAGGCAGTTGACCTAAATGATAACGCACTTTCTATTCAAGTTCCAAGTAAATTTTTCTATGAATGGTTAGAAGAGCATTATGTAAAACTACTTAAAGTTGCACTTACAAAAGAATTAGGACAAAGTGCTAAATTATTGTACAAAATAAAAATGGAAAATACTTATGGCAATAAGCTTCCATTTACAGAACAGATTCCAAGTAATAACAGACAAGCTGTTAAAACCCAAGAAGTAGATGTTCCTATAGTACAAAAAAATCCTGAGCTTAAAAATCCATTTATTATTCCTGGAATTAGAAACATCAATATAGACTCACAATTAAATGCAAACTATAGTTTTGACAATTTTTTAGAAGGAGACTCAAATAGATTAGCAAGAAGTGCTGGTATGGCAGTTGCTAATAAACCTGGAGGTACTTCTTTTAACCCTTTATTGATTTTTGGAGGTGTAGGATTAGGAAAAACACATTTAGCACATGCTATAGGTGTTGAAATTAAGGACAAATTTCCTGAAAAGACTGTTTTATATATTTCAGCGGAAATTTTCACCCAGCAATATATAGATTCTGTTAAAAAGAATACTAGAAATGACTTTATTCATTTTTATCAATTAATAGATGTTCTAATTATTGACGACGTACAATTTTTATCAGGAAAATCTGGGACACAGGATGTGTTCTTCCATATTTTCAATCATTTACATCAAAATGGGAAGCAAGTCATCTTAACTTCCGATAAAGCTCCTGTTGATATGCAAGATATTGAACAACGTTTATTATCTCGTTTCAAATGGGGATTATCAGCAGAATTACATCAACCAGATTATGAAACTCGTATTTCTATATTAAAAAATATTTTATATAGAGATGGAGTTGAAATTCCAGAAGAAATTATTGAATATGTAGCTAAGAATATCAAAAGTAACGTTAGAGAACTTGAAGGAGCAATCATTTCTTTAATTGCTCAATCTTCATTTAACAAAAGAGAAGTAAATCTTGAACTAGCAAAACATGTTGTTGAAAAGTTTGTAAAAAATGTAAAAAGAGAAATCTCAATCGATTATATTCAAAAAATCGTTTCCGATTACTTTCAATTAGATATTGAAACACTTCAATCTAAAACTAGAAAAAGACATGTTGTTCAAGCAAGGCAATTAGCAATGTTTTTTGCAAAAAAATACACAAAATCTTCTTTAGCAAATATTGGAAATCAAATTGGAGATCGAGATCATGCTACTGTATTACACGCTTGCAAAACAGTTGATAATTTAGTCACTACAGACAAACAATTTAGAAAGTTTGTAGATGACATTAATAAAAAACTTTCTTTGTAAAAAATGGCTGTAAAAATTTTAATGGTATGTTTAGGTAATATCTGTCGTTCACCACTGGCAGAAGGAATATTACAAAGTAAACTATCAAAGAAAAATTTTATAATAGATTCTGCAGGAACTGGTGATTGGCATGTAGGACAATTACCCGATAAAAGATCCATAGCTACAGCAAAAAAGCACGGAATTGACATTACAAATCAAAGGGCACAACATTTTAATACAGCTCATTTTGAAACCTTTGACTATATCTACACTATGGATATGTCTAACTATAAAAATGTTTTAAGCTTAGCCCCTAGCGAAAAAGCAAAATCAAAAGTAAAACTCATTTTAAACGAGTTATTTCCAAACGAAAATGTAGAAGTTCCTGATCCCTATTATGGTGGTGATGAAGGATTTGAAAATGTATATAAAATGCTAGATAAAGCTTGTGATATTATTGCAAAAAAATTAACAAAAAAATGAATACCTCTTTTGGAAAACTTTATTTAATTCCTTGTACTTTATCTAATCCTGGAGAAACTACTGTTGTTCCAGAAGATGTTCTACCGCAAACCATTAAAAGAAGTATTGATTTTATTGATGATTATATTGTAGAAAACGAAAAAACTGCTCGTCGTTTTATAAAAAGTATTCATCCTGAAAAAAAACAACCAGACTTAAAACTTTCTTTATTAAATAAACATACTGAAGTTGCCGAACACTATACTATGATACAACCTTTACTTGAAGGAAAAAATATAGGTTTATTAAGTGAATCAGGTTGCCCAGGTATTGCCGATCCTGGTGCTGTTATAGTAAAACTGGCTCATGAGAAAGGTATTCAAGTTGTGCCTCTTGTAGGACCAAGTTCTATTTTACTAGCATTAATGGCTAGTGGTATGAATGGGCAGAGTTTTGCTTTTAACGGCTACTTACCTATCGATAATCAAGAAAAAAAGAGCGAATTAAAGCATTTTGAACGATTATCACATGAAAGAAATCAATCTCAATTATTTATTGAAACTCCTTATAGAAATAATAAATTACTAGAAGATTTGATTCAAATATTACAACCAACCACTCATTTATGTATTGCTTGTGACATTACTTTACCAACAGAGTTTATAAAAACAAAAACTATAGCTGACTGGAAAAAAAACAAGGTCGACTTACATAAGCGACCTTGCATTTTTATTATACATAAAATGTAATTAACTAACTTTTGCTTTTGCATTTTTATTTGGAGCAATGTGAGAAATATCATATCCTCCAAATTTCTTAATATAACTTCTCAACGAAGTACCAAAACCATCTTTAAAGCCTCTTGTACCATTACTTCTTAGGTACTTTCTTACCGAACCTGCTCCTCCAAGGTGAGCAGCAGCAATTAAACCTGATTCTGTGATTTTTACGCCATTTATAACTCTACCATTATACTTTTCAATTTCTTTTCTTAATTCCCATTTATTTTTTGCAATAAGTGCTTTAAAAGCCTTTTCTTGCCATTCTGGATTTTTTAAAAATTCTTGAAAGTCATAAATACCTACAGAACGTAATGTACTCTTTCCAAATTGGTATTTACCCATGTAACCATAAGAGTTAACCATGTTTAAAACACCTCTTGATTCTTTGAAAGCCAATGCTTGTCTAAAACCAACAAAAGTCTTTCCTACATAAGGAACAGCAATTGAGCTGTTCTTAACTTCGATTTCATCTTCATTCTCACTAGGAACATCATAAGAAATTTTCTCATTTTTACCTAAATGAAACCCTTCTACTTTTTCAATTTCAAAAGAATTAAATCCTGATGAAACTAATACTACTAGGATGGTCAATCCAAAAAAATACGAACCTTTTTTTACCATAAATTTTAATTTCTCAGGCCCTGTCACCACGCTGAAATTTCCGGGGGCAAAGATACGACATTTTTTATAATATTGATTTTGAGGCTGTTAAAGTTTTCTAAAAATAGACCAAATGCGCCTTAAATCCGTCAAAACCAGCTATTTGAAGAGTTGGAGCAGGGATTTTTATTGTATTAAAAACGGAAAAAAAAGTTTTTAAAAAATGGGACTTTGTTTCTATTTTAGTCAAATCTACATCTAAACTCAGGTAAAATTGACGTGAAGAATATTGAATATAATTATTTTTAAATGCTTCTTGATTTGTCCCATACAACATTCCTTCTGCACCGTATCCAACCGCTAGATTTAGCCACTTTGGTATGGATTTATTTTTAATAAAGGATTTTATATTAAAAGACAACCAATAGGTTTGTCCATTATAATCTTTTAAGATTTCTTCTTGAAATCCATTACCTAAAGTTTTTGGTCGTAAAGAAGCATATTGAGTTTGATGAAAAGAAAACTTAGGAATAATTCTTTGTTCTTTCCAAAGTACTTCCTGAGAAACATATAAAGCTGTACCAGAAACATTAGCAACCATATCACCAGTAGAAGCTCCCCATTCTTGAGAAAAACCATCAAAAACTTCTACAACAGTCAGAAAACCTAAACCTAGTGTTGCTCCATAAATCAATTGTTCTTTTTTTGAGGCACCACTCCACGTTAACATTTCTGCTCCTACTCTACCCAAATGATAAGAAGAATACATATGCCCTATTTTATCCATTTGTAGCCATTCCTTATTATCATTTATAAAATGAAAACTAGATTTAGGGTAATCTTTATACCAAAGTTGATTCAAGCCAATAAGCGTTCCACCTAATACAACTGACTCAGTAAGATAAACTTTAGTTTTTCTCGAATTATTTAAAGTATCTGAAGGAGTGAGAAATTGATTGAATTTAGATTGTGAAAAACAAACAGGTGTTACAAAAATGAAAATAAAAACCCAACTAGCCCTGATTGCAGTGAAAATCCTTTTCTTATTTTTAAAGAAATAAGAAAAGATTGCAACGAAAAGCAGGTAAATGGACCACAAATATTTACTGTAGATTTGCTCCAAAAACTATCGATTAATTCCTAGCTTATTCACCCATTTACTATATTCTTTTGCATTTATCTGATGTTGCGTATAATTAGAAGCGAAAGCATGATAACCTGGTTTTGAAGGACTAGCACAAAAATAATAATAATCGTGTTTTTCGGCATTTAAAACGGCATCAATAGCTGAAATATCTGGCATTGTAATAGGTGCTGGAGGTAATCCAGCGTTTATATAGGTATTGTAAGGAGAGTCTATTTTTAAATCCTCATACAAAACTCTTTTTATAATTTGATTAAAATCGCCTGAACGCTTTTTTACTGCATAAATAATGGTTGGATCAGCTTGTAAAGGCATTCCTGTTGCCAATCTATTCAAATAAACACCAGCTACTCTTGGTCTTTCACTTACTTTTACTGTTTCTTTATGAACGATAGAAGCTAAAGTAGAAACTTCTAATGGTGTTAAATTCTTATCAGAAGCTTTCATCATTCTTTCATTATTCCAAAATCTCCTGTAGGATTTAGCCATTTTATCTGCTATTTTGTTAGCAGATGTATTCCAATAAAACTCATATGTATCAGGAATAAACATAGCCAAAACCGTTTCTTCCGTAAACTCATTCTCTTTTAAAAAATCTGGATCAGTGAACGCTTTTACAAAATCTAAACTATCGGGTTCTGTTTGCGAAGCTAATCGACCTGCTAAATTACCAATACTTTCTTGGTTATTAAAAGCCACTTTCACTGGTAAATTGAGTCGTAAAGATCGAACAATATCAAAATTAGTCATTCCTTTTTTTAATAAAAAACGACCTGCTTTTATATTTTGATCGTACTTTCTATTAGTTGCCATAAAATCAAACTTATCCAAATCTGTAAGGTATGGACTTAGAATTTCTTTCACCTCTTCGTAGGAAGCATTCGTTGGAATATACACATAAACTTCGCTTTCAGTAAATTTAGTATTGGGTACAAATGCTTTATTATAAACCACATATGCTACTATTGCAGCCACAACTATTCCAACTACAGCTATAAATGCTATTATCTTTTTCAATTTTTTATTTCTATTTTTTATGATTAATTAACTGAACCAAATATTCGTCTTGATAGTTTCCGTTTATTTTGTTCCAATCTTTTTTGATTCCTATTTCTTGGAAACCAAATTTAGAAAAAAGTTGCAAACTATGCTTGTTTTCTACTCCAATATTTGCATATAATTGATGCAATTGCAATTGATTAAAAGCATATTGAATTAATAAATCTAGTGCTTCTGTACCAATACCTTTAGTTCTATCTTCTTTTTTCTGAATTAAAATACCTATTCCTGCTCTATTATTTTTTGGATCAAAATCAAATAGATCAATTAAACCAATTGTTGCATTCGAACTACCCAAACAAATAGCTAATCGCAGTTGCTTGGCTTCATAAATATCTTGTTGGGCATTTTCTAAATACTGACGAATCAAAAATTTACTGTAGGGTGTTTGCGTATTACTCACTTCCCAAATTTCTTCGTCATTTTCAACAACATATACAAACTCTAAATCTTCAGGTTCTAGTGCTCTTAAATAAATATTTTTCCCTTTTAATGTAATCACTATTTATTTTTATTAATAGCTAATGCTGCAATTACTACAATTAAAATAAGTACCAAAAAAATCAATCCTATTGACATCATATATTTTATATTTCTATTTCTCCTTTAAACACAAATTTTGCAGGACCTATTAAAAAAACATCTGTAAATTTTCCATTTTCTTCTTTAAAACTTACTTCTAAATCCCCTCCTTCTACGTCTAATTTTACATTTTTAGCCTGTGTGAGTTTATTTGCATACATAGCAATTGCTACAGCAGTCACACCTGTTCCACAAGATAAAGTTTCGTCTTCCACACCTCTTTCATACGTACGAACTGCAAATTTGTCACTGTCAATTTGTTTCACAAAGTTAACGTTACTACCTTCTTTTCCATATAAATTGGAATATCTAATTTGGCTTCCTCTATTTTTTACATCTAAAGTTTTAAGATCCGAAACTAATTCAACATGATGAGGAGAACCTGTATTTAAAAAAGTATATGTATCAAAGTTTTTAATTTCAGTTACGTCTTTCATCTGTAAAGAGACTATTTGATTTTCATCTACGGTTGCAAAATGATAGCCATCTATAGCTTTAAATGCTGCTTTATTATCAATTATTTGAAGTTGTTTTGCAAAAGCTACTAAACATCTTCCTCCATTACCACACATACTGCTTTCATTTCCGTCTGCATTGTAATACATCATTTTGAAATCATATTTTTCATGATTTTCAAGTAAGATTAAACCATCTGCACCTATGCCAAATTTTCTGTCACATAAAAACGCAACAAGTTTGGTATTATTTTTGGGAAAACTATTGGTACGATTATCAATCATCACAAAATCATTTCCCGTTCCTTGATATTTATAAAATGTAAGATTCATTATTATTTTGTATGATACAACAAAGATAGAACAAAGAAGTAACGATTAAAAAATATTATTCGTATACCCAAAAGTTTTTATCTTCTAGATTCTTACAAATTGTAAATTATTAAAAAGATGTTAAACATTGTTAAGTGAGCGTTAAACTGATTTTTTGTTAAATTTTTGTGTTTAATTTTACATAGAAAATAAATTATTAAAGTATTATGAAAAGATTAGGAAGTATTTTTTTAGTATCATTACTAAGTGGTGCAATTACTTTAGGCGCCTATAAATTGTTTATGGAATCTGAAAATACATCTTCTATTTCTGTAGCTCCAAACTACACCAGAAATGTATCCTTAGGTTCAGAAAACATAGATTTTACAGAAGCAGCTGAAACTGCAGTACACAGTGTAGTTCACGTTAAGAACATGACTATGAATCGGGTTTACAGCAATCCTTTAGATTTCTTTTTTGGAAACGGAAGAGGTGGCACACAACAACAAATGCAAGTTGGAACTGGTTCTGGAGTTATCATTTCTGAAGATGGTTACATTGTTACTAATAATCACGTAATTGATAATGCAAGTGAGCTAGAAGTAACTTTGAATAACAATAAGAGTTATAAAGCAAAATTAATTGGTACCGATTCAAGTATGGATATTGCTTTAATTAAAATTGATGCTGGTGAAAAATTACCTTACATCGTTTTTGGAGATTCTGAAAACACTAAAGTAGGCGAATGGGTTTTAGCTGTAGGTAACCCATATAATTTAACTTCAACTGTCACCGCTGGAATTATTTCAGCAAAGGCTAGAGATTTAAGCAATCAAGGATTACAATCTTTCATTCAAACAGATGCGGCTGTTAACCCTGGTAATAGTGGTGGAGCATTGGTAAACACAAGAGGAGAATTAATTGGAATAAATACTATGATTTCTTCTCCTACCGGAAGTTATGCAGGTTATTCTTTTGCTGTACCTTCAAATATTACTAGAAAATTAGTTGAAGATTTAATGCGATTTGGCAATGTACAAAGAGGTGTTTTAGGAATTGAAGGAGGAGAATTAAACACAAAAGCTGCAAATGAGCTAGGAATAGATTTTACAGAAGGTTTTTATGTAGGTAAGGTAACCAAAAAATCCGGAGCTGAAAAAGCTGGTATTAAAGAAGGGGATATCATTGTAAGATTAGATACAAAAAAAATAAATCGTTTTTCTGATTTAACTACTTACATTAACACAAAAAGACCTGATGAAATTGTAAATGTTACTGTTTTACGAGATGGAGATGAGAAAATAATTCCTGTTAAACTCACCAAAAGAGAGTTGCTTGTATACGAATATGAAGGAGTAGAATATGAAGACATTAGTGCTAATGACAAAAAGCAATATAATATCGATTATGGTGTAAAAATAAAATCGGTAAAAAATGAAGAAATCATTGAATATGCACAGGCCCTAGAAGGAAGCATCATTTTAAGTGTAGATGGAAGAAAAATGGAAAGTGTTGAAAATTTGACAAGTTATTTGAAAAATAAAAGAAATCAAAAATCGCAATACAGAATCATCACTAAAGATGGTCAATTAATGCAAGCTATTTTTTAATAGAAATTCCTAAAATTAATTAGTTTAAAAAACAGCATCAAAGTTTTAATTTTGATGCTGTTTTTTTTTATTTTAATTGAATTCGTAATAGGTTCCTATTTCGAAACCAACTGCATTATAACCAAAATTTGGTTTTTGCAAATTAGCGTTTGAAACATGTCTAATCATACATTTTAAATCAAAAGACATCTTATTTATTTTATAATTCGTTCCCAAAGCAAAAATATCACTAAAGGCAAAACCTTTTTTCAATCGTTCTGTTTCTGTATCAATATACATTGGTCCCACATTACCAAGTGCATATACAGATAATTTAGGATTAATATAATATTTATAATTGACTCCTAAATTTAATACATATTCATTCATCGTTTTTAAAGGCATAAATTTTGCCCGAAGCTCATCACCATTAGAAACAGTATGACTAATAAACCAATAATTTATTAATTTATGTTTTGATCTGTAATAACTTGGTTCTACCAGAAGTTCCCAAACATGATTTCCTTTTTCAGACAAATTAAAATGACTTGATATTTTAAAAATATTATTTTCATAAGCATAATCACTATCTTGTTTGAGAACGGTATTTTGGGAAGAATATCCATAAATAAGTCCAATTCTCAACCATTTTTTTGTCGGCTTGTTTTCCTGAGAAAAAACTGTTATAAAAAAGAACAAAAAGAATACTTGAAGCAGTTTAAGTTTCATTATTTGGAGAATCAATTTAATTACCCCAAAAATACTTTAAATTATATAGGAACAAAATCTTTTTTTACAACAAACTTTTAATTAAAAAATATTTTACGAAAACGATTGAAATCAGTACTTTTGCAAAAAAAATACACAACACCACTTTATTTTTTACTTCATGAACAACAACACTTTATACGAAAAAGAGCTTACTTTTCAAGCCGATAGACGAAAAGCTTGTGTGGAATTTATAAAAATCATTAGTGATTTATGGTACGACAAATCTATTGAATTAATTCTTTTTAGGAATCAGTTGATTGACAGAAATGTAAGCGACATCATTAACCTTCACGAATACGCGGGTCAATTTGTTGGAAAACCAATCAATATTTTTGATTCTGTAGAAATTGCTAGTGCTATAGTTGATTTAGATTTACCACCATCCAGAATTGACATTGGCAAACTAACTTACGAATATCATTTAGAAGACGACAAATACAACGATTCTAAAGCCTTTGTTATTGATAAATTGAAAAATGCTAAGAACTACCAAGAAATCAAACCAAAAGATGTTGTTTTATATGGTTTTGGAAGAATTGGTCGTCTTTTAGCACGTGAAATGATGAGTAAAATAGGAAAAGGGCAACAATTGCGTTTGAGAGCTATTGTTACTAGAGATAAGATTGATGCCGTTTTACTTGAAAAAAGAGCTTCATTATTACGTTATGATTCAGTACATGGTGATTTTGAAGGTTCTGTACACGCTGATCCTGAAAATAATGCCCTTCTTATTAATGGTACAACTGTTCATATCATAACAGCGAATTCACCTGAGGAAATTGATTATACAACTTATGGCATTGAAGATGCTTTAGTGATTGACAATACAGGTGCTTTTACCACAGAAGAAGCCTTAAAAAGACATTTAAGTTCTAAAGGTGTAGATAAAGTTTTATTAACTGCACCAGGAAAAGGAATTCCAAATATTGTTTATGGTGTAAATCATGAAGAATTTAATCCGGATGATGTTAGTATTTATTCTGCTGCTTCTTGTACTACAAATGCTATTACTCCTATTTTAAAAGTAGTTGAAGATACTTTAGGAGTAGTTAAAGGTCATATCGAAACCATTCATGCTTACACCAATGATCAAAATTTGGTGGATAATATGCATAAAAAATACAGAAGAGGTCGTTCTGCAGCTTTAAACATGGTTATTACTGAAACTGGTGCTGGAAGTGCGGTTGCTAAAGCTTTACCAAGTTTGGCAGGAAAATTAACGTCAAACGCTATTCGTGTTCCTGTTCCAAATGGATCTCTTGTCGTACTAAACTTAGAAGTTAACAAAGAAACTACTGTTGAAGATTTAAATAACATTATGAAAAAATATGCTTTAGAAGGCAAACTTGTAGAGCAAATAAAATATTCATTAAACAATGAATTAGTTTCATCTGATATTGTAGGTACTTCTGCTCCATCCATTTATGATAGTAATGCAACTATAGTTTCAGCTGATGGAAAAAATATTGTTATGTATGTATGGTATGATAATGAATATGGTTACAGCCACCAAGTAATTAGATTAGCTAAATATATTGCTAAAGTAAGACGTTATACTTATTATTAGTAGTTAATTTAAATTCAAAATAAAAGGAGCCGTTTAAAATTAAGCGGCTCCTTTTTATATTTGCAGAGGTACTATTTGATTACGATAAAATTAATTTATTTATTACTTCTTTACCCATTTCTTCATTAATCATTTTAATGATTTTTTCCCTACCATAAGAAAGCTCTTCTCTCAAAACTGAAGAAGTCAATCTTACATATAGCGTTTTGTTTTTTAACTCAACTGCCTCCGTATAATTTGCAACTCCATTGCCCATTAAATTAATCCATGCTTCTTTAACATCAACCTTATCTATTCCTGATTCTAATTTATTTTGAGAAACAAAATTTTTAAGAACATCTTTTATTGAAGCTTCTGCATTAAATCTCTTTGCCATCTTTTCCTATTTTTATATCATTTCTTCTTTTATAATAATACTGTATTCCTTGTTCGTTTTCCAACATTATTTTTTCATTCGTCAACACTTTAATTTCTTCTTTCCAACTTGAGAATTCAGTTTTATTTAAAATAAAAAAAGAATTTTCTTTTCCTTCTACAGTGAATTCTTGAATAATATTGTTCAGTAAAAAATTGCCGTTGTATACCAATCTCACTTTTCTACGAGTTCCCTTGCCGTCTTCAAATTGAATTTGCTCAACAGCCTCATTTATTTTGTATTCTTTTACAACATTATCAGTACTTACCACTTTTTCTATTTCCCAAATACCATTAAGAAGCTGTAAATCTGATTCTTGAATAGATTCCGAACAAGATAACAAAACAAAACAGATAAAATATAATAGCGTTTTTTTCATTTCTTAAAATTTGAAATAAAATTACATATTTCAAACAGATTAATTAAACTATTTGTTATTTTTATTGTCAAACCAACCAAATGTTATATTTATGAAGACAATATTTACCCTTTTAACAGCATGCATACTAGTATTTGCTTGTAGTGATTCAGAAGATAAAATTGTTAATACAACATTACCAACTATAGTTACTGATGAAATTACAAATATTTCTTTCACAACAGTTACTGCTAAGGGAAACATCACACATAATGGAGGTTCACCTATAACTAGTAGTGGATTTTGCTGGAACACTAGTCCAAATCCTACAACTTCAAATTTTAAAACGAATGAAGGAAATAATTCAGGGACATTCACTTCCAACCTAACAGCTTTAACTGAAAACACAACTTATTATATTAGATCTTATGCTATTAATAGTGTTGGCATAACCTATGGAAATGAATTAAGTTTTACAACAGAAGAAAGTATGTATTTTCCTCCCAATGATGCTACCACTTGGGAAACAAAAACAATTGCTAGTTTAAATTGGAATCAAAATAATGTGCAAGATTTATTGGATTATTTGGAAACAAAAAATTCAAAAAGTTTTATTATACTTCACAATGGAAAAATAGTTATGGAATATTATTTTAATGGACATTCTAGCACTACACCATGGTATTGGGCAAGTGCTGGAAAAACACTAACTGCAACCATGACTGGAATTGCTGAACAAGATGGCTTACTCCAAATAAACGATAAAGTATCTGATTATTTAGGCATAAATTGGACTAGTGCACCTTTAGCCAAAGAAAATTTGATTACTTGTAAAAACTTACTTTCTATGAATTCTGGTTTAGATGATAGTATTGGTGATGATGTTTCACCAGCCAACTTACAATATATAGCAGATGCAGGAACAAGATGGGCATATCACAATGTATATGTGAAATTGCAAGATGTAGTTGCTACAGCTTCAGGACAAACTTGGGATGCTTATTTCAATACAAAATTAAAAACACCCATAGGAATGACTGGAACTTGGCTTTCAAGTGGCACAAACGGAAGTTTAAGTGTTTACTGGAGCACAACACGTAGTATGGCTCGTTTTGGCTTATTAGCTTTAAACAAAGGGAATTGGAATGGCACTCAAATTTTAAACACAAATTACTTTAACGATGCTACAATTACTTCTCAAACCATAAACCAAGCCTATGGATATCTTTGGTGGTTGAATGGAAAAACCAGCTATCATTTGCCTCAATCACAATTACAATTTCCTGGAGAATTAATTCCAAATGGCTCAAGCGACATGTATATGGCATTAGGAAAAAATGATCAAAAAATATATGTAGTACCTAGTAAAAAATTAGTTATCATAAGAATGGGTGATACCGCAGATGGTTCAAACTTTGCTTTATCAGATTTTGACAATGTCCTTTGGGGGAAAATAAATGCAATTATTAATTAAAGATAGGCTAGCTAAATTAGTCAGCCTATCTGTAATTAGTATAATAAATTTTCTATTTATTTTTATTAATATTACCTTGAATTGACCAAGCAAAATCAAGTTGGACTTGGTTTTTAAAGAAAACATCATCTTTCATATCTATATATTGATCAGTACTATAGCCATTACTTCCTGAAGCTGTAGCTAGGGCATGACAAGTCATGCAATTTGTTTGAACACCATATTTAAATTCTGGCTTAAAAGTGTTTTTAACACTAAAAACATCAGCTCCAAAACCAGCTTCTAAATAAGGATTAAAAGCTATTATTGGTGTAGCTCCTTTATCAGATCCTCCTGTAATAGGTTGATTTGGCCAAACCATCGCATAAGCAGAAGAAACAGAATAATTAGCAGCAGCACCAGTAATCACAGAAGGTATTAAACTAGCTTCGCTTTCTGAACTAGGAAAAAAAGGTTTTTGAGAATCATAACTCCAGAAGAAGGTTTGCCAAGTCCAATTGCTTATTTCTTTTGTCCCAACATGCATTGCTACTAAAAGCACTAAGTCTCCAGCTTTAAAGCCACGACTTGCTCCTTTATCTTGATGTTCATTTAAAAAAGCTGCTGCTTCCTTATCTAACTTATAGTTTATAAACTCATCTACATTACATGTAGCTGCTTCAATTTCTTCTTTAGTAGGGTTCTCAGTAGTAACAGGCACAAGTGTTTTGTCGTTTTGTCTGTTTTTAATATCTACATAAACATATGTTTTCCAGTCTTCATCACCAAATGCTTCTACAGGATTCGGCATACCTGGCCAAACTGGAACTCTAATTAAACCATTATTATCTGGAATACCTGAGAAGTACACAGGCTTAGTTGTGATAGCTTCTTGTGGAAAATCAGGAATTTTTCCAATACCATTTTCTACTTTATAACTATCTAAAACCGATTGATTAAATATTAAGTTAGATGTAGCAAAATTTGCCGCTTGAGGATTATAAGATACCGTTTCAAAAAGGCTAAATGTAGTATCTATAATTGCATTTTTATTAGCAAAAAGTTGAGCATGAATAAACTGTTTAGGCACTTTTAATTGAGTTCTATTTTTTTTAACATTAGCATAACCATTCTTTTCACCACCATTTGCAGCAATTTTTGCTAATTCATCAACTCCCATCCAAGTTTCATAAACTAAAAGAGTATCACCTTCATATATTTGATTAGATTTTGAAGTTAATCCTGCCCAAATACCCCAAGAATGATTTGTAATGCTAATTTTATCTTGTTTTTCAAGCCAATTATAAATTTTCAAAGAGTCTTCAGGAAAATTAAAACCCTTGATTCCTAAATCCGATGGAAAATCTTGTGGAATAATTTCATCTGATTTAACTTCGGTAACCACTTCTTTTTCCTTTACATTTTCTTTTTTCTCTTCTTTACAAGAAAACAGGATAAACAACAAAGCAAGAGTAACTAAACCATAGTTTCTTGCTTTTAGAAAATAAAATTTGATCATAATTATTTGTTTTTATTGGTTACATTAACTTTTGGCTAGCGGTAATTTTATCCAATAAAAAAGACTCCTAAACATAAAAACTACTAAAAGTAAAAATGTTTGCTTATAAATATAATACTATTTTAAAAAAAAATGAAGTTATTCTTAATCTATTTAAAGAAAGAATCTACAAATTCAAACTTATTAAACACCTGTAAATCTTCAATACCTTCTCCAACTCCAATGTATTTTACTGGGATCTTAAATTGATCAGAAATACCAATAACAACTCCACCTTTTGCAGTCCCATCTAATTTAGTTACAGCCAAACTAGTCACCTCAGTAGCTGCTGTAAATTGTTTTGCTTGTTCGAATGCATTTTGCCCTGTTGAACCATCTAAGACCAACATAACATCATGAGGAGCATCATCTACTACTTTTTGCATGACACGTTTCACTTTCGTTAATTCATTCATTAAGTTTACTTTATTATGCAAACGACCAGCAGTATCAATGATTACAACATCAGCATTTTGAGATACAGCTGATTGTAAAGTATCAAAAGCTACAGAAGCAGGATCACTTCCCATTTGCTGACGAACGATTGGAATATCAACTCTATCAGCCCAAATTTGCAATTGATCTATTGCAGCAGCTCTAAAAGTATCAGCAGCACCTAAAACGACACTATATCCAGCTTTTTTAAATTGATTAGCCAATTTTCCAATGGTAGTTGTTTTACCAACACCATTAACACCAACTACCATAATCACATAAGGTTTTTTACTTTCAGGAATTACAAAATCTGTTTCATTACCTGTATTATTCTCTGCTAATAATCCAGCGATTTCTTCTCTTAAAATTTTATTTAATTCATCAGTTCCAAGATATTTGTCAACAGCTACCCTTTCTTCAATTCTTTTAATAATTTTTAAAGTAGTATCTACACCAACATCAGATGAAACTAAAATTTCCTCTAGGTTATCCAGCACCTCATCATCTACATTGGATTTTCCTGCAACGGCTTTGGTTAATTTTGAAAAGAAAGTTGTTTTTGTCTTTTCTAAACCTTTATCTAAAGTTTCCTTTTTTTCTGAAGAAAAAATTCTTTTAAAAAAACTCATATTATTTTAGTTACTATTTATTAGCAAATGTAAAAATAAAAAAGCTACTTTCAAATGAAAGTAGCTTTTCTATATAATTGAAAAAAAAGAATTATTTCTTTTTTAAGAATTCATCAACTAGTTCAGGAGCCATAACTGATTCTACGAATGTGTAAGCACCTGTTTTAGGAGACTTAACCATTTTAATAGCTTTGGTTAATCTCTTTGAAGAAGTTTGTAAAGTTGCTACGGTTTTCTTTGCCATGACTTATATTATTTAATTTCTTTATGAACTGTTACTTTTTTCAAGATTGGATTAAATTTTTTAATCTCTAATCTATCTGGAGTATTTTTTTTGTTTTTAGTAGTAATGTAACGAGAAGTTCCTGCTACACCAGACGCTTTGTGCTCTGTACACTCTAAAATAACTTGGATTCTATTGCCTTTCTTTGCCATCTTGATATATTATTAAGGATTCTTGGAATTAATTATTTAATCATTCCGTCTGCTTTTGCTTTTTTAAGAACAGCAGCAATACCATTTTTATTGATTGTCTTTAATGCAGATGTAGAAACCTTTAAGGTTACCCATCTATCTTCTTCAGCAATATAAAAACGCTTTTTAAATAAATTAACAGAGAATTTTCTCTTAGTTTTATTCATAGCGTGAGAAACATTGTTCCCTACCATTGCTCTTTTACCTGTAAGTTCACAAACTCTTGACATTATTTATACTCTTTATTTCGTTATTCAAAATCAGGGTGCAAAGAAACAAAATTGAATCCAATTACACAACAATCTTTTATTAATTTTTCAAAATTTCTTTATAAAGTAATTCGAACGCTTTATTTACTGCTCTTCCAATCACCTTTTCACGAGGTTGACCAAAATTAAATTGCTCACAATAAACCTCTTTAGGAGTTGCAAGCGCAATGTAAACCGTACCTGTTTTAGCATCAGAATCCCCTTTATTTGGCCCTGCATTTCCTGTTGTCGCTATGGCATAATCGGTATGAAATAATTTCTGAGATTGCAAAGCCATATTTTTAGCAACTTCTTCACTTACTACTGAAAAATTAGTAATCAAACTTTCATCAACACCTAATATTTTTATTTTAGCTTCGGTAGCATAACTTACTATACTTCCTTTAAAATAAGAAGAAGCTCCTGAAATTGATGTTATAACTTCTGCCATTTTACCTCCTGTACAACTTTCTGCTAATGATAACGTTACTTCTCTTTCCTTTAAAAGCTTTCCAACTACAATTTCAATAGACTCATCTTCATCAATACCTATAATTATTTCCCCTATCAACCTATACAATTCTTTAATTTGAATTTCTAAAGCTTCTAACAAATCCTTTTCGTTTTCTCCTCTCGCCGTTAATCTTAACCTTACTCTACCTGGGGCTGGCAAATAAGCTAACTTTATATACTTTGGTAAATTATCTTCCCAATCTTCTATTTGCTCTGCTATTAAGCTTTCACCTCTTCCATAAGTCATAATCGTTTTATGAACAATATATGGTCTTTTAAATCGCTGAATCAATTGAGGAACAACCTCGTGATCGACAAGGTATTTCATCTCATATGGCACTCCTGGCAAGGAAACAAAAACAGTATTTTCCTTTTCCATCCACATTCCTGGAGCCGTACCCATTTTATTAAACAGAATCTTTGCTTTTGAAGGAACTAAAGCTTGCTCTTTATTAATTTGTGAAATTGGTCGTCTGTAAAAACTTTCAATCAAATCTCTTACATGTTCTAAGACAGAAGTATTTTCAACTAATTCATCTTCAAAATAATCACAGAATGTTTTTTTAGTAATATCATCTTTTGTTGGGCCTAAACCACCAGTCATAATTACAACATCTACCTTATTTTGAAAATAAAAAAGTGTATTTAAAATATGTTGTTTATCATCAGAAATAGAAATCATTTCATGAGTTGCAATTCCTATTTTGTCTAATGCTTTTGCAATGTATGATGAATTCGTATCTATTATTTGACCAATGAGAATTTCATCCCCAATGGTAACAATTGCAGCTTTCATAAAATATTTAGGTTATATTTTGAAATCCTTCTTCAATTCTTTGATTGCTAAATCTACTCTATCTTTAAGAGATTTATAGACTTCTTTAACATCTTTCTTTTTACCTTCAGATTTTGCCCATGTCATAACCTGAATATTTTCATCATAAGCCATATCCATTCCTAATAAATCTAAAGATGGTTTAATCTTATGTGCTGCAGCATAAGTTCTAGAATAATCTTTTTCTTCAATACCTATCTTTATAGACTTTATCTCATCAGGTACTTCCTGTAAAAAAAGATTCACAATTTGAAGTGCAAACTCAACATCGTTCTCGGAAATCTCATACACTTTAGATAAATTGTACTGTAATGCCATATTATTTTATTTAACTTGAATCTTGAACATTTGATTATTTTCTACAAACCCTTCTAAAACATCTCCTGCTGATACAGAAGCTACTCCTTTTGGTGTTCCAGTAAAGATTACATCACCTTTTTTTAGAGTGAAAAATTGAGAAACATAAGCTATTATCTCATCAATTTTCCAGAGCATTAATGAAGAGTTTCCAGTTTGAACAACAACCCCATTACTTCTTAACTCAAAGTTAATATTTTCTAATGATGAAAACGATTTTTTCGGTAAAAAGCCTCCAATAATCGCTGAATGGTCAAATGCCTTTGCTTTTTCCCATGGCAACCCTTTTGCTTTTAACTCATTTTGCAAATCTCTTGCCGTAAAATCGATTCCTAAGCCAATTTCTTCATAATAATTAGAAGCAAATTTTGGATTAATATACTTTCCAACCTTACATATCTTAACTAAGATTTCTACTTCATGATGTACATCATTACTAAAATCTGGAATATAAAAAGGAGTTTTCTTTGGCAAAACTGCAGTTTCTGGTTTTAAAAAGATAACTGGCTCTGTTGGTTTTTCATTATTTAATTCAGAAATATGGTCCACATAATTACGACCTATGCAAATTATTTTCATTCTTTTAATTGTTGGATCAGTTGAAATAATTAACTAATTACACACTACTAGTCACTTATTTAGTATTTAACTTTCTAAGTTTAATTGCTGTTAAAACTTTTTTAGTATATAAGGGAAAATCTGCGTTTTGCAACCAACTAAAATAACCAGGTTCTTTATCTAAAACTTCTTCCACTAAAATACCTTTATGCTTTCCAAAAGAGAACACTTCTTTCCCTTCTTTATTTAAAATAATAAAACCAGCAAAATCGACCGATTTTTTTCGAGTAGTATATTCAGACAAGACTTTCATATCATTTTCTAAATCTTCGTATCTATCTAATTGAGCCTTTAATATTTCATAAGTTGCCATCGTATCTGCTTCAGCGCTGTGTGCATTTTCTAAGCTTTCGTTACAATAGAATTTATAAGCAGCACTTAAGGTACGTTCTTCTTTTTTATGAAATATAGTTTGTATATCAACTGAAACCCTGTTTTTCATATCAAAATCTACTCCTGCTCTTAACATCTCTTCGGCCAATAAAGGAATATCAAATCGATCTGAATTAAAACCGGCTAAATCAGAATCTTTTATCATATTATATACGTGAGAAGCTAATTCGCTAAAAGTAGGTTCATTAGCAACTTTCTCATTTGTAATTCCATGCACAGCTGTCGTTTGAGAAGGAATAGGAATAGTAGGATTCACTAACCAAGTTTTACTTTCTTTATTACCATTTGGATAAACTTTAAATACTGATATTTCTACTATTCTATCTCTTGCAACATCAATTCCAGTAGTTTCTAGATCAAAAAAGCAAATAGGTCTATTGAGTTTTAATTCCATTGTTTGTTTTATTTGTTTGCAAAGATAAAATATAAAAAATAAAAAAACCGACAAGCTTTTTCAAACTTGTCGGGTAAATAAAAAATTTATTTATTAAATGTCTCTATTTATATCCCAAGCTTCTAAATACTCAGCCACTCTTTTTACAAAACTTCCTCCAAGTGCTCCATCTACTACTCTGTGATCATAAGAATGAGATAAAAACATTTTTTGACGAATACCAATAAAATCTCCTTCTGGAGTTTCTATAACAGCAGGTACTTTTCTAATAGCTCCTAGTGCTAAAATTCCGACTTGAGGTTGGTTTATGATTGGTGTACCAAAAACAGATCCAAAAGTTCCTACATTCGTAACTGTGTAAGTTCCTCCTTGGGTATCGTCTGGTTTTAATTTTCCCGTTCTTGCTCTATTCGCTAAATCATTAACTGTTTTAGCCATCCCTACTAGATTCAGTTGATCAGCATTTTTAATTACAGGAACAATTAAATTTCCGTTTGGCAAAGCTGCAGCCATTCCTAAATTTATATTTTTCTTCTTTATGATATAATCACCGTCTACAGAAATATTCATTCCAGGAAAATCTTTTAATGCTTTAGCAACAACTTCCATAAAAATAGGAGTAAAAGTCAATTTCTCACCTTCTCTTTTTTCAAAAGGTCCTTTTACTTTATCTCGCCATTTTACAATATTAGTAACATCAACTTCAATAAAAGATTGCACGTGTGCAGAAGTTTGCACAGACTCAATCATGTATTTTGAAATTAACTTACGCATTCTGTCCATTTCAACAATTTCATCACCACCATTAACAGAAACTGGAGCTACTGTAGCTACTTGTTTTGACGAAGCAATTGGAGCTGCCTTTTGCGTTTCCACTACAGTCTTTTGTTCTACAACAGGATTAGCAGTAACTCTATTTTTTATATAATTTAAAATATCATCTTTATTGATACGACCATGCTTTCCAGAGCCTTCTAAAACTTCCAACTCTTCTAAAGAAACTCCTTCTTCTTTTGCAATATTTCTTACTAAAGGAGAGAAAAACTTATCTGAATCAGAATAATCAGCAACTATTGTTTGAGAAGTACCTGCTGTTTCCTTCGCAGCTTGAACTGTTTCCTCTACTACTATAGCCGTTTCCTCTACATTTTGTTCCTGAGTACTAATTTCAACCTCACCCTCTGTTTCAATAATTGCAATTGTTTGCCCAACTTGGACTACATCGTCTACATTAAAAAGTATTTCAACAAGTGTTCCTGCAACTTCAGAAGGCACCTCACTATCTACTTTATCAGTAGCTATTTCAAGGACTGCCTCATCCATTTCAATTTTTTCTCCAACCTTCTTTAACCAGTTAGTTACTGTTGCTTCAGCAACACTTTCTCCCATTTTAGGTAATTTCAATTCAAACTTTGCCATATTTCTAAACTAAAGTTGTTTTTCTGTATTTGTTTTGCAAAAATAATAAAAATAAGATGTATTTATCAAGAATTTAATATTATTTTAAAGCAATATAACTTCCCCCTCTATCGTTTGAACTATAACTACCAATCATAAAGTTCGAGGAAGGAAAAAAATTCTTGTAAGTAATATTTTTACTCTTATTTAATTGCATAAAATTAATAATTTCTTGGTAACTGAAATCATCCACATCAAATATAATTTCAACATTCTTACCTTTCATAACTTTAAACAACTCTAATGAAGTCAAATAGCTTACTGGTTTACCCAATTGTAAATTCATTTTTTTTTTGGTAAAGACAACATAACTATCAATTTTTACAATAATTTCTTTTTGTTGATGTTTTTTTAAAAGTGCAAAAAACAAACTACCAAATTGCATCATTACATCAAAAAAGAAAGATTTTTTAAAATGCTTCTTATAAAAAAACTGCATGGCTTCACTAAAACGCTTCATATAAGTACCATCTCTTACTGTACTTTCTCCTTTATAATGAATCACAGTTGTTTCATGATGATAATAATTTTGAAAACCTTTTTGAAGTACCATATAACTCAAATCAATATCATCAGAATACATAAAACACTCTTCATCAAATCCACCCAATTCTAAATAAAGACTTTTTTTCATCATCATAAAAGCACCAACAAGAATATCTACCTTTCCAGATTCGTTTTCAGTAATATGTTGTGCATAATATTGGTTAAACCAACTTATTTTTGAAAAAAACTTATATAACCCAAAAATCTTTGTAAAAGCAACCCAAGGAGTTGGAACACCTCTTTTACTTTCTGGTAAAAAATTCCCTGTTCCATCAATAAGTTTACAACCTATTATTCCAGTGTTCTTTTGCCAATTTTCAGTTTTCAGTATTTTTGTAAATGTATCTTCTGAAACAACCGTATCTGGATTTAAAATACATATATATTCTCCTTTTGCTTCTGCTACACCTATATTATTTCCTTTTGGGAAACCCAAGTTTTGATTATTTTCAATCAATTTTACATTTGGAAATCGAGTCTTCATCATTTCACAACTATCATCTGATGAATTATTATCTATCACAATAACCTCTCCATCAATAGTTTCCAAAGCTTTCTGAACACTACTCACGCATTGCTCTAAGAAATAGCGGACATTATAATTAAGTATAATTACTGACAATTGCATGTTGCGAATATAACTATTCTTACAAACTTTTAAAAAACTATTATTTATTGATTAGGCTTAATTAAAAAAAGGCAATATCTTCGGGGAGAAAATAAAATCTATTTAAAAAATGAAAACTTTATTAAAAATTCTAATTCTATTTTTAACATTTTCCGCTTTTTCACAAGAAGAGATAAAAGCCAATTTTGACAAAAAAGAAGTCTACATTACTATGCGAGATGGAGTAAAATTATTTACTGCTATTTACATCCCAAAAGACATTTCAAAAGACAACAAATATCCTTTTTTAATGCAACGAACGTGTTATAGTATTGCTCCATATGGTGAAGATAATTTTAAAAAATCTTTAGGACCAAATTCCTTTTTACTAAAAGATAAATATATTTTTGTTTACCAAGATGTTAGAGGAAGATATATGAGTGAAGGTACATTTACTAATATGACTCCTCAAGTAGAACATTCAGGAAAGAATAATATTGATGAAAGTACAGATACTTATGATACTATTGATTGGTTAGTGAAAAACATCAAGAACAACAATGGGAAAGCAGGTCAATACGGAACTTCTTATCCTGGTTTTTATACTGCTGTTGGCACATTAGCTAATCATCCTGCTTTAGTAGCTTCTTCCCCACAAGCACCTATTTCCGATTTCTTTTTTGATGATTTTCATCACAATGGTGCTTTTTTAATGGGTTATTTCAAAACATTTCCTGTTTTTGGAGTACAAAAAGCAAAAGCAGAAGACAAAGCTTGGTACATGGATCAATATATTAGACCAACTTCAAAAGACGGTTCTATTTTTTATAATGAAATAGGTACTGTTAAAGAAGCAACCGATAAATATTACAAAGACAACTTTTTTATGCAAGAAGTTGTAACACATCCTAATTATGATGATTTCTGGCAAAAAAGAAACTTATTACCTCATTTAAAAGGAATTAATCATGCTGTAATGACTGTAGGTGGTTGGTTTGATGCAGAAGACCTATCAGGCCCTTTAAACATCTATAAAACGATTGAAAAAACAAGTCCAAAAGCAAAAAACACTATTGTAATGGGACCATTTTCTCATGGAGGTTGGGCTCGTGAAACTGGAAAACATTATCACAATGACATTTACTTTGGAGACAGCATTGCTACTTTTTATCAAAAAAATATTGAATATAAATTCTTCAATCATTATTTAAAAGGAGATACAAAAACGACTGTAGCTTTACCAGAAGCTTATATGTACAACACTGGTGAAAAAGAGTGGAATGAATTTGCTAATTGGCCTCCAAAAAATGCAACCAAACTTAATTTTTATTTGAATTCGAATGGAAAATTGGAAACAGATAAATCAGATAAAACTGCTTATAGCGAATACTACAGTGATCCAAACAATCCTGTTCCAAGTAGCATGAATTATGCAGATTTTAATGGTTTTACACCAAGAAACTACATGAGTGAAGATCAGCGTTTTGCTCTTAGTCGTCCAGATGTAGTCACTTTTACCACTGATTATTTAGCGGAAGATATCACTTTGGCAGGAGAAATAATGGCAAAATTAAAAATCGCCTCTTCTTCAACTGATGCAGATTTTGTGGTAAAACTAATTGATATTTATCCGCTTGACGAACCAGAAAACAAAGATAAACCTAATGTAATTTATGCAAATTACCATCAAATGGTACGTAGTGAAATTATGCCAGCTCGTTTTAGAAACGGCTTTGAAAAACCAGAAGCTTTAACTCCAAATATAACTACAGCAGTAGACTTTAGATTGCAAGATGTTTTACATACTTTCAAAAAAGGACACAAAATTCAAATTCAAATTCAAAGCACTTGGTATCCTTTGATGATGATCAATCCACAGAAATTTTTAGAAAATCCTTATTTAGCCAATAAAGAAGATTATACAAAAGCTTTTATAAAAATTTTCAATGATAGTTTTATTGAAGTGGAAATAATCAAATAAAACTAAATGAGAAAGCTGTCTAAAATAGATAGCTTTTTTTATTTATAAAAGTTTATTTATTATATCTCTATTTAATTTCGAAAACTTTTAAATTTTAAACTTTAAAGCTGAAACAAAAAAATTACTTTTGCATTTTCAAAACAATTGGCTGATGATGCCATTGAATAATTGACACATTACTTTTATGAATTACCTTTCAGTAGAAAATATATCTAAAGCTTACGGAGAACGCGTTTTATTTGACAACGTTTCTTTTGGAATTAATAAAGACCAAAAAATAGCTTTTATTGCTAAAAATGGTTCTGGAAAAACCACCATCATGAACATGATTACGGGTTCAGATGAACCAGATACAGGTCAAATTGTACTTCGTAAAGGGATAAATATGGCATTTTTGTCTCAAAACAATAATTTACAAGACGAATTAACTATTGAGGAAAGTATTTTTGCTTCTGACAATGACACGTTGAAAGTTATCGAAGCGTATGAAAAAGCATTAGAAAATCCAGAAGATGAAGAACTATACCAAAGAGCTTTTGATGACATGGATCGTTACAATGCTTGGGATTTTGAAACGCAATACAAACAAATCTTATCCAAATTAAAACTAGAAGATTTAAAACTTAAAGTAAAAAATCTTTCAGGTGGACAAAAAAAACGTTTATCCTTAGCCATTATATTAATCAATCGCCCTGATCTATTAATTCTAGATGAGCCAACCAATCACTTAGACTTAGAAATGATTGAATGGTTAGAAGATTACTTTGCCAAAGAAAACATCACCTTATTCATGGTAACGCACGATCGTTTCTTTTTAGAACGCGTTTGTAATGAAATTATAGAATTAGACAACAATAAAGTATACCAATACAAAGGAAATTATTCCTACTATTTAGAGAAAAAAGAAGAACGAATTGCTTCTGAAAATGCTAGTGTAGACAAAGCACAAAACTTATTTGTAAAAGAATTAGCTTGGATGCGTCGTCAACCAAAAGCAAGAACTACCAAATCCAAATCGCGTCAGGATGATTTCTACAAAATCAAAGAAAAAGCAGAAAGTCGCAGAAAAGAAAATGTGGTCGAATTAGAAATCAACATGGAAAGAATGGGTAGCAAAATCATTGAAATGGTTAAGGTTACTAAAAAATTTCCTGAAAAAACAATCCTTGATGAATTCTCGTATTCTTTTCAACGTGGAGAACGCATAGGAATTATTGGTAAAAACGGTACAGGAAAATCCACTTTTTTAAATATCCTTACACAAACAATGCCTCCAGATTCTGGAAAAGTAATTATTGGAGATACTATCAAGATTGGGTATTATACGCAAAGCGGTATCAATCCTAAACCTGGTCAAAAAGTAATTGACATTATTAAAGAATATGGTGAATACATTCCATTAACCAAAGGAAGAATCATTTCAGCTTCCCAATTATTAGAACGTTTCTTATTTGATGCTAAAAAACAATATGATTTTGTAGAAAAATTAAGTGGTGGTGAATTAAAACGTTTATATTTATGTACGGTTTTAATTCAAAATCCGAATTTCTTAATTCTTGATGAGCCAACAAACGATTTAGATATTGTTACTCTAAATGTACTAGAAAGTTTCTTATTAGATTATCCTGGTTGTTTATTAGTGGTAAGTCACGATAGATATTTCATGGATAAAATTGTAGATCACTTATTCGTTTTTAGAGGCGAAGGAAAAGTGGAAGATTTTCCAGGAAATTATTCTGATTTTAGAAGTTATGAAGATTCAGCAGAACCAAAAGAACTCAATAGTGTGAGTACAGAAAAAGTAAATTGGAAAGAAAAAAACACTACTTCAACTGGCTTATCTTTTAACGAACAAAAAGAATTCAATAAAATTGAACGCGAAATAAAAGATTTAGAGTTCGAAAAAGCTAAAATTGAAAAAGAATTCGCTGACGGAAAAGTAACAGATGACAAAATAGAAGCCAAAGCAAACGAACTTCAGAAAGTTATTCAATCTCTAGAGCAAAAAGAAGAACGTTGGTTTGAACTTTCTTCAAAAATAGAAGAATAAAAAATATTTATTTAAACAAAATAAGCTCAATATTTACAATTATACTTAAATATTGAGCTTATTTTTATTTTTAGCAAACTAAAGTTTACCAGAAAGACTATTTTTATACTTATTAAGTAAAGCTTTTGTCATACCTAAATTTGATTTTGTAGAATCAACAGCTAAATAAATAAAATATTGATTATCATCAGAAACATCAACAATATGAAGCTGACTAGTCAATGTAATCATTATATTATCAATACTTTGGTTAAGATTTAGAGCTTCAATAGCTTTAAGTTTAGCTTTCACAACCTCAAGATTGTATGCAGCAGCTAATTCAGGATCGAAGTCTGCCAATACAGAGTCTGAATAATAAGAAATTCCACTTTTGATTTCTGTAACTGCAACAGCAATATATCCAGAAACATTCTTTTTCAATTCTTCTCCAAATTGGCTCAAAAAGTCCGACATAATTTTGATTTTTATTTAATTAATTAATTTTTAAATTTGCTTTAATGAACAATTATTCATTTTTTTGAACAAATGTAAATTATTTTGAACAGTGTACAAATTTTAATCAACAATAGTAATGGATAATTTTAACGAAGTAGGTATTCGCTTTTATAAATACCTTAAAAAAAAGGGTTTAGGAGTAAACGACACTGCTAAAATTTTAGGATTATCCGGTAGTCAAATTAGCAATGTTAAAAATGGAAAAGTTTTTGGCACGGATAAAATGTACAAAATATTGAATGAATTTAAAGATTTAGATGCAAATTGGTTATTCAGAGGAATTTCAAATGAAATGCCAGATATTGACATTAATCATCTAGATTACATGATTGAATTACAAAAAGAAAGAATAATAGATTTAAAAAAAGAAAACGCTGTATTAAAGAGAGAAATAAGAGAACTAAAAGAAAAAAAATAAGCTTTACTACCTTTTTGACAATTCTTTTTTTTTGCAAAAAAACACTTAATAGAGTTTTTGTATCTTCGCTACCATTTTTAAAAATCCATATGTAATAAAATGGTCTTTCAAATAAAATCATACTTTAAATTTCTTCTAAATTCCAAAAATGAACATGGAGTTCATTCTCCTTTTATCTATGATTTAGTTACCAAATGTTTCCACAACAAAACCAATTACCCTGAATATAGTATTCTAAAAAGCTACAGAAAAACCCTTTTAGAAAATAAAAACACTATCGAAGTAACCGATTTTGGAGCTGGTTCAAGAGTTTTTAAATCAAATACGAGACAAATTTCAAAGATTGCCAAAACAGCTGGGATCTCTCCAAAAAATGCCAAATTACTTTTTAGAATTGTCACTTATTTTCAACCCAAAAACATTTTAGAAATTGGAACTTCATTAGGACTTGCAACTTCTTCTCTGTCATTAGGCGCTAAAAATTCAAAAATAACAACTTTAGAAGGTTGTCCAAACACTTTGTCTGTTGCAAAAAATCATCTAAAAAATTCAACAATAAAAACCGAAAACATTGAATTTATAACTACCGAATTCATACAATACCTTTCAACCTACAACACACAACCTACAACTTACAACTTCATCTACTTCGACGGCAACCATTCTAAAAAAGCAACTTTAGCCTATTTCGAATTACTTTTACCAACCACAAATAACGAAACTGTTTGGATATTCGACGACATTCATTGGTCAAAAGATATGGAAGAAGCATGGGAAATCATTAAAAACCATCCAAAAGTAAAAGTAACTATTGATACTTTTCAATGGGGAATTGTATTTTTTAGACAAGAGCAAATCAAAGAGCATTTCATTATCAACCCAAATCCGACACTTAGTTCCATACTTTTTAAAAAAATTAGAATCTAACTGTAACAAATTGGTTAGTTTCTCTACTTATGGTTAGTTAAGAATTCAACTTTTCAGAATTCTAAATTCTAAATTCTAAATTGAAATGGCACAACCAATTATTGATATTAAAGGGATTACAAGAGATTTTCCATTAGGAGACGAAATTATTAACGTTCTAAAAGGGATTGATTTAGTGATTAATAAAGGTGAATATGTAGCCTTAATGGGACCTTCAGGCTCTGGAAAATCTACCTTAATGAATCTTTTAGGTTGTCTAGACACTCCAACTTCAGGAACTTATATTTTAAATGGAAAAATAGTAAGTCAAATGCATGATGATGAATTGGCCGAAATTCGTAATAAAGAAATTGGTTTCGTTTTTCAAACCTTCAATTTAATGCCAAGAACTACGGCTCTAGATAATGTAGCTTTACCAATGGTTTATGCTGGTTTTTCAAAATCAGAAAGAAATGAAAGAGCTACTGAGGTTTTAACTCAAGTAGGTCTTGCTGATAGAATGGATCACAAACCCAACCAACTTTCAGGAGGGCAACGTCAACGTGTAGCTGTTGGTCGTGCATTGGTAAACAAACCAGCAATCATTCTTGCCGATGAGCCAACTGGAAACTTAGATAGTAAAACATCCGTAGAAATTATGGGACTTTTTAACGAAATCCACGCAAATGGAAATACCGTTATTTTAGTAACTCACGAAGAAGACATTGCAGCGTATGCTCACCGAGTGATTCGTCTAAGAGATGGACTCATTGAAAGCGATACTATGAATACTAATATTCACATCCATGAAAAAATCTAAACTACTACTAGCTTTCGGGATTCTTACTTGTAGCATTTCTCAAATAATTTCTCGCTATTTAAACACTGATGACTCGATCAAAGGACTTATAATGGGTTTTGGAATTGGACTTTTAATTATTGGAATACTTCAACTGAAAAGAACTTCAAAAATATAATATCGTATTAGAAGCAAATGGCTAGTGTTTTATCGGCTATCCTTATTCCTGCTGTACATTCTATTTTTCAAAACCTTGCAGGTTTTAAAAAGATGCCATTCCCATCAGGGCTAATGGGCTTTCCATTTTTTCTTTTGTTAGTAAGTCAGTATCTTTGAAACACAAAACAAAATCAATGACAAAAATTGCTTTACTGGCTTGTGAAAAATTTCCAAATTTAACACCATCTGATCGATTATTAATTCCAGCATTAGCGAAGCATAACATTCAAGCTAAAGCTGAAATATGGGACAATCCTTCAGTTGATTGGACAACCTATGATTATTTAATTTTCAGAAATACTTGGGATTATTATGAAAAAGAAAAAGAGTTCAATCTTTGGCTAACCCAAATTGAAAAATTAGGGATAAAAACACTAAACTCAATAGACACAATCCAACAAAATAAACACAAATTTTATTTAAAGGATTTACAAAAAAATGGGGTAACTATTATTCCAACACTTTTTCAAGAAAAAACCAATTCATTAGATTTAAAAGCTATCATTCCTGAACATTGGAAAAAAATTGTTATTAAACCTGCTTTTTCAGCTGGGTCCTATTTAACAGAAGTTTTCCAAGCTGATGAAATAGAGAGTATCAACTCAAAGTACCATTCAATCGCAGTTGAAAAAGAACTGTTGATTCAAGAATTCAAACCAGAAATCACCTCGATAGGGGAAACTTCCTTTATCTTTTTTAATAAACAATTTTCGCATTGTGTCAATAAAAAACCAGCTGCAAACGACTTTAGAATTCAAGTACAATATGGAGGAAAATATACTTTGATCCAACCATCTAAAGAACTCATTCAACAAGCACAAGAAATAATCAATCTATTTCCAGACAATTTACTTTATGTAAGAGTTGATGGAATCATAATCAACAATAAAATACATCTCATGGAAGTGGAATGCATCGAACCCGATTTGTATCTTAATTTAGCTCCAACATCTATTGAAAAATTCACAACTTCAATATTAGAATTAATTAAGTAAATTTGGCATGCAAGAAAACAAAATCTATATCATTACAAGTATTATAGGTATACTTTACCTTATTTTAAAACTAATAAAGAAAATATATCCTAATAATCTAAACCATAGAAAACAGTTTCAGATCACTAGTCAAAAGAATAAAAAAAAGAACCCTGAAGATTAGAATTTTCTAAATTCTAAATTCTAAATTCTAAACACACATGAAAGTTTACACAAAAACAGGAGACAAAGGAACGACATCACTTTTTGGAGGCACAAGAGTTCCAAAACACCACATAAGAATAGAAAGCTACGGAACTGTTGATGAATTAAATTCGCACATCGGTTTAATTCGAGATCAAGAAATCCATAAAGACTACAAAACCGTTTTAATAGAAATTCAAGACCGACTATTTACCGTGGGTGCTATTTTAGCTACACCACCAGAAAAAGAAACCCTAAAAAATGGTCAGCCTCGTTTACAACAGTTAGGAATTACAGAAAGTGATATTGAATATCTTGAAAAAGAAATCGATAGCATGGAAGAAAGCCTTCCTCCGATGACACATTTTGTTTTACCAGGTGGACATACAACTGTGTCATATTGTCATATTGCACGATGTGTTTGTCGTAGAGCAGAACGATTAGCTACCCATTTAAATGACATTGAACCCACAGATGAGTTTGTAATCAAGTACCTAAACCGACTTTCTGACTTCCTTTTTGTACTGGCACGAAAGTTGTCTTACGATCTGAAGGCTGAAGAAGTAAAATGGATACCTAGGAAGTAGTTTTTAGTATTCAGTCGTCAGTAAACAGTAGATAATTGACGTAATTAAGTAGTTTGTTTAACACCAATTACTAAACACTAGAAATGAAGCACTGAACACTAAAAAACACACGTTCTTATAAATATTAAAAAATAAATCAAAAAAAACTTGATTTTTTAAGTTAAAAAATTATTTTTGCATAAATTTAAATCGATAGAAAAATGTATTGGACATTAGAACTAGCATCTTATTTAAGTGATGCTCCTTGGCCTGCTACCAAAGACGAACTTATCGACTACGCAATTAGAACTGGTGCTCCGCTAGAAGTAGTAGAAAATTTGCAATCGATAGAAGACGAGGGAGAAATCTACGAATCTATGGAAGAAATTTGGCCAGATTATCCAACTGACGAAGATTATCTTTGGAACGAGGATGAATATTAAAAGATAAAATAACAACATTTAAAAAGTCTCTCATTGAGGCTTTTTTTTTGTAAATTTACACACCTATTTTTGAAAAAAAACAATAAACTATTATGAGTTTACTTAATTCTATACTGAAAGCTTTTGTTGGAGACAAGTCTGAAAAGGACGTAAAAGCCATACAACCACTTGTCAACAAAGTAAAAACTTTTGAAGCTGCTTTAACCTCTTTATCACATGATCAATTAAGAGCTAAAACAGTCGAATTCAAAGAAAAAATAAAAACAGCTCGGGCTGAAAAAGATAGTAAAATTGAAGCTTTAAAATTAGAAGCTGAAAATACTGTTGATATAGATGCAAGAGAAGATATTTATGTTGAAATTGATACTCTTGAAAAAGAAGCCTATGATATTTCGGAAAATATATTGAATGAGTTATTACCAGAAGCTTTTGCAGTTCTAAAAGAAACAGCTAAACGTTTTAAAGACAATACAACTATTTCTGTATCAGCTTCAGCAAAAGATAGAGAATTATCAGCGACAAAACCTTATATTACCATAGAAGGTGAAACCGCAAATTGGGCAAACTCATGGGATGCTGCTGGAAAAGCAATCACTTGGGATATGATTCACTATGATGTACAGTTAATTGGTGGAGTTGTTTTACATCAAGGTAAAATTGCTGAGATGCAAACAGGTGAGGGAAAAACATTGGTAGCTACATTACCATTATACCTAAATGCTTTAACTGGAAATGGAGTTCACTTGGTAACTGTTAATGATTATTTGGCAAGACGTGATAGTACGTGGAAAGCCCCTTTATTTGAATTTCATGGTTTAACAGTTGATTGTATTGATAATCACCAGCCAAATACTGCTGCTCGTAGAAAAGCCTACAATGCTGATATCACTTATGGAACAAATAACGAATTTGGTTTCGATTATTTGAGAGATAATATGGCTCATTCACCAGAAGATTTAGTACAAAGAAAACACAATTTTGCTATTGTAGATGAGGTCGATTCTGTTTTAGTTGATGATGCTCGTACACCATTAATTATTTCTGGCCCAGTTCCTCAAGGAGATCGTCATGAATTCAATGAATTAAAACCTAAAGTAGACAACTTAGTTTCTTTACAGCGTAAATTAGCCACAGAATGTCTTACAGAAGCTAAAAGATTAATTAAAGAAGGAAATACAAAAGAAGGTGGTTTTCAATTACTTCGTTCTTACAGAGCAATTCCTAGAAATAAGGCTTTAATTAAATTCTTATCTGAAGAAGGAATTAAACAATTACTGCAAAAGACAGAAAATCAATACATGGCAGATAACAATCGTGAAATGCCTAAAGTAGATGAAGCCTTATATTTTGTTATAGAAGAAAAAAACAATCAAGTTGAATTATCTGATAATGGAATAAAATTTCTTTCTCAAGACACTGATGAAAGTTTCTTCGTATTACCAGATATTGGTACAGAAATTGCCAAAATTGAAAAATTAAATTTATCAACAGAAGAAGAGGCTGAAAAAAGAGAAGATTTGTACAAAGATTTTTCTATAAAATCAGAACGTATTCATACTTTGACTCAATTATTGAAAGCTTATACTTTATTTGAAAAAGATACAGAATATGTAATCATGGATAATAAAGTAATGATTGTAGATGAGCAAACGGGTCGTATTATGGATGGTCGTCGCTATTCAGATGGTTTACACCAAGCAATCGAAGCAAAAGAAAATGTAAAAATTGAAGCTGCTACTCAAACTTTTGCTACTGTAACCTTACAGAATTATTTCCGTATGTACAATAAACTAGCAGGTATGACCGGTACTGCTGTTACAGAAGCAGGTGAGTTTTGGGAAATCTATAAATTAGATGTTGTTGAAATTCCAACAAACCGTCCTATTGCAAGAAAAGATAAAGAAGATTTAATATATAGAACAGTTCGTGAAAAATTCAATGCTGTTATTGAAGATGTTGTTGGATTATCACAAGCTGGTCGTCCTGTGTTAATTGGTACAACCTCTGTCGAAATTTCCGAATTATTAAGTCGAATGTTAAAAATTAGAAACATTCCTCATAATGTCTTAAATGCAAAAATGCATAAAAGCGAAGCAGAAATTGTAGCTGAAGCTGGAAAACCAGGAGTGGTAACTATAGCAACGAACATGGCTGGTCGTGGAACCGACATTAAATTATCTGATGAAGTTAAAAAAGCAGGTGGTTTAGCAATTGTAGGCACAGAACGTCATGATTCACGTCGTGTTGACCGTCAGTTACGTGGTCGTGCTGGTCGTCAAGGAGATGTAGGTAGTTCGCAATTCTATGTGTCTCTTGAAGATAACTTAATGCGTTTATTTGGATCTGAAAGAGTAGCCAAAGTAATGGATAGAATGGGCTTAAAAGAAGGAGAAGTAATCCAACATTCGATGATGACAAAATCTATCGAAAGAGCTCAGAAAAAAGTAGAAGAAAATAACTTTGGTGTTCGTAAACGTTTATTAGAATATGATGACGTAATGAATGCACAACGTGAGGTAGTTTACAAACGTCGTCGTCATGCCTTACAAGGTGAACGTTTAAAAGTAGATATTGCAAATATGATGTATGATACTTGTGAAGTCATCGTACAACAAAATAAAGGAGCTGGTGATTTTAAAAATTACGAATTTGAATTGATTCGCTATTTTTCAATAAGTTCGCCAATAACTGCAGCCGATTTCTCAAAGTTACAAGAACGCGATATCATTAGTACTACTTACAAAGCTGTATTAGAACATTATAATGAAAAATCAAGTAGAAATACAAAAGAAGCGTTCCCAATTATTAAAAATGTTTACGAAAACAATAACGGTCAATATGAAAGAATTGTTGTTCCTTTTACAGATGGAATAAAGTCCTTAAATATTGTTACGAATTTAGAAAAAGCGTATACTACTGAAGCTAAATCTTTAATTACCGATTTTGAAAAAAATGTTTCCCTTGCTATAATTGATGAAGCTTGGAAAAAACATTTACGCAAAATGGATGAATTAAAACAGTCTGTTCAATTAGCAGTACACGAACAAAAAGATCCTTTACTTATTTATAAATTTGAAGCTTTCAATTTATTCAAAAGAATGATGGATGAAGTGAATAAAGAAGTAATTTCATTCTTATTCAAGGCAGATTTACCTTCTCAAAATGAGAATGCTATTAGTGAAGCGAAAGAAGTAAGAAGAAAAGAAAATTATACAGAAACTAAAGAAGAAGTTTTAAATAGCGACGAGTTGGCTTCAAGAAACAGAGAAGCGGGTCAACAAACACAAAATCGTCCGCAAGTTACAGAAACTATTGTGCGAGAAACTCCAAAAATTAATCGTAATGATACTGTTACTATTAAACATGTGATGAGTGGAAAAACAGAAACGATGAAATTTAAAAAAGCAGAAAGTTTAATCGCTTCTGGTGAGTGGGTTTTAGCGCAGTAATTCTTTAAAACTTAGTTAAAATACATCCTCAACTCTAGTAAGAGTTGAGGATTTTTTTATCTTTGAGAAAATCATAAAATATGAAAATCAAAATAGCATTCTTAAGTATATTCTTTATTTGTACACTTTCTAGCATTGCACAAGATATTAAAAGTTTAAAAACAGAAGCTTTAAAATATCATAAAGCAAATGCTTCTATGGATTATGACGCTATTTTTGCAACTACTTATCCTAAAGTTTTTGAAATCATTCCAAAAGAATCCATGAAAGAAATGTTCAAACAAATGATGGATAATGAACAATTTTCAATTCAATTAGTAGAAATTGAACCACAATTTACTTTTGGTGAAATTAAAAAAATTGGCAATCAAAAATTTTGCTTAATCAACCAAAACAATCTTATGTTGATGAAATTCAAAACTCCAATGGAAGATGCTGAAGCCATGATAGAAATATTTAAAAAATCTATGGATGCTGAAAAAGTGGCTTTTAATAAAGCAAATAATGAATTTAAAATTGAGCATCGATCAACCTTTATAGGAGTTTCTGATGAATTAACTCAAAACAAATGGAAGTTTCTAAACAAAGACAAAGAAAATCAACTTTTTAATATGATTTTTGATGAAAACATAAAAACAGCATTAGGTTTATAATATGACAAACGAAATAACATATTCCACATTTTTCAAAACGGTTCAAGAAAGTATTTCAAATGGAACTTTTGCCAAATTAACATTAGCAAAAACCATTGGAAAACCAGAACTACAAAATATTTATATAAAACTTCTTCTAGAAGAAAATATTCTAAAATGTACTTTTACAAAAAAAATATATGATGGTGAAAAACACGAAGTAGTATCTATTCATGAAATAGAAAACTTAGAAGCTGAGTTAACACCCTACTTTACCAATCCCTTTTTCTCTGCTTTACTATTTACAACTGAAGCAGATATTACTATGAAAATCAATAAGAAAAAAGTAGCTAGTATTATAGAACAACCACCAACATTTAAAAATGCGGATATTGTTTTAGTAAATTACTTAAATCAATAAAAAAGTCCAACGAGTTGGACTTTTTTATTGATTTGTATTATTTTATTTTTAAAAGACTCTTACTAAATTGAATCCAAAGAAAATATCACCTTCGCTCCAATCACCAAAAGCATTTCCTAAATAACCAGTTTCATTCATCGCTTGCGCATTAGTAAAATGCAATTGAAATACGTGTCCACCAGTTTCAATATCAACCCCTAAAGACAAAGGATTTCTTGCTAAAGAACTTGAAGCTGTATTCAAATGAGCTGCATAATCCATCGTTATAGCCACTCTGTTTGAAATTTTATATCTTCCACCAGCTCCTATAGCAAACTGACTATTGTCTTGATCATCATTTACCACATAATTTTCATGAAAATACGTTGGTGCTAGTTCTAATGACAATTTTTCAGAAAACTTTCTAGAAACTAATAATTGAGTAGTATAATTTAATCTATTCTCAAAAGTTAATTTTGGCAACAAATCCTTATCTAATTCTGTATTGACTACAATACTACTAAACCCAACGATTGTAACTGGAAAGCCATTATCTTGTTGAGGCATTAATCTATACTTAACGGCACCCTCATATGATTTTTGAAATCCACTTCTTGAAGCATGAACCGTTAGCCAGTCTGTCAAACCATATAAAAATTTTATCTGAGTATTAGCATCGTCTAAACCAAAAAAAGTGTCTATTCCATTTTTAATAGACCCAAAACGATGAGAAACAATAAAATAAAAATCCCCTTTTGAGGCCAACTTAGTAGATTCTAAATTAACAATTTTCAATGATTTAAAAGCTGAAGTTACATTGGTTTGGGTAGAATCTGTATCAATTTCAGAAAACAAATCATCTTGAGAATACAGACAAAAAGGTAATAAAAAAGCGAATAATATTTTTTTCATAGGTAATTTTTAAAAAGCAAATTATTTAATTAGTGTTACTTGGTCCATTTTAAATTCTTCTAAAAGTTCATCATAACCAATAAACCTCCCTTTTATAGTAATCAATTGATTTTCTTTTATTTTAGCATCTATTTCATCTTTAAAAGTAGCAGACAAAACATTATCTATAATAATAGTACTTGAAGGAATATCAATAGCTGTTACATTTCCTGATACATCTATTGTTTTATCAAGATATTTTGCATTAGCAGTATTTTCATCTGATTTAAAGTCATTAGTCAAAGCTTCCACTTTTATAGAAAAACTAGCCTCTTCTGAACTAATATCTCTATGACTTTTATAGAGATAATTATATCCAAAAACAGCTATAGTAATTACTATAACTATAATAAAAATCCATTTATTTTTTTTCATATTCATTGTTGTTTTCAACAAAAATAGAATAAAATTTTTATCTGTATCATAAAAAAACTATTTTTACTACGATAAATTTCAAAAAAGCTATGAAAAAAAAATCCATTCTAACTTTATCCATGTTAGCATTACTTCTCTTCAGTTGCACTAATGATTCTGAGTCAGACTTAAGTGTTGTGCCAGATATACAAGTAGTCACATACAACAACTATGTAAAATCAGTAATAAGTGAAAATTGTTTGTTTTGTCATTCAAGTCCCCCACAAAATGGTGCTCCCATGCAATTAACCACATATGAAGATGTAAAAAATGCAGTTTTAAACAGAGGATTATTAGACCGTATTTCTAGAGCGCAAGGAGCCCAAGGAATGATGCCAAACGGTGGCACAAGGTTACCTCAAACTACAATAGATGCCATCAATAAATGGCAAGAAGATGGCTTACTAGAACAATAAATTCAAAACACTAATAATTATGAAAAAAATAATCACAATTTTCCTTTTAGTTGCAAGTTTTCTAAGTTTTTCTCAAGATAAAAAAGTCACAAAAACTGGAAAAATAACATTTGAAGCTTCTGTACCTTCATTTGAAGAAGTGAAAGCAACCAACGAAGGTGTCTCTTGTATTTTAAATACTAAAACTGGAGAAATTGCAGCTTTAGCACTTGTAAAAGGGTTTCGCTTTAAAGTAGCCTTAATGGAAGAACATTTTAATGAAAACTATATTGAAAGCGGAAAATATCCAAAAGCTATTTTTAAAGGTAAAGTTGAAAATTTTGATGTTTCTAAACTAACAGAGACACCACAAAAGTTTAACATAAATGGTACTTTAGAAATTCATGGTAAAACTAAAGAAATCTCATCAATAGCATTAATAAAAAAATCTGGAGGTAAAATAGAAATTGACACTGATTTTTCTGTTAAACCTGAAGATTTTGATATAAAAATCCCTAGTGTTGTTAGTAGTAAAGTAGCTAAAACAGTAGATGTAAAATGTCATTTTAGTCTATAAAAAAGTAAATAATAACTTTATAATTTTAAAGAGACAACAATATAACTTATTCGTTATTTGTTGTCTTTTTTATTTTATTCTTATCTTTCTTATATATAGGTAGAAAATAACTTAGAGTATAATTAAATCCAGCTCCAAATTTACCATCGTAAGTTCTGTTAAAACCAGGAATATATAAATTATCAAAATTATCAGGTTTCTTATCCGAAACTAAATAGTTTAATCGTAAAGAAAAACCCATATAAAAATTATTAAACAACTTTGCTTTAATACCTCCTACTACTTCAACCCAACTAGCATTTAACCCATTGAACCTCTCATTTGAAGAAACTATATTTTCACCGTATAAATTAGTAGGATCATAGATTTTATATGAATTTAATTGCTGACTAAAAGAGCTCAACCCATATCTAAGTCCAATATGAATCATGTTTTCCATATCTAGCCAGTTCTCATAAGAATTAAAATCGAAACCAACTTTAAAATAAGTTCCTTTGGAAGTAAAATTAAATCGGTCATCATCAACCGTTTTCTCTTCATTTCCTAATTCACCTGCAGCATAAAACTTTTTAGTTAGACGATAAGCTCCTTCAACTTCAAGCCCTTTATAATTATCGTCGTAAAATGATTTCGCTAATCGATGTAAATCAATACCCACTCTGAGTCCGTATCGTTCTGGGTATTTTTTCTTAATAGTATCTTGTGCTTTTACTTGTAGCGAAAAGAAAACAACTATAAGACTAAAAATATATTTTAACATGTGTTTCATTTTCGTTATCGATTGATGTGTTTTCTACCGTTATACTTTGTATCCAATTATCTGAATCTGTTTGTAATTCAACTCCATTTACATCATTAAGAATAAAAGTAGTTTTATAACCACAAGCTCTAGATATATAAATATCTTTTCTCGTATAATTAAATGTTATTTGATCAGAATTATCATTCATATCATCTTCATCTGAACCATTTTGTATAAAATTCAATATTGTAACATCTTCAGATGTTTTTAATGGTGCAACAATTTTACTGACATTATTAAAAGATAATCCTTCTGTAAAACCTGGTGATATAATCCCTAGATTAGTCACGCTCTTAAGTACAGTAGGAGTATTATTATCATAAAACTCAATTACAACTCTAGGTGTTGTTGGAGTTGATTCTGCACATAAATCATCCTTCTCGCAGTTCCAAAAAGAAACAGAAAAAAGAACCATTAAAGCTATTACACTATATTTTTTCATTTGTCTCACACTTAATACAACAATTTATTACTTCTTTTCCAAAAGTACAACATTTTCTACATGATGCGTTTGTGGAAACATATCTACTGGTCTTACACGTATCACTTTGTACATTTCGTCAAGCAAAGCCAAGTCGCGTGCTTGTGTTGCAGAATTACAACTTACATACACTACTCTATTAGGAGCAATTTTCAAAATTTGGGCCACTACATCTTTATGCATTCCATCTCTAGGAGGATCTGTAATAATTACATCAGGATGACCGTGAGTTTTTATAAAATCATCATTGAAAACATTTTTCATATCTCCTACAAAGAACTCACAATTAGTAATATTATTACGTTTTGCATTTTCTTTCGCATCAGCTATAGCTTCTGGAACAGCTTCTACACCTATTACTTTTTTAGCTTGTTTGGACACAAATTGAGCAATTGTTCCTGTTCCTGTATATAAATCATACACTAATTCTTCACCAGTTAAACCAGCAAATTCTCTAGTAATTTTGTATAATTCGTAAGCCTGATCGGAATTGGTTTGGTAGAATGATTTTGCATTAATACTAAAATGCAAGCCTTCCATTTCTTCTAAAATATATTCTCTTCCTTTGAAAAGTTTAATCTCTTGATCATAAATAGTATCGTTCGGTTTACCATTAATGACATATAATAAAGATGTGATTTCAGGAAAACGTACTGCTAAGAAATTCAACAGTAATTCTCTTTGCGCCTTATCCTCTTTAAAAAACTGAATCAACACCATGATTTCTCCTGTGGAAGCGGTACGAATCATTAATGTCCGCAACAAACCTTCATGTGCTCTTGGATTAAAGAATTCCAATCCATTAGCGACAGCAAATTCTTTTACTTCATTCCGAATGGCATTAGAAGGGTCTTCTTGCAAATGGCATTTTTCGATATCTAAGATCTTATCCCACATTTTAGGAATATGAAACCCCAATGCATTTTTATGTTCGAATTCTTTTCCGCTTTTGATTTCCTCATCGGTCATCCAACGAGAATTTGAGAAACCGAATTCCATTTTATTACGGTAGAAGAACTGTTTTTCAGAGCCTAAGATAGGTTCGAATGCTGGCATTTCTATTTTACCAATTCGCTTTAAGTTATTATAAACTTCTTGATTTTTATAAAATAATTGCTTGTTATAGTCCATGTTTTGCCATTTACAACCACCACAAGCGCCAAAATGTTCGCAAACCACTTCTACTCTATCTTCTGAAAATTCATGAATTACAGTAGCTTTCCCTTCATAATATGCTTTTCTTTTTTTTACGGTTTGTACGTCTACTACATCTCCTGGAACCACATTAGGTATAAATATTACCTTACCATCTGGAGCTTTTGCTACCGATACGCCTTTTGCACCTGCATCAAGGACTTTTACGTTTTCGAATACGATTCGTTCTGTTCTCTTTCTTCCCATATCGCAAAAATAAAGTATTGATTAGATTTATAGATATAGTTTAAGAAAAAAATATCTTTTTTTATACTTTTTAGGAGCACACAAATAGCACTTCGATTGAAAAATGGTCCTGCTATCCACTATACCTTTGTTTTTTTCGCAAAGGATGCCGTTCCTATCAGGGCTAAAAATGACGTTTTCAATTTCTATACACCATTTCAGTAAGCATAAAACTAAAACGTGCAACTTTCTTTTCTATTAAAATTTTAACAATTTGAGAATAACCGTAAAAATATAGGAAAGGGTTTTTATATATTTGAGGAAATAAGTTTTTTTATGAAACCTGATATTATTCAACAAATAGAAAGTGAATTTGGTATTGAATTTAAAGAAAATTATAGTTTTTTTGCTTACGGAAAAAATGGGTTTATTTTAAATATTAAAAACGAAATAATTGCATTAAAAATTGATGAAGAAAGTGATTTAATTTTAAAAATTATAAGTTTTTTTATTAAAGAAAAGAATACTATTGAGGAACTCAGTTTCTCTAATGAGATTGATTTAACTTTTGCAAAAACTTTTAAAAATTTGCGAAAGCTAAAAGTAGAAATCAGTACTTCCGAAAATCTTCAAATTATATGTGAATTAGTTCAATTGAATGAACTATCCATTAATATTATTAAAGATATAGATCTTTCGCTATTAAAAAACTTAAAAGAGTTAACTCATTTGACAATTGGTCAACATGTTTCTAATATTATTTTTATAAAAAAATTAACAAAACTAAAATGGTTTATACTTCATCCTTCTAATTTAGAAGATTTATCACCAATTTCATTTTTAGATAAACTTGAAACGTTATGGATTGTGGGTGGAAAAGTTAAGAATATTCATGAAGTTGGAAAGCTGATAAATTTAAAAGGGTTAGTGGTTGATACTCTTTTGATTGATAACCCTAAATTTATTGGGAATTTAATTAATTTAGAAACACTTTGGTTAAAAATTAATGGTATTTCAAATATTTCGTTTTTAAAACATTTAAAAAAACTTAAAAACCTTGATATAAAGTCCAATCCAATTAATGATATATCAATTATAAGAGAATTAGATGAATTAGAATATTTAAGAATTAAACGAACAAAAGTTTCAAACATTTCCTCATTAAGATATTTAAATAAACTAAAAAATGCTGACCTTCAGGAAAATGAAATTTCAGACATTACTGATTTATTAAAAAATAAAAATATAAAATCTGTTAATTTAAAAGGAAATAAAAAAGTAGAAATAGATTATCCTAAAACCGTCTTAGATGCTGGATGGGAATCCATAAAACAATATTCTATTGACTCAAGAAAAAATATTCCTTTTAAAAATGTAAAAGTGCTTTTATTAGGAAATCCTAACATTGGAAAGTCTAATTTATTAGAGTTTTTTGAGACAAATCGAAAACCCATAAAGCGAGAAATAACTCATGGTGTAAGGTATAAAAATTTAAAAATAAAAGATATAAACTTCCACTTTTGGGATTTTGGAGGACAAGAATATTTTCATGCTACTCATAAACTCTTTTTTAGTCCAGAAGCTTTAAATTTAATATTATGGGGAGAAAATATTCCTAGAAATGATAATGAAATTGAGAATCTATTTTTTGATTTAAATTATTGGTTACGAACTGTTTAACAATTAAATAATCATTCAAAAAGGGAAGAAGTTTTTTTAATTGAAAACAAGATTGATTTAAACAATCCTCCTTATAAAGGAAAATATCTAAATCAAATGCAGTACAGTGAAAGTTTTAAAAGGCTAAATTTAAATTTTTCAAGTATTAGTTTATTTAAAATGAAAGGCCTTGAAGGTTTTAAAGAAAAGTTTTTTACAATTTCTGAAGATATTATTTCAAAATTTAATTATCCAGCATTTTATGAAGTTTTCTGGAAAAGAATACAAGAAAAAAACAAAGATTTTGTTACTATAGATGAAATAAATAATAGACCACACAAAGAGAATGTTATAGCAGCCTTAAAAGTTTTTCATAACATGGGAATGCTACTTTATTTTTCAGAAATAATTCCTAGTAAAGTATTTTGCAAACCACAAATTCTACTTAATTTGTTATATGAACAAGTTTTAAGTAAGAAAAAAAAGGATAGATTATCATTAGATGAAATAAGTAGAGCTACAGAGAAAAATACATTAGATTTAAAAATCGATGAAATAATAAAATTATTACTTTATTTTGATTTAGTCTTTGAAGTTAAAGAAGAAAAAAACACCTTCTTCATACCTCAATATTTAAATCCTATTGACCCATATATAATTGAATTTCAAGATAAAATTTTCAAGAATTGCAATGTTAAAATAATTGGAGACAACTATTTAATGAGCCTAGCAATGCTAAAAATATATTCTAGGTATGGTAACTATGTAAGTAAGGAAGATAATAGATATAGATTTTGGCAGAATGGAATAATCGTTAAGAAAGATGATTCTTTAGTAATGATTAAATATATTAGTGAAAAACAACAGATAGAGATATATCCAGAAAAGGATAGTGATAGTTTAAATCTTCAAAAAGAAATTGTGGATTATATTTTAGATCTACCTGAAAATGAGAATTTACCAAAAAGAAATTTTGAAAATCATAAGACCAAGAGATGGAGAGATGTTTTAAATTTTGATGATGAAGATTATTCACCCCACTTTTCTGAAAGAATTCAAGAATATGATGGTTATTTAGAGGAGTTTGAAAGTAGAGATTATAAAAAGAATATAGGTGGAATTCAGATTTTTTCTCTGTGTTTGTAAGTTTAGATGGTGATTATTTTTTAAATTGGGAGAATCTATATAAAAATCAGGAAATTGGTAGAGTTAAAACATTTGATGATAATCAAAATGAAAAAATAGAAGAAGTATCAAGTTTTAATAAATATATAAATAAAAAAAATAAAGTGAAAAAAGTCTTTGTAAGTTATAGTCATGTAGATAGTGCTTCAATGAAAGAACTATCAAAAATTTTAAAAGGTTTAGAAAGAAATGGTCAAATAGAAAAATGGACCGATTTAGAATTAGAAAGCGGAGTTGAAGTAAAAAAGGAAATTTTAACTAAACTAGAAGAAGCAGATATTGTAATATTATTAATTAGCCAAAGTTTTATTGCTTCAGATTTTATCTATGATAATGAATTACCTTTAGCCATGATGAAAAAAATTAATGGAAAAGGAGAAATCATTCCTGTATATTTAGAAGAATGTTCCATTTTCGATTTACAATTAGATATAAAAGATGAATCAGATAACAACACTAATATTAAAATGGGAAATTATTATTTTTCACCTCAAGATGAAAATAATAACTTAAAACCAATAAATGAATGGGGAGAATTTAAAAATAAAGCTTGGATGAAAATATATAATGAAATAAAAAAGAAATTATAAAATAATACCATCCCTATAGGGATTTTTATCTAAACTATATTTTTTATCAACCAATATTGAATCCCTAAAGGGATTGTTATCCATTAACAAACAACCAATATTACATCCCTAAAGGATTTTTTTTCATGACTTGAATTCACTAGCAACCGATAAGGGTTATTATTTGTTTATTGAAAATTAGCAACCCCTATTTCCCTCTTGAAAGATAGTTAGCTGGATTACACACAACAACAACAACAACAACAACAACAACAAACAATATACAATCCTTAAAAAGATTATCATTCTTAACTTTCTAGTTTTCCAATAATCCCTTTAGGGATGTAATATTGGTTGATAAAACAAAGCATCCTATCAAAATCCCTTTAGGGATGATATCCTTAGCAAAAAAAATTAATTCTTGTTGAAATGATATCTATAATTATACTATTTTAGAGTCATAAAAAAATAATATATGCCAAACACATACACTCAGATTCATTTACAATTTGTTTTTGCTGTAAAGTATCGAAAAGCGCAAATTTTATCATCTTATAAAGATGAATTATACAAGTACATTACAGGAATTATACAACATTATGACCATAAAGTATTAGCTATAAATGGAGTTGAAGATCATATTCATATTTTTATAGGCATGCGACCTACACAATCTGTTTCTGATCTTTTACAAGACATTAAAGGAAGTTCGTCAAAATGGATTAACGAAAATAATTTTCTAAAAACAAAGTTTGAATGGCAAAGTGGTTATGGAGCTTTTTCTTATTCGAAATCACATGTACAAAATGTTATTAATTATATTGCTAGACAAGAAACACACCATAAAAAAGAATCTTTTAAAGAAGAATATTTAGCATTTTTAAAAGTATTTGAGATAGATTATGATGAAAACTATATCTTTAAAGACTTAATATAAACAATACTAAAATATACCATCCCTAAAGGGATTTTAATTAATAATGAATACAATTTTCCACCAATATTAAATTTCCACCAATATTAAATCCCTAAAGGGATTAAAACAAAGTAATACTAACAGAGTAATAGCCATTATATAATGACTAAAAAAGTAAAAATCCCTTTAGGGATGATACGTCGATATGAGAGATAATAACAAGAAAACAAAATCCCTTTAGGAATGATACATCGTTATGAGAGATAATAACAACAAAATACAATCCCTTTAGGGATAACATATTGGTAAACACATAACTTATGCATACACACCTAGCACTACTTCGCGGCATCAACGTCTCGGGACATAATATGATAAAAATGGACGCTTTGAAAAAGGCATTAGAAAACATTGGCTACCAAAACGTGAGAACCTATATTCAATCAGGTAACGTTTTTATAGACACTGAAGAAGAAAACGGAGCTTCAGTTGGGTTTCAAATTAAACAAGAAATTTTTAAAGTCTTTGGACATGAAGTTCCAGTGATTGTTATTAACAAACAAGATCTAGAAGCTTGTTTTAAAAATAATTTGTTTTTAAAAGAGCCTGAATGCGATACAAAAAAACTATATGTGGCTTTTATTTCTAAAGAATTGGCTCCTGGAGCTATGAATGATTTAAAAATGAGTATGGTAAAACCAGATGAATGTCAGATTGACGGGAATCGAATCTTTATCAAATATGCTGTTGGTGCTGGAAAGACAAAGTTTGATCAAAAGTATATTGAAAAGAAATTGAATGTTACGGCAACGATTCGTAATTGGAATACTGTGACTAAATTATTAGAAATGTACAACTAAATACAATCTATTGATTTTCTGTTGCATTGGAATTTTTGATGGAATCTCTTGAAATTACAAACGTGATTTATAGCCCTGATAGCAGTGGCATCCTTTTCTTTTTTCTTTAAAAAAGAAAAAGATAGAACGAATAGCAGGTGTAGTTTTCTATCAAAGTACTGGTTTTGTGCTCCTAATAAGAATACTACTTTAACCAATAGTTATTTTTTATTTAAAAATTAGTTAAAAGAATCTTATCCATTTCTTTATGTGTGTAGATATGGCTAACTTTAAGCTATAATTAAAAACGAAAAACATGAAAAGAAATGCAACAGCCGTATGGAACGGTGCTATTAAAACAGGAAGCGGAAAAATATCAACTCAGAGTAAAACTTTAGACAACACACAATATTCTTTTAAAACTCGTTTTGAAGAAGGGGTTGGAACCAATCCAGAAGAATTAGTGGCAGCTGCACACTCAGGTTGTTTTACCATGCAATTATCAGCTTTCCTTAGTGAAGAAGGTCATACCATAGAAGAGATTCAAACCAAATGTGAAATTAATCTGGTAGAAGGAACAATAATTGGTTCACATTTAACGGTTGAAGCTAAAATTGACGGCATTTCAAATGATGAATTTCAAAAATTAGTTACAAAAGCAGAAGAAAATTGTCCTATTTCTAAATTATTCAATACTAAAATTACATCATCGGCTACTTTATCCTAATTACATTAGCCTAAAAAATAACCTCTTTCCTTTATTGATTAGAGATTGCTTTATTATTAAGAAACATTAGAAATAACGGCAAATTGAGTGTAAGTAAACTAAAATTTTTACATTTGTAATACGGATGATTTCTCTCCACTTTTAAGAAGGAATTGAAGATTAATAATCTAATAATATTATCATGTCAGTTTTACAAAAAATGAGCTCGGCAGAAGCTATTTCGCTCGAAGACAAATTCGGAGCCCACAATTACCATCCACTTCCTGTAGTTTTAAGCAAAGGTGTTGGTGTATTTGTTTGGGATGTTGAAGGAAAAAAATACTACGATTTCTTATCGGCTTATTCAGCTGTAAATCAAGGTCATTGTCATCCTAAAATTGTTGGTGCAATGATGGAACAAGCTCAAACATTAACTTTAACTTCTAGAGCCTTTTACAATGACAAATTAGGCGTTTATGAAAAGTATGTAACCGATTTTTTTGGGTTTGATAAAGTTCTACCTATGAATACAGGTGCTGAAGCGGTAGAAACGGCTTTAAAAATTTGTAGAAAATGGGCTTATGAGAAAAAAGGAATTCCTGAAAATGAAGCGCAAATAATTGTTTGTGAAAATAATTTTCATGGAAGAACTACTACTATCATTTCTTTTTCGAATGATGAAAATGCTCGTAAAAACTTTGGTCCTTATACTGCTGGTTTTATAAAAATTCCTTATGATGACATTGATGCTCTTGAAAAAGCAATTACCTCTTCTAAAAATATTGCAGGTTTTCTAGTAGAACCTATTCAAGGAGAAGCTGGAGTTTTTGTTCCAAGTGAAGGTTATTTAACAAAAGCAAAAGCATTGTGTGAAGCAAATAATGTTTTATTTATTGCTGATGAAGTTCAAACTGGTATTGCTAGAACAGGAAAAATGTTAGCTGTTCATCATGAAAATGTGCAACCTGATCTTTTAATTTTAGGAAAAGCATTATCTGGTGGTGCCTATCCAGTTTCTGCTGTTTTAGCTATGGATGCAGTGATGAATGTCATTAAACCTGGTCAACATGGTTCTACTTTTGGAGGGAATCCTGTTGCAGCTGCTGTTGCAATTGCAGCTTTAGAAGTTGTTAAAGAGGAGAAATTAGATGAAAATGCATCAGCTCTAGGTCAACTGTTTCGTGATGAATTAAACAAATATATTGCCACGAGTTCGATAGTAAGTTTAGTAAGAGGAAAAGGGTTGTTAAATGCTATTGTTATTAATGATAACGAAGAAAGCGAAACAGCATGGAATATTTGTGTTAAACTAGCTGAAAAAGGCTTATTAGCTAAACCCACACATGGAAACATTATTCGTTTTGCTCCACCATTAGTAATAACTGAATACCAATTGTTAGATTGTGTAGGAATCATTATTAATACATTGAGAGATTTTGAAAAATAAAAACAATGTAATTATTTATAAACGAAAGTCCAATCAGTAGATTGGACTTTTTATTTTGATAATATCTTAATTACTTTTTCTTGAAGAACAGGAACAATACTTTCTTCAAACCATTTATTTTTTTGAAGCCAAAATCTATTTCTAGGAGAAGGATGTGGCAATGGGAAATATTTAGGAAGATACGTTTCAAAATTACTAACTGTTTCTGTTAGAGTAGTTTTATTTTCTTCTTTCAAATAATATTTTTGAGCATATTGACCTATAAGTAGTATCAATTCTAATTTTGGCATTTGCATCAATAGTTTTTCATGCCAAAGTGGTGCACATTCTGGTCTAGGAGGTAAATCACCTGTTTTTCCTTTCCCAGGATAACAAAAACCCATAGGAACAATGGCTATTTTTGAAACATCATAGAATAAGTCATTAGAAATATTAAGCCATTTTCTAAGTTCGTTTCCACTTGGATCATTCCACGGTATTCCTGTTTGATGCACTTTAGTTCCTGGAGCTTGTCCTATAATTAAAATTTTAGCCGTTTTACTTGCTCTCACTACTGGATTAGGCCCTAGGGGTAAAAAGTCACTACAATGAGTACATTTTATTATTTCATCTAATAATTTTTTCATTTAAAAAAATCCATTATTATGGAATCGAAAATGATAAGTCTTCATATTTTTTAGAGACTATTGTCCAGTTAATACTGTCAAAAACATTTTCTAGATATTCCTTCCTATCATTTTGATAAGCTAAATAATAGGCATGTTCCCATAAGTCAACCCCTAATATAGGAGTTCCTTTAACTTTAGAGTTTAGCATTAATGGATTATCTTGGTTGTTTGTAGTAACAATTTTTAACTCTCCTACTTTAGTCACTACTAACCAAATCCATCCAGAACCAATATGATTATTAGCTTCTGCAATAAATTTACTTTTAAAAATTGAAAAAGAAACGAAATTAGTATTTATTGATTCTAACAATTTCTCATTTGGTTTCTTAGCTCCTTTAGGTGTAAGGATTTCAAAAAAAAGGGAATGATTATAATAGCCACCTGCACTATTCTTCAATTCTGGTTCAATATCTGAAACTTTAGTAAGTATATCTTCAATGGATTTATCTTGCCATTCTTTTTTATTAGCTATTTCTTTGTTTAAAGTATTTGTATATCCCAAATAATATTTAGAATAATGAAGCTCCATTGTTTTACCATCAATTGTAGACTTCAACGCATCATAAGGATAATTTAAAACGAACAGTTGAAAAGCACCTTTATTAGCCTTTACTTCTTTTGGGTTTCCATAAAGAACCGAAATTGGTTCTTCTGGTTCAGGAATTTGTACTTCTACTAAATCACTTTTATCCTTACAAGACGCAAACAAAATAAAAACAATAAAAAAAGAGTAAAGTTTCATTATATATTCCTTTCTCTCATGAGTTTATTAATAATATCTATATAGTTTTGCTTAGATTCATCTATAGTAAGGTGTTTCACTTGCATCCAAGCATTTAATTTAAATGCATTAATTAAATCCTGAGGATTTTGAGCATGAATATTAGATTTACCACTAGTTGCTTGTTTATACAAACCGTACAAAACTAATTGAACGTCTTGTGGAACGGACTCTTGAGGAATCAATTGTGCATTATCAAATGCTTCTTCAAATAAAGTATCTAAATCTTTATTACTCATTTACTTTTTACAAATAACTGTTTCTGCCCCTATTGCTTTTTCTCCTAGTTTTACGTTTACTTCTGTTCCTAGAGGTAAATAAATATCCACTCTAGATCCAAATTTAATAAAACCTGCATCTTTACCTTGTACAGCTCTCATTCCTTCTTTAGCATAATTTATAATTCTTCTAGCTAAGGCTCCAGCTATTTGTCTGTACATTACTTCTCCGTAAATACGGTTATTAATCACAACTGTAGTTCTCTCATTCTCTTCACTTGCTTTTGGATGCCAAGCTACTAAATACTTCCCAGGATGGTACTTACTATATTTCACCACTCCATTTAATGGATAACGAGTAACATGCACGTTTATAGGTGACATAAAAATAGAAACCATTAATCGCTTTTCTTTGAAATATTCTGGTTCATACACTTCTTCGATGACAACCACTTTACCATCAACTGGTGCTAAAATGTGATTATCACTATTATCAACTTCTCTCTTAGGATTTCTAAAAAATTGAAGAATTAATATTAAAAAAACTAATGCAAGAACAATTACACCAATTCTAATCCATTCAATAGAAATGTATTCTGATGCAAAAACAACAGCTACAACAATAGCTAGTGTTACTAAAATAATTTTGGCTCCTTCTTTATGAAACATAATATAAAATTAAATAAAACAAATTAATGAATGGCACTACAAATATAATACTATCTAATCGATCTAAGATACCACCATGCCCTGGCATAATATTTCCTGAATCTTTTATTCCAGCAACTCTTTTCAATTTAGATTCTATTAAATCTCCAAGAGTACTAAAAATACTAACTATTATTGCAATTATAATCCAAATGTATATATTTTTTGTCCCAATATAATATTTAGATAAAAGAACACTACAAATAATGGTAAAGAAAACACCTCCTATAAAACCTTCTATGGTTTTTTTGGGAGAAACACTTGGAAATAATTTTCTTTTTCCAAAATTTTTACCTACCAAATAAGCAAAAGTATCATTAGTCCATATTGAAATAAAGATCGTAATTAATATTTTTTCATTATATCTGTTGCCTTTTCCGATACAAATATAATTTGTTAAAATAAATGGAATGATAATATAACCAATTAAAAGAATATAACGAGTTCCTAGTTGAAATTTAGTTTTTTTAGCATTATAAAGATACAGCAATAATTTTACACCAATTAAAGTCGAAAAAACTGAAATTCCAGTCCAAAGATTAATGTTAACATCATTTTTATTCCACAAAAAATAATATGAAATTATAGCTATTGGAATAGTGATATAATAATTTAATGAAGCTAATTTACAAAATTCAAAAACAGCTATAACCAAAAATACTCCAAAAAGAATAGCTAGACTCTCTTTAGAATACAAAATGCAGCTTAATAATAGAATAATATAAACAGCACCTGAAATTGCTCTCTTTAATGTTTCATTCATATTAAAGATCTTCTAATAAAAGCAAATATAAATTTTTATGACTACTACCGTAGTGTAAAAAATCTTCTTCTTTTACTTTCTCGAAGTATTTTATTGTAGTAATATTTGTTGGATATTCTTTGTCATACTTATTTTTTATATGACGTAAGCCTTCACTTTTATTAGCAACTAATTGACTTGTTGTTGCTAAAACGACCATATTTGTAGGTAAATCTGCTGGTCTATACTGTTTTAATTGATTAGAAGAAAAGAGAACAGAACCTTCATCTGCAATTAAATTTTCGCAAGTAGAAAAATAAAACTTAGCTTCCTTAGAATTATTTTTATATACTAACTTGTTTTCTTCTAAAAAATGAAATAATTGTGTCTCATAGCAATTTACTTCGCTTTCAAACCAATCATTTTCTTCCAAAATATTAATAAAATTTTCTGAAACTTCGTTTAAATTTTCACAATATATAAATTTCCCACCATTTTTTTTAAAGTGGTGAGTAAACATTTCATCAATAGGCAGTTTAACTTCTGGTGCATAAGGACTTTTTTCATCATCTTTATTGCTTTTTGAAGCGTTACCAGAGTTTCCAAAAATTTTTCTAAAAAGACTCATGTATTTTTAGTGGGTAATTTATACTTGTGCGAACCAAAGATAAAAAAAAACTTAGTTCTATAAGGCTTATGAACTAAGTTTTTTTAAAATTGGTATAAATGTAATTTATAACAAACTATTCTGTAGTAATTTCAATTATCTTTTCATGAGGTCTATTTCCAAAAATAGTTTCTAAATCATCTTTAAAAATAACTTCTTTTTCAATTAAGATATCGGCAAGTTGAATCAACTTATCTTTATTATCTTCTAATAATTGAATGGCTCTCTTATATTGATCCTCTATCAATAAAGATATTTCGGTATCTATGACTTTAGCTGTTTCTTCTGAATACGGTTTTGAAAAATTATACTCACTTTGTCCTGAAGAGTCATAATAAGTTATATTTCCTAACTTTTCATTCAATCCATAAATAGTGACCATTGCACGTGCTTGCTTGGTTACTTTTTCCAAATCACTCAAAGCTCCCGTTGAAATTTTATTAAAAATCACTTTCTCTGCAGCTCTTCCTCCCATGGTAGCACACATTTCATCTAACATTTGCTCTGGACGAACAATCAACCTTTCTTCTGGTAAATACCAAGCAGCACCTAAACTTTGCCCTCTAGGAACAATTGTCACTTTAACTAAAGGAGCAGCATGCTCAAGCATCCAACTTACTGTTGCATGACCAGCTTCATGTATTGCAATTGCTCTTTTTTCTTCTGGAGTAACAATTTTATTTTTCTTTTCTAAACCACCTACAATTCTATCAACTGCATCTAAGAAGTCTTGTTTGTCAACTGCTTTTTTGTCTTTTCTAGCAGCAATTAAAGCCGCCTCATTACAAACATTAGCAATATCTGCTCCTGAAAAACCTGGAGTTTGTTTTGCTAAAAATTCAGTGTCTAATTCTTCAGATTTCTTTATTGGTTTTAAGTGAACTTCGAAAATTTCTTTACGCTCTCTAATATCTGGAAGGTCAACATAAATCTGTCTATCAAAACGGCCAGCTCTCATCAAGGCTTTATCTAACACGTCGGCTCTATTTGTTGCTGCAAGCACAATCACATTAGTATTTGTTCCAAAACCATCCATTTCTGTCAATAACTGATTTAGAGTATTTTCTCTTTCATCATTTGAACCAGACATATTATTTTTGCCACGAGCTCTTCCTACAGCATCAATCTCATCGATAAATATAATAGCTGGTGCTTTTTCTTTGGCTTGCTTAAATAAATCTCTTACTCTCGACGCTCCAACTCCAACAAACATTTCAACAAAATCAGAACCTGACAAAGAAAAGAAAGGAACTTTTGCTTCACCAGCAACTGCTTTAGCCAATAACGTTTTACCTGTTCCTGGAGGACCAACTAATAAAGCTCCTTTTGGTATTTTACCTCCAATAGAAGTGTATTTTTCAGGAGTTTTCAAAAATTCTACAATCTCTTGAATCTCTTCTTTTGCTCCTTCTAATCCTGCAACATTTTCAAAAGTTACTTTAATATCGTTTTTCTCATCAAATAATTTAGCTTTAGATTTACCAATACTAAAAATTTGACCTCCACCTCCTCCACCAGAGCCTCCAGACATTCTACGCATCATAAAAATCCATAGACCACCTAATAAAAGAAAAGGCAACAATAATGATAAGACATCTCCCCAAATTCCCTCTGGCTCCTTAGCATAATCATTAATAAGTCCTTTCTTCTTTGCTTCTATTAATTCTTTTTGAAATAATTCAGTATTTCCAATTTCAAAATAATAATGTGGCCCTTTCTCATTTAGATCACCTAAAATATTATTCTTAGCATTTTTATGTTCTTTGTTCCCTAAAGCATCTTTTTTCAAAAATACTTGAGCTTTTGTATTGCTAAAAACGACTTTATCAACCTGATTAGATTCTAGAAATTCATAAAATTTTGACAAAGTAGTTGGTTTAGGATTACTAAAATCAAACCCATTACCAAATACATTTATCAATAAGAATACTCCAAGAATAAGACCATAAATTAACCACGGACTAACTTTAAATTTTGGATTTTTATTTTCAGACATAATTTTTTTAATATTTACTTTCTATAGAAGTTATTTTAGCATCACCCCAAAGGCTCTCTATATTGTAATACTCACGGATGTGTGTTTGAAATACATGTACAACTACATTCACAAAATCCATTAATACCCATTCACCATTTTCTAAACCTTCAATGTGCCAAGGTTTTTCTTTAAGTTCTTTAGACACTACTTTTTGAATGGAATTTGCGATTGCAACTACTTGGGTGTTAGAGTTACCATTACAAACAATGAAATAATCGCATACTGTGTTATCAATTTCTCTAAGATCTAAGATATCTATATCTGCCCCTTTAACATCTTCTATTCCTTTAATGATATTTACTACTAAATCGTCGTTACTATTATTTTTTGCCATTTAAATTTTATAAGTTTATGCAAAGTTACCATTTTTTGTCTTTATTTTTGAACCTTAACATAAGATTAAAATTAAAACTTTACATTTTTTGTAAATGAATATTATCAAACTCAATGCCATAGACTCTACAAACAATTTTTTAAAAGAATTGTCAGCTACCCAAATCATAGAAAATTTTACTACAGTTGTAACTGAAAACCAATTAAATGGAAAAGGCCAAAGAGGTGCTTCATGGGTTTCAGAAAACGGTAAAAACCTAACCTTCAGCATCTTTATAAGGCATCCTGAAAAGAATTTAAATAATTTATACATTATAAATATAATTACATCTATAGCAATAATTGAAGCACTTAAAGAGTATCATTTAAATGATTTACATATTAAATGGCCAAACGACATTTTGTCAGAGAATAAAAAGATTTGTGGAATATTAGTAGAAAACACTATTAAGTCTAATGGCAAAATACAATCTATCGTAGGTATAGGATTAAATGTAAATCAAAGAAAGTTCGAAAATCTACCACAAGCCTCATCATTAGCACAATTAAAAAACAAAGTATTTGACAAAGACAGCCTCTTAAAATCAATTATCCAAGCATTAAAATCAAATTATAAGAAAAGAGATGATATAAATTTTCTTTGGAAAAAATATCATTCTTTATTATTTAAAATGGGCATTCCTACTGTTTTCGAAAACAAACAACAAGTTAAATTTATGGCTATCATTCAAGGCGTTTCATCTGTAGGAAAATTGCAATTACAGCTTGAAAATGATACTATTAAAGAATTTGACATCAAAGAAATTAAAATGCTTTACTAATAACAATTCTTAAAACTTGACAAAGACTTGTTAAACATAACAATAAAGTTTGTGTTTTTAAGTACTTTTGCAAACGATAAAAATTACTACAATAGAAATGGACAAAAAAATATTTTCTTTTTTATTCTCTACAAGACTAATGGCTGTTTTATTCATTGTATTTGCAGCAGCAATGGGTATCGGAACTTTTATTGAAGACGCTTATAACACAGAAACTGCTCGCATCATTATTTACAACGCATGGTGGTTTGAAGTAATAATGGTATTTTTTGTTATTAACTTCATTGGAAATATAAAACGCTATCAATTATACAAAAGAGAAAAATGGGCTACTCTTTTAATTCACTTATCATTTATATTTATACTAGTTGGTGCATTTATTACTAGATATATCAGCTATGAGGGAATGATGTTAATCCAAGAAGGTCAAACTGAAAACCGTATTTTCTCTGACAAAACCTATGTTTATGGTTTTGTAGATGGAGAGCATGAAGGAGAAATAAAAAGACGTTCCTTTGAAAAAAGCAATTATTTTGCACCAGAAAAAATAGCTTGGTTTTTAAAACCTTTCTTTTCTAATGATTTCACAATTAAAGGAGAATTCAATGCTATTCCTTATAAAATAGAATATGATCGTTTTATCATGAATGCTAGCGAAACTATAGAAGCTGACACAAATGGAATTCAATATTTAAAAATGGTTGAATCAAGCGATGGTTCTCGACACGAACATTTTTTAAAGGAAGGACAAGTTCAAAACATCCACAATATATTATATGCTTTTAATGTAAAAACTGAAGGAGCTATAAACATATCTAGTCATGAAGGTAAAATGACTATTCAGACTCCTTTTGAAGGAAATTTCATGAGGATGGCCGATCAAATGCAAGGTAAAGTAACTAAAGATAGTACTCAATCCTTACAACTTCGTTCTTTATATAACATTGCTGGAAATCAATTTGTTTTTCCTGAAGTTCCTGTAAAAGGAAAAATAATTTATAAATCTAATAATGACTACAGAGATAAGCAAACACCAGATGCTGTTGTAGTGACTATTAAAAGTCAAGGAAAAGAAGAAAAAGTAACACTTGTAGGTTCCAAAGGAATGCAAGGTACTCCTCAAATGATTAAAATAGGAGATTTAGATTTCACTTTGTTTTTTGGCAGTAAAGTATACGAAACTCCATTTAATGTAAAGTTAGACGATTTCATTGCAGATAAATATCCAGGAACAGAAAAAAGCTACTCTGCTTTTAAAAGCAAAATTGAAATAATAGATACTGAAAAAAATAACACTTTTAAAGATAGTATTTACATGAATAATGTTTTAGACTATAGAGGGTTTCGCTTTTTCCAAGCAGGATTTGATCCAGATGAAAAAGGGACACATTTATCTGTAAATCATGATCAATGGGGAACTTGGATTACTTATATTGGTTATTTCTTATTGTATTTTGCATTGATGGCAATATTATTCGACAAAAACACTCGATTTGGTGATTTGAAAAAGAAAATTAATAAAATCAATGAGAAAAAGAACACACTTGCTTCGTTGTTTTTATTATTTTTTTCTTTTTTAGGATTTTCTCAAGAACATACAAACCATAACAATCAAATAGTAGATTCAAATAAAGCACTAGAACTTATCTCCAAATACAAAGTATCTGAAGAGCACGCTTCTGAATTTGGTAAAACTGTTATTCAAGATCAAGGAGGAAGAACAAAACCTATCAATACGTTCTCCTCAGAATTATTACGAAAAGTATCTAAGAGCGAAACTTATAACGACATGAATGCGGATCAAGCATTTATTTCCATGACACAATTTCCTCAATACTGGTATACGGTTCCAATCATTTATTTAAAAAGAGGAAATGATAGTATTAGAAAAATAGCAGGAATAGATTCTAAAGCTAAATATGCTTCGTTAGTAGATTTTTTTGATGCAAAAGGAAACTATAAACTAGCTCCATATTTAGATGAAGCTTACAGAGAAGCAGTTCCTAATAGCTTTCAAAAAGATTTTATTGAGGCGGATAAAAAAGTTAACCTATTATATGATGCTTTAAGTGGTAAAATTTTACGTGTTTATCCAATTCCAAACGACAAAGGAAATAAATGGGTATCTTATTTAGAAATTAGTGACACTACGAGAACTGTTTTAGATACCGTAAAAAATATTATTCCTTTTTATTTAGATGCTGTTTCAAAGGCCAGTCAAAATAAGGACTACAAATTAGCCAATTCTTTACTAATTGGACTTAAAGAGTATCAAAAAAAATATGGTAAAAATGTAATGATATCTGATCAAAAGATTGCTACTGAAATCTTGTATAACAAATATGATATTTTCAAACGTTTATTTTATCTATACATGTTAGCTGCAATCTTCATGTTAGGTTTTGCAGTCTACCAGTTATTTTCCAAAGCTAAATGGGTAAACTACACTGTCAATTTCTTTCATGTATTAATCTTACTATTTTTCACCCTACATACTCTAGGCTTAATTGCACGTTGGTATGTGTCAGGGCATGCTCCTTGGAGTAATGCTTATGAAAGCATGATATATGTGGCTTGGGCAACTATGCTATTTACATTGCTATTAGGTTTTCCTTATCCAATTTGGTTCTTGTTATTTACTAATAGAAAATTAAAAAAATCCGCGATTACAATTGCAGCTGGTGCTTTTGTCACTTCTATGCTTTTAATGGTTGCACATTGGAGTTGGTTAGATCCTGAAATTGGCAATCTACAACCCGTTTTAAATTCCTATTGGTTAATGATACATGTAGCAGTAATTGTTGCGAGTTACGGCCCATTTGCTCTAGGTATGATACTAGGCTTAATAGCATTATTTTTAATGATATTTACAAACAGTAATAACGTAAAAAAAGTAAAACTAGCTATTGACGAATTAAGCTACATTAATGAAATGGCAATCACAGTAGGTTTAGTAATGCTAACCATAGGTAACTTTTTAGGCGGACAGTGGGCAAATGAAAGTTGGGGAAGATATTGGGGCTGGGATCCAAAGGAAACTTGGGCTTTGATAAGCATTTTTGTGTATGCCTTTGTAATCCATGCAAGATTAGTTCCAGGCTTAAGAGGGAAGTGGTTTTATAATTTTGCTAGTGTTTTAGCATTTGCTTCAATCGTAATGACCTATGTAGGTGTTAATTTTCATTTAAGTGGTTTACATTCTTATGCTTCTGGAGAAAAACAAAATGTAACTTATTATTTATATATACTTGCCGGTGTGGTTACAATAGGGATTTTTGCTTTGGTAAAGTATAATATTCATTTTAGCAAAAAAAAATAGATCTTATTTCTTATTAATTAAAAATGAATCCAAATACAACATTTAGAACTAAAGCAAGTTTTTGCCATGTTGAAAAAGACTATTTACTATTAACCAAAGATGACATTATACAGAATAGCAATAAAAAGGATGATAACAATAGAATTGTTCGCATTTTAATGATTTATTCCGTATTATCTATTTACTTACTTTAAACTGCTTTCCAAGCTTATAAAAGTGGAGAATATATATATTCTTTTTTGTTTTGTTAGCACTATTTTTAATTTATGATGTTCTCAAAAGTTGGAATAACTCTTCAACATCTATAATTGAAAGAAGTAAAATAAAGGAAACTAGATTCATCAATGCAAAACCCAATGTAACACGTTCTAGGTTTGAAGTTATTTTTGAAAACGAAAATAAAAAATAAAAAAGCGTTTAATCATGCTTCCTGGTTCCTTAAACAATGGAAATGATGAGACTAAAAAAGAATTAGAAATAATGAAAAGAGAAGGTCTAATCTCATAAAACACATCTTCAAGAACGTCTTTAAAACACAAAAACTCCGAGAAAATTAATCTCGGAGTTTTTGTTTATAGTAAAAAAGTAACTACTACTTTATAATTTCAATTTTTTGAGCTTCTTCAATATTAACACTATCAAAGAAACCTTGTTCTCTCATCCATTCATCACTATACACTTTACTCATATAACGCGAACCATGATCTGGAAAAATAACAACAATTTTACTGTCTTTAGTAAACTCTCCTTCTTCTGCAAATTGCTTAATGGCCTGCATAGCTGCCCCAGAAGTATATCCTACAAAAAGCCCTTCTGTTCTACAAATCTCTCTTGCAGTATGAGCACTTTCTTCATCTGAAACTTTGATAAATTTATCAATCATATCAAAATCAGTTGCAGTAGGAATTAAATTTTTACCAAGACCTTCTATTCTATATGGATAAATTTCTTCACTATCGAATTCTTTTGTTTCATGATACTTTTTCAATACAGAACCATAAGCATCTACACCTAAGATTCTAATATTTGGATTCATCTCTTTTAAGAAACGAGCAGTACCAGAAATAGTTCCTCCTGTTCCACTACATGCAACTAAATGCGTTATTTGACCTTTTGTTTGTTCCCAAATCTCAGGACCTGTAGTTTTATAGTGTGCGTCAATATTTAAATCATTAAAATATTGATTGATATAAATGGATCCTTTTGTTTCCTCATGTAAACGTTTAGCAACGCTATAATAAGATCTTTTATCATCTGCAGAAACATTAGCAGGACAAACATATACTTTTGCTCCCATAGTACGAAGCATGTCTATTTTATCTTTTGACGATTTAGAACTTACTGCTAAAATACAATCATATCCTTTAATTATGCTTACCATAGCTAAACTAAATCCTGTATTACCAGAAGTAGTTTCTATAATTGTATCACCTGGTTTTAAAATACCTCTTCGCTCTGCTTCATTAATAATATACAACGCAATTCTATCTTTTGTAGAATGACCTGGATTAAAAGCCTCTACTTTAGCATAAAAATTGCCTTCTATATTTTTAGTAACTCTATTTAATTTAATTAGAGGTGTATTACCAATTAACTCTAAAACATTGTTGTAGGCATTTATTTCTTCTCTCATAAAAACTAAATTATATTTGAGGTATATTATCATTTTTAAACAACCCCAAAACCCTGCAAATTTAACAAAAAAATTTAAACTAATTCTTAATATTCTCTAAATCTAATAAAAAACTAAATTCTTTAGCAACGTCTTTAAGTGCTTCAAAACGTCCTGAAGCCCCACCATGACCCGCATCCATATTAGTATGCAAGAATAATAAATTTTTATCTGTTTTGGTTACTCTTAATTTTGCAACCCATTTGGCAGGTTCCCAATATTGTACTTGCGAATCATGTAAACCTGTGGAAACATACATATTTGGGTACTCTTGAGCCACCACATTATCATATGGAGAATAAGATTTCATATAATCATAGGATTCTTTTTCATTAGGATTACCCCATTCATCATATTCTCCCGTAGTTAATGGAATAGTATCATCTAACATAGTAGTTACCACATCTACAAAAGGAACTTGTGCAATAACTCCATTATACAATTCTGGAGCCATATTCACAATTGCTCCCATTAACAAACCACCTGCAGAACCTCCTTCTGCGTATAAATGTTCTGGTGATGTATATTTTTCAGCAATTACAAATTTGGAACAATCTATAAAATCAGTAAATGTGTTTTTCTTTTTCAATAATTTCCCATCCTCATACCATTGTCTTCCTAAATCCTCTCCACCTCTTATATGAGCAATCGCATAAATAAAACCTCTATCCAACAAGCTTAAACGAGTTGTAGAAAAATAAGGATCCATTGATGCTCCATAAGAACCATAAGCATACAATAAAAAAGGATTTTTACCGTCTTTTTTGATTCCTTTTCTATAAACCATAGAAATAGGTACTTTAGTACCATCTGTAGCTGTTGCCCAAATTCTTTCTTCTACATAATTCTTTTTATCAAATTTTCCTCCTAAGACCTCTTGTTCCTTTAAAACCGTTTTCTCTTTGGTTTTCATATTAAAATCAACAACAGAAGATGGTGTGGTCATTGACTGGTAAGCATATCTTAAAATATCAGTATCAAAGTCTGGATTGGTTGTAGTGTAAGCCGTATAAGTTTCACTTTCAAAAGGCAAATAATAAGCTCCTTCACCACTCCATGGTCTAATTTGAATTTTATTTAAACCATTTGAACGTTCTTCTACTACTAAATAATCTTTAAAAATATCAACTCCTTCTAGCAATACATCTTCTCTGTGCGGAATAACTTCTATCCAATTTTCTTTAGCTGTATTAGTTTCAACTGTTTTCATCAATTTGAAGTTAGTGGCTTTATCTTTATTAGTCACTATATAAAAACTATCTCCAAAATGAGAAATACTATATTCTAAACCTCTTGTTCTTTTTTGAAAAAGTCTAAATTTTCCGTTAGGATTATCGGCTTCTAAAAACTGATACTCTGAAGTTAAAGTACTTGTAGAACCAATAACAATATATTTTTTAGATTTTTCTTTATAAACAAAAGAATAAAACGTATCATCTTTTTCATGATATATAAGTTCGTCTTGCTTTACATCTGTATTTAAAACATGTTTGTAAATCATATCTGAACGTAATGTTTTTGGATCTTTCTTTGTATAGAAAAAAGTTTTATTATCACTTGCCCAAGTGGTTCCTCCAGTAGTGTTTTCAATTACTTCTGAAAGAATTTCTCCTGTTTCTAAATTTTTAACTTGAATAACATATTGTCGCCTTGAAACTAAATCAACTCCAAATGTCACCCATTTATTATCTTCACTTATACTAAGACCATTCAAATTAAAATAAGTTTGCCCTTTTGCCAATTCATTACAATCGAACATAATTTCTTCTTTAGCATCTAAACTTCCTTTTTTACGTGAATAGATAGGATAATCTTTCCCTGTTTCAAAACGAGTGATGTAATAGTAACCATTATAAAAATAAGGAACCGAAGTATCATCTTCCTTAATTCTAGCTTTCATCTCTTTGAATAAATCATCTTGAAGTTGTTTGGTATGAGCTGTCATTTCCTCATAATATGCATTCTCTTTATTCAAATAATCAATAACTTCTTTATCTTCTCTTTGATTTAACCAAAAATAATTATCAGTTCTAATGTCACCGTGTTTTTCCAAAGTATGTGGAACTATCTTTGCTATAGGTGGTTGAATATCTACTTTCATTTCTTTGTCTTTATCTTTACATGATGAGGCAAAAATAATAGAAATTAAAGCAAAATAGGGAATATTTTTCATGAAGTTATACATTAAAAGTTAACAGCTAATTTAGTACTTTTGTACCAATAAAAAAATTAAATTGTATGTTTGGAGACATTATGGGGATGATGGGTAAGATAAAAGAAACCCAAGCCAAAGTAGAAGAAACTAAAAAACGCTTAGACACGGTTTTAATTGATGAAAAAAGTAGCGACGGTCTACTTGAAGTTACTTTAACAGCAAACCGAAATATCAAATCGATATCTTTAAGTGATGATTTGTTACAAGATAAAGAAATGCTAGAAGACTACTTAGTAACAGTTTTAAATAAAGCCATTGAAAAAGCAACTAATGTTAATGAAACTGAATTAGCAGCTGTTGCCAAAGAAGGTATGCCAAATATTCCAGGAATGGATATGTTTAAATAAGTTTCATTTGTCAATCAGATATTCTACCAAATACCTCTTTTGAATGAATTTCTGATTGACATTTATTTTTTTATTACTTCATTAAATTTAGCACTACAGTTTCTGCTGCATGTAAACCAAATAAAGCTGGCATCCAACTATTAGTTCCGTAAAAAGATTTTTTAAAATTGGTTCCATCAGTTGTTTTGATACTCGAATAATCAGGGCGCTCATCTGAATATACTACTTTTACTCCTTTCGAAATTCCTTCCGCTTTCAATCTTTTTCTTACGTTTTTAGCTAACGGACAATATTCTGTTTTACTGATATCTCTCACTTTTACATTTTCAGCTTTGTATTTGCCACCAGCACCCATATTACTAATCACTTTGACTTTTTTCCTTTTGCAAGCCAATATCAAATTTAATTTTGGTGTTACACTATCAATACAATCTAACACATAGTCAAATTCTGGTGTAACCAATTCGAAAGCTCTTTCAGGAGAAAGAAATTCTTCAATTCGAGTTAGTTTTAATGCTGGATTAATATCTAACAAGCGATCGCCTACAATTTTAACTTTGGATTCACCCACAGTAGAATGCAATGCTGGCAATTGACGATTTATATTCGTAATATCAACGGTATCCCCGTCTACAATGGTCATGTTTCCAACTCCTGCTCTTGCTAAAAATTCGGCAGCAAAACTACCAACTCCTCCTAATCCTACAACCAACACATTAGCATTGGTCAACTTATTCATTCCTTCTTCTTTAAATAATAATACTGCTCTTTCTTGCCACTTTGCCATGTCTTTCGTTTAAAAAGGTTAACTGTTTAAAGGTTTTTAAATTATAGATTGAATACAAATTCGAAATTATTTCTCACTATTTGCTTCAATTCATTTACTGTAATATTTTTTATCGTTGCTGCTTTTGCATATACTGCTTCAATACTTTCTTCAATAGTATCGGTTTCTAAAAAAAAACGATCATTAGGAACATTTTTAAAAACAGCTGCTAATTCAGTATTTCGTAATAAATATTTTCCAAATGACAAGTAAAAACCGTTATCTAAAAGCGATTGTGCCACTTGTTCATTTTTGGAAAACCCATGAATTAGCATCGGATTTTGAATATTTAATTCTTTTTTAATCGCTATTACTTCTTGATATGCTGCTACACAGTGTAAAACAATAGGTTTTCTTGTTTTTTGAACCAATACTATTTGCTGTTTAAAAACAGCTACTTGAGTTTCTAATGGAATTTCAATACGTTTATCTAAACCACATTCACCTAAAGCCATACATTCTTTCAAATGCAACTTTTCTTCAATACATTTCAAATCAGATTGTATTCGATCTTCATCAATATACCAAGGATGAATACCAATAGAATATTGCGGAATTGCTGTATTGAACTCCCAAGGATATTGATTAACCACTTCTAAAACAGAAGTAGTATTGGAGTACGAATGGGTATGTAAATTGACAAAATGCATCAGTCATGAAATTTTTTAACTCCAGCTTCAATAGCAATATCCAAATCGTTTTCCAAAGGCACTATGGGACAGGAGTACTTGTAATTATAAGCACAATAAGGATTATAGGCTTTATTAAAATTGATAATCACTTTATCAGAGGTTGGAATTCGCATGTCAATATATCTTCCTCCTATATAACTTTCTTTACCACAAGTTTTATCTGAAAACGGTAAAAACAAATACTCTTTAAAACCTGGTTTTCTGGACAATTCGATATTTTGATATACATTTAAAACCATTTTTTTGCCATCAATTTCAAAATGTAAAGCTCCGTATTTTTTATACATAGGTTTTCTATCCGTTGACGTTTTCATTTTAAAAGCTTTTTCTTTCTCTGCCTTAATGAATTCAGCTTCTACAATAAACTTTTTATTTATGGGATAAAAATCTAAAGTTTCAAAATGTACTCTATCTTCATTTCTCAACGGACTTTTTAAGGAATCTGCAAATGCTTCATTCATTTCCTTTTGAAAATCATAAACCGCTTGTACCTCTTCCTGTTGTCCAAAAGAAAAACTCATCCAAAAAATAAATAGCAGATATTTATACATGATTCTTTTTTTTTGCAAAAATATATATTTTAACTGATATTATTTTAATTAACCGATTTCGTACCTTTGAATTTCAATCAAAATCATGTTAAAAAAAGCATTTTCAAACTACATAAACAACTTCAAAGGATTTTCCAGAGAAATTTGGATTCTTACTTTCGTTACCTTTATTAACAGGGCTGGAACAATGGTTTTGCCATTTCTTTCTAAATATTTAAAAGAAGATTTAGGTTTTAGTTATAGTCAAGTTGGGTGGATTATGGTTAGTTTTGGATGTGGTTCTATGCTAGGTTCTTGGTTAGGCGGAAAATTATCAGATAAAATTGGGTTTTACAAAGTGATGATTTTTAGCCTTTTAACTAGTGGCTTGATGTTTTTTGGTTTACAACATATTACTACTTATGAAGGCTTATTAGTTGCTATATTTTTAATCATGACAATAGCTGATATGTTTAGACCAGCCATGTTTGTTTCCTTAGCTGCCTATGCCAAACCCGAAAATAGAACTCGAGCCCTTACTTTAGTTCGATTAGCAGTTAATCTTGGTTTTGCAGCTGGACCAGCACTAGGTGGATTAATCATTATGAACATTGGTTACAAAGGCTTATTTTGGGTAGATGGATTGACTTGTATTATAGCTATTTTAATTTTTTGGTACAAAGTAAAAGAAAAGCAAAAATCATCTTATCTTGATAAAAAACATCCCGGAGAGGTTTTAACTGCTTCCGTTTTTAAAGATATTCCATTTTGGATATTTTTAATAACATGTTTAATTAATGGAATTATCTTTTTTCAATTATTTACCACTTTACCACTTTACCATAGAGAACAATTTAATTTAACCGAATTAAGAACAGGACTTTTATTAACTTTCAATGGAATACTCATTTTCTTGATGGAAATGCCAATTGTAAGCTATATAGAAAGAAAAAAATTCAATAAGGTAAAAATTGTTGGTATTGGTACTTTCATTATGGGATTATGTATGTATTTACTTCTCTTGAATCAATGGGAAATTGTACTTTGGATCATGATGTTTTTCATGACCTTTGGAGAAATGCTAGCTTTTCCTTTTTCTAATTCCTTTGCTATGAGTCGTGCTCCTAAAGGCCATGAAGGACGTTACATGGCCATTTTTACCATGAGCTATAGTTTAGCTCACATTCTTTCTGCAAAAACAGGTATGACAAATATTGAACTTTACGGCTATCAATACAATTGGTTCTTTATGGGTAGTTTAGGTTTACTAGGTGCTTTCTTAGGTTACATCACTCTACGTTTACTTAAAAAAGAAAAACAAAAAGCATTAAAACTACATAAATAGTTAAATAACTAAAAAAATAGTTGTAAAACTAAAAAAATAGTTATAGGTTTGCGTAACAAAATTTATGTTATGCAAAAGTTAACCAATAAAGAAGAAGAAATCATGCAAATTTTATGGAAGCTAAAAAAAGCTTTTGTAAAAGACATCATGGAAGAAATTACGGAAGACAAACCTCATTACAACACCCTTTCAACAATTGTTAGAAACCTAGAAGAAAAAGGGTATGTAGGTTATACGGCTTATGGCAAAACACATCAATATTTTCCTATAGTTACAATTGAAGATTACCGTAAAAAATTCATGAATACAGCTATTGATACTTATTTTAATAGTTCCTATAAAAATTTAGTTTCATTCTTTGCCGAAGAAGAAAAAATTTCAGCAGAAGAATTAAGAGAAATATTAGCAATCATCGAAAAAAAATAATATAATGGAAAACGTATTATTCTATTTTTTAAAAGTAAATGGACTACTTCTTGTATTCTATTTAGCCTATTATATATTCCTTCGAAAGGAAACTTTTTTTCAAAGTAATCGTTGGTTTCTACTTTTAGGGATTATGAGTGCGTTTGTTTTTCCATTGATTTCATTTACTACTATTATTTGGATTGAACCTGAACCAATAATTCAAAGTTCGGTTACTTATAGTCCAATAAGAAATTTTGAATCACAACCAATAGAAGAACCCTTTAACTGGAACATATTACTCTTTACATGTTATACTATAGTTTCACTTTTCTTTTTGACAAAACTAACTGTTGAAATAGCTTCTTTCTTCAAAATCATCAAAAATGGCAAGAAAAGTAAATCCGATAATATTGTTTTGGTAGAAACCAATGAAAGTCAGAATCCATTTTCATTTTTCAATTACTTGGTTTTTAATCAATCTCATTTTAGTGAAGAAGAATTAAATATGATTCTCATACATGAAAAGATTCATATTCAACAAAAACATTCCATAGATGTTTTAATAGGAAAGTTGTTGTGTTTGCTTTTTTGGATCAATCCAATAGTATGGTTTTACCGAAAAGCCATACTTGAAAACCTTGAATATATTGCTGATAATCAAACAGCATTACTTACAAATAATTTATATGTATATCAAAAAACACTACTAAAAGCGGTAGTATGCAATCATCAATTAACAATCACCAATCAATTTTATCAATCATTAATCAAAAAACGAATCGTTATGTTAAACCAAAATCAATCCAATCGAAAAAAACTATGGAAATATTCTTTAATAATTCCTTTTTTAGTAGCCTTTGTCCTTCTTTTTCAAATTGAAACCATTGCTCAGGTAAAAGAAAAAGAAGACAATACAACTCAAAACACTATTACTAGTAGTAGTACTAAAATCGAATCTAAAATAGATAAAAACAGTACCGATAAAGAGTTGAAAGAACTAGGAGATGCTTTGAATGAAGCACTAGAAATTCAATTAGAATTTGACAAAATAAAAAGAAACAAAAAAAATGAAATTACAAGAATAAAAGTTTCAGCCACTACAGACAAAAGCTACAAATCAGTTATAGAACTAGATGAAACTGAAGGTATCGAACCTTTTACAGTTATTGCCTTTGAAAATGACAAAAAAGAAAAAATCGTCAATTTTATTAAAAACAGTCAAAAATCATCAACAACAACCTCATCTAGTGTAAGCACCATCAATAACAACTCAGTAGTTATAAAATATGATGGCTGGAGGATAGAGAAATACGAAGATGATAAAGAACCCGTGCTTTTCATAGTTAATGGCAATAAACAAGCTACTGGTTCTAATATCAATTTTGATTACACAGTAAAAGTTCTAAATTCTAAGGAATTAAATGAGAAAGAAGCGCTCAAAAAATACGGAAATGCAGGAAAAAATGGAGCTTATGAATTCACAATTGAAAAAAGGAATGATACAAACCATCTGTATATTATTAATGGTAAAGAATATACTAGTAATGACCTAAAAGGGAAGAAAGTAAACTTAGACGGATCTATTGCCAAACTATCCGATAAAGAGGGAAAAGAAAAATATGGAAAAAAAGGAAGAAATGGAGTTTCTATTTTAAATGGGAAGGCTGTTATAACTGATAATGGAAAAAAAGATGTTATCTATATAAGATCAAAAAACGAATTATTAGAAAGTAATTCAAATCAGGAATTACCAGAACCTCCAACACCTCCAACACCACCTTCTCATGTTTTCGAAAAAGTAAGAAAAGCACCTACTCCACCGAGTATTCCTGAAACTCCCAAACTACCTTCTAATCTTGAAGATGAAAAAGAGATGAAAAAATTTGAGGAAAAGATGGCTGTTTTTGAAATGAAAATGAAAAAAATGGAACCACAATTTGCTAAGTTTGAAAAAGAAATGGAAGTGTATGAAATGGAAATGGAAGGTTTTGAACCAGACATGAAGGCTTTTGAGAAACAAATGAAAGAGTTTGAAAAGAAAATGGAAGTCTATCAGGAAAAATTAATGGAAAAACTAGAAAAAGAAAATGAATTTCGTGAAGAAAAAATCGAAAGAATTATCGAAAGAAAAGTCCACATAGACAAAAAAAGAGAGGCAATTGAAGCAGAAAAAATGGCTATGAAAGCTCATAAAGCCACTATTAAAAGTAAAATCGAGGCTGAAGAGGCAAAAGTGAGAGCAGAAAGAGCAAAAAGAAAAACCGACATAGAAAAAAGAATAGCAGAAGAACAAAAGAAAATAGAGGAAGAACAAAAGAGAAAAGCTGGGTCTAAATAAAATTAACACCATCTTAAAAACATCCTGCAATTGCAGGATGTTTTTTTAGCTATATTTGCCAAAAAAACAAACCCATGTATAAATTTTTAGCAAAACTCAATAAAATGCTATTGCCTAGTTTTACCAAGCAGCGATTAGATATTACCCGAGCTAAAAAATGGCAAAAAGCGCTTCTTGCCTATCGTTATTACATCACTATCAAGAGTTTAGATTAGATCAAAAAAACTCACTAAAAAACCAACTCTTATTTTTTTATTTTTTTTACACTTTTGATTTGCAAATTAATCAAATATACCTATATTTGCACCCTCAAATAGGCCTCGTGGCGCAACTGAATAGCGCATCTGATTACGGCTCAGAAGGTTACTGGTTTGAATCCAGTCGAGGTCACGAATTAATGTATTAAAACAAGAAAAAATGCTCAGTTTACTAGAGCATTTTTTTGTTTTAATACATTGTCAAAGTGGAGCTTTGTCTGGAAAAACGAAGTTAATCCAATCGATATCACTAAAAAACGCTACGTTCGCTTAGCGTTTTTTGTTTTTAATACTTTTCTATGCATGACTCTCAAACACATATTCACAACAACAACCTTACCAAAACCACTAAAATACAATAGAGGAACGGTTTTGACGTGTTTTGACCGGTTTTGATGTGTTTTGACTGCTTTCAAGGGGTTAAATAAGGCCTTTGTTCGGAGCTTGTTGCGAAAAGCTGCGGTAAAGCCGTACCAAACACACACTTTTTCGCAACAACGTCCGAACGAAACTGCCACCAGACTGCTACTAAACCTATGTAAAGACGCAATGCTTTGCGTCTCGATGTCTCGAACGTCTCGATGGATGTAAAAGGCGCATGGCAATGCGTCTCTACCGATACTGATAAAAAACAATACTATTGCGATAAACCGTAAAACAAATCCTTTTATGGGTTTTATCTTTGTAAAAACAGGTAGAAATACCTGTACGCCTATTGCTGAAATGGTTTATTTTTGGTAGGTTTGGTAAATACTAAAATCATTGTGAATGATTAATAAAAAATCATTGTCTGAAAAAAACATCTGTTCTAAGTACATAAATCCTGCTATTGAGAAATCGGGTTGGGATATGAAACGACAAGTACAGTACGTGAAGAAGTGTCTTTTACAGATGGACACATTATTATTCAAGGAAAATTGTATACTAGAGGTCAAAGCAAAAGAGCTTATTTTTCCTCTTCCTCCACTAGGAGAACAAAAAGCTATAATTGAAAAAGTAACTGCTTTAATGGGTTTATGTGATGCTTTGGAGCAAGAAATAGAACAAAGTAAAGGGTATAGTGAGCAGTTGATGCAAAGTGTTTTGAGGGAGGTTTTTAATTAAATATTAAAATTATGAGTACAAAATTAGATCAATTATATTCTTTAAGAAAAAATTTTACAATCTTAGGTTTAACAGGAAGAACTGGAAGTGGTTGTTCAGAATTAGCTGAAATATTATCAACTAATTTTGATAAAATTTCTAATATTAGACAAGTAGATGATATTGCAGAATCAGTATTTCAAAAGAAATATCAAATTGTTCAGAATTATACGCAACAAAACTGGAAAAAGTATAAGGTAATAGAGTATAAAAAAGTATTGTTTTTTATGCTTCTTCCACTTTTGAAAAATAATTCTAAAAACAAGCATCTATCTGATTATTATAGATATTATTTAAAAGAAGAATCAGATATTTCAAAGATAAGTGAAATTAAAATATCACTTGAAAATTTAATTAAAAATGACTCTCCATTAGTGGACGAAATTGTTGAATTAGGTGATTTAACAAAAGTTAGAATAAAAACTAAATTAGAAAATTTAAATAAAATTTTTTGGGGTCCAGAATTTAACAAATTAAGTGATAAAGTTAATTTACTTTTAAAAGATAATGGTATTATAGAAAGAATAATGTTATTACATCACACTGCAAATAATTTTAGAAAATCGGGAAGACCTTTTAAAACATATAAATCTGACCCAAAGAATATTTATACAATAGCTAAAGTAATAAACAGAATTATTAAAGCTACAAAACAAGAATCTAAAAATGAAGAATGTCATATTGTAATAGATTCTTTGAGAAATTCGTTAGAAATAAATTTCTTTAAAGAACGCTTTTCTGCCTTTTATTTGATTGCTGTTAAAAATGATGCTAGAAAATCTAACATAATTAATTCTTATTTTAAAGTTGATTCTAAGGTAGTTGATAGATTAATAGAGATTGATGAAACCGAGTACAAATGTACCGACTATCAAAAAGGAATTTTTTATGCTCCAGATGTTCAAAACTGTATTCAGATAGCTGATTACCATGTAAATTATAATATATTTCAATCTGACAAAGAAAGCAAAGAAGACAATTTAAAAAATAATTTTAGCTTTTTTTCAGTGCAAGAACAACTAATGAAATTACAAGCTTTAATTCAACAACCAGGAATCATTACACCTGATCCAACAGAAAGAATAATGCAAGTCGCTTATACTGCTAAATTAAATTCAGGTTGTATTTCAAGACAGGTTGGTGCAGTTGTGACTGATAATGAATTTTCAACTAAAGCAATTGGATGGAATGATGTGCCAAAAGGAGCCATTCCATGTGCATTTAGAAACGTAAAAGATATTTCTACTAAACAATATGGTTTCACTAAATTTGAATTAGGGGAAGGTTTAAAAGAAACAGAACAAATAAATTCTGATGAAGCAGATAATTTATTAGATAATGAATCTAAAAAATTTAATGAATATGTAAAAAGTAATTATAGTGAAGAAAAATTACCAACTGAAAGTTTAGGTGGTAGAAATTGCCCCTATTGTTTCAAACAAGCCTATAATACTTTTTCAGGAGAAAAAAACCAAGTTCACACTCGATCACTTCATGCAGAGGAAAATGCAATGATGCAAATTTCTAGAAGTGGTGGTCAAGGACTAAAGGATGGCTTTTTATTCACAACTGCTAGTCCATGTGAATTATGTGCTAAAAAAGCATATCAATTAGGAGTTAGAACAATATATTATATTGATCCTTATCCAGGTATTTCAAGAAATCATATTTTAAAAAGCAATAGTAAAACTGACCCTAAAATGGTTTTATTTTCAGGTGCAGTTGGTCGAGCTTATCACAAATTATATGAACCATTTTTATCACAAAAAGACGAGTTAGCTTTACTTACTAATTTTAAATTAGAATCTCCTCTAAATGTAAAAGTTAAATCTTTAAAAAATATCTTAAAAGATAAATTTGAAGATAGAGAGGATTTAATTGAAAAATTAGATAAAGCTTTAGGTGAAGATGATAACGCTTTTGATAATTTCATAAAAATTGTAGAAAAAGGTTTAGAATAAATTATTAAAGAATATAATATGAACATCTCATATGAAGAAATAAAAGACGGTGACCATTTTGAAGATCTAGTCGCAGCTTATTTTAGAGAACTAAAAAATTCTAAAGAAAATAATATTACTAATGTTGAAGTACTACAGAGTGGTATTGGCACCGACGGTGGGAGAGATATTTTAATTGAGTTTGATTTATCTGACGACATTAAAATATTTAAAAGAAAATGGATTATACAATGTAAATTTCATAATGATACGATTTCACCCGCTAAAATTCAAACGATTAACATTCCTACCTTAATTCACTCATACAAAGCTTCTGGTTATCTTTTAGTTTGCAAAACCAATCCTACTTCTGGTCTAACAAATCTTTTTGAAAGATTAAATAAGGAGTGTATATATAATTATCAATATGAATGCTGGAATGGCAATCAATTTTTATCTAAAATATATTTAAAGAGTAATTTACATCAAGTGTATTTTCCAAAATATAATGCCTATATTAACGCCTTAAAAAACAAATCTTAATGAAAGTCTTTTTATCATATTCATTGAACGATCAAGATTTGTTTATTCTAACATTATTAGCTGAAGAATTAAACAAAAAAGGATTTATAATTAACCAAAGTAATGATTTTCATACAGAAATGAGTTCACTAACAAGAGTTAATATTAATAATTCAAATTTATTTATTGGATTAATATCTGGAACAGGTCATGAAAAAAACAGAGTGATAAATGAGTGGCGATTAGCTACTTCAAAGAATATTCCTTGTATTTTTTTAATTGAAAATACTGTACCGATAAATCAAAATTTCAAATCAAAATACCTCATATTTGATAGATATAATCCACATCAAGCAATTGAAGAGTTAAAGAAGACAATAAACATAAAGAAAGAAAATCAAAATGATTCTAATGCATTGGCATGGATATTAGGAGGTGCAGCCCTACTTTCAATAATCAGTTTATTATCAAAAGACGATAAAAAATGAGTTTAATAAATAATAATTTCAGCATGACAAGTCTTCTATGGTTATTACTTATACAATTGCTTTAAAAAATTATGTGTAAAATAACTTCAAAAATAAAACTGTGTACTTGTAAAGCTACTTCTACTGAAAACTTACAAAATTACTGGTGTTTGTATCGTTTTAATAAAGACAAAAATGAAATGATTGTTGGAGAAGCTGTTATGTCTTTTAAGTTTGATACCTTAAACCATGAAGTTAATAAGGTTGTTTTAGAAAAACGTTTAAATGAAGAAGACTCTTTTGATGTTAAGTTAGTTTTTAAACCAAAAGACATCTTAGAAATTGTTTGTAATAATACTATATATAATGAAAGAGATGTTTATACTTTTGTCTACAGAGGTAAAAAATGGAAAAGCACACAAATTGATAGTTTTGAATTAATGGAGCGTTTTGATGAAGTGACTTTTGGGAAAATTAAAAAATAGCGCTTAAACTGTTTTATGTTTGCCTTTCGAGTGGGTTCCCTCCTAACGTCGGCATGACAAGATTGTGGACACAGTTTGTGGAGTTTCTAATGGGATGCTTACAAGATGACAAGTTTGTGGATATGCTTTTCAGGAGTTTCTAATGGAATCCCGAAGTGTCAGGACTGGATGACAAGTTTGTGAAAATGGGTTTGTGGAATTTCGAGTGAGTCCCTCTCCTTACCTAGGAATGACAATTTTGCGTATGCTGTTTGTCTTAAATTTTAAATTTACTTGCAAGTCTCGTAGAGACGCAATATCGCTAGCAACGGATTTCAATCCGTTGCAGTTTAAAGAAAATAAATAATTACAAAAAATATAATCCGTTAAATAAAAAAAGGTCTAAAAATAAAATACGTCAATTATAGCCCTGATTACTTCGTCAGTTCGCTTCGCTCGTGTGGAACGGCATCCTTTACTTTTTCCTTAAAAAAAGTAAAGATATAGTGGATAGCAGGTGTATTTTACTACAGAAGGCTTTTTCATGTGCTACAAATAAAAAATAATATTTTATTCATTCTATTGCTGATTGTATCTCAAATTGTAGATTTTATTCATTTTTTTAGCCCCATAAATTCCATAACAAAACACTTCTTTTATCATCTTTCATAGATAATAGTAAGATGGAATATAGAAATGTATTCGCTAAAAAATTGTATTTTTGTCAAAAAACAATTGGTGAATTTTTATTTGAAACTTCCTTCAAACTACCAAAAACTGGTAATTATTTTTCTTTTTTTTTCTCCGTTGGTCATAGCACAGCCAAAGGATAGTTTGTCATTACTATTACATTCAAAAATAAAAGAAAACACTACCGATTCGCTTCACATTCATTACCAAATCGAACTTGCGAAATACCTTTTAAATAGAAATATAGATACCGCTAGAATTATTCTCAACGATGCCTTGCATACACTACATAAGAACAAAAGCCATTCCATTTATTTTAAACGTAAAAAAGCAGACGCCTTAAATTATTTAGGAATTATAAATGCGAAACAAAGCTTTTCAGAGGAAGCCTTATCTAATTATTTAAAAGCTTTGGAACTGAGTGAAACTATTCAAGATTCTTCTCTAATTGGCCTAACCATTCATAACTTAGGTATGTTTTACCGAAGACAACATGATTATGAAAAAGCAAAAACCTATTTACAAAAAGCCATTCGCATTCGCCATCAAATTAAAGAAAAACCTAGTGACATTGGTATGTCATATAACATGCTTGGAGTGACTCATTTTTATACCAAACAATACGATTCGGCTTTAATTAATTATAAAAAAGTGGAAGCTTTATACACAACGAAACTCGATAAGTCAAAAGTAAATGGCAATTTGGCCTTATTGTACTATACGATTAAAGACTATGACAAAGCCATTTTGGTTTTTAAAGAAAACATCCAAATTTTTAAAGAGTTACAAATACAAAATGAACTTAGTATTTACCATAAAAATTTAGCTAACTGTTATCAAGATATGGGTTTATACGAAAAAGCCATAAAACAATTAGATAGTGCGATTACCATTGCTAAAAAGCTTAAACATAAAGATCTTTTACAAAAGGAATATTTTAACCGAAGTTTGGCTTACCAAAGTAAAGGCGATTTTAAAAAAGCCTTAGAAGATTACACCCTCTATAAAGCCTATAATGATTCTTTAAATAATACCGAGGAAGCCAAACGAATTACTGCTTTAGAATTGAATTATAAATTTGAGAAAGAGAAGTTGCAAGCAAGCTTGAATTTACAAAATGAAAGAGCTAAAAAACAATTGTATCTCATTTTACTTTTACTTTCAGTAATTTCAGCTGTTAGCATATTTTTATTGGTACGAAAAAACTTAAAATACCAATTGGATCTTTCAAAAAGAAAATTAGAAGAAGAAAACTTACAAAGGAAAAATACCGAACAAATTTTACAATTGAAAGAAGCCGAACTTAAAACGGAATTTCTGAACAACAAAATTAAACAAGAAGTTCAAGAGTATTTTGAAAATGAAGTAAAAGCCATTTTAAAGTTAGACGAAGAAGAAAAAACAAAGGCCTTAAAATCGCTCTTGCTCTCTTTAAAATCTAAAAATTCAAATTATAGTCCTTCGCAAAATTTAGCCGAGTACATTGATCAGGTTAATCATGATTTCAAAATTAAAGTGAATACTTATTTCTCGATTCTCAATGAAAAAGAAAAAAAGCTACTCTATTTGATGAAATTAGGGTTATCAACTAATGAAATAAAAGATTTACAAAATACTAGTTTGGCATCGGTAAAATCGATACGATATCGCATTAGAAAAAAGTTAGAAATTGATTCTGAAGCTGACATTATAGCTCATATAGAAAAATATTCTAGTAACGCATAATTGCTCTTAAAACCTTGTATTTTGGGAGTTGCTACCCATTTGCTACCCTAATTTCCTTTTCCTTACATCCAGAAATGTTTTCCTTTGCAGGATAAAATTGTACAACATAAACATACATTTCACGATGAAAAAATTATTACACGTAATTGCTCTCTTTTTTTCCCTAATGGCATTCAGTCAGTACACCAGTATTCCAGACACGAATTTTGAACAAGCCTTAATCGATTTAGGAATTGATACGGATGGCACATTAAATGGTTTAGTATTGACTTCAGATGTTGCTTCGATTGTTTCTATAGATTTAGACGATAAAAACATCTCTGATTTAAATGGTATTGAAAGTTTTTCAGCTTTAGAAACACTACGTATTAGAAGTAATAATTTAACACAAATTGATCTGTCTAATAATTTGGCTTTAAAGAGCTTGTATGCGGGATACAATTTCTTTACTTCGGTTGATTTATCAGCACACACAAGCTTGATGCGATTGGGATTAGAAGGAAATCCTTTAACAGAATTATTATTATCTAGTGCCGCTACTCAATTTTATGAATTTAATGTTTCTGATACACAACTTACAGAAATTGATTTAAGTGGTTATCCTGATTTAGCTTTAGTTATCATTAGTAACAATCCTGTTATTGAAAGATTTACATTAAAAAATGGAAATAATACAGGAATTTTAATATATCAATCCTCAAATACGCCTTTATTATCGTGTATCGAGGTGGATGATGCTTCGTATAGTACTAGCAACTGGACTTCAGTTGACGCCAATAGTACCTTCAGTTCGGATTGCCATTTAGATGACACCTATGTTCCAGATGATAATTTTGAACAAGCCTTAATTGATTTAGGCTACGATTCGGTTTTAGACGATTATGTAACTACAGCCAATATTTCAGGAATTACGTCTCTAAATGTAACTTATAGAAACATTTCTGATTTAACAGGTATAGAAGACTTTGTGTCGTTACAAGTTTTGAATTGTAGGAGTAATCAACTTACCACTTTAGATGTATCCAATAATACCGAATTAACGAATCTAGTTTGTGGTGCCAACACCATTACTTCTCTTGATTTATCAGCCAATACCAGTTTAACAAATTTAGCAGCAGAACTTTGTGATTTAACTAGTATTACATTACCATTGAGCATTCAATTGATGAATATTGATGGCAATGAATTTACCGAATTAGATTTTAGTGGTTTACCCAATTTAAAATATCTTTTGGTTAAAAATAATACGTATTTGAGTGTTTTAAATGTTCAAAATGGAAACAATACTAATTTTATTGGTTTTGAATCTACTTCAAATCCGCTATTGTATTGTATCGTAGTAGACGATCCTTCCTATAGTACTACCAACTGGACCACTGTGAGTGCACAAGTTACTTTTAGAACAGATTGTACCGTTCCAGTAATTACCTTAACAGGTGCGAACCCTCAAGAAATTGAATTAGGTGCTGGTTATACCGAATTAGGTGCTACGACCAGTGACGGTTCGAATGTGGTGATTGATGCTTCCGAATTTGTAGATGCAGTAGGAACCTATTCTATTTATTATGAGGCTACAGATGCAGCTGGAAATGAAGCGGAACAAATGATTCGTACCGTGAATGTAGTAGATACAACACCACCAACCATAATTTGTGCTGGAGAAACTTGGTTTAATCTAGATGAATATGGCACCTATACTGTTCTTATTGAGCAAATTGATAACGGTTCGAATGACCTTTCCGGTATTCAATCCATAACTATTGACCAAGATAGTTTTGATTGTACGTACATTGGTACACCAGTAACCATTACTTTAACCGTAACAGACAACAACAATTTATCAGAAACGTGTACAACTACCGCTCATTTTGTTGACAATACCCTTCCCGTTTTCGATACCAATACCTTACCAGATGACATGACTGTAGCGTATAATAATGCTGAAAATAATGGTTATATTTTACCTGATTTTACTACTTCTGTAGTGGTTACTGATAATTGTACTTCATCTGTTGTAGCGGATCAATATCCTTCACCCGGACAGACCTTAACTAGCGGATTGCATACCATTACTTTAGAGATTTTTGACGATTCAAACAATTTCGATTTTTATGAATTTGTAATTAATGTTGATGGAACATTAAGTGCTGCAACATATATTATTGATGGTCTTACGGTTTATCCTATTCCAACACACGACAGGGTTAATTTAGATGTTGTAGTAGATGCTGTTCGTGTAACAAACCTAACTGGACAAGAAGTAATGCAATTGACTCAAACTGCTTCCATTGATTTGTCTGAAATGCCTAATGGAATTTATTTTGCTCAAATTAACAAAGACGGAAAACAAGAAGTGGTTCGCTTAATCAAAAAGTAGTTTTAGTTTAATTATAGAACCTACTTTATTATAATTGGGTTGCTTTTAAGATGAAAAAGTCTGTATTTTTATACAGACTTTTTTATTTTTAATGTATTTTAGTGGTACCTATTTTTACAAATGAAAAACTTATTGTTTTTAATCCTTGTACTACTATGCGTTTCTTGTCAGTACAAACAAGAGAACACAACTCCTTCTATATTCACAGAGGAAGAGGCTTATGCAGTAATGAATACTTTTATTGCAGACCAAAAAGACAAGCCTGTCCTTTGGAACGATAGACAATTAGTTAGGCCTTCAATGGAGTACACAACTGTCAGTTTTGATGAAATCCCAGAAACTCCTTATTATCCTGAACTTTCTTTCCCTGTTTTTACAAAAGGCTATTGGAAAATAGAAAAATTAAAAAACACTATCCTTTTTAACAGTAAAGAATATGATTATTTTTTTGCGAATGAAAGTCAAGATGAGATTGAAATTGAAAAGATTAAACAGGAATGGCAAACTCGTTTTAAGGACCACTATTTATACAATGTTTCTTATCCTATCTATAATGCAAATTCAAAAGTAGCCATCATAGCTGTCTATTATTACAAAATACCCTTATATTGTGGAACAGGTTTACATCAAACGTATTGCTATAAAAAAACAACAAATGGATGGAGTAAAGGCATTCCTTGCAACGGTTGCAATTAGTTTGTTTTCTTGCCAAAGCAAAGAAGACCAACTCATAGGTCATTGGCACGAATATGAAAAAGGAAATCCTGATTTTATAAATTGTCATAAAATTACGGATAGTACTTATTCTGTTGATTTATATACTTATGGAAGTGGTGAACCAATGAAAAGAGGTACTGAAATAAAAAAATCAGAAATTGCAATTCAAGAGTATGTTTTTAGTAGCAATTTTTCAATAAGTAATAACAAACTTATTATAAATGATTCTATTTATTGGATCAAACAAGAAGATAATGAACAAACATTTATCGCTGATTTTTCGGCAGGACTTTTAGTAAACATTCATCCATTTGAAACTAACGCAACTGAATTTGATTATAAAAAGAATACAAAACATCTTGAAGTACTGATTTATATTGGCACACTTAAAAAAAGTACACTTACTTCCTATAAAGAATACAATTCGAAAGAACATTACATTCAATTGAATGATAAAATCGTGAATGTGTACGATATTAAAAGTTATCTAGATTACGGTGTGCATCATGATGAGCGAATAAAAGTAGTATTACACACAGATAAAAACACTCCAAAACCTTTTTTGTCTCAAATAGAAACAGAAATTTTAAATTGTGGCTATAAAAGAAATCAAATTTATTATTTAACTGTCAATACTCAAAAAAAACTTTATGGTTATAATAATCGTAATTAATTAAAAAAAATGAAACAGTACCTTCAAATACTATGCTGTGTTTGTCTATTTTCTTGTCAAAAAAACAAAGAAAATCAAATAACATTAGTTACCGAACCTGTCAAAACAGACACAACAACTCTTATAATAGAAAAGGAAATAATTGAAAGTCAAAGTCCAATAGATACTACAGATTACGAACATACTATTTTTTATGTTGTAATCGTTGATACCAGTTTCAATTATCAATCATTACATAAAAAAATGTTAGATTTGAGTAAAAAGTCAAACACTCCAATAGACACTATGGGTCGTTATTACAATGCTTCTGAAGATCTTATTGTACTTTCTGATGATGATGATGATTTATATGCAGGAGATTATTTCCCTAGACGCTTTCCTTCTGAAAATTTAAGTTTAGAATATTTAACATGGTACAAAAATAACGCTGAAGAAAAAACAATTGCTTTAGTTGCTGGAATTTATGAATCGGAGATTAAAGCAGATAGCGCTGTTAGTAAACTAAAGAAAACAAACCCACAAACATTTGAGATTAAAACAAAAATGTTTGTGGGTTGTATGCACTAAGCTTTTATATCAAATAAAAACTCTCATTTCATATAAAAATGAGAGCTTAAAACACTAAAGCGTTGAGCCTCCATCAACCACAATTTTCTCGTTTCGTAATACTAAAGAGTTATCGGAAACTAAAAATTCAACTATGGGAGCTATATCTTCAGGTAAAACCACTCTTCCAATAGGAGAGGTTTCTGAAAAGTGTTGTAATAAGCCATCTATAGCTTCATCTGTCATTCCAGATTTTTTCTGAATGGGTGTATGTGTAACTCCTGGACTCACTATATTAACTCTAATTCCTTTTTGAGCCAATTCAAGATTCAGTACTTTAGCTATTGCTTCTAATGCAGCTTTACTTGCAGAATAGACACTAGCATTTGGAAAGGCTTTAAAAACTGCAATGGAAGTATTCAAAACAATACTAGAAGGGTTTTTAAGTAGTGAGACAAACTTTTGAACCGTAAAAAAAGCTCCTTTGAAATTAATATTCATAGTTTCATCAAATAATTCTTCGTTAGTATCTTCAAAACTAATCGATTTAAAAATTCCTGCATTTATAAACAATCCATCAATTTTTCCATGATTTTTTTCAATTTGATTCACTAAATCGTCTATATCAATTAATTTACTAGTATCTGAAATATATCCGAAAGCATTTTTTCCTAATTCGTTTAATGCTTTTTCCAAATTTTCTTCATTTCTACCAGTAATAATTACTTGATAATTTTTCGAAATTAAATATTTTGCACAAGCAAATCCTATGCCGCTTGTTCCTCCTGTAATAACAATTATTTTATTCATTTTGTATTTATTTTTAAACAAAACTATATTATTACTAACTTTGAAACAAGTACTTACTAAATGGTAAGTAACTGACTTTAAACTCGGAATACAATCATTATTATGGAAATAGAGGTAAAAAAAATAAAAGAAAAATACATTATAGCTGAGGAATGTCCCATAACTATTTTTATGGAGCAAATAGGTGGCAAATGGAAACCCGTCATTATATGGATATTATTAAGTAATGAAGTGATGCGCTTTAATGAACTGGACAAAACTATAAAAGGAATAAGCCAGAAAATGTTATCGCAACAATTAAAAGACTTGGAACAATTAGGAGTAGTTGTTAGAAAATCTTATCCAGTAATTCCTCCAAAAGTAGAATATCGTTTAACCGAAAAAGGAAAATCGTTAGCTCCTCTTTTAACAGGTATGAAAACTTGGGTGTATGAAAATTTAATTTAATAACAATAGCTTATCTAGTTCCAAAAATCTCATTTTTCAAATCTTCAATTTTAGAGTTAATTCGTTTTTCTTTTTCTATAATTTTTATAATTTGAATTTCAACGATTCTATTTTCTGTTTTTCCATTTATAATGTCTTGAATGGATTTTGGAGAATAGGATTTTCCTCTGATATTGTAAATTTTCTTTTTATTTAAAACAGGTATAATCTTTTTACTGGGTTGTTTACCCAAAAAATGTAATATGATATCTTTTTCAAAGGATTTTATCATGGTAATTTACCTTGTAAAAGGCTTTTTTATATCCAATAAAATTATAAGTAAACAATACTTTTTAATTTATCTTCTATAGAGGCAACACTAGTTTTAAAATAAGTAGCCCCTCCTTCTTTGTAAAATCGTTTAAAATCATAAAAGAGCGTTGTTAAAAAATGGAAACAAGCTAATTTATCGATTTGATTTCCTAATTTTTCAATTAATCTTGGAATGGCTTCCATACAATAGACTCCTATAAAATTAAAATAATCGGCAGTAAATTGTTGTAAGTAACCCTCTACATTTTCTAATAATTCTATTTGAATACTCAGAAAATCATCTATAGTTTCTGCTTTGTGCAAAATTTTACCTATTTCATGGTTTGTATACATATGGGACATTAGTCTTGGTTTAGTTTTATTTTATATACGATTAATAGCAAAATTTGGATTAAAACATCTTTCCTTTTTTAAATCAAAACTTAATATTAATCAATTACTTACAAAAAATTTAAAATAATAAGCTTTATCAACAAAACATAAGTAGTACGGAATACAGTATTTTTCACTATATTCGCTTTACCTATCAATTCGTTTATAAGTAGTTGTTTATTCGTTTTGATGTAGCTAATATACAAACAAGTTTTTATTTTACAAATATATTTTAATAAAAATGCAAACTTTTTTCAAAAGATTATTATTAATTGTTGATTTTCAAGGCTTTAAAAACATAAATGACTTTGCTTTAAATGGCTTAAAATATGACAGTTCAAGCAAATTAAATCGATTGAAAGATGAAAAAAATAAACCTTCGGTAGAAATCTTATTAGATATCGCTCATTTTTTTCCAAAAATAAATACACATTGGTTAATTACTGGTAAAGGTGATATGCTTTTAAACAAAGAGGAGTTGGTTATCCAAAATTTACAAGAACCAAACACTATTTATAAATCAGAAGCTAGTAGGCAATTATCTGAGAATTATGCCACTTTAAAGGAAAATATCACTCTAAAAGATGATATCATTAAAACCTTAAAAGAAAAAATAGAACTACAAGAGAAACAATTAGTTCCTTTTGAATCTATTATAGAAAAATTAGAACTTCGAATAGATTCTATTGAACAATTTAATGCTTTGGTAAGACATAAATTAGATATAAATAAATAATCGCATAAGAAGAAACCCTGAAAATGTATTTTTCAGGGTTTTATATTTTAAACTTCTACACCTACAAACTCTAATCTTACACTGCCATCATCATCAATGTGTGTTAGCTTTATTTCGTGTAAGGTATTTGCATATTCTGGATTCCATGGTGTTTTTACTTTGACGTAATTTTCGGTAAAACCATGAATATAGCCTTCTTTATTTTCGCTTTCAAATAAAACGGTTCTGTTAGTTCCTATTTGACTTTCATAAAAAGCTCTACGTTTTTTAACCGATAAGCCTCGTAACATTTTACTGCGTTTCGCACGAACGTTCTTTGGTACTACTCCATCCATTTCTGCTGCTGCTGTGTTGTCTCTTTCGGAATAAGTAAAAACGTGTAAATAAGAAATATCTAACTCATTTAAGAAATGATAGGTTTCTAAGAAATGTTCGTCTGTTTCTCCAGGAAAACCAACAATCACGTCCACACCAATACAAGCATGAGGCATTACTTCGCGAATTTTATTCACGCGATCCACGTACAATTCTCGCAAATAGCGACGTTTCATTTTTTTAAGGATGTCGTTGCTTCCACTTTGTAATGGAATATGAAAATGAGGTACAAATGCTCTTGATTTTGAAACCAATTCAATGGTCTCATTTTTCAGTAAATTAGGTTCAATAGAGGAAATTCGTAAGCGTTCAATTCCTTCTACTCGATCTAATTGGGTAACCAAATCTAGAAAAGTATGTTCGTGTTTTTTATTTCCAAATTCTCCTTTTCCGTAATCACCTATATTTACACCTGTTAGAACTATTTCTTTAATGCCTTTGGCTGAAATTTCTTGGGCATTTTTCAATACTCCTTCCATGGTATCACTTCTAGAAATTCCTCTAGCTAATGGAATGGTGCAATAGGTACATTTGTAATCACAACCGTCTTGTACTTTTAAAAAGGCACGTGTTCTATCTCCTATAGAGTAACTTCCCACATAAAAATCGGCCTCTTCAATTTCACAGGAATGCACTTCACCCATATCATTTTTAGACAAATCGTTGATATAATCTGTAATTTTGAATTTTTCGGTAGCACCTAAAACCAAATCCACTCCGTCCACTGCTGCTAATTCTTCTGGTTTTAATTGTGCATAACAACCTACAGCAGCTACAAAAGCATTTTCATTTGCTTTAAGTGCTTTTTTAACTATTTGTTTAAATTGTTTGTCTGCATTCTCAGTAACTGAACAAGTATTAATCACATACATATCGGCCACTTCTTCGAAGTCAACACGTTCAAAACCTTCGTCTTGAAAATTTCTCGCAATAGTAGAGGTTTCTGAGAAATTTAATTTACAGCCTAAAGTGTAAAAGGCTACTTTTTTCTTGTTTTCCATAAGTATACACCATTAATGAAATCGTTGTCAAAAAATGGAGGTGGCAAAGATACTACTAATGTAGGAATTAAACTTACTTAATGTTTCTTATTAAAAAAATCTTTACTTTATTTGTGTTAGGATCGTGTCTAAAAAATAAAACCGTGTATTTTAGCCCTGATAGGAACGACATCCTTTTCTTTTTTTCTTTAAAAAAGAAAAGATATAGTGGATAGCAGGTCTACTTTTCTACTGAAAAGTTTATTTTGTGCTTCTAAAAAAAAGAATAAAACTTCAGGTTCAAAAAAAATATTCTCATTTAGGTTTGTAACTTTTATAAAAGTGCTTACGTATAATTATAAACTAAATTTTTATAATTATGGCTGGAGAAGGTTCTATGATGCATGCTAACACAAGTTTAAAAAACAATAGAAGAGCTAAAAAATCGAGATTAGAAAACTTTGTAAATTCAACTACAAACGGTAATACAGCATTTGTAGATCCTATAAAAGCAACACCAAAACAATTAGCTGATATAAAACAAAAACTACAAGAAGAGAACAAAGCGATTCAAAGAAAAAAAATTATTTTAACAGTAAGTATTGTTGGTTCTATTTTAATAATCTTAGCTGTTTTGAATCAGTTTTTATAAAAATTTACTAACTAAAAAAACAGTTACATCATGGCAGGATATTATGGGTCAATGTCTGTAGTTTTAAAAAACAACAAAACATTATTAGGCGAAAAAAAAAGAAATACTAGAAAAGAGTATCTTAATATAAAAGAAGTGGCAACTGATGATCCTAATAAAGCTTCATCAGAATTATTAAATGAAATTAGAAGTAAGATTCAAAAAGAAAATAAAAAAAGAAAGAAAACACAAATTGTAATTGCTATTCTTTCTCTTGTTATTACTATTCTTGTAATTTATGCTATGACCAGGATAGAATGGGTTGGGATAAGAGTAATTACACAATAGTCAGAATTAACTATTACATATTACATTCCAATCTCATCAATATCTTTGCCAATATCATCAATACTCTCTATTGGTTGAATTTGTATCTTCTTCCAATTGTTTTCTAAAAGTTTGTAAAAACCATAACAGGCTAATGCTCCAATTGGTATTCCTAAAAGATTAACTGCTACATTGTTAAAATCGAAATTAAAATCAAAAAACTCATTTAAAATAGCTAAAATAAAACCAAAAATAATTTGCCCTACATAATAAATAACAACTCCTAATATGGCATACAACCATTTATTCTGATTGTATTTTTCGGCTAAAACATAAAAACGTTTACCTAACCAATAAATTAAAAATAATCCTAAAAACATAACTACTCTTTTCTATATTTTTTTGTTTCTTCAAAAACGTACTCTAATATTTTGGCATCTTGTGCTGTGAAGTCTATTTTTCTACGATTCATTACTACTTTTGCTACTTCAAATGCTTTTTTAGTTAAATAAGTTGTAAAACCAGAAGCTCCGCCCCATGAAAAACTAGGCACAAAATTGCGAGGAAAACCACTTCCAAAAATATTTGCAGAAACACCTACAACTGTTCCTGTATTAAACATCGTATTGATACCACATTTACTATGATCACCCATCATTAATCCACAAAATTGAAGTCCTGTTTTAGCAAAACCTTCTGTTTCATAACTCCATAAACGTACTTCTTCATAGTTGTTTTTGAGGTTTGACGTGTTTGAATCTGCTCCAATGTTACACCATTCTCCTAAAACTGAATTTCCTAAAAATCCATCATGTCCTTTATTAGAATAACCAAATAATACTGAATTATTGACCTCTCCTCCTACTTTACAATATGGGCCAACAGTAGTGGCACCATAAATTTTACTAGCTAATTTTACTTGTGCTTCCTCACAGAGAGCAAAAGGACCTCTTATAACAGAACCTTCCATTATTTCTGCATTTTTACCAACATAAATAGGTCCTGTTGATGCATTTAAGGTGACAAATTCTAACTTGGCTCCTTCTTCAATAAAAATATTTTCGGGTGCAATTACATTAACACTTTTAGGAATAGGTTGCGAATGTCTATCCTCTGTCACTAATTGAAAATCTTCTCTAATAGCAGCATCATTTTTAGCAAAAATATCCCAAGTATTTTCAATCCGAAGTAAATCTTCATCATAATCAATTAATTCGTAATCATCAAAATCAACTTCTTCCTGTGTATCATTAGAATAAAAAGCAATAATTTCTTCTCCAGAAATGATAGCTTGGTTCGTTTCTAAATTCGTAATCATTTCTACTAAAACTTCATTAGGAAAAAAAGAAGCATTAATCATAATGTTTTCTTCCATTTCTACCATTGGAAATTTTTCCATTAAATACTCTTCGGTTAAAGTAGTAGTAGTATATCCTAAATACTTCTCCCATTTTTCTCTAATGGTTAAAATACCTACACGAATATCGGCAACAGGTCGAGTGAATGTAAATGGAAGCAATGCATTGCGAACTGTTCCATCAAAAAGTATATAGTTCATGATATGATGTCCTTTATTTTAGATGCTAAATTTACTATAATTTGTGTAAACCAAAAATTAAAGCATAAAAAAAGCTCCACAAATGTGAAGCTCATTAGTATTTTGATAATTTCGATTATTTTTTATCGAATTTAGCATATTTAGTTTTGAATTTATCAATACGTCCTGCAGTATCAATAAGTTTCGATTTACCTGTGTAAAAAGGGTGAGATGTTCTAGAAATCTCCATTTTAAATACTGGATATTCAACACCTTCGTGCTCAATTGTTTCTTTTGTGTCTACTGTAGATTTAGTAATAAAAACATCTTCGTTTGACATGTCTTTGAAAGCTACTAATCTGTAATTCTCTGGGTGAATTCCTTTTTTCATCTTGATAAATCTTTTTTATTTGTGATTATAAATTGCTTCGCGGCTTTCTTATTTTATTAAAAAAGGTGTAAACACTTTATAACCTTTTCGTTTATAATCTTTTATTTTGAGAGTGCAAATTTACATTAAATTTTTAATTCACAAGCATTACTGTAACTTTTTTTTATTTTTTTACACTAATAAGCATAAACTTTATTATTTCTATATTTGTAAACTATTAAAACTAACGAACCATGAACGAAATTATTAAAAAAAACGGAATCACTTTTGGTATTGTAACTGGTGTAATCTCTATCTTAATTACATCTTCAATTTATCTTATCGATCTTAAACTATTTACGGCTTGGTGGTTAGGAATATTAAGTATTGCTATTTATTTAGGAATAGGCATTTACTTATTAACGAAAACAAAAAAAGAATTAGGAGGCGTTTTCCCATTCAAAGAAGCCTTTACAACCTATTTTATATCAGCTGTAATTGGTATTGCTATTTCGGTATTATTTAACATTATATTATTTAACTTCATTGACCCTGAGGCTAAAGAAACATTAAGTGATTTATCCATTGAAGCAGCAGTGAATATGATGAAAAAATTCAACACACCAACATCAGCTATAAAAGAAGCCGTTGCTAAAATGGAAGAACAAAATCAATTTGATATAGTAGCACAATTAAAAGGTTCAATATTCAGCATTATATTTAGTGCTATTTTTGGATTAATTTTAGCTGCTATTTTTAAAAGTAAAAAACAAGAACAATTGTAGATGAATCTATCCATAGTTATTCCTTTATTAAACGAACAAGAATCGTTACCCGAATTACATAATTGGATTGTAAAAGTTATGACAAGTCATAACTTTTCTTATGAAATATTGTTTATAGATGATGGAAGTACAGATACTTCTTGGCAAACTATCGAACAGCTTTCTAACCAAAACATCCATGTAAAAGGGATTCGTTTTCTTAAAAATTATGGTAAAAGTCAAGCACTTCATGCTGGATTTGCCAAAGCACAAGGTGATGTAATCATTACTATGGATGCCGATTTACAGGACAGTCCTGATGAGATTCCTGAACTTTATAATTTAATTTTTAAAGAAAACTACGATTTAATTTCTGGTTGGAAGAAAAAAAGATACGATTCGGTTCTTTTTAAGAACATTCCGTCTAAATTATTCAACTGGGCCGCTCGAAAAACTTCTGGTGTTACTTTAAATGACTTTAATTGTGGTTTAAAAGCTTACAAAAATGAAGTAATTAAAAATATTGAAGTTTCTGGTGAAATGCATCGTTATATTCCTGTTTTAGCGAAAAATGCTGGTTACAGTAAAATTGGTGAGAAAGTGGTCATTCATCAAGCACGAAAATATGGCAACTCAAAATTTGGTATGAGCCGATTTATAAATGGCTTTTTAGACTTGATTACTATTTGGTTTTTGTCTAAATTTGGAAAACGCCCTATGCACTTATTTGGTGCTTTAGGCGTTTTAATGTTTGTAATTGGTTTTTTAGCCGCTGGAAGTATTGGTTTTATGAAGTTATGGAAACTATACCATCATGAACCTACCATTTTAGTAACCAGTAATCCGTGGTTTTACATTGCTTTAACAACCATGATAATAGGAACGCAATTCTTCTTAGCTGGATTCTTGGGAGAAATCATTTTACGAACAAAAAATAATGAAGAACGATATAAGATTTCAAAAACAATAGAATAATAGCCCTGACAAAAGATAAAGCGAATAGCAGGAAAAGCTTCAAAAAACATATAATATGCATATAGACAAACAAATTCTAGACAAAGTAAATGAGTGGTTGACTCCAACATTTGATACTAATACAAAAGAAGAAATTGAAAAAATGATGACAAGTGCTCCTAAAGAGCTAGAGGATTCTTTTTATAAAAATTTAGAATTTGGTACTGGTGGTATGAGAGGGATCATGGGTGTTGGAACCAATAGAATTAACAAATATACCTTAGGTAAAAACACGCAAGGTTTAAGCAATTACATCAAAAAAGTATTTGCTGGAGAGGAACTTAAAGTAGCCATCGCTTATGATTGTCGTCATAATAGTGATACACTTGCAAAAGTTGTGGCTGATGTTTTTTCAGCAAATGGTATCAAAGTGTATTTGTTTTCTGAATTAAGACCAACACCAGAGCTATCTTTTGCAGTTCGCTATTTAAATTGTCATGCAGGAATTGTTTTAACAGCTTCACATAATCCACCAGAATATAATGGTTATAAAGTCTATTGGCAAGATGGTGGACAATTAGTACCACCTCAAGATAGTGAAATTATTGAAATCATAGAAAAGTTACAATATAGCGAAATTCATTTTGAGGCTAACGATGCTTTAATCGAATATATAGACAAAGAAGTTGACGAAGCTTTCTATCAATCTACCATTGAAAACGCTAGCTTTAACACGCCTCAAACTGCAAAAGACAATTTAAAAATCGTTTATACTTCCTTACACGGAACTTCCATAAAATCGATTCCAAGTGTATTGGATAAAGCAGGTTATAAAAATGTGAATATTGTTCCCGAACAAGCTGTTCCAGATGGAAATTTTCCAACAGTAAAATCTCCAAACCCTGAAGAACCTGAAGCTTTAACAATGGCTTTAGCTCTAGCTGAAAAAACAGGTGCTGATATCGTTGTAGGTACTGATCCTGATAGCGATCGTTTAGGTGTGGCTGTTCGTGACTTAGAAGGCAACATGAAATTATTGAATGGAAACCAAACCATGGTTATCATGACAGCCTTTTTACTAGAACAATGGAAAAGAGCTGACAAGATTACAGGAAATGAATTCATTGGCTCAACTATTGTATCTACTCCAATGATGCTTGAACTAGCTTCTGCTTATGGTATTGAATGTAAAGTAGGTTTAACAGGTTTTAAGTGGATAGCTAAGTTTATTAAAGATTTTCCAAACCAACAATTCATAGGTGGTGGTGAAGAGAGTTTTGGTTACATGGTTGGTGATGCTGTTAGAGATAAAGATGCTGTAGCTGCTATTTTATTAGTTTGTGAAATTGCTGCTCAAGCAAAAGCTGCTGGTAGTTCTTTATTTAAAGAGTTAATCAACTTATCTCTAGATTATGGATTTTACAAAGAATATTTAATTTCAATAACAAAAAAAGGTATTGAAGGAGCAAATGAAATCAAACAAATGATGATTGATTTACGAGAGAATCCTTTAAAAGAAATAAACAACCAACGAGTAGTTTGTATTGAAGATTACCAAAGTTCAAAAGCACTTGATTTAATGAGTAATGAAACTTATGAAATTAAAATACCTAAATCTAATGTATTAATTTACTATCTAGAAGACGGAACTAAAATTTGTGCAAGACCAAGTGGAACAGAACCAAAAATTAAATTTTATTTCAGTGCCAATACCGAATTACCATCTGTAGATGCTTACAACACCACTGAAGAATTCTTAGATCAAAAAATTAAAAATATTATTGCTGAAATGCAACTTACCTAATGAAAAAAATAATTAATAAACTTAGACCTTATTTAAATCCGTTTAAAAACCATATTTTTTGGAATATATTTTATAATGTCTTGTATGCTTTTTTTGGTACAATCTCTTATGTAACATTAATCCCTATGATGAATGTTTTATTCGACAAAACTAAAAAAGTCACAATAGAACCTATATACACTGATGTTCTTCATCTAAAGGACTATTTGGAAAACTTAATGTATTACAAAGTAACTTCATTTAGCGATAGTGGAACTCCTCAAAAAGCATTATTATTAGTCGTATCAATTGTAATACTAACATTCCTACTAAAGAACTTAGCTGGTTATTTAGCTTCTTATCATATGATGCATTTACGGAATGGTGTTATGGCTAAATTAAGAGGAGTCATGTACGAAAAAATTATAAGTCTACCTATTTCGTTTTATTCTGAAAAAAGAAAAGGAGATGTTATGGCTAGAATGCTAGGTGATGTAGGTGAAGTACAAAACTCATTTTTCATGTTGTTAGAACTTATTGTTAAAGAACCTCTTACTATTATTTTCTCTATTATAATGATGTTCACTTTTAGTTGGAAACTAACATTATTTGTATTTCTTTTTATTCCAATTTCTGGATTAATTATTTCTAAAATTGGAAAAAGTTTAAAATCACAATCGTTAAGAGCACAAAATGAAGGAGGATATATGATTTCATTAGTAGAAGAAACTCTTTCTGGTTTAAAAGTTGTAAAAAGTTATAATGCAGAAGACACTTTTATTAATAAATTTCGTGAATCGATTAATAGGTTGTTAAATTTATCAAATAAAATAGGCAAAAAAAATAACTTAGCAGGACCGTTAAGTGAAGTAATGGGAATTATAACTATAGGAATTCTACTTTGGTACGGAGGAAGTTTAGTTCATGCTGAAAAATTAGCTGATGGTTCTCCAGCTCTAGAAGGAACTGTTTTTTTAGCTTTCATGGGATTAGCCTATAATATCTTAACTCCTGCAAAAGCAATCTCAAAAGCTTCTTATGCCGTAAAAAATGGTTTAGCAGCAGCAGATCGTGTGTTTGAAGTTCTAGAACAAGAAAATACAGTAGATTCTAAAGAAAATGCATTAGTTAAAAATACTTTTGAAGATAAAGTTGCTATCGAAAATATTAATTTTAGATATGGCAATGAAAATGTCCTAAAAAACTTTTCAATTGAAGTACCTAAAGGAAAAACGGTTGCTTTAGTTGGTCAATCTGGTTCTGGAAAAAGTACCATTGCCAACTTGTTAACACGTTTCTATGATGTTCAAGAGGGAAGTATTAAAATTGACGGAACTGATATAAAAGATTGGAACATTCATTCTTTGAGGGGATTAATGGGATTAGTTACTCAAGATTCTATTCTATTTAATGACACGATTAAAAACAATATTCTCATTGGTAAACCTAATGCAACTGATGAAGAAATCATTGAAGCTCTAAAAATAGCCAATGCTTATGAATTTGTAAAAGATTTAGAAGATGGAATTGAAACTAATATAGGTGATGCAGGTGGAAAATTATCTGGTGGTCAAAAACAACGTTTATCCATTGCAAGAGCAGTATTGAAAAACCCTCCAATTATGATCTTGGATGAAGCTACTTCTGCTTTAGATACTGAAAGTGAGAAATTAGTTCAGGTTGCCCTTGAAAACATGATGCAAAACAGAACTTCAATTGTAATTGCCCACCGTTTATCTACTATTCAAAAAGCAGATACTATTATTGTGATGCAAAAAGGAGAAATTGTAGAACAAGGAACTCATGCTAATCTGTTAGCTAAAGATGGTATGTATGCCAAACTAGTAATGATGCAATCTTTTGAATAAATAAAATCATGAAGAAAACAGCCTTTTTTACGCTTCTAATAGTTACTCTGTCAAGCTTAGTCTTTACTTCTTTTCGACTGCTTAAAAATCCAGCTGATGCCATAACAGGTACTTGGTTAACAGCGGGTGATGATAATGCAAAAGTTGAAATTTATGAATCCCATTCTAAGTATTACGGAAAAATTGTTTGGTTAAAAAATCCGATTCGTGAGGGTAAAAAAGCATTAGACGTTAATAATCCAGATAAAAATAAAAGAAATAACCCAATTATAGGTTTACAAATTATTTCAGGGTTTGAATTCAATGCAGATGATAACATTTGGGAAAATGGAAAAATTTACGACCCACAATCTGGAAAAACGTACAGTTGTAATATTAGAAAAGAAGGCAATAAACTAAAAGTAAGAGGTTACATTGGTTTTTCATTATTAGGTAGAACCGAAATTTGGACAAAAACAGACTAATTACTTCTAAAAAGTTATTTCAAAATTTACTACATTTGAAGATAATCATTCTCTACACATGTATGTAAACAGTTCAGACATTAATTTATCAGATAATGATAATCTTGTAGTTTGGAAATATTTGGACTTATCCAAGTTTCTAGACATGTTGTTATCTCAAAAATTATTCATGTCTCGCTCTGATAAATTTGAAGACCAATACGAAGGTACTTTTTCCGAACCTACTTTTGAAGAAATTAAAAAAATTGCTGCCAACAATCCGAAGTTTTTAGATTACTACAAATCACATCGTGAAAAAGTAGTCGTTAGTAGTTGGCATGCTAATGAGTATGAATCTTTTGCTATGTGGCAGATTTTTACTAAAAATAACGAAGGCTTAGCTATTCAATCAACCATTGGCCGATTAAAAAAAGCAGTAGCTGTTGAAAAGCACATTGAACAATATATTGGAGAAGTCAATTATATCGATTACAAAAAAGAATATATTCCATTTGAAGATACATTTTTCCCTTTCTTATTCAAGCGAAAAAGTTTTCAATATGAAAGAGAAATTCGCATTATTTCTGATGTGAGTAATGCAAAAATTTCTATTAATGATGGTATAAAGATAGATGTTACTATCAATCAGTTAATTGAAAAAATATACATTCATCCTAAGAGTGAGAATTGGTACAAAAATTTGGTGGTTGAAATGGTAAAAAAATTAGGCTACGAAATTGCCATTGAAAAATCGGATTTAGAAAGCGATATTTTAATTTAAAAATCTGATTTTTTAAGTTTAAAAGAGTTAAATAAAAAGGTAGGAAATGACTTTAAACTAATGAAAACAATTCTGTATTTATTTTTTATTAAAACATTATGGAACTACATTTAACTAATCACCTATAAAACAACAATCTAACAAAATCACAAAGTTGTTTTAATAAGTTATAAATTACAAAACAATCATTAAGTATTGAAATCTAATTTCTTTTTTACTCAGTCTTTTCTGATTTAAATACCACTTTATTAAAGTATAAGTTAATTTATAAAACTAAATAAAAAATACATTTAAAATCTTAGCTCTATTTTTAAAAGAACATATCTTGTTTGTAATCTATATTCTGTTTTCGAAATATCAATATCTGTGATATTATAGTTTATAAATGTTTCTGTATTAAAAAGATTATTTCCAGAAAGAAAAAATGTTAATTTATTTTTCTTGACAGTATAACGTGCTTCTAAATCTAAAAAATAATATTGATTGTTTATTTTTTCTAAATTACCAAAAAAATACCGCTCTGATTGTAGTTGAATATTAAACTTATTACTAAACAAGAATGATAAATCTAAAAAACTTATATTGTTTGTAAATGAATTTTGTATGGTTGTTTTTACTTGATTATAGCTCCATTTTGAACCAATATGATAATTAAAAATACCTTTATAACCTGAACGCAATTCAAAACCATATTTTGCACTTAAATTTTTTATTTCTCTTAAATTTGAATTATTTAAAATGTTCTTAAAATTAGTTTTTGTTGCATCTAGTGTGATTTTTAAATTAGATTTTATTGGCTTAAAATAATAATCAATATTAGATGAAATAGATAAAAATTCTCTGTCTTTTATAATAATTTTTTCAGATTGTGAATAATTTTGAGTAATAATAAAATTATTACTATAAAAGTCATTGCTGTTAGAATACAAAATAAAGGTGTTTGTAAAAAACTTATCACCCCAATTCCCGTAAGTATAATTTAAATTAACATTTGATGAATTTAGCTGATTAAATTCTTCTAAACCCTTTGAAAACGAACGAAAGCCATTCTGCACAAAACCTGAATAAACATCCAAAATTCCTGAATTCATAGTATTATAGGAGTATGATGCTATAATCTTATTCTTTTCATTTATATTCCAGTCTAAACCTAGTTTCGGAATAACTAAAAATGTATTTTGATTGTCTCTACTTTCATGCTTTTTAAATTGATTAAATAACTGATGAAAGTCTGATTGAGTTAATAATTTAAAATTATCAAACTTAAAATGATATTTTACTGATAAATATAAATCATTAGTAGAATAAATTAGATTATTTTGATAACTATTAGGTAGCGCAAGATTAATATCATTATTTAATAATTCAAAACGTGTATTTAAATTATCAATTCTTAATTGATTTCCTAATTTCATTTCTAATAAATCATCCTTCATATTTTTGTTTAAAAAATGAGTTTCAACACCTACAAACTGCATTTGATTTTTACTATATTGTTTGGTATTATCTGCATTATCAGAAAACAAATCATTAAAAATAAACTGATTAACAGAATAGTTTTGTGGTGTTTTTTCGTTGATATATCTACCTGAAAAAATTAAAACTTTATTATCTTTAAATCTATTGGTAAAAACCAATTTCTGATCAAAAAGTTGATTATTACTATTAAGTCTTTCGTTTAGCAAAACGTTGTTGAACAGAAGATTACTTTGTTTTCTTTCGTCAGTTTGATTTAATTTTCCCGAATATTCTAAAGTTTTATTTTTAGAAATATCATAGATCAAATCTAGCTTACTAAAACCTGTAATTTGTTTTTTTCTTGCTAAAAATTCTTCCATATTTACAAAAGAAGTAGTTCCCATTGAAAAAGATTGAACACTATTTCTAAAATAATCAATTTCATCTGTGTTTAGAAAGCCTAAAGTTTTAAGTTTTACTTTTTTAGAAAGGATAAAAATACTATTTAACGAAAGCATTTCTGCATTATTAAAGTTTACTCTCTTTTCTTTTAGATTTGGCAAATCTAAACCTAATCCTAAAAGTGTTTTTACTGATTGATTATCTCCAATACTTCCTGGTTCATCAGAGCGATAAGGTCTAATTAAACTGTTGACATCTCCAATTACATCATTACTAATATTATTTAGATTAGTTAAAAAATAATGCTTATTTTTTTTACCAAAATTCATTATATTACTTTTCAACTCATATCTATTTTTGGAAACTAGACCAAAACCACCTAATGCATTACCAAACCAAATGTGTTTAGCATCTTCTTTTAATACTAAATTTAGAGCCACTTTATCACTGTTTTCAATTCCTTTTAGATGCTTGTTGTTGGAATAATTTTGATATAACTCTACTTTATCTATAGGGTTAACATGCATATTTTTTGTAATAATTTTATACCCACGCTCAAAAAAATCCTCACCATCAATCATAACTTTTTCAATTTCTTGATTACCTAGTCTAACTTTACCATCATCTGTAACAGTTAACCCTGGAATTTTTTTTAACAAATCTTCAACTACTTGTTCATTTCCTTGTATAAAAGATTTTGCATTAAAAACTATTGTGTCATTTTTTATTTTTATTGGATTATTTGTTTCAACTATTACTTCATTTAATTCTATTAACTTGTGAGTTAATAGAATATTTTTTTCAATTTCTTTTATTTTAGATGAAATTTCAATATTTATGTACTCTGTTTCAAAACTTAATGAAGAAAAAACTAGTGTAAAAAAGCCAAACTTATTTATTTCTAAAATGTATGTATCATCTGAGTTTGAATACGAATAATCAATTGTTTTACCACCTTGTTTCAATACTATGGTTACAGGATTATTCTTTTCGTTATTATCAAAATTAATTTTACCTTTAATTGTAGTTTGAGAAAAAATAATGCTATTAAATAAAAGTGTAAAAAAAAGGATTAACTTATTTTTTTTTTTCATAAAAGATTTTTTAAAAATAAGTTAGCACTAAAACAACTTATTTTTATAATAGTGTTTCAGTTAATCAAAAAAAAACTTAGTTCTCCATTCATTTGTAGGCTCTTTTTCAAGAAATGTTGAATACGAATAGCTTGCCTTATTTTCGGTTCTATTAGCATTTCTAGCTCTTATCATTTCTATTTTTTCATTTATTGCTTTTATACGTTTTATGTCAAAATCTTTGTAAGAAATAGATTTAAATTTTGGGTTATTAATATTAATCTTTTTTAAATCGATTTCTTTTCCCTTATATGGATAAGTAATCGATTTTACTTCCCATTTATAAATTCCTTTTTTATCTGATACAGATAAGATTAAACCAGGAAGTCCATTAAATTTCCATGGGCCAGAAAAAATAGGAATTTGTTCTGTATACCATGCTGTATAAGATCTACCTCTAAATGTTATTTGTGCACTTTTACACAGATAATTATTAATTTTTTTTTCATCATCTAAAATTTCCCACTTCATTACTGATAAATTTTCTTTGACTGCATAATGTTTCTTTAAAAATAGATTTTCATACAATGTCTCTGTTAACGTTTTCTCTTTATTGTTAACAATAATTTCAGAAAATAAAAAATCTTTTTCATTTGAGTCCAAAATTATTGTCTGTCCATCTTCAATCTCGCTTTTTTTTTCACTTTCAATTGGTTCAACCTTATAGAATGAAAAATCTTTTGACATATATAATGCCCCTATATTCTTCATAACTATTTTAGGATGTTGAGCTATAAATTCATTATATTGTACCTTCAAAGTTATTTCACTTTGTGAATATGATAATTGAAAAAATAAAAGAAATGCAATAAAAAGTGTTTTCATTATTAGAAATTATTTTATGTTATTTATGAATTTTATACTTAAAAAAACTAAAATATCCCTATTCGAATAGGGATATTTTTCGAACTTTTTTAATGATTATTATTCCAAATCTCAATTGCAGCGTATTTACCTAGCACGCTACCGCAATCTACAACATTTGGAAGGGATATTGTATGAGTTCCTAAATACTGACCAGAAGCACCATACATTCTATAGGTACAACTATGTTCAACAACATCTTTTGAGTTTTCTTTTGTAAAAGAACTCAAAGAAATAAATGCAATGGCAATTAAGCCAAAAAATGATTTTTTCATTTTAAAATATTAAAAATTAGAGATTTCTTCCTCTTTTATTGGCATGGAAGTTCTACCTAGTTCAGTTTTTTCTTTGGGTACCAGACAAATCCCTCAATTATTGGCCAAATAATATTTTTATAACGATTTTTTGTTAAGAATAGTATATAAAAATTAAAAAATATTTCAAGGTTTCCAGAAAGTTTTTACTAAAATCACAAAATACTATTTTAAGCTTTGTTTTTACATTAAACACAAGCAGTTCTTAAAATATAATTTTAACTCTTTTACTTATTTTTAATGCTCTAAATTAAAAACTTAATCAATACATATTTAGAAAATGGAATAACCACAAAATTTGTTACTAATTTTTCAAATTGCTTTTTTTTAATAAACTTCTTAATACTCCTTTTTCAACTCCAGTTTCTGCAATTGTTGTTGTAGCACTATAAACTATACTCTCTTTTGTATAAATATTATAGTCACCTCCTGTAGTTTCAATCATTTTACCTCCTACAGTTCTTATCCTAGTCATATAAAAAGTTTAATTCCTCAGAGAATTATTAGAACTATAATTTCCAACCTAGATAGGTATATACTCTTCCACTTTCCATTCTTCAGCAAGAAGGTTCACAAAATAATAATGAACTTTGTCATTTTTATCAAAAGCACCATTTTTATTAATATCTCCAATACATCTAAAATATAATCTATTTTGAGTTTCGATGATATTCCAGTCAATCAATTCTTGTAATGGTTCTGATAATTTGACAAATCCTGAACCATCAATATGACTTATATATAATGATTTAATGTCATTTTGATCCACTTTACCATCTTTATTAGTATCAGAATCTACTAAAATATAAACTAAAATTTGTTTTACAGTTTTTTCAGCAATTGTATTTAAAAAAGTAACTGTTTGGATTTGTATTTTGTTTTCTGTCAAAGGTATAAGACGAGTAGAATCTATATGTTGAAACTTTAAATTCTCAAAATAACCTGTTATTTCAAATCGATTATAGTTAGATATAGCATAACTCACTTGATTCGTTTTACTAGAGCCATATACTTTACTATAATCATCATATACACGAACATCTCCTACAGGATGAATAAGAAACTTAGTTCCTTCCATATGAATAGGTAAATCGGCAATTTTTATAGAAGTCGTATCTATTTTTTTAGGTTCAATAGTTTCCTTTGCTTCCTCATAAATTACTTTAGGAGTCTGCTTTTCTTGTTTACAACTTATTAAAAGTGTAATGATACAAAATGAAATATAACGTGTGATGATGTTCATGTTTTGAAAGTTATAGTCAAATATACTAATTTTTTGAATGTCTTTATTTTACAAACGTGCCATTAATTTTACATTAAAAACTCTTGTGGTCAAAAAGTTAGGAATTCCATATTGAGATTTTGTATATACATCTCTTACCCATGTATTTGTAATGGAGTTTTGATTGTTAAACATATTAAAGATTTCTAAACCTAAAGACAACTCTTTAAAAGGACTTAACCATTTTTTATTGGATTGAATTGAAGCATCTTTAAACACATAAGAAAACCCAACATCTGCTCTACGATAGTCTTTTAATCTTAATTGAAAGTCATATGGGTCTGCATAAGAAGGAGAACCACCTGGCAAACCAGTATTATAAACTAAATTTATATAAACCTTAAAATTTGGAATATTAGGCATATAATCTTGAAACAACAAACCAAATTTCAAACGTTGATCAGTTGGTCTTGAGATATAACCTCTATCATTTTGATTTTCTTCTGTTTTCAAATAACCAAAACTAAACCAAGATTCTGTACCTGGAACAAATTCTCCATTTAATCGAGCATCGAATCCATACGCATAAGCTTCCGCTTCGTTATTGGCTCTATATCGTATTCTTACATTATTAATTGTATATGTATTTACATCTGTAATCTTCTTATAATAGGCTTCACTAACTAATTTAAAAGGTCTTGTCCACATTTTAAAACTATAATCATTACTCAGTACGAAATGAAATGACTTTTGTGCTTTTACATTAGGTTGCACTACTCCATCATAATCTCTCAGTTCTCTGTAAAATGGTGGTTGGTTGTAAACTCCTCCAGAAATGCGAAATAACATATCTTTCTTCCAATCTGGTTTTACAGCAAATTGTACTCTTGGCGAAAAAGTAAATTGGCTTTCCCCTCCTACAATATTTTTGCCTGAAACCTGCCATTGATGTCCTCTAACACCTGCGTTTAACCAATATTTATGTGTTCCAAATGATCCTTTATAGTTCCATTGTGCATATCCCGAAAAACGATTAATAGTAGTGTAATTTGTTGCTCTTACATTTTGATAAGGAGCCAAAGGGCCAACATAAGGATTATATGGCTGATCATTTTGATAGTCTAAGACAGGAGCTGGTAAAGAAAAACCTGCAGAATCAATTACTTCCCATTCTACAATCCGATCTCTAATATCCTCCTTAGTATATTTAATTCCCCATTCTATTTGCGTTTTTTCATTTAACTCATGAAATCCTTTCACTTCAGCATTGAAAATTAAAGCATCTAAATCATTTCTAGCATGACTTAATTGTGAACCAATTCCTCTTGAAAAAACAACATCACCAAAAGTTTCAGAACCAATATTTGAATCTACTTCACCTAAGCGATATTGGGCTAAAATATCATAATGTTCTTGTTCTTGAGTATGATAAGTAGATGTAATGAACTTCAGTTTATTATTAGCGTTATATTGGTAAACTGATTTCAATGCTCCAAATAAAGTCAAATACTTATCTTTTTCCTGACCTTCATAAGCCACAACTAAAGCAATAGGGTCATCTATAGTTCCAAAATTAGTTTGACGAGTTAAAGGTTCGTAATTGTATTTATTTTGAGAAATATTTCCTAAAAAGCTCCAACTCCATTTTGTAGAAGCATTAAAACTAACTAAAGTTTGAATATCCGCAAAGGAAGGTCTAAAATTAGTTTCAGTTTCTTTGCTATTTACCAGTAAACTATTATCTCTATAACGAATACCTGTAATGTTGCTCCATTTTTGATTTTTAGAAACTCCATCAAAAGTTAAACTTCCTCCCATGAGACTTGCTTCAAGGCTTGCTCCAAATTGTTTTGGATTTCTATAAGTAATATCTAAAACAGACGATAATTTGTCTCCATATTTAGCTTGAAAACCACCTGCAGAAAAATCAACATTCTCCACCATGTTTGTGTTAGTAAAACTCAATCCCTCTTGTTGACCAGAACGAATTAAAAAAGGGCGATACACTTCTATTTCGTTTACATAGACCAAATTTTCATCATAATTCCCACCTCTTACACCATAAGAAGTACTCAATTCATTGTTGTTATAAACTCCTGGTAAAGTTTTCAATACATTTTCTATACCTGCATTAGCACCAGGAATAGTTCTAATAACTACAGGATCAATATTCGTAACACCCTCAATCCTTTTTTTACTATTTCCAGTTACCGTTACTGGTCCTATCTGAGTTACTCTTGTGTTTAAAACAGGATAAAATTCAAAATCTTCATTTTTTTTCAAAGTAGTAATAATTGTCGCACTTTTAAAGGAGACATGAGAAAAAACTATAGTAATTTCTTTATTAGCAGGAACCTCTAAGGAATAAAAACCATTCTTATTAGTTTCTGTTCCATTTTCACCTACAGTAACGGTTACGTTTTCAATAGGATTATTAAATTCATCTAAAATAACACCTTTAATTCTTGCCGTTTGTGCAAGTAGAAATTGCTCAAAAAAGCAAAAAATGGCTAAAAAGATAAGTTTTTTCAATTATATCAACTTTAATTATTCATAAAAAAATGCGACTCAAAGGTAGCTGAATTTTGCATATTATCGGTTACAACCACTTTAAAATCATTTTCCCCTTGAACATATTTATTATCACTTAACGTATGAATTAGCTTTTTAGTCTTATAATCGTATTCCATTAATATCCATTCACCATTTAAATAACCATTATAAGTATCTATTCCAGATAAATTATCCGCAATAGAAACACTTAAAGTTTTTTGATTTTTCAAATCCTTACCCTCTACAAAATTAACATTATAAATTCTAGGTGCTATCGTATCGACAGCCAATTTATAATTATCTAAATCCCTAACTCTAGTTGAAAAGGTAGTTCCCTTTCGATAGGTCTTATTATAATATAGACGGTGACCTTCTAAAGAAGCTATAAAAGTTTTATCTAAAAGAGCCTCAGAAACTCCTTCTACATTATTAAATGTTACAGTTATATTCTTTTGAAGTGGTTTATCTTTTTCTGAAAAACTTAAAACACCATCTTTTACTTCAAAATCAAATTTAAAATCATCATAAAAAGCATTTTCAGGAACATAAATGGATACATTTTCTTTAGTATAATTATTTTCTACTTTGGAACGCAGCAAATAAGGTTCATTATTATTTTCTTTAGAAATAGTTATTGTTTGATTCTGAAATTCTATTGGAATTATTATAGTTGTTTTATTTCCGTGATAATCAAAAAGTTCAATTTTATAATTATAATTTGCATTAGGTTGAGTATTAATAATGCCATTATTTTTACTATATTTAATAACAGACAAAGGATAAGGAGAATAATGAAATAGTTTTTGTACCCTTTGTTTCATTCCCTTGTAACGTTCATAATCAATTAAATTATTAATATATCGTGATTCATCAAAAGAGAATGTTTCAAAATCATATTCATAATACAGAACACCATTTAAATAAGCATTCACTTTATACAAACCGTTTTTATTATAAGGATTAGTACAATAATCATATGCATTAATTCCAAAACCTACTTTACCATTCGTAAGTACCTTTGTGGCTAAATACGTTCCATCAGCTTGTTTGTTAAAAGAAATAGCTATTGGCTTTTGAGATTTATTTACAACAACACTATCTATTGGATAAGCGACAATTCCTTGTAAAAAAGGTTCTCTTTTATCTGATACAAATTTAGTAAACCCAAAATGCAACGGATTAATCACTTTTTCAGTTCTCGAATCTCTAAATTCAAAATGCAAATGTGGCCCACCGCTTCCTCCAGAATTCCCAGAAAAAGCAATAATATCTCCTTGTTTTACAGGCAATTCTCCAGCACTAGGAAACATTTCTACTTCAAAAGACTTTTGTTTATATTGTTGTTTCTTAATATATTCTTCAATAGCACCATTTGCTTCTCTTAAATGACCATAAACAGATACATAGCCATTAGGATGTGTGATATAAATGGCTTTACCGTAACCAAAAGTTGAAATTTTTATTCTAGATACAAAACCGTCTCCAACTGCAAAAACATCTAAACCTTCTTTCTTATTGGTTTTGATATCTAATCCAGCATGAAAGTGGTTACTACGTAATTCCCCAAAAGAACCAGAAACATCAATCGGAATTGATAAAGGAGAAATAAAATCATTTGGATAATTGGTTTGCCCAAAAATTGAAGCAGAAAAAAATAGGATAATAATAAGTCTCATGTGCGTATAGTATATTTAGGCTAAAATAATAAAAATTCTTATAAATTAAATAGGAAAAACATCCTTTTTATAAGTACTTAACAATCAAAATATTATAAAAAATTCAAATAAAAATATAATTTTTTGCAAAAAGTATTGTTATTATCCAATAGTAATACTAATTTTGTAGAAATAGAAATGAATTTTATCATTGATGAATGGATTATCTGAACTAATTGATTCTCTTGAAATTAAATTTTTCAAGCTCAACCAAAAGCTGGTTCAACTAGAGAAAAAGAACAAGGAATTATTAGAAAAAATCAAAGTTTCTGAAGATATTCAAGAACAACAAGCAGTTGAAATAGCTGAATTGAAAGATAATGTAGCGAATTTGAAGATGATAAATTCACTATTAGGCAGTGAAGAAAATAAAAGAGAAACGAAACTCAAAATAAATTCATTAATTCGAGAAATTGATTATTGCATAGCACAACTTTCTGATTAGAGAGCATGAGTGAAAAATTAAAGATTAAAATATCAATAGCAGACAGAGTATACCCTCTAAGTATTGAGGAATCTCAAGAAGAAGGCTTAAGAAGTGCTTCAAAAAAAATTGATATGATGATTAAAGAATTTGAACAAAACTATGCAGTGAGAGACAAACAAGATGTTTTAGCCATGTGCGCATTACAATTTGCATCACAATCTGAGCAAAAACAACTTGACATCTCTCAAGAATATGAAACATCATTTAATCGCTTGAAGAATTTAGATAAAAAATTGAGTGACTTACTCACAAAATAAACACGTTCTTACATACAAACAAAAATACTGCCTACATTAGTATATATTTGATAAACTCAACACTAACAAATTAAAATGAGTGAATCTTCGTAGCTATTGCAAGCCCTTAAGTGGGAAGCATGAAATACGAGTTAGCTCAAAACTTGTCATATACGAGTTTATACAAACACCTAATGTAGGCTTTTTTTATATAATTTATTTAACAAACTATGGACATATTAAGTATAATAATTGGAATCATCGCAGGTCTTGCTTTAGGCTTTGGAATTGCTAAATTTCTCGAAAAGAGTAATGTTTCAAACCTAATCAAAAATGCAAAAAAAGAAGCTGGTTCCATCCTAAAAGATGCAAAAACCGAAGCCGAATCGCTTAAAAAAGATAAAATCCTTCAAGCTAAAGAAAAATTTTTAGAATTGAAAGCTGATCACGAGCAAGTCATTTTATCAAGAGACAAAAAGATGGCTGAAGCTGAGAAAAGAACTAGAGATAAAGAATCTCAAATTTCAAATGAGTTAGCGAAGTCAAAAAAAGTAAATGAAGATATAGAAAGAAAAATAGCTGATTACGATACTAAAATTGAATTTCTAGACAAGAAGCAACAAGAAATTGACAGATTACATAAAAGTCAAGTAGAGCAACTTGAAGTTATTTCTGGTCTATCTGCTGACGAAGCTAAAAATCAATTAGTAGAAAGCTTAAAAAATGAGGCAAAAACCAATGCGATGTCTTTCATTCAAGACACTATAGAGGAGGCTAAATTAACAGCACAACAAGAAGCTAAAAAAATCATTATTAGCACCATTCAAAGAGTAGGAACAGAAGAAGCTGTTGAAAACTGCGTTTCTGTTTTCAACATTGAATCAGATGATGTTAAAGGTAGAATTATTGGTCGTGAAGGAAGAAATATTAGAGCCCTAGAATCTGCTACAGGTGTTGAAATTATTGTTGATGACACTCCAGAAGCTATTATCCTTTCATGTTTTGATCCAGTAAGAAGAGAGATTGCACGTTTAGCACTACATAAATTAGTTACAGATGGCCGTATTCACCCAGCTAGAATTGAAGAAGTAGTTGCTAAAACTCAAAAACAAATAGAGGAAGAAATTATTGAAGTTGGTAAACGAACAGTAATTGATTTAGGAATTCATGGATTACATCCAGAATTAATAAAAATTGTTGGCCGAATGAAATACCGTTCTTCATATGGACAAAATTTATTACAGCACTCTAGAGAAGTAGCTAATTTATGTGGAATAATGGCAGCCGAACTAGGTCTGAATGTAAAATTAGCAAAACGAGCAGGTTTACTTCATGATATTGGAAAAGTACCCGATACTGAAAGTGAATTACCACACGCTATCTTAGGAATGCAATGGGCTGAGAAATATGGAGAGAAAGAAGAAGTTTGTAATGCAATTGGTGCTCACCATGATGAAATTGAAATGAAATATTTAATTTCACCAATCATTCAAGTATGTGATGCTATTTCTGGTGCTAGACCAGGTGCTAGAAGACAAGTTTTAGATTCTTACATTCAACGTCTAAAAGATTTAGAAGATATTGCATTTGGATTCAATGGTGTTAAAAATGCTTATGCTATTCAAGCTGGTAGAGAATTACGTGTTATAGTTGAAAGTGAAAAAGTTTCAGATGAATCTGCTTCTAACTTATCTTTTGAAATCTCTCAAAAAATACAAACAGAGATGACTTATCCTGGTCAAGTTAAGATCACAGTTATTAGAGAAACTAGGGCTGTGAATATAGCTAAATAATTAAAAATACATATAAAAACAAAAACGCTTTTCAGAAATGAAGGCGTTTTTTATTTTTATACAAATACTTCTTTTAGAAAAAAATTGGCATGATTTTTACTCTTATTAATTTATAAACATAAAAATAAAGTAATATGAAAAAAGTTTTTTTAGCTAGTTTTTCATTTTTATTAGCAAATGCCATTTTTGCTCAAAATGGAAATTCAGAAAAGTTTGGAATAAAAGGAGGTCTTAATTATTCAACCATTACTAAGGGAGACTTCAACGAAGGTGCTGACCCTAGAACCAGTTACTATATTGGTTTTTATGGAGAAGTTCCTTTAATAAGAAAGGTTTTATCACTTCAACCCGAAATTATTTATTCAAGACAAGGCTTTGAAACTAATTACACTAACTTATTAGGAAACAATTACAAACAAGAATATAGAATCGACTATATCAATTTGCCTATTTTAGCCAAGATTCATATTGGTAAAGTTTTTTCTGTGGAAGCTGGACCTCAATTTGGTTTTAAAATTAATGAGAAAATTAAATCCGAAAACAATTCAACACTAAATAACGACGTCAATAGTTTTGATACTGCTTTAGCTGGTGGAGTTTCATTTAATATTGATGATTTTTTAATTTCTGCAAGATACACCTATAGTATAAACGAAGTTATTAAAAATACCGATTCAAAAAATTCTGTTTTTCAGATTGGCATTGGATTCAATTTTTAAAATAAAAAAGCATTACAATTTTGTAATGCTTTTTTATTATTTTCTTGGATGAAAATTATTCAATACTTCTGCCAAAAACTTTCGATCCAAATGCATATAAACTTCTGTCGTAGTTATAGACTCATGTCCTAGCATTAATTGAATAGAACGTAAATCTGCTCCGTTCTCTAACAAATGAGTAGCAAAGGAATGCCTAAACGTATGAGGACTTATTACCTTACTTAAATTAGTCTTTAAAGCCAAATCTTTTATAATAGTAAAAATCATTGCTCTTGTTAACTGTTTTCCCCTTCTATTTAAAAACAAAGTATCTTCATGTCCTTTCTGAATATTAATTTGATTTCGAATTTGATTTTTATACAGTAAAATATATTTCTCTGTTGTTTTACCAATAGGAACAAATCGCTGCTTATTTCCTTTTCCAGTGATTTTTACAAAACCTTCTTCAAAAAACAAATCTGATATTTTTAAAGTAACCAATTCTGAAACCCTCAATCCACAACTGTACAATGTTTCTAATATAGCTCTATTCCTCTCCCCTTCTAAAGTAGACAAATCAATTGCATCAATTAACTTATCTATTTCTTCAACAGAAAGTGTATCTGGCAGTTTTCTTCCTGTTTTTGGAACTTCAATTAATTCCATAGGAGTATTTGTTCTATAATCTTCAAATACCAAATAATTAAAAAAACTTTTTAACCCAGATATAATCCTTGATTGACTTCTAGCATTAACTTTTGCTGAAGTTTCATAAATAAATTGCTGAATCGTTTCTTCTGTAATTGCTAAAGGACTTTCATCTATATTGTGATTCGAAAGAAACAATACCAGTTTTTCAATATCAAAGGAATAATTCTCAATCGTATTTGCAGACAAACCTCTTTCTAGCTTAAGATAGTTTTGATATTCTTTAATAAAAGATTGCCAATTACTCATAACCCAAAAATACAAAAAACAAAACATAAAAAAATCCCGCAAAAGCGGGATTTTAAGAAAACTTTATATTTTTAAAAATGCAAAGTAAGATTTAAAGAAAAAATCCCTACTCCTACATTTGTAGTATTATCTAAATCACCAAATGCAAAAGAAAAACCTTTATCTCCATCTACTGTTACTGCATCGTCAGTTCCATTTTTAGTTGTTGTTTCAGAGGCTCCATTTAAAGCAAACCCTACTCTATATGTATATTGAGCTCCTATAGCAAACTTTGGAAAAATAAAATACTCAGCACCAATAAATCCTTGAATTCCAGCTCCTAAATCTAAACCAGATTTTTCTTCAAAACTACTTACAAAATCACCAGTATCCGTGTCTGTTGTTGTAACTTCTTCGGTATTAAAAGCAGTAGTTACTAAAACATCTGCTCCATAAAACCCTTGTAAACGTGTATTCCCTTTTCTCCATTCTTTTCCTACCCCTAATGCTAAAGCAAAATCATTATTCTTAGTTTCAATTGTTGTTCCTGCACCAGGACCAGTTACAAGAGGAGACGTATTATTTTGCGAACCAAAACCTAAATTAGCAACAACTCTATACGCTTTCTTATCTGAAACAAACATTTTACCCACAAAAGTATTTGTTCTTACATAACTTACTTTTGGTGCATTATTTCTACTTGTAGAGCCACTAAATGCATTCCCTACATATTCAAAAATACCATCAGCATTAAAACTAATAGCCCAGTCATCCATTTGAGGTAAATAATGTTCTCCTTTACTAGAAAGAATTGGGTTTACCAAAATTTCATCTTCTTCTTGAGCATTAGCAATAGCAAAACCGCACAATGCTATCACAGAAAGTAATACTTTTTTCATATTGTTTATCTTAAATTTGTTAGCGCAAAACTATAAAAAATATCTCAAAAAAATAATAAAAGTACTTCTAAAACTACAAAAGATATAAAAACAAAAAATCCCGCAAAAGCGGGATTTAAATGTATTCAATTTAGAAATTCTAATTAGAATTTGTAGTTAACTCCAAAAGTTACAGCTCTCCAATCTCCACCGAAATTAAATGAATTAGTTTTTTCTGCTCCATCTCCTCCATTATCGTTTGAAGAATAACCTAAAACAGCTACTCCAGCTTCAATTGAAAAATTAGAAGAAACGAAATAGTTTATACCTGCACCCAAGTTAACACCAAATTCTTTTACATCTGCATCAGATGCAGTAAAATCTTCTGGATCGAACTCATAGCTATAACCCATATAATTAGCTCCTAATTCAGCAAATAATGAGAATTTGTTTGCTGGTGTAAAATAGTAACGTCCAAAAGCTCCAACACCGAAACCACTATTAGTAGCGTCAGCTGAACCTACATCAACTTTATTTGAAGCATAACCTAACATCAATCCAGCAGCAATGTTTTCAGTTACAAAATAACCTACTTTAGGTGCTACTTCAAAAGTATTAACTTTGAAATCTCCTGTTTTCTCACTTCCAAATGTGAAAGCTCCAGAAACAAATACATCTCCTTGAGAAAAACCACCATCTGTAGATTCTTCTTGAGCATTAGCAAAACTAAATGCGAAAACTGCAGCAGCAGCGAATAATAATTTTTTCATTTTAATTAATTTTAAATTTTGAGACTGCGAATTTATATAATATTTATTTTCCAGCAAGAAAAAAAGTATTAAAAAAAACATAAAAAACATAACTATTTAATAATCAAAAGCAAAAAAACCCGCAAAAGCGGGATTTTAAATATTTTATAAAAATATTAGAATTTGTAAGCTACTGCGAATGCAATGTTACTGTTTCCAACTTTATAACCACTAGGTGCATCTTTAGCAATATTACTAAGACCAAAAGTGTATCTTAATCCTAGGTTAATATTTTCAGTTACATCATAACCAGCTCCAACATTCATACCAAAATCAGTTGAATTATAATATTCTTTTGTATCCACATCTTCACCATCTCCTTTATCTTTTGCAGATAATAAAAATCCAATTTGTGGCCCAGCTTCTAAACTAAATCCTTCTGCTACAAAATACTTAGCCATTACTGGAATGTTTAAATAATTCAAATGACTTGTGTAATCAAAACCTTCGTCACTACTTTTAGCACCAAGAGATGAATATACTAATTCAGGTTGAATTGCAAACTTATCAGAAATCATAATTTCAGCAAGAGCTCCTACTTGAAAACCTACTTTAGTTGAAGTACCTTCAGCATCTCCTGAGAAGTTAGACAAGTTTAAACCTGCTTTAGCTCCAAACTTAACTTCCTGTGCATTAGAAACTCCAAATGCAAATACTGCTACAGCAGCAAATAATAATTTTTTCATTTTTTTTAAATTTTAGTTATTAAGACAAATTTATATTATTTTTTTTAAGAATTTCATAAAAGAAAAGCAATTATTAACATTTTTTTAAGCAAAAAAAACGTTATTAACTAATAATCAAAGCTTTAAACAAACAAATGAATAATTAAAAACATAAAAAATAAACTTTATTTAACACTAATTTTATTATTAATCAAGTAGTTACCTCATTATTTTGTATAAAAGTTAGTATATATAAAAAACATCTTTTTTATAAAAAAACAATACCACAGTAATAAAAAATATAAGAAAGTTAGTAATAATTTTGCGAGCTAAAAATGAAAAAAATGAAAAAAATCTATTTATTATTACTTTTGAATTGCTTTGTTTCTAATTATTCGCAAAGTGTATGCGAACCAAATGAAATCAGCACAGATGCGCTTTCTCCTGTAAATCCAAATCAACCTGATTACATCAATCAATTTGATTGGACAACTGATAACTCTTACTATAATATAAATTCTCAATGTACTCCAAATACATTTACACCAAACCCTTTTCAATCTAATCAATTAGAACTTCTGCCTTTATCATTATCAAAAGATATGATGCCTGAAGATGGTTGGGAAATGATTGCCTATAATTTAGGATACGACAATAACAATATTCCATTAGCAGCAAAACCAGAACACACTTATATAATGCTATATAATAAATATACTGGAATGTTACGAATTTTAGTTAAATGGTGCAGAAACACTAACTATAATGGAGCATTATTAACATTAAAATTTGCTCCTGGATTCCAAACCAATCTTTTAGACATGGCTAATGATGAAAAAGCACTAGATGCTACACATATTGCTAATCCTTCTCTAAGCACTACATTAAAATTTTACAATGATAATAATTATTGGGCTTATGCAGATTTTAAATTAAATTATGATCCTTGTACATGTTCATTCGATGAAACTTCAAGGTTATTTTTATACACAGAATTAATTAGTAATTCATCAGTAGAATTAACTGGAAAAATAACCGGTATCATTTCTTCAATAACACAAGGTCAAGGTTCTACTTCTTCAGATGGGAATTTTTGGAAAAGCGCAACTAATATTAACAACAAAATGATGTCGGCTCATAAAAGTGTGACAAATTTTGCTGACAAATATCAAAAAATATATAAAGATTTAGCTGATGGAGGAATTACAATTGGAGCGATTAACAATATTGGAAGTTTTTTAAATAATAATAACTTCATGAAAGCAGGCTTAAAAGCTTTACCATATGTAAGTGAAGGAGTAAAATTTTTAAGCGGATTATTTGGTGGTGGAGCTAGTGGCAATCAACCTATTCAATTAGCCCCTATGAGTGTTAATCTAGATGTACAAATTAGCGGTACAATTTCTACTCAAGACCCTATGCATAATCAAACTATTGGTTTACCTGGTTCAATAAATAATAATATTTTACCAGGAACAATTGGAGGTCAACCATTATACAATGAAACTTTGGGTGTTTTTTCATTAATTAATACTCCAGTTATGCATTACAAGGAAAGTTTTACATCTAAAAGCTTTTTAAATAGAGAAACCATAGTACCATCTTCAAGAATAAAAGAATATTGGGAAGTACTTTCTGATTATAAATTTACGAACAGAATATATAAGCTTTCAGGTGAAAATCTAAAATATGCTATAAATCCAGCAAGTAATTTAATCTTACAAGATGCAGAAATTATTTTATTAGTTGAATATGAAAAGCCATCAATAACTTACCCAAAAAAATACCCTACATTTATTTTTAATAGTCTAGATAATGATTTAAATAATGGTTTAGCTATTTTAGGAACTAATACAGGTCCATCTACAGATTCAGATAATGGAATTTTTCAAAATGCTTTTAAACCCATTGGTATAAATAACTTTAAAAATGATTATTCATTTGAATTTTTATATGACGTTTCAAGAACAAGCAATGAGGTTAAAACTAGACAAATATCCCAATACAAACCTGTAGGTTCTTTCACAAAAAAATGGCAATGCACAAATTCTACTAACTGTGAATTTCAGAAAATACAAGGATCTAGAATATATAGTTATGTACAAAGCAAAGCAGATTTACCCATAACTTGGAGTAATTTATTAACTAGTGACTTCAAATCAAACATAAATAATTCTTTATCATTTCTTCCTCAAGTGACAACTCCAAGACCAGAATTCTTAGCACCTAGAGTAAAAAATTTCAAACTAAAATTTGTTCTAAATTTAAAGAGAACGGATAATCCAAATGCACAAAATGTATTATATGTTGTTACTTATCCAGTAGAATTAAAGGAGGCTCCAAGTGGATATAACATGAATGGTTCTGACTATATTGCTGATGCTATACAATATGCTCATCAACCTGATTTCAACCCTACTAACCCAACGAATAAAGTAATTCCTGTTACGCAAAGTGAATTAGCTACAATCTGTTCAAGCACTACATATAAAGCGAATAGAATTTCATCTGCAAGCAGAAAAAGAGAATCTGATTTCAAAACAAATATTGAAAAAACAAATAACGAAAATCTTGAACCAAAAATATTTCCAGTTCCAGTGAAAGATAAATTAAATGTTATAACTAATAATTGTAAAATTATATCAATAATAAATTCTTTTGGACAAATTGTAAAAGAATTCAGTGAAAACACTTCAAATGACAATGAAATTACTATAGACACATCACATTTGAGTAAAGGAATTTATATTATGAACTATTTGGATTCAAATAGCGATTTAAAAACTATAAAATTCATTATTCAATAAGATTTATTAATAATTAAAATTATATAAAGTCATTCATTTAATTTGAATGACTTTTTTTATAATAATTACTCAATTTATAAACAATTTCCTTCCAATAGATTCGTTATTAATTAAATATCAATCATTTAAAACATGAAAAGCAAACTTTTTTTAACAATAATTTTACTATTTTCCTTACAAATAGTTACTAGTCAAATCTTTAAAGTAGGTATAAAAGGAGGTTTGAACTATGCTAATCTTATAGATACATCAATTAAAACAGATGCTATAACTAGTTATCATGCTGGTTTTGTTAGTGTTATTAGATTAAGCAAATCTTTGGCTTTACAACCCGAATTACTCTATTCAACACAAGGTGCTTCTTATGAAAATGCAATTAGTGAGTTTAAAAATGAATTAGGTTACTTATCCATTCCTTTTCTCGCAAAATTGAATTTGAGTGAAAGCGTTTCATTAGAAATTGGTCCGCAAGCTTCTTTTTTATTAAGCAAAAAAGATGAATTTGATTTAAACGATTATAATACGTTTGATTTTGCAGTTGACGGAGGATTAGGTTTACAATTAACCGAACATCTTTTTATTCAAGCAAGATATATACTTGGTCTCAACGAAATTTCAAAAAATGCAGAAGCAAAAAATAGTGTTTTTCAACTTTCTGCTGGTATTCTCTTTTAAAAACTCTTAAACTTTTTATAAAACCATTCAACTAATGAATGGTTTTTTTATTTTTACTTAAAATCTATATTACATGAAATTATTAATACTTAATGGACCAAACCTTAATTTATTAGGAAAAAGAGAACCAGAAATTTATGGCAATTTAACTTTTGAAGATTATTTTTCAACCTTAGAAAATAAATTTCCTGAAATTTCATTTACTTACTTCCAAAGTAATGTAGAAGGAGAATTAATTAACAAATTACATGAAGTGGGTTTTTCTTATGATGGTATTATTTTAAATGCTGGTGCCTACACTCATACCTCAATTGGTTTAGGCGATGCTATAAAAGGAATTACAACTCCTGTTATTGAAGTACATATTTCTAATACTTTTTCTAGAGAAGAGTTTAGACACCAATCTTACATTTCTCCAAATGCAAAAGGTATTATAATAGGTTTTGGATTAAAAAGTTACGAATTAGCAGTTGATTATTTTTTATAAACCATACAACCTTTTATTTCGTAAAACCGTCTTTTAAATAAACACCAAACAACAATGAAAAATATCTTTACTACACTCTTCCTTTTATTTACTGGTATAATAGTATCACAAATAAAAGGAACAGTAAGTGATACAAATGGAAACCCGTTACCTTATGTAAATATTTATATCGAAAACACATATATTGGAACTACTACTAATGAAAATGGAAAATATGAGCTGAATTACACAACCTCAAAAAACGTAACCTTATTGTTTCAATATTTAGGATATAAAACCCAAAAACAAATTCTAAACATTAATCGATTCCCATTTGAGTTTGATGTTACTCTTCAAGAAGAAGATTTTCAACTAAACGAAGTTGTTGTTCAAAACGGTATTAATCCAGCTGATGAAGTTATAAAAAAAGCTATTGCTAATAAAAAAATAAACGCTGATAAAACTGATAAGTTTGAAGCTGATTTCTATTCAAGAGGTATTTTTAAAGTAAAAGATATTCCAAAAAAATTCATGGGAATTGATGTTGGTGATATGGAAGGAAGCCTAGACTCTACAAGAAGTGGAGTAATTTATTTATCTGAAACTGTTTCAAAAATAAAATTTGAAAAACCAAACAACCTAAAAGAAGAAATTATTGCTTCTAAAATTGCTGGTGACGATAGCGGTTTTAGTTATAACACTGCATTGAATACTAATTATGATTTTTATGAAAACTATGTAGAATTTGGTATTAACATGGTTTCTCCTATTGCTGACAATGCTTTTAATTACTACAGATACAAATTAGAAAGTAGTTTCTATGATGATAAAAATCAATTAATTAATAAAATTAATGTTACACCAAAAAGAGATAAAGAACCTGTTTTTGAAGGATATATTTACATTGTAGAAGATACTTGGGCAATTTATGGGATTGATTTAGACATTAAAGGATATAGAATGCAACAACCCATTCTTGAAACTATGAAATTACTCCAAAATTTCAGTTACAACACAGAAGAAAAATTATGGGTTAAGAATGTTCAATCCCTAGATTTTGATGCAGGAATTTTTGGAATGAAATTTACAGGAAAATTCACACATGTATTTAGTAATTATAAATTCAAAGAAAGTTTCGAAAAGAAAACTTTTGGAAAAGAGATAGTCACTTTTGCTGAAAATGCTAATAAAAAAGAAAATTCATTTTGGCAAACAACAAGACCTGTACCTCTTACAGAAGAAGAATTAAAAAATTACACTAAAAAAGATAGTATTGAAACCATTCGCAAATCAAAAACCTATTTAGATTCTATTGATGCCAAATCAAATAAATTTAAATTCTTTGATATCATAAGTGGTTATACCTACAAAAATTCACATAAAAAGTGGAATCTAAGTTACCAAGGAATGTTGAATTTCTCTTCACTTAGTTTTAATACCGTTCAAGGTTGGAATTTAGATAGTGGTTTTTCCTACAGAAAGTGGAACGAAGAAACAGGCAAGTACACTTATATTTCATCAACATTCAACTATGGATTTGCAGAAGATAGACTAAGAGTTAATGGAAGGTATTATCACCGATTTAACAACATTAATAATGCAAACCTATCCATTTCAGGAGGAAGTGCAGTTAGTCAATTTAATAGCAATGAGCCTATTCCTAATTTTATAAATACAGTAAGTACACTTTTCTTTAAAAATAATTTTATGAAATTATACAATAAAGAATTTGCTGAAATCAATTACGGACAAGAACTTGTAAATGGTATTTTTATTAATGGTAAATTATCATATGAAAACAGGCATTCTTTATTTAATAACACCAATCAATCGATTATAAAAAGCGATGATATTTACTCTTCAAATGATCCTTTACAACCTTTTAATTATAGTTCAGGATTTGAAAAGCATAGTCTATACAAAGCAAATATAGCTACTAGAATACGATTTGGGCAAAAATACATTTCAAGACCTGACGGAAAAATCAATATTCAAAATGACAAATATCCAATCTTGAGTTTTACTTACGAAAAAGGATTTGGTGGTACTAATTCAAATTATAATTATGATTTCGTTGCTGCTCGTATAGACTACAATCAAACTTTTGGAAACAAGGGAGAATTTTCAGCAAATGTAAGAGGAGGAAAATTCTTTAATGCAGATAATATTTCTTTTATTGATTACAAGCATTTTAATGGTAATCAAACACATGTGAATTTTAGAGGTAATTATTTAAATGCCTTTAATCTTTTGCCTTATTATACTAATTCTACTAATGATGCTTATTTAGAAACGCATTTACAACATAATTTTAAAGGTTATATTATGAACAAAATTCCGTTATTAAATAAATTACAATGGAATTTAGTGGGTGGTTTTCACCAAATTAATGTTCCTAATACTAAACCATATCAAGAATTTAGTGTTGGTTTTGACAATATTGGTTTTGGCAAGTTTCGATTTCTACGAATTGACTATGTAAGAGCTTATCAAAATGGCTTCCAAGGTGATGGAATTATGTTTGGATTGCGTTTTTGATGAATAAAGTATTATTATTTTAATTATATAAAAAACTAAAGTCTAAAAGAAAAAGACGAATTCATTTTAACCCTAAACAATTCATAATGAATTAATTACAATTTAAAATAAAAACAATAAAATCCAAATATCAAGAAATTGAAAATTTGGATTTTTTTTATACATTTACTATAACTAACCAAAACATTTTAACTATGACAAAACCAAAAACTTCCTTTTGGATAATAAGTGTAGTTGCACTTTTATGGAATCTAATGGGTGTGAATCAGTATCTTCTTATGGCATTTAAATCAGATTCTGTTAGAAGTGGATTAACACCTGAAAGACTTGCTTTACTTGACGCAACACCATCTTGGTCAACTGCAGCTTTTGCTATTGCTGTTTTCGCAGCTACTATTGGCTGTATAGCGCTTTTAATTCGAAAAAAGATAGCATATTCCTTCTTTGTTATTTCTTTTTTAGGTATTATTGTTCAAAATATAGATGCTTTTATGCGATTTAAAATAAGAGAATTTAATAGCTTTGAATTAGTAATGACCATTATGATTCCTGTCATTGGATTATTTTTAATTTGGTACTCCAAAAATGCAATCAAAAAAGAATGGCTTAAATAAAAAAACAAATTCCAATTAATATTAATTGGAATTTGTTTTTTTTATATTTTACAATTTATCTTATACTCTTACAATATCGGCACCAATCGCTCTCAATCTTTCATCAATTCTTTCATAACCTCTATCAATTTGCTCAATATTTTGAATTGTGCTTGAACCTTTAGCAGTTAAAGCTGCAATTAGTAGTGAAATCCCAGCACGAATGTCTGGTGAACTCATGGTTGTCGCTTTCAATTGAGATTGAAAATTATGTCCCATAACTACTGCTCTATGTGGATCACACAGCATAATTTTGGCACCCATATCAATTAATTTATCTACGAAGAACAATCTACTTTCAAACATTTTTTGATGAATTAAAACGTCTCCTTTAGCTTGTGTAGCTACAACCAAAACAATACTCAATAAATCTGGAGTAAATCCAGGCCAAGGAGCATCAGAAACGGTCAAAATTGAACCATCAATATCCGTTTTTATCTCATAACCTTCTTTATGAGCTGGAATGTAAATATCATCTCCTTTTCGCTCTAGAGTAATTCCTAGCTTTCTGAACACATTAGGTATTTGACCCAAATTATCCCAACTTACATTTTTGATTGTAATTTCACTTCTTGTCATAGCAGCAAGACCAATCCAAGAGCCAATTTCAATCATATCAGGCAAAATTCTATGTTCGCAGCCACCTAATTCATCTACACCTTCTATAGTTAACAAATTAGAACCAATGCCTTTAATTTTGGCACCCATAGAGTTCAACATTTTACATAACTGTTGCAAGTAAGGTTCACAAGCTGCATTATAAATTGTAGTTGTACCTTCTGCTAAAACAGCAGCCATAACAATATTTGCTGTTCCAGTTACTGAAGCTTCATCAAGTAACATATAAGTTCCTTGCAATTTGCCTTCTCTTTCAACACCATAAAAATGGTCTTCTCTTTCATATCTAAATTTAGCTCCAAGATTAATAAAACCTTCAAAGTGCGTATCTAATCGACGACGACCAATTTTATCTCCTCCTGGTTTTGGAATATAACCACAACCAAAACGAGCTAATAATGGACCTACAATCATAATAGAACCTCTTAAACTTCCACCTTCTTTTTTAAAAGCTTCCGTTTTTAAATAGTCTACATTAACCTCATCAGCCTGAAATGTATAATCTCCTGCTCCATTTTTTTGAATCTTAACTCCTAAATTACCTAAAAGCGTAATTAATTTATTAACATCAATAATATCAGGAATATTAGTAACCCTAACTTTTTCAGAAGTTAATAATACAGGACATAAAACCTGTAATGCTTCATTCTTAGCTCCTTGAGGAGTAATTTCACCTTTAAGTGCTTTTCCACCTTCTATTTTGAATGTTCCCATTAAACTTAATTTCTTTTATGATTTTTAGGGTTTATATTAGTTTTCTTTTTGTGAATTTTCGGATTCGAATTTTTACTATTCGTATTAAATTGAGATTTATTAGACATCTTCTTATTCACTTTCATTAAGTTATGTGAATTAGATAGTTCTTCATTAGACTTAAATAAATCTATTTTTCCGTTAGATAATTCTAATAAATGTTGAAAAATAACTTCATCTTCCACAGTTTCTTTATTCCAACTTAAATAGCATTTCTTCATGTGATTGGCTATCACCAAAATTAAAGCACTCTTTAAATCACCTTCCTCCCATTTCATAGCCACATCAATCATGTAAGTGATATTATTTCCATAAAAACGATACTTAGGAAAATTTTGTGGGTATTTTAAAATTTCTGGTCGTTGATTCAAGACCTCTCTTGAAGGAATAGGATATGGAGAATCTACCTCTAATCTAAAATCAGACATGATGAATAATTGATCCCATAACTTATGCTGAAAATCCGGAACATCTCTTAAATGCGGATTTAAAGAACCCATAACCGAAATAACATATTTAGCAGCCTTATTTCGTTCTTCCCTATTTTCAATTTCTGTTACTTGATCAATTAATTTCTGCAAATGTCTTCCATATTCTGGAATAATTAACTGCTCACGTATTGAGTTATATTCTAATTGCGATACTGCTTCTGTTTTTACTTCCATAATTATAATGATATGATTCCTTCCACAACAGCAAGTTCTTGATATTTATCAATAACTGCTTGTGGATTTTTCATTTGTACACTAATTGACACACTAGTATACTTCCCTGTTTTTGATTGTGTTGTATTTATAACCGCTCCCATCGTATTGAAAGCATTTTCAACTGTTTCTACTTTTGTAGCATCTGAAGGAACAATAAATTTAAATAAATATTCTGAAGGCCAAATAGAATTATTAGCCAATTCTTCTTTCAAACGAATATAAAAGTCTTCCGTTTTCTTATCCATCTTCATTTTTTTAGAGTAGCAAATATACTTTTTTAAGTTAAGAATAAATATTTTGAAGAACATAAATTTAATTTATGGATTAGATTTTTAAAAAAAACTTACTTTTGCGTTTTACTTTTTAATGGAATGGATAAAGAAATAATAGTTTTAATAGGTGGACCAAGTTCTGGAAAAACGACTTTAATAAATGCTCTTACTAATAAAGGATATATTTGTTATCCTGAAGTTTCTAGAGAAATTATTCAAAAAGCTCAAAATGACGGAATAGAGCAATTATTTCTTGAACAACCTTTACTTTTTAGCGAGTTATTATTAGAAGGAAGAATTAATCAATACAAGCAAGCAAAAAAAGAATCCTCTGAAATAGTTTTTATAGATAGAGGTTTGCCAGATGTTATTGCTTATATGGATTTTGTTGGAAATTCATATCCAGAAGCCTTTCATAAAGCTTGCTTAGAGAACAAATATTCAAGAGTTTTTGTTTTACCTCCTTGGGAAGAAATCTATGTAAGCGATAAAGAAAGATATGAATCCTATGAGGAAGCTGTTCTAATTCACAAGCATTTAGAAAAAACTTATAATGAATATGGTTATCAGTTAATTGAAGTTCCGAAAGATTCAATCGAAAATAGAGTTACTTTCTTAATGAATGAGATTACTAAATAATTTTATAAATTTAGCCAAAGCTATTTAAATTAAAGAATGTCAGAATCTTTACAAATTCTTCAAAAATATTGGAAACATGACTCTTTTAGAGATCTTCAAGAAGAAATTATTAATTCTGTTTTAAAAGGGAATGACACTTTTGCATTATTACCTACCAGTGGAGGAAAATCTATATGTTATCAAATTCCTGGTATGCAAAATAAAGGATTATGCATGGTTATTTCTCCTTTGATAGCACTTATCAAAGACCAAGTTCAAAATTTACAAAGCAAAAACATAAAAGCTATAGCTCTTTTAGGTGGCATTTCACAAAATGACGCAATAGAATTATTAGACAATTGTGAATATGGCAACTATAAATTCTTATACCTTTCACCTGAAAGACTTCAACAAGATTGGGTAATAGAACGCTTAAAGCAATTACCTATAAACTTAATTGCAATTGATGAAGCACATTGTGTAAGCCAATGGGGACATGATTTTAGACCTGCATATCTAAAAATAAAACAATTAAAAACTCATTTCCCAAAGGTTCCCTTTTTAGCTTTAACTGCTTCCGCTACAGTACGAGTTCAAAAAGATATTATTGAAAATTTAGCTCTAGAGCAACCCAAAGTTTTTAAAAAATCATTTACACGCTCCAATTTAGCCTATCATGTAGTTAAAACTGAAGACAAAATTTTCAAACTAAGACAAATACTTACAAAAAACCCACAATCAAGTATTATTTACGTACGCAATAGAAAGGCATCTATTGAAATTGCAAATCAACTTCAAAAAATCGGGTTATCTAGTACTTATTTCCATGGTGGTTTACCCATAAAAGAAAAAGAAAAAAACATGTCGCTTTGGATGCAAAACGAAGTACAAACTATTGTGGCCACAAATGCATTTGGAATGGGAATCGACAAACCTGATGTAAAAACTGTGATTCATATGCAACTTCCAGAAAATCTAGAAAACTATTATCAAGAAGTAGGAAGAGCTGGAAGAAATAACGAGAAAGCTTTTGGTCTTTTATTAGTAAGCGTAGGCGACATTGAAGTTGCAAAAAAACAATTTTTAGAGTCACTTCCAGACAAAGTGTTTCTAAAAGAAGTCTACATCAAACTAAACAACTATTTTCAAATTGCGTATGGAGAAGGCTTTAACCAGCAGTTTAATTTTAACCTTAATCAATTTTGTACCCAATACAACTTCCCTATTTTAAAAACATTTAATGCCTTACAATATTTAGACAGACAAGCCGTAATTACTCTTCAAAATGAATTTTCAGAGAAAATAAGTTTGCAGTTTATCATTCCAAGCAAAGAAGTAATTCGATACATGAGTCTAAACTCAAAATCGGAAAATATAATCACAACTATATTAAGAACCTATCCAGGTATTTTTGAATTAGAAACACTAATAAACAGTACTTTAATTGCTAAAAAATCTAGTACCAATGAAAAAAAAGTACTAGAAACAATCTTAGAATTAGAAAAAAACCATTGTATTACATTGCAAATACAGAATAACGATAGCCGAATTACTTTTAACGAAGTTAGAGAAGATGCATTAACAATTAATCGAATTTCAAAATTACTTGAAAAACAAAACGAATTAAAAATAAGTCAATTGAAAAGTGTTATAGATTACATTTCGAAAGAAAAATGTAAGAACAAACTATTGATGCACTATTTCGATGAAAAAGAAACCCAAAATTGTGGTATTTGCTCCTATTGTATTTCTCAAAAAAACAATGTTAATTTAGAGCTAATCAATCAAATTATTGAATTACTTAAAGAAAAAAAATTAAATTCTAGAGAAATAGAAAGCTTACTAACTATAAGTTCAGAACAAGTTATCTTTGCCATTCAAACTTTGCTTGAAAAGAATATAATAGCAATTAATCCTTACAATCAATATTATTTATTATAATGGAAAAATTAAAAATCGTATTTATGGGAACTCCTGACTTTGCAGTTGGCATTCTCAACACAATATACAATAGCGACTATGAAATTGTTGGTGTTATAACTGCACCTGACAAACCCGCTGGTAGAGGGCAAAAAATAAACACAAGTGCTGTTAAAGAATTTGCACTAGAAAAAAACTTACGATTATTACAACCCACTAATTTAAAGTCTGAAGATTTTTTAACAGAATTAAAAAGTCTTGAAGCCAACCTACAAGTTGTGGTAGCTTTTAGAATGCTTCCAGAAGTGGTTTGGAAAATGCCAAAATATGGCACATTTAATTTACACGCCTCTCTACTACCTCAATACAGAGGAGCAGCACCAATTAATTGGGCAATTATAAATGGGGAAACAAAAACTGGTGTAACTACTTTTTTCATAGATGATAAAATTGACACTGGTGCAATGATCCTACATAGAGAAACACAAATTAAAAACTCTGAAACCGTAGGTGAACTTCATGATAGATTAATGCATATAGGAAGCGAAGCTGTTTTAGCAACTTTACAAGTGATTTCTGAAGGAAATGTAAAAACAACCATACAAGAAGATGTTTCAGAAATAAAAACGGCTTACAAATTAAATAAAGAAAATTGTAAAATAGATTGGAACAAAAAAGGAATCCAAATTTATAATTTAATTAGAGGGTTAAATCCATACCCAGCTGCTTGGACTTTTATTAAAGACAACGACAATGAGTGGAATGTTAAACTATATGATGCTACATTTGAACACGAAACCCACCATTTTAAAGCTGGACAAATTTTCACCACAAAAAAAGAAATTAAAATAGCTACACATGATGGATACCTTCATATAAGTAGTTTACAATTTCCAGGCAAGAGAAAAATGGAATCGAGAGAACTATTAAACGGAATACAATTTTCAGAAAATGCAATAGCTTTTTAAGCCTTGCTAACACTGAGAAAAGTGTAATTTTAATGAAAACTAATATAGGTTATTAACAAAACACGTGTTTTATTAACATTTTAAGGTAAAATCCTAGTAAACACTTGCACAATTCAGTTATACGAGTAAATTTGTGTTTAAATAATTAAGTTTAACCAAAATTAATAAACAATTTTATTATGAACAAGTCAGAATTAATCGATGCAATGGCAGCTTCTGCTGGAATTACAAAAGCAGCTGCTAAATTAGCTTTAGAATCATTTTTAAGCAACGTTGAAGGAACTTTGAAAACAGGCGGAAGAGTTTCATTAGTAGGTTTTGGTTCTTGGTCAGTATCAAAAAGAGCTGCAAGAGATGGTAGAAATCCTCAAACTGGTAAAACTATCAAAATCGCTGCTAAAAATGTAGTTAAATTCAAATCTGGTGCTGAATTAGACAAAGCAGTAAACTAATAACTATTATTTACTCAAAATATAAAATCCCGCTTTTGCGGGATTTTTTTTGACTTATATCAAAAAATATTTGATTTTGTAAACTTTTTTTGATAATTTTAGTTAAAAATAATTTGCTTATGATATCAGTTTTACCCAAAAAAGGACATTTGCTGATAGCAGAACCTTCTACCTTAGGAGATTTTTCATTCAATCGTTCAGTAGTATTATTAGCAGAACACAATAATGAAGGATCTGTTGGCTTTATTCTTAACAAACCATTAGGATACTCTATTAATGACTTAGTACCAGAAATAGAGGCTAATTTTAAAGTTTACAATGGTGGTCCTGTTGAACAAGACAACCTGTACTTTATTCATAATATTCCAAACATTATTCCTGGTAGCATAGAAATAGCTAACGGAATCTATTGGGGTGGTGATTTTGAAACAACAAAAACACTTATTAACAAAGGTGATATTTCAAAAAACAATATCCGTTTTTTTCTAGGATATAGTGGCTGGGCAGTAAGTCAATTAGAAAATGAATTAAAAGAAAATTCTTGGATTATTACAAACAATGATAAAAAGAGTGAATTATTATCGCAATCTTCTCAACATTTTTGGAAACAAAAAATTAACGAGCAAGGTGGTGAATATGTACTATTTTCAAATGCTCCTTCAGATCCTATTCTTAATTAAATCGCACAAAAGCATTTAATTTTATCAATAGTTCATGCACTACTTTTATTTCAAATGTTTTCTTTCTATATTTTGTTATAGGTTGTATACCTTTAATAACGTTTGTTACAAATAATTCATCTGCTTTTTGTAAATCAAATGGAGAAATCGATTTTTCAACAACATCATAACCTTCTAACTTTTGAGCAAAGTTTAGAATTTGTTTTCGCATAATTCCATTTAAACAACCATCAGTTATAGGAGGCGTTATTAAAGTATTCCCCATTCGCATAAATAAATTACCTTGCAAGGCTTCAATTACATTTTTCTCATCGTTTAAAAGAAGGCAATTATCAAAACCATTTTCAGACGCAAAAATACTTCCTGTAATATGGATAATTTTATTATTCGATTTAAGAGATGAAAATAATTGTTTTGTAACATAAGCATCTTTATAAAGTTCTACCTCATAAGATTTTTCAGAAATAAAATACAAATCGCTTTCCAGAGGCAATATTGTTAACACATAACCAACATCATTTGTTTTAGGCAAATAAAAACCTGTATCTTTTCTAAATACAGAAAAACGAACCCTACAAGAGTTAGAAATAGATCTAAAAGAGTCTACCAATAATAAAACTTGCTCTTCAAAAAACTCCATTGTAAAATTCATTGGAATTTCCATTCTAAAAATTCGCATAGAAGCCATTAAACGAAAATAATGATCTTCTAGAAACAGAACCTTATTATCTAAAACCTTTACCGTTTCAAAAACACTATCTCCAAATAAAAAACCTCTATTATCTTCAATATTGACACTACTACTCTCAAGAATAGTTCCATTATAATTTACCATAGCTAAAAAAAAATCCCGATTAAAAAATCGGGACAAATATACTCTTTATAATTTAGTTTACACAGAACCTAAAACATGTTTTAAGTCTGAAACCTGATTTTCCCATAGTAATTTAGACTCTTCCAATTCGTCTTCTTCCGCAAAATCAACTATAACTAAAGATACATCTTTTGTTATCTCATCTTCCATGATTTTAATCTCAAAAAAATAATCAGTATCTCCTCCATCTTCATCTAGCCAACGAAATTTCACACGTTCACCAGAACGTTTGGCCATCAGTTTGGCTTTTTCTTCAGAGTCATCCCAAATGAATGTGAAAAGTTCTCCTCTAGAATTTACATTATCTGCAAACCATTCAGATAAACCAGAAGGAGTTGAAATATATTGGTATAATAAAGAAGGCGAGGCATGAATTGGGAATTCTAATTCGTATTTTAACTTAACTTCCATTTTAAAAAATTTATTTTGGAAATATATAGAGAATAATCTTAAAAACCAAAAAGAAAAAAATAGATTTTTATTTAGAAAATATTTTATAAAAAAATATTTGTACTAAAGAGAAATAATTATATATTTGCACCCGCATTAAGAGATGCACAATTAAACATAATGGCGAGGTAGCTCAGTCGGTTAGAGCGCAGGATTCATAACCCTGAGGTCACGGGTTCAACTCCCGTCTTCGCTACTAGGTTTATAAAAATCGTGAAAATTAGATTTTATGCGGGATTAGAGCAATTTAATCCCGCATTTTTTATGTCTAGTTTATTGAAATTTTTGTACATTGAACACGATTTTGAACACGATTTGAAAAAAAAGAAAAGATACTCGGAACCTAAACTATATGACGCAAATGGGGATTTATCCAAGCGTTGGTATGTTTATTTTTCATTTAGAAAAATAATCGATGGCCCTTTGGAAAGATATCCTAACAACATTTATGCTCCACAACATTTTGATAAAAAAGAACGCATTGAATGGTTAAAAACTATTCAGCGTAATTTATCAGTACTTCTAAAAGATGGTTTCAATCCTTATAACCCAGAAAACAAATTTAGTTTTAATGAAGAGCAACAGGGAAAATCAATACAAGATGCTTTTGAATTTGCTCTTACCATTAAAAAAAACACTCTAGCCTTAACCTCTTATAAAGGACTTGAAGGAAGAATAAAACGCTTTGAAAAATGGTTAAATGAAAATGGATTTAAGAATCGATTAATTGATTCTGTGAATAAAAAGGTTATAACTACTTATTTGAATGAAATTTTAATTGCTACTTCAGCTAAAAACAGGAACAATACTCGTGCCGACATTAGTACTATTTTTTCAACTTTAGAACAAAATGAAATTATAACACAAAACTTTGTTCAAAACATTCCTATACTAAAAACGAATCCTGAAAAGAACAAATCCTATTCTAGTGCTGAAGAGTCTAAAATTTTTACGTATTTAGATAAAAACAACAAGTTATTGTCTTTATATGTAAAATTCATTTCTTACAATTTTTTAAGACCCGTAGAAGTGAATCGAATTACAATTGCTGATATTGATTTAAAGGATAAAATTTTAAAAATAAAGACCAAAACTGGATTTCAATTAAAAAGAATTCCTCAACTCTTAATTGATGAGATTCCAGATTTATCTAATTACCCCAAAGATGCTTATCTATTTGGCAGAAAAGATTTTGGGCAATATTGGGAAGCCAATGAAACTAGCCGAAGAAATGATTATTCAGATTATTTCTTAGAAGTGAAAAAGAAGTTTGGATTAAGTAAAGACTATGGATTATATAGCTTTAGACACACTTTTATAACCAAGCTTTACAATACTTTCATAAAAGAAATGACTCCTGAAGAAGCTGAATCAACCATTATGTCAATTACAGGGCACACTACAAAAACTGCTTTACGTAAATATTTAAGAGAGATAAATGCTTATATTCCTGATGATTATTCGAAGTATTTATAAATACTAAAGTATAAATTGAACATGAATATAAATTTTATAAATTAAAAGATTATTTATTACTAAAAAATATAAACATATTTTAATAAACTCTATTAATTTTTAAATATTGATAATAGATTTCTTTGTTTTCTACAGGTGTTTTTCCTGAGTTCTTTCTTATCTTAATTAAATAATTTATATACGAAAATTAGTAAACCATTTAGTATTTTTTTTAACCATTAAATATACTATTTAGTATATAATATATTATATTTGCGTAACACTACACATTGTGTAGTAAATAGCAAACAAAATAAACTAGTGAAGATAGGAAATCAAACATATAATTATTTAGAAGAATATATAGACAGTGTAAGAGCTAAAGGAAGATATGCTTTCACACTTGAAGAACTAAAAGATAAATTAGAGGTAACAGATAAAGCAATTCTTCAAAGCCTATATAGACTTAAAGTAAAAAATAAGATTGTTCAAATACGTAAAGGCTTCTATACTATACTCCCAGCAGAATATTCGAGATATGGTGTAATTCCAAGTAACATGTATCTAGATGACATGATGGTATCGCTAAAGAAAAACTATTATTTGGGTTTAATTTCTGCGGCTGCAATTCACGGAGCATCACATCAACAAACAATGGAAACATTCGTAATTACAGAGAAGCCAGCTTTACGAGATATTAAAAATAAAAAGCTAAAAATAAATTTTTTAGTAAAAAATGAGTGGAACAAAGAAGATATTAAAAAAGTAAAAACGGAAGCCGGATATATAAATGTTTCTTCTCCAGAACTGACAGCTTTAGATTTACTTTACTATGTTGAAAAACTAGGAATGAATCGTGTGATTACTATTTTAAAAGAATTAGTAGAAGTAATAAAACCAAGTTCATTAGCAAAAACAGCTAAAAACTATTCACAAATTGCAGCCGTTCAACGATTGGGTTATTTATTAGAATATGAACTTGAAAATGAAAAACTAAGTCAAGTTGTTTATAATACAATAGCAGATAAAAAAGGAGTAAACATACCCTTAATGCCAGGGAAGAATAAAAAAGGAATTACTAATACCAAATGGCGTATTATAAACAATATTAATATTGAGAGCGATTTATGATTCCAAGAAGATATATAGAAGAATGGCGTGAGTTTGCACCTTGGCCAGAGAACGGACAAATAGAACAAGATCTTATCATTGAAAGAGCAATTGTAGAAATATTTGCCGACCCATTTTTAAATGAAAACCTAGCTTTTCGTGGTGGAACAGCCTTGCACAAACTATTTCTAAAGCCGCAAGCAAGATATTCAGAAGATATAGATTTAGTACAAATAAAAACAGGTCCAATAAAACCTATTTTATCAAGAATTAGAGAAGTCTTGGCCCCATTTTTAGGTACAAAAAGAAATATAGAAACAAGCATACACAACAACACGGCAACCTATCGCTTTGAAACCGAAATACCACCGATAATACAAATGCGACTGAAAATTGAAATCAATTGTAGGGAACATTTTACTGTGCTAGGATTACAACAAGTACCGTTTGAAGTAAATAATGGTTGGTTTTCTGGAAAATGCATGATTAACACCTATCATGTTGAAGAATTATTAGGAACTAAATTAAGAGCATTATATCAAAGAAGGAAAGGAAGAGATTTATTCGATTTAAATGTAGCACTTTCAAATCTTGAAATTGATGAAGGTAAGTTAATCCAATGCTATAAGGAATACATCAATTTTTCTGATGGAGTAAATCCTACGAATAAAATGTTTGTAGCAAATATGGAAGAAAAAATGAAAGATGATGAATTTCGAAAAGACATCTTTACGATACTTAGACCAGATATTGAGTATGATAATGATCTAGCGTATCAACGAATCAATGAAAAAATAATTAGTAAAATTTAATAATCATCTCAGTAGTAGCCTTAACTACTAGTTTAAATCGTATAATTTCTAAAATCATTTAGAGGATTAAAAATGAAAGAACTACAAGAACAATATAATTTACCCACAGGATGGTCAGTTGCTACAATTGAGGAATTGATTGATGGGAAGGATGGTATATTCAAAGACGGTGATTGGATTGAAACTAAAGACCAAAACCCAGATGGAGAAGTTAGATTAATTCAACTAGCAGATATAGGGGATGGTTTTTTCAGAAATCGTTCCGATAGATACATGACCAAAGAAAGAGCTTTGGAGCTTAATTGTACATTTTTAAAGAAGGGTGATATCTTAGTAGCTAGAATGCCAGATCCATTAGGAAGAGCTTGTGTTTTCCCTTATACTGATGAAGAAAAATATGTTACAGTTGTTGATGTAGCCATAATAAGAACTGGACAAAATGGAGTAGATAGCCGCTATCTTACTCATTTTATAAACTCCCCACAAATAAGAAAGCAAATAGAAAAAATGCAAACTGGTACCACCAGAAAAAGAATATCTAGAGGAAATTTGTCAACTATAAAAATTCCTGTTCCTCCATTAAATGAACAAATTAGAATTGCATTAAAAATTGATGAACTTTTTAGTGCTTTAGATAATGAAATATTAAACCTTAAACTTACACAAAATAAACTTAAAGTATATAGACAAACTTTGCTGAAACATGCGTTTAATGGAAAATTAACAGAATCTTTAAGAAAAGAAAATAAATCAGAATCAGCTGAAAATCTATTACAACTTATTGAAAGTGAACGTAAAAATCGTTATAAAGAAGAGCTGGAAAAATGGAAAATTTTAATTAATGATTTGAAAAAAAATGAGAAAAAACCAAAAAAACCAAAACTAGAAAAACAAATAAATGTTACTAAAGATGATTATAGTTTTTTTAATAAAATTCCAAAAAATTGGAAATTAACCAAGGTAGCTAATATATCTTTTGTTGGGACAGGTACAACTCCATTAAAAAGTAATTCAGATTATTACAAAAATGGAAATATTCCATGGGTAACTAGTGGTGCATTAAATAATTGGATGATTAATAAACCATCAGATTATGTCACAGAAAGGGCCATCAAAGAGACAAATCTTAAAATATATCCTCAAAAAACACTTCTAGTTGCATTATACGGAGAAGGGAAAACACGTGGTAAATGTTCTGAACTTGCTTTCGATTCAACAATTAACCAGGCTATTGCAGCAATTGTTCAAAGAGGTAGTGAAGAAAAATTAAGAAAATATTTAAAGTTTTATTTTACTAAAAATTATACAGAGTTAAGAGAGCAAGCGGTTGGTGGAGCTCAACCAAATTTAAATCTTGGAATAATTGAAAACACAATTGTCCCTATACCTTCAACTGAGGAAGAAATTAATTTTATTACTGATGAAATGGATTCACAATTTTCAATAATTGAAAATCTTGAAAAAACTATTCAGAATACAATTTTTAAGAGCAATATTATAAAAAAATCAATTTTAAGAAAATCAATTTACGGTAAATTAGTTGAACAAGATTTTAATGATGTTGAAGCAACGGAATTATTAAAAATAATTAGTGTTGAAAAGAAAAAAATCTTAGAAGAGCAAAAAAAAGAAAAGAAAAAAACACCCAAAAAAAGAGAGAAGATGAAAAAGGGATTAAGTATTGAAGAGGTTCTTGAAGCTTCAGATAAGCCTATGCTTTCAACAGATGTTTGGAAACAAAGTAAGCATAAAAATAATATTGAAGATTTTTATAAAGAGTTAAAAGATATTCAAAGCAAGGTCAAAGAAGTTAAAAAGGATAGTCAATCATTATTATCTTTAATAAAATGAGAATAGACAAAGTACACATAAAATCACGTTTTAAGAATCTTGAAGATTTTACTATAGATATAGATGAAAATGCTTGGGAAACAGTTTTACTTGGTCTTAATGCTACAGGTAAATCAAATTTTCTTGAAGCTATTGTAATTGTTTTTCGAGATTTAGATCTTATTTATAACTATAATAAAAAAATAAAAAGTCCTTTTGAATTTTATATTAAATATGAATGCAGAAATAATCATATAGAAATAACTTATGAGAATGAGAAATATAATTTTATTGTAAATGGGAAATCAGTTACAACTGAATTCACAAAAAGTATTGATTATTATTTACCTAAGCATATTTTCGTTTATTATTCTGGGATTAGTGACAGATTAGCAGATTTATATATTCCTCATCAAAAACTTTATTATGAAGAGATTATAAAAAAAGATGCTGAAATTACAAAATTTGATACTATAAGGAGAATATTTCTTGCACAAAATATTCATGCAAATTTTGCACTTATAGCATTTTTTATGTTCCAAGATGAGCAAAGTGAAGATGATGAGACGATTAATTTTTTAAAAGAGGAGTTAAAAATAAATGATTTTGGCTCAGCACTTTTTATGCTTAAACAGCCTATTTGGGCAAAATCAAGGAAAAACAAAAATTCTCTTTTATGGGGAGCAAAAGGACTTGTTAAAAATTTACTTGAAGAATTATTGAAATTTTCTTATGCACCAATACAATATAAAGAACGTATTGAAGTGTCTTATAAAAAGGCTGAGACACAAGATAGGTTATATTTGTATTTAAAGGATAAAAAAACATTCTTGGATTTAATTGAATACAAGTACAAAAACAAGATTGAATTATTTAACGCTCTTGAAAGTATTCATATATCAGATATGTTACATGACGTAAAAATTAAAGTTCAAAAAGAAGGAGTTAATGGTGAACTATCAATGTCTGAGTTAAGCGAAGGTGAAAAACAGTTGCTTTCAGTTTTAGGACTATTGAAATTTACAAATGATGAAGAATCACTTATTTTATTAGATGAACCAGACACACATTTAAACCCAATGTGGAAATGGAAATTTTTAGATTATCTAGATAAAGTTGTAAAGCGTAAAGAGAATACTCAAATTATATTTTGTTCACATGACCCATTAGTTATTGGAAATTTAAAAAAGAATCAAGTACAAATTTTTAAAAAAAATAAAGAAGGAAAAACAGAAGCTTTTAATCCTAATATTAGCCCAAGAGAAATGAGCGTTTCAAAAATATTAACAAGTGAATTGTTTGGTATACCATCTTTAATGAGTAAAAAATTAGAAGATTTATTAAATCAAAAGAGATATTTTCAAGCTAAAATATCTCAAGGACTTCTGCAAGAAGATGAAAAAATCCAATTTGAAAGATTAATAAAATATTTTGATAGTATCGGATTTAATGATGAAACAGTTGATAGTAGATATAATCAATATCTTAAGCTGACTAGTAACTATGAAGAATTTATTAACAGGAAATATACCAAAGATGAAGCTGCAGAACTTGATAAAATTGCGAAAGAAGTCCTTGAAGAAATTTTAAAAGAAGAAAAAGAAAAATGAGATATATTGATAGAAATAAATTCAGGGAAAAAGTTGAAACATTTGGTTGGGAAGTAGTTAGACAAGCCCAAATAAATGCAATGGAAGGTTTTAATCTATTGCAAAAAAAGAATCATATTAATAATAATCCATTGTGGAATCAACTTCAACCAATTATGTTGACATTATCAAATAATAAATGCTGGTATTCTGAAGCTCCGATTGGAAATAGTGATTTTGAAGTTGATCATTTTCGACCAAAAGGTAAATCAAAACAAAAAAATGATTTTAAAGATCCAAATAGCAAATCAACAATACTAAAAGAAAATGGTTATTGGTGGTTAGCGTACGAATGGAGTAATTATAGATTATCAGGGGGGCTAGCTAATAAGATTAGAAGAGATAGGCTTGGAGATTGTGAAGAGACTCATGGTAAAGGTGATTATTTTCCATTGGATTGTAATGATGTGGGTAGAATAGCTGATGATGAAGAAAATATTAATTGTGAAATTCCAATTTTGTTAGATCCATTTAGTCAAGAAGACGTAAGCTTATTAGCGTTTGATTCTAATGGTGAAGCAATAAGTGCAGGATTAAATGATTATGAGAATGAAAGGGTATTACAATCAATTTTTTATTATCATCTTGATTTAGAACAACTAAACAAAGAAAGGTTAATGTGTTGGAAAGATTGTGAAAGAGAAATACTTGAAATCAAAGAATTAATTGATTCAGCACCAGATGAAAGAGCAAGAAGATTAGCTGTTGCATCTTGTTTTAGAAGATTAATGGATTATGTGAAAAATCCTGATAGACCATATAGTTCAACAGTTAAATCTTGTGTAAGATTTTATTCTAAACTCGAAGGATTTAATTGGTTGGATAGATTTGTCACAACAATTTTAATATAAATCAAGATGATTTTGGATGTTATAACTAAAAATCATATTATTAAATCTGCATCAATAATTGATAAACAAGGTATTCCTAAAAATTTTGTTTGGAGTCAATATTATGTCATAGTAAATAATAAAGAATATCAGTTCAAATATTTAATTAGATTAGCATATCAATTAGCTACTAATGAAGAACTTGACTTCCAATCAAACAATACAATAAGAAAATATATTGAAGATTTAGGTTTTGAAATTAAATACTATCAAGGAGGGTATAACTTTTTTACAAAAGAAGAATTAGCATTTTACAACTCAATCGTTAATACAGACTATAGAAAAGCTAATTCCGAACATAAATATTATGGACAAAAATTATATCCAATAATTGCAAAAGCCAAATATTGGGCAGAAGAATTGTTAATTGATGACTTTAAACTTCGCAAGGATGGTAATTGGCTAAATGGTCATGTAGCTAAAATAAAACCTTATTTCTGGCCAAGAATTTACAGTGGTGAGGATAAAGACATTTTTTTTAATGTCGAGGTTAATGGATCTAATAAATTTATTGGGTACAAACTTGATGGTTATTTTGAAACTACTAAGAGACTGCCAGATTATAAAATTAAATTATTACAAGAATATAAGGAAATAGTAAATTGGAGTTGGCCAAAAATTTCATTTGATAATATAGATGAATATAATTGGGATAAGCTTATTGAGGAGAGTAAAGCATACATAAATAAACATTTATCTAATCATAATCATTTAAAGAGAATTTTGTCTAAAGAATCTAAAATCTGTAGAATAACATGGAATAATAATGGTTGGATAAAGCCATCTGGTCTTTCAGGAAAATCAAAACACCCTAGTTTTGAAAAAGAGAATGGATTTGGGCACGAGGAATGGCTTTTTGATGGAAATAAAATAATTGATGGTTATAAATATGGATTTCTGGAGCCTATCCATAAATTTAGAACTAAATATCAAGCGAAACTTTTTGACCTTTTATTATATACTAGAGATTCTGATTCAAATCAAAACTATTGGGTAACAACACTAAAAGATGTAGAAGTTATTAATACTGAAGAATCTGAAAAAGTATTAGTTCATTACAAAAATGAAGGTTGGTATGATGAAATGAAATCAGATTTATATAATCTTAGTTTAGATTCAAAACAGTTAGACACATGGATTGACGAAGGAGCGCAGCAGTTATTTAATATTAAATTTAAAGCATCACAAATAAATGAAATACCTAATGATTTAATTTTAGTAGAAAATCCTAATGAAATTCCATCGAGTAGATATTTATTAATGGATTTTAAAAATGATGTAACAGAAAAAATTAAAGAAAACATCAAAACTAAATTTTCATTTTATAATTCAGGTAGTGAGGAAGCAGAACTTGAATCAAAAGGAAAAAGAAAGAGAAATAGAAAAGATATTGAATTAGAATTTAAACATAACCTTCTACAAAAAAAATTCCTACAATTTTTACAAAACAAATATGGTAAAAATGCCGTTAAAAGAGAATGTACAGCTTATGGAGCTTCGCGAATTGATATAACCAGAAAAACAAATACAGGTTTTGTTTTTTATGAAATAAAAACATATAATAGCTTGCGTTCTTCAATTAGAGAAGGTTTAGGGCAATTACTAGAGTATTGCTTATATCCTAATGTAAATGAAGCGGAAAGCATTGTGTTAGTTTCCCATGTAGAACCATCCACAGAATTAAAAGAATACTTAATTCACATTAAAAAATTTATTAACCTTCCTTTTTCTTATATTCATTTTGATTTAGATAAAGAAAAAATAATTTCAGAAATATAAAAATATGTCAACAAATAATTTAATAACTAAAATTTGGTCATTCTGTGATACATTACGAGATGACGGTTTAGGATACAATGATTATCTTGAACAGCTAACCTATTTACTTTTCCTTAAAATGGCTGATGAGAATACAACAAAGTATAATCTACCTGCAATATGTGACTGGAAAAAATTAGTAGAAAATTCAAGGGGTGAATTGCTTGAACAATATGAAGAAATATTAAAAACATTGGCTGAATCTGGTGGTATGCTTGAAAAAATATTTGCTGGTGCTCAAAATAAAATTCATGATTCCGTAAAGCTTAAAAAATTATTACTCTTAATTGACGAAGAAAATTGGTCATCTACAAATGCAGATATTAAAGGGGAAATCTATGAATCATTACTTCAAAAAAATGCAGAAAATAGCGGTGCTGGTCAGTATTTTACACCAAGACCAGTTATACAGGCAATGGTCGAATGTATAAAGCCTTTACCTATGGAAACAATTGCTGATCCATCATGCGGTACAGGAGGTTTCTTCTTAGGTGCCCTAAACTATATACGTGAAAATAATAAGTTAACAGAGGATAAAGAAAATTTTCTAAAATTTGAAACATTTCATGGTTGGGAAATAGAAAAGGCAACGGCGAGGTTATGTTTAATGAATCTATATTTACATGGAATTGGAGACTTAAAAAAAACACCCGATATACAAGTTTCTGACAGCTTAAATCCGCAAAAAGTTGGTAAAGAAATTCCAAGAGTAAAAATTGTTCTTGCAAATCCACCTTTTGGTAGAAGTAGTAGCGATATACCAACAATAGACAAGAACCAAGCACAAAAAGATGGATATTTTTTACGTGAAGATTTTTGGGTTACAACCGGTAATAAACAATTAGCTTTTCTTCAGCATATTGTATCAATGTTAGAAGAAAACGGTAGAGCTGCAGTAGTATTGCCTGATAGTGTTCTTTTTGAAGGAGGAGCAGGTGAAATTATTCGAAAAAAAATGCTTGATGAGGTTAATTTACATACAATATTAAGATTACCAACAGGAATTTTTTATGCTCAAGGCGTCAAATCAAATGTTTTATTTTTTGAAAAAAAGAAAAATGTAAAAAAGAATGGAACATCTGAAGTTTGGTTTTATGATTATAGAACCAATATTCATCATACTCCAAAAAACAATCAAATTGCGTTTAAACATTTGAAAGAATTTATTGATTGTTATAATATTGGTTCAGAAAATAAACGTTCCGAGACATGGTCAACTGAAAATACAAAAGGGCGTTGGAGAAAATATTCTTATGATGAAATTATTGAGAGAGATAAAACTAATTTAGATATTTTTTGGCTGAAAGATGATAGTTTGATAGATATAGAAAATTTACCAGAACCAGAAATGTTATTAGAAGATATTATTGAAAATATTGAAAGTACTTTAGCAAATTTTAAAACCATTAAAGATTCTTTGATTTAAATAGTAATTCAAAATGTCAATTATAAAAAATAAATTCTATCATTTGTTTTGGAATAATCCATCATGTCAAAATTTGTTCTTACTTTCAAAAGAAGAACTATTAGAAACAAAAACTTTTGGTGAAGATAAAGCTCCATTCACATTTTCAACCAATAGAATTATAGTTTCTAATGCACAAGATAATCAAAATGAATTTTTTGATACAATCAAAACTAGAAGTGAAATTTACAATGTAGAAATTGATAGTTTACTAAACGAGAAAATTGAATATTTTAAACCTCTTATAGAACAATTCTTTGACTCAAAATTTAAAAAGTCAATAGAAAGATTAATGCTTGATATTGAAAAAAAGCCTTTGAAATTCTTGTCATTTATTTTAAAAGTAGCTGCAGATGAAGAAAATAGAGAAGTTAAAACAATAGAATTTCTTCAAAAATATGGCTTTATCGGAAAAAATTTAAATTCTTTTAAAGAAATTGAGACTAGTATTGGACAATCTTTAATTCCTAGTAAGAACAATGAATTAATAAATGAAAATACAATAAATACATTTTTTGAAGGAGTTAAATTTGTTAAAGAACTCTATGTTAATCATTCATATAAAAATCTTTATAATACCAATCAAATTTTAATTAACACATTAAATTCTGAAGATAATTTCCAATCTAGAATCAAGCTTTTTGGAGAACTCTATGATTCAAAAATTATTGCACCTTCAAAAGACGATGCTTTTATTGAATGTTCACATTGTGATCCATTAACATATAGAGGTGTATTCCAATTAAGATTAAATCCAAAAAAACTGAAAGATTTAAAATGTCCTGTTTGTTCAAATGAACTTACCTATTTTGTACCTTATAAATTACATGAAGATATATACAAAATTGTAAAAAATCACGATGGTTTAATTCTTGACGCACTTCAAAACAAATTATTTTTAAATGGAATTAAATATGAAATAAATAAAAAATTCTTAAATGATATTGAGGTTGATTGCATATTTAGAGATGGTAATAGAATTTTTATAGTTGAAACTAAAATGTACAAACAGAATAATACAACTGAAAACAAACTTATAAGTAAGATTAAAGAACATTTTAGTAAGTTAATTAAAGATGTAGAACGTATTGAAAAAAATGAGGAATTTCTAGGATTAGAAATAGTTCCATTTTTAATTACAAACATCAATAATCAAAATATTTTAAGAGCTTCACAACAATATTTTAATTCAATTATTACAGAAAATAAATATTATGATAATGGCAATATAATCAACTTAAATTTGTTAAAAATTAAGTCATAAAATAGGGATAAATATCATTTTGTAAGTATTATTTATAATTTTATTAAATCCCTCCCAACTTCTTCAAAAGATATTCAGTCGCTTCCGCATCTGAAAGTAGCGGTTTCTTTTTAGATTTTTTGACAGGAGTAAATGTAGCCGTAACAACACCTAACATTTTATACAGCCTTTCGACTTCCTGTTGAGGAAGAGCTTGTATTACGTTGTATGCTGTTTCGGCTTTCATTGTAGTTTATTTTCTTTTAAATCTTATGAATGGCTGTTTATTTATTCTATCTTTTTGACTTTCTCCCAAATCACTTTTTGGTTCTTGATTACTGTTTTGGTTGTTTCGCTCAGTTGCTCCGAAAGATTGTCTTGTCGCTTGTTGATTTTCTGTAATTCTTCCAGTATTTTGGAAAATAATTGAATGGTCTCTGTCTTGTTCATCAAATTTTGTTTTTAAAGTATTCCATGATAGTTTTCTATTTACTTGACTTCCTTTGTAAGTCTTTCCCTTGTACTCAAAAGAAATACCAGATATTACACCTTGCTTACTTGAATTGAATTTCACATTTACTTGTTTGCCTTTAAGTTGCTTTTCAAATTCAGAAAGGGAAAACTTATATTTTATAATTTCATTAATAATTCTTTGTAGCTCTAATCTTTCTGGTTCTTCGCCGGTTCGTAAACATTTTTCAATTTCACCTTTAGATAGCACATTAGATTCTTCTTTTTCTTCCAATACCGTTAAATTGTATTTTAATTCTAACTTCCTTATTAATGCTTCACTTCTTTTATAATCTTGACTATCACTCACCACATTACCTGAGAAAGCTACTCTATTAGCTACAATATGAATGTGCTCATGATCTTGATCGGTATGTTTGTAAATAATGTATTGATTATCATCAAAGCCCATACCTTCAAAGTAGTCTTTGGCTAAATTGGCAAACTCTTGGTCGGAAAGGGTATCGGAATAGGGCAAACTTAGAGAAGTATGATAAACTGCTTTAGATAAGTTTGGGCGCAATTGTCTAATTACATTTAATTCTTTTGTTTGCATTACAACCGAATTGGCAGCTAAGTTGGTATCTAAAACACACCCTTGTCCTTTATCTATTTTCTTTTGATTATAAGATAAAACACCATAAAAATCTTTTCCTTTTATTTGTTTACCAATCATCTATTCTAAAATTTTACTTTTTATTTGGTATAGCATTTCTTTTAATAGATTTAACTCTATGTCCAAACCATTTCTATCAATAACATTTTGATTTGACTTTTTTGTTAATTGATTAATGTTATTCCCAATGCGACTTAATTCAACTAAAAATTCTCTATTAAGCGGTGAAATAGCTTGCTTTGGTAATTGTTTATTTAAAGACCTTCTCCTTACATATTGCACCACAGAAATACCATAAGTATTAGCCTGACTTTCAATAAATATTTGTTCGTCAAGAGTTAATCTTATATTGACTTGAAAAACTTTTAATGCTTTCACATCACTCTTTGGTCTTGCCATAATAATTACATTTTACTAGGTTTTTGATAGCGATAACATGAACTAAAAAACCCATCTAAATTCATTCATTGAACAAATTTAAATGGGTTTAATTTTAAAATCTAAGGCTATCGTACAAGTAAAGTGTACGGTAGAATTTTCTAAACCTGTAATCTTTCGTAAAGTTGCACTATGTCTTCCCTAGCTTCTTTTCCATCAATATAAAAATCAGACATACAAGCTAACAATTCAATCGCTTCCATATAATGACGAAAGCTATTCATATCATCACCATAGTATTTAAAAGCATTTTTAGGATGCGTTTCTTGAGGCGAATTAAACTTTGTTCTATCTCTATTCTTTTGATTAAACCGTTGTTTTGATATTTCTTCAATAACATTAAAATCTATATTTTTTGCTTCATAAGTGTTCAATTCAAAATATTCTTCTTGAAGAATTACTATTAAAGCTCTTCTTCTTGATAAATTGGATTTTATGGTAAATCCATTTAGTTTATTTGCAACTTCATTTAAGTCTTTTAAAAAAGATTGTAATTGATTATAGTTAAATGTTAAGTCTTCCCTTATAACACTATAATTCACTTTATCATATTTTTCAAGAATCTCAATTACTTCATTTAAAGTCATTATAATTTTGGCCCTCCTCTACCTTTATTTTTACCGTTAGCTAAATTCCAATTTAATGAATAGGTTTTACTTAATACTTTCTTATAAATTGCTAAATTTTTGACTAAATCTACGATTTTCTGCTTAGCAATTTTACTGATTAAACCATATTCCAAAGAACTACATCGTGTATCAATTAATTTTTGTTTAAGTGTAAAAGCAAGCAACATATTTTCTTGAAGAGAAAAACTATACTCATTTGCTTTAGTTAGTTGCTCACCTATTTTCTTAAATGGTTGCTGTTCTTTTTTTAAAATATTTTGAATCTTTTGCTGATTAAGATTAGATTCATTTTCGTTAACAACTTCCTTTGTGAATTTTTGTAAAAATAGTTTCCCATATTCAAAACTTCTTAAAGGCATGTAATCTAATAAAACTGTATCTGTAAATTCTAAGATATCATTGTTAGTTAAAATCTCTTTTAAATAATATTCCTTTCCTAGTATAAATTTTAAATATTCCAATTTAAAATCTTCGAGATTTTCTAAAACTAATCTACCAAATTGCCGAGTCGTATTTACAATAGTATGTTTTTCATTAAGAATAAATTTCATGACTTCTTTATTTTTTTCTTTATCATCATGTTCATGATATTGAATAGCAAATAATAATGAAATAATAGATTTCAATTCATCTGAAGTAAATTGAATCAAATTTTCGTTGTCTTTATACTTCTTTAAAATATAACTATAAGTATAATGTGTATAATTTTTAAACTGTATTGCTTTGATAATCTTCTATTTTAAGTAAATCAAAAATAAATAAATATTTTAAAAAAAGAAATTGTCTAATTAGAATTTAATACTTATTTACGAGTAATAAACATAACATCTTATTTATCTTGAAGAGTTAAAACTGTTGAATTTAAATTAAATATTAAAGTAACAAAATTTAGATTTATCTTATAATCTTAAATAAAAAAATCAATTTTAATTTAACGGGGTGTGGGGTGTAACCCTGCCAAGCCATGAGACCGAAGGGAGCCGTTTTTGCTATCAAAAACATGGCTTGCTTCATGACAACCTAAATTTTATTATTTCTGAACAAATTATGAATTCAATTCTTAAAATGGAACAAAAAAAGACTTCATCTTAGAAGTCCTTTTGATTCATTTAATATTTTTTTTACTTTTAAATTAACTTGATATTGTTTCAATTACATCTAAAATTTCTTCAATTGATTCATCAGTAATTACACTTAAATCTAATTCATTTGCCAATCTCGAAATTTTCTTCAACAACATTTTTTCTACATCATCTCTTAAACCACTTTTTTCAGGTTCATAAAGTTTGTATGCAAATTCTCTACCTAATTTTATTTCAAATAAATCTTCATCCTCTTGAAACTCTTGCTTAATAAAATCATCATTATACTTAAAATAATTTTCATTCAATGATAAAAAATATAATGCCATCATATCCTGCTCATCTAAACTATTTAAAAAATAATTTAAATAATTTATTACTTCGGGTAGCGTATCCAAATTAAAATCTCCTTGATGGTAATTTAAAGTTTCTAAAAGTGGATTTATATTTTCTGTATTTAATTTATTAAATCTTTTTGAAAAGTGAGTAAATGAAAAGTGGTAGAAAAAATCTTTTAGTAAGATTTGCTTGGCATACCGACACATTATTTCATTTACTTGCTTGGTAACAATTAATTTTTCATTGACAGAAATCATAAAATCTATTTTAATTAAACTAAAGTTTTTGGATTGGTATTTCTCGAATAAATTTCTAAATATTCATTTTCTGTAATTTGATTATCATAAACATATTCAAAATAAAATAGTTCTTCAAAATAGAGAGCAAAAAATCTTTTAATGTAAAAATTGACGTTGTCATTTTGAATATAAATAAATAATTGTTTAATAATTTCTTCTCTAACATTTTCAATATTATTAATACTAATATCATTATTATTAATTTTTGCTTGAAAGATTATTATATCAATATAGAGAGGATCAGCAATTATGATTTTAAAAGTAGAAAATCTATCTTCTTTTGAAAAATTATTCAAAATAATTTCGGTTTGCTTTCCAATATATTCTTCTATTATACAACTGTCCTTTTCATAATTACTTTTTGTTTGCAAAAAATCTTTGCATATATCTGTTTTACCATTATCAAATACTGGTTTATCTGGTTTTCCAAATAAGATTTGGTTAAGAAGAGGTTCTAATATTTGGTAATTGACTTTTTCAGTTTCTTTCATTGGAGATGTATTGGTGTTTATCATTTCAAATATATAAAAAAATGCAATGCATACAACCCCTAAAATACAATCACTTATAAACTATGCATTTTATTCATTTTTGTAAAATGCCAAGAGAAAGAAAAAATCCTATACCAGAAATTGTAGCTTTATTTGGAAAGAGAATAAAACAACTACGAATTGAAAGAAAAATGTCCCAAATGGATGTGGGTGCTGCTTTAGGAATTGATAGAGAAAATATAAGAAAATATGAAAAAGGGCTACAAGAACCTAAATTATCTACTATTGTGAAATTTGCAGAATTATTTGAAGTTGATTATAATAATTTAATTCAACCAAAAAAATGTAATGAACTTTAAACTAATAAAAGAACTGTTTAAGAATAAACAGTTCTTTTATTAGTTTAATTTAAATATTAGTCTATTCAAAAAATTGTATGTTTATATAGTATAAAACTAAAATGTCAGAATTTTAATTTTTTAAAATTCAATCAAACCGACACTATCCTAAAAAGTGTGTAATTAAATTCCTTATTTAATAACATTCGCTACAAACACCTGTAAGTACACAATTTACACTCTCAACATTATAGCCTTTTTCAAGTGCAAAATGCACAGGTACAGGCAGGCATTCAATAGTTTCACATTTAGTGCAACGAAAATGAAAATGATGTAAAGGTGTTCTTATAGAGCTATCATCGCACTTCACGCATACTGCAAAATACTGTTTCCCATCCTCAGCAACTATTCTATGAAGAACCCCATCCTCACAAAAGCGATTTAAAACACGATAAATAGTAGCTCTATTGATATCAATATTTATCTTTTGCTCAATCGCATCTTGACTCATTGCTTTACCAGTATTTAATATAACGGCTAAAACAGCTTCTTTTGTGGGTGTATTTCTTCTCTTCATAAATTAACGCGATTTATTCGCAATTATTTATTGCGATATTATTGCAATATTATTAAATAATAATATATTTGCAAAATAAATTAATGCGACTTAATTGCATTTGTTTTGTTTTTATGAATAGAAGAGACCTTATAAAACAAGGAAGTTTGGCTGCTTTAGGGGTTGCTTTACCTATGCCGCTAATTAATTTTACAGAATACATAAATATGGGAGAAAATAAAAGTTTTGAAGTTATCATAGTTGGTGGCAGTTACGCAGGTCTTTCTGCAGCAATGGCATTAGGACGTTCCTTACGTAGCGTTCTAATTATTGATAGTGGCAAGCCTTGTAACCAACAAACACCTCATTCTCATAATTTTATTACACAAGATGGGGTAAAGCCTTCTGAAATTGCTAAAAAAGCCAAAGAACAGGTTTTGGAGTATAATACCGTTAAATTTCTTAATGATCTCGCCATAAGCGGAAAGAAAACCGAAAACGGATTTATAATTACTACAGAATCTGGAGGAGAATTTAAAGCGAAGAAATTAATTTTTGCTACAGGAATTAAAGATACAATGCCAAATATAAAAGGTTTTGCAGCATGTTGGGGTATTTCAATAGTACATTGCCCATACTGTCACGGTTATGAATTACGAAATAAAAAAACTGGAATTGTGGCAAATGGAGACCGTGCTTTTCATTTGGCTTCATTAGTTAATAACTTAACCAATAATATTACCATCTTGACCACTGGTAAAGCAGATTTTAACAAAGAACAATTAACAAAGTTTGACAACCACAACATAAAAATTATTGAAACTGAAATTTCGGAAATTGAACACGAAAACGGACAGGTAAAAAATGTACTTTTTAATAACAGTAATAAAATAAACTTTGAGGGCATCTACGCAGCATTGCCTTTCACTCAACATTCCCACATTCCTGTTTCGTTAGGTTGTGAATTGAATGAACACGGTTTCATTAAAACGAACGGTTATCAAAAAACAACTATTGAAGGTGTTTATGTTTGTGGTGACAACAGTTCTATGATGCGTTCTGTAGCTACTGCTGTTTATACTGGAAATTTAACAGGGGCAATGATAAACAAAGAACTAACAGACGAACAATTTTAAACTTAATATAAATTCAGAAAGATTATTTAATAAACAGAATGATAACAAATAAAGAAAAACAAGAAACGTATGTTCCTGTAGAACATAATTCACGTCAACTACGTGCAATTTTAGTAACCGTATGTATCGCCCTTATGGCAGTTATAGCATCTGTTTCTGGATTAAATGTAGCTCAACCCAATCTAGCAATAGAATTTAAAGCTTCTCAGAACACAGTACTTTGGATGATTAATATTTATACCATTAGTTTAGCGGCACTATTATTACCTCTTGGTGCTCTTGGTGACCGTTTAGGTCGCAGACCTATTTTACTAGCAGGTTTAATTATTTTTGGTATAGCAAATCTAGCTGCTGGTATTTCCACTTCATCAGCAATGATAATTGTTGCAAGGTTACTAAGTGGTATAGGAGCAGCAATGATCATGCCTATTACACTTGCAGTTATTACTTCAACTTTCCCATCTGAAGAACGCTCAAAAGCCATTGGAATTTGGACTGCGGTTGCAGGTGGTGGTGGTATTATTGGCATGTATCTTTCTGCGGTTTTGGTTGATTATGCAAATTGGCGTTGGCTTTTCGTGCTTCCTATCGTATTGGTTATTGTTTCATTTATTATGGCACTTCGCTTTATACCTAACTCTTTCGAAAAAACAATCCACAGATTTGATTTTGGGGGTTCAATTTTATCAGTAATAGGAATAATAGGAATTGTTTATGCGCTTCATGAAGCGCCTAGTTTGGGATGGACAGAGCCTTTTGTATTGGTAAACCTAGTAGTTGGGCTTCTCTCCATATTTGGTTTTATGTTATGGGAATTGCGTCAAAAAGCTCCTTTACTTGATTTGAAATTTTTTAGCAAAAGAGGTCTTTCAAGTGGTTCTGTATCACTATTAGTTGTTTTTGGCGTGCAAGCGGGTATTTTTGTGGTACTCTTCCCTTATTTTCAGGCGGTACTTGGTTGGTCTGGGCTTCGTGCTACTTTCGGGATGATGCCCATGGCGATATTAATGATGCTTGCATCAGGACTAGCCCCAAAACTAAGTTCTCATATTGGAAATCGTTTTACAATGGCTGTTGGAATTATATTATTTGGAGTCGGATTAACTCTTTTAGCTACATTGGTTTCTGTTGATGGCGGTTATCTTTCGGTGCTTCCTGGAATGCTAGCTATGGGTTTAGGGATGGGTATCTCTATGACTCCTTCTACCGAAGCAATTACTTCTGCATTACCAGCAGAAAACCAAGGTGTTGCCTCGGCACTCAACGACCTTACTCGCGAATTAGGTACAGCACTTGGTGTCGCCTTACTGGGCGCTTTTGTTACTGCTGGCTACAGCAATGCTATTGACAATCGACTTCATGAGTTTCCATCTAAAATTACTTCAATTGCTCGTGAAGGTATTGTAACCGCTTTGGAAATTGCTCCCAATCTAGGTTCTCAATCAAATATGCTAATTATAGCCGCTAAAGAGTCATTTATTATTGGTTGGCAACAGGCTATGTGGATAGGTACAGTTGTGATGGCTGTTTTGCTTATTTATATATTAGTTATGGGACCAAAAACAGATAAAAAGTAAAATAATTAAATTGAAAACGACAAGCTCTTTTACTAATAAAATAAGCGCCTTAACAGGAATTGCTATTGTGGTTGCCAATATGATTGGTACGGGAGCATTTACAAGTTTAGGATTTCAATTAAATGATTTAAAAAATCCAGTAGCAATACTTACGTTGTGGATATTAGGAGGAGTATTAGCCTTGTCAGGGGCTTTTAGTTATGCAGAAGTAGGTACAGCTATTAAAAAATCGGGTGGAGAATATATTTTTCTTTCGCACATTTATCATCCTCTGGTTGGATATTTATCAGGCTGGATTTCATTAACGGTTGGTTTTGCTGCACCAGTTGCATTATCCGCCATTGCTGTAGTAACATATTTTCCATTTGCAAACCTTCCATTAAAATGGACAAGTATTGCTTTGGTAGGGCTTATTACACTCATTCATACTTTTAGCTTAAAAACAAGTTCAAAATTCCAGAATATTAGTACACTTCTAAAAATTATTTTAATAGCAACATTAATAATCATAGGGTTGATTCTACCAAAAACATCAGGAACTAGTTTTACAGAAGCTAATTATTTTACCGAAATAACTTCTGGTGCATTTGCCATTGCACTTATCTACGTTAGTTATTCTTATTCTGGATGGAATGCAGCAACCTATATTACTGAAGAATTTAAAAGTCCCAAGAAATCATTGCCTGTAGCATTAATAGGGGGCACTTTTATTGTAATGGTTCTTTATACATTTTTACAATACATTTTCTTAAAAATGGTTTCAATCAGTAAGTTAACAGGACAATTAAATGTTGGCACAATTGTCGCGCAAAAGATGTTTGGTGACAGTGTCGGGAATCTATTCAGTTTGGCAATATCACTACTGTTAATTTCAGGAATAAGTGCAATGGTTTGGGTAGGACCAAGAGTAACATCGAGTATGGCAAAAGATTATCCGCTATGGCGTTTATTTCAAAACAACAAAAATGAGATTCCGAAAAAAGCATTATGGTTACAATTTAGTATTACTACTATTTTCTTACTAACAGGTACTTTTGAGCAAATATTAATTTATTGTGGTGTTCTTTTAACACTTTCATCTGCACTTACCGTTTTAGGTGTATTTGTATTAAGGAAAAACAAAACGCATAATAGCTCATCAGGATTTAAAAGTCCGTTATTTCCCTTTTTTCAAATTTTATTTCTGTTGTTCTCTATTGGAATGATTTTTTTCGCATTAAAGCAATACACTTTTGAAACAATAATGGGAGTAAGTAACCTGTTTATTGGGTATGGAACTTGGCTTATCAACAAAAAATTAATTTAAAAACAATAAGAAAATGACAAAACAAAAATTATTAATTCAATCTTTAAGACTATTATTTGTAGTTGCTTTATTTACGTCGTGTAATAATATTAAAAAGCAACCGGATTCAGATGAAAATAATGAAACGCATAATCAGCACAAAGATGCCAATCACGAAAAACCATCACATGCAACACACGGATTTACAGACAAGGTAACTGTAGAAGAACTTACAAAAAGGTTTGAGTCATCCGAGAGAGATTCTGTTGAACAACCACAAAAAATAGTACAATTTCTTGGAGAAATTCAAAATAAAACGATATTGGATATTGGAGCAGGAACGGGTTACTATGCAGTTAGATTTGCCGATAAAGGAGCAAAAGTTATTGCAGCCGATGTGAGTGATCAATTTCAGGATTATTTGAAACAACGCATTGAAAAGAACAATATCAAAAATATTGAACTTAGAAAAACACCTTATGACAGTCCATTACTAAAAGATGGTGAAGTTGATATTGTCTTCATTGCAAATACCTATCATCATATTGAAAATAGAACGGAGTACTTCGCCAAAGTAAAGAAGGGTCTAATAATGAATGGAGAATTAATCGTTTTAGATTACTTTAATGTCGATTTTCCAAAGGGAATAATGGCTCCACCTATGAAAATGAGAGTATCTGTTGATCAAGCAGTTTTTGAATTGAAAAAAGCAGGTTTTACTACTTTTGAAGTTGAAGTAAATGCTTTGCCTTATCACTATATTATTAAAGCGAAGTAAACAGTTTATAGTACTACTTATAGCTCTAATTAATAAATATTATATTGCACCTAAACCATTATTATGACAGAAGTTTTTACCACTAACATACAAAACACTACTCAAGCAGACCGTATTTTAAAGATTCTTAAAAATAGTTTTTCTGAATTGAAAATTAATTTTGATTTTAATGATTTTGATACTACGGAAACACGCTATCCTTGTACCCATAGTATATTACGTGTAGAAGGGATTTTAATTGATTTAAATGCTATTACTTCAATTTTAAATAAATTTGGATTTATGTGTGATGTTTTAGAAGATAAAATTTGTAAATAAATAAAAAATTATGACAGAATTCTGGGAAGAAAATTTTATAGATAAACAAGAAATGTGGGGTTTAAATCCTGCAAAATCTACAGTTTTAGCAAATGATTTTTTTGTAGCAAATGGCGTGAAAGATGTTCTCATTCCTGGAATTGGTTATGGAAGAAATGCTCAGGTTTTTAGAGAGAATGGCATGACCGTAACAGGAATAGAAATATCAAAAACAGCAATTGAGTTAGCAAGAAAACATTACGGAACGGAAATGACCATTTATCATGGCTCTGTAACAGATATGCCATTTAACAATAAGCAGTATGATGGAATATTTTGCTATGCTTTAATCCATTTATTGGACAGCAACGAAAGACAAAAACTAATCCAAGATTGTTATAATCAATTAACAGAAAATGGGTTTATGGTTTTTACTGCCATAACCAAAGAAGCGACAAATTATGGAAAAGGAGAATTAATCAGTAAAGACCGTTATGAATTTCATAAAGGAGTAAAAATATTCTATTACGACGAAGAGTCAGTCAAAACGGAATTTGAAGAATTCGGACTATTTGAAATTATTAAAGTAGATGAAAACCAACCCATGTTATTGATTAAATCTAAAAAAGATTGATAATGTAAATCTGAAAAATATTGAATAAAATTCTCAAAAATATTTAAATACGAGAAGTTAGTGTAATTTTGTGTACGATATTTGTTTTTCATAACTTTGAATTATGAATAAAAGACAAACATTAGAAGATTTATATGAATACAGATACAATTGGATTCCTGATAATCTAAAAGATGGCATTGGGCATTTTAATGTTTTTAAGCTGGATGATTTTATTGGGGAGAATCCAAAACCCTTGTCATTTAACCGAAGGGTCTATTTTAAAATAACCTTACTATTTGGAAAAAGTAGATTGCACTATGCCGATAAGGTTATCTATATTGATAAACAGGCACTAGTTTTTTCCAATCCTCAAATCCCTTATAGTTGGGAGTCGATAGGCAATAAACAATCGGGTTTTTTCTGTGTTTTTACGGAAAGTTTTTTTAAGCAATTTGGAAAACTAATAGATTATCCAATATTCCAACCAAACGGAAATCTAGTATTTGAATTAACGGATAAACAAGTGGATATTTTTAAACATATTTTTCTAGAAATGTTCAATGAAATCAACTCCGATTATCCTTATAAATATGATGTGCTAAGGAATTTGACATTTGAAGCTATCCATAAGGCGATGAAAATTCAGCCAATACAATTGCCGGAAACTTCTGTTTCTAATGGTGCCGAAAGAATATCTTCCTTATTTATGGAACTATTGGAAAGACAATTTCCTATAGAAAACACCAACCAAAGTATAGAGTTGCGTTTTGCTTCCGAATACGCAAATCGATTGAATATTCACGTCAATCATCTAAATAGGACTCTGAAAGAAAAAATGAAGTTGAGCACAAAAGAAATTATTGCGAATAGAATACTACAAGAAGCTAAACTACTCTTGAGACATACCACTTGGAATATTTCCCAAATTGGTTATTGCCTCGGATTCGAAGATGTTTCAAATTTTTCCCTTTTCTTTAAAAAGAATACGCAATTATCTCCTTCACAATTCAGAAACAAAATAATTGTTTGATTTTAATAAAAACCTGTTTGAAGTTTATAATAAAATCTTGCTATTGAATATCACCTTTGTACTATTCAATAATTAAAAGAAATTAAAGTATGAAAAATAGTAAAACAGCACTTATAACAGGGGCAAACAAAGGAATTGGGTTTGAAACTGCCAAACAATTAGCTACACTTGGGTACAATGTATATTTAGGAAGCCGAAACAAAGCAAATGGAATAAAGGCTGTTGAAGAACTAAATAAGCTAGGGATTACAAATGTTGATAAGTTAGAAATTGATGTTGCCAACAAAAAATCCATTCTAAATGCGAAAGAAGAGTTAAAAACAAAAATTTCTCATCTTGATGTTTTGATCAATAATGCTGGTATTTCTGGTATCGTTTCTAATCCACCTTCCATCGATTCCATTGATAATGTGCGAAATGTTCTTGAAACCAATTTTTTTGGAGCCATTCAAGTAACACAACATTTTCTTGACTTTTTAAATAAATCAAACGCACCAAGAATTGTAAACGTTTCAAGTGAATTAGGCTCATTAGCATTACAAAGTGACCCAGAATGGGAGTTTTACCCTTATAAAGTATTTGCATACAATACTTCAAAAACAGCCTTAAATTCATTTACTGTAATGTTGGCTCACGAATTTAAAGACACTGCTCTCAAGATAAATAGTGTAGCTCCAGGATATACAGCAACTGATTTAACTGATTTTGGTGGAGAAAGAACTCCTGATATGGGAGCCAAAGTAATTGTTAAATATGCTACACTTGATACCAACGGTCCAACTGGAAAGTTTTTTAACGAAGATGGAGAAGTTACTTGGTAATCGATAAGTAAGAAACTATCACAAACGAAGAACTGAGTTAAAAAAACTAGCTAATTAATTGATGTAAAAAGGGCTTGTGTTTTTATGAAAAACCTACAAGTTCATTAATAGACGGAAACTTCTTGTATATTTATACGCTACATTTCATGCTCAAATTGTTAGCAGTAATGTAAAATAGCTACAAAATATGAAAGAATTTGAACACTATATAAAATCGTACTTTGGAATTGTTCAAGAGGAGGACTTAAAAAACATAGTTTCATTCTTTAAATTGAAGACTATTCAAAAAGGGAATTTTTTGCTTAAACCTAATAGCGTTTGCGAGAAACTTTGTTTTGTTGAATCAGGAATTTTAAGAACTTACAGAACAACAGACACCAAAGAAATTACATTATGGATTTCTAAAAAAGGTCACTTTTCAGCAGATATTTCAAGTTTTATTTTTGAAATAGTTTCACAATGGGAGATCCAAGCCTTGGTTGACACCGAAGTTTACATAATTACGAAAGAAGATTATAATAAAATAGGAGCATTAGTACAAAAATGGCCTGAGTTTGAAAAAACATTTACTATAAGTTGTTTTTCAGTTTTGGAAGAAAGAGTTTTTAGTCATTTATCAATGACAGCAGAAGAAAGGTATGAATCATATTTTCAACAAAATAAAGAGCTTTTTAATCAAGTTCCATTACAATATATAGCTTCATTTCTTGGAATGACCCCAGAAACGTTTAGTAGAATTAGAAAAAAGCAACTTTTGTAAATTCTTGATTTTTGTCAAGTAGAAAGTATTCTTTTTGCCTGACCTTTGTCGCTAAATATAAATGTTTAGCAAAATGTCAAAATTAATAAGAACGGAAATTCTAATTAACGTATCCCCAAAAAAGGTTTGGACAATTCTTCAAAAATTTGAAGACTACCCAAATTGGAATCCTTTTATAAATTTAATAAAAGGAGATTTTAAAGTTGGAAATCAAATAAAGGTAACTATAACACCACCTGGTTCTAAACCGATGACTTTTAAACCGAAAGTATTAACCTATAAGTTCAATAAAGAATTAAGTTGGCTTGGTAGTTTATTGTTTACAGGTATTTTTGATGGGGCACACAAATTTGAACTTATTGACAATGGAAATGGAACAACAACTTTTATTCAAAGTGAAAATTTTAAAGGAATACTCGTGCCTCTTTTCAAAAATAGTTTAGAAAAAAATACAAAAAATGGTTTTGAACTTATGAACTTGAAATTGAAAGAATTGGCTGAATCTAAATAATAACTACCGCTATAAACTCTTGTAACTCACTTTTACTAACTTGCGACCATGAAAGAATTGACAGAATACATCTTACAGTTTGGAAATTTAAACAAACAGCAAATTGACTTGATAGAAAGAAAAACAACTGTATTAGAGTTGAAAAAGGGTGAGTACTTTTCTGAAGCTGGAAAAATACCACAGCAAGTAGGTATTATTGTAGAAGGAATTCTTCGTGTTTGTTATTACAATAATAAAGGTGAAGAAATCACACGTTATTTTATAGATGAAAACCACTTGGTTGTCGATATAAAAAACTTTGAGGCAAATACAGAATCTGCCGAATATGTACAAGCAATTACGGATTGTAAATTATTCGTGTTTTCTAAACAAGCTTGGGAAGAACTTTTAAACACCATAGTTGGTTGGGATGCCATTGTAAACAAAATAATTAAAAAAGCATTAATCATAAAATTAGAACGAAGAAGTCCTTTAATAGAGCAAGATGCAACTGCACGTTATTTGGCTTTTTTGAAAAAATATCCAAAGCTTACGAACCGTATTCCGTTGTCCTATTTGGCTTCATATTTAGGTATTACCCAATCTACATTAAGTAGAGTAAGAAAAAATCTTAATTAAGGCGTTTTTTGATATAAGGCAAAAGATTTTGTTTTTGAGAGCTGCACTTTTGTATCATCAATTTAAAATAATAATAAGATGGTAGAAAAAATAAATAGCTACGTTACCGTGCTTTGGGAAGCAAAAGCTAAAAAAGGAATGGAATCCAAAATGAAGACATTTATTACCAATGCTGTTACTGCATCACGTTACGAATTTGGATGTATCGACTACGAAGCTCACGAAGTTGAGGGGCAATCAGGAAAATTTATCATATTAGAACGTTGGGTAAGTATGGAAGCACTTCAAGAGCATTTGAATTCACCAAGAGTCAAAGAAAAAGGACCTGAACTGGTAGAAATGATGGCAGGTTCTATAGAAGATGGTATCCGTTTTTTACATCCTTTTCGTCCTATACAATAAACTTATTTGTAATCAAACTAGAGCCCTGAAATTAATTTTAGGGCTTTTGACAAGCGAAATTTGTAAATAAGACAGATATGAAATGTTTGGTGGTGTACAGATGTTCTTTTATGATAGAGAATCGTGGAAAGAAAATTGGGAAGAACTTACCGTGTTTTTTGACTTCCCAATAGAAATTAGGAAAATAATTTACACTACAAATCTAATCGAAAACCTTAATGGAAAGATTAAAAAATACATAAAAAAAATAATTATCTTTCCCCACAGATGACGCTGTTTTAAAATCCGTATATATAGCTCTGAGAGAAGCAACCGAAAAAGGGTCAATGCCAATCCAAAACTAGGGATTAATCCTCAATCAGTTCTTAACTATATTTGAAAAAAGGGTTCAACTTTAATATAAAAGTCAAACCCCATTATTATTAATTTACACACTTTGCGAGATAGTGTCTGTAGAAAAGGAAATTAATGAAATATTAGAATTCAAATGAATAAGTGAAATCTATTATTTTAAAGTAATCTTCTATTTGCCAATTATTTCTTTACGAAAGTGAACACCCCAATCTAAAATTTCATCAAGCAACTTTTTCATTGACAAACCCAGTGGTGTTAGAGAATATTCAACAGTTACTGGCATACTATCATAGAGTTTTCGCTTGATTATTTTATTTGTTTCTAGCACTTTTAATTCTTGCGAAAGCATCTTTGGTGAAATATCTACAATATCTCTTTGTAGTTCACCAAATCTTTTGTTGCCAAATGTCAGAGCAACTATTATAGGTATTCTCCATTTACCCTGAATAACTTCTAAAACATCTCTAGTTACTAACATTTTATGTTGACAAACTTCTTCTTTCTGATTCATTTTTATTTTACTTACTTAAAGGTAACTACTTACTTATAGGTAATAAGTATATATTGAATAGCAAAAGTATATAATTTTGTCAAATAAAAATAAAATTTAATAAAAATCATGACAAATTCAAAAAAATGGGTAATTGACCCAATGCATTCAGAAGTATTATTTAAAATTAAACACTTAGTCATTTCAACAGTAACAGGTTCTTTTAACAAATTTGAAGGAAACATAATCACCACCGAAGATAGTTTTAATAATGCAAAAATTAATTTTTCAATAGATGTAAAAAGCATTGATACCAATCAGGAACAGCGTGATGCACATTTACAAAGTGGCGATTTTTTTGCTGCTGAAGAATTTCCAAATATTATTTTTGAATCTACTTCATTTAATTTTAATGGTAGTCCTCACAACAAACTAATTGGTAATTTAACAATGAAAGGAGTTACAAAACCAGTTGAATTAAATGTTGATTATGGAGGATCAGAAGATAATGGACACGGTGTTTTAAAACATGGATTTGAAGTAACAGGAATTGTTAATAGAATAGAATTTGGAATGACATGGAATAAATTGACTGATACTGGTGGACTAGGCTTAGGAGAAAACATTAAATTGATTGCTAATATTCAGGTGGCAGAAGAAATTTAAGAGAGAATAGTATATTCACTTTTGACTATTACAAAGTCAAATTCGGTTACTTTTATATTTTATTTGATATTTAATTTTGCCTTAACATTAAATTATATAAAAATGAAAGCAATAAGAATTGATGAGTTTGGAGGTACAGAAGTTTTAAAATTAGTAAATATTGACCGTCCAATTCCAGAAAATGATGAAATTTTAGTTAAGGTGTATTCAAGCAGTGTAAATCCTGTTGACTGTACTATGAGAAATGGTGGTAATGAAATTTTAAGACCATTTTTAAAATTACCAATGATTTTAGGTTGCGATGTTGCAGGTATTGTTGAAGAAGTTGGTAGCGAAGTAACAAACTTTAAAAAAGGTGATGCAGTGTATGGCTGTCCTAATTTTCCAGGTGATGGAAGTTATGCCGAATTTGTGGCTGCAAAATCTAATAGATTTGCAATTAAGCCTAGCAACATTTCTTTCAACCACGCAGCTGCTGTACCATTAACATCTTTAGTTGCATGGGAAGGTATTTTTGAATTAGGTAAGTTAGAAAAAGGACAAAAAATTCTAATTCAAGGAGCTTCAGGTGGTGTTGGTAGCTTTGCAGTGCAGATTGCAAAAGCAAAAGGTGCTTATGTTATAGGTGTTGCCTCAACCGATAATGTTGAATATTTAAAGCAATTAGGTTGCGATGAAGTTTTTGATTATAAATCTCAAGATTTTGAAAACATCTTAAAAAATATAGATTTGGTTTTCGATGCTTCACCAATTAGAAATGATATTGATCGATTAAAATCTGTAAAAGTTTTAAAAAATGGTGGTATTTTTGTAAGTGTTAATGTTGATTATCCTTTTAGTGAAATCGTGAATGAAGAAATGGATAATAAAAATGTTATTGGAAAAATGGTTGCTGGTCAAAATCATGCAAACTTATCTGAAATTGCAGAACTAATTAGTGAAAACAAAGTTAATGTTTTTGTGAGTAAAGTATTTCCTTTAGAACAAGTAGCTGAAGCACACAAGGAAAGTGAAACATGGCATGTTCGTGGTAAATTAGTTTTAGAAGTAAGAAAAGAAATTTAAAAATGAAAAATACTAAATTCCATAAAATAAAATCAATTCATGAATTTCATAAATTCAGAGAACTGCCTCCACCTGAGCATCCTTTAATAAGTATTATAAATGTTGAAAATGTTAAAAGTATTAATAGCGACGAACCAAAAAATTTACTTTTAGATTTTTATGTTATAGCACTAAAGCAAAACTTCAATAATAAAGGAAGTGTTCTTTTAAAATATGGACAACAAAAATATGATTTTGATGAAGGTACTATGTCGTTTATGTCCCCAAATCAGGTTTTTAGTATTACTGTAGAAAATGAAATTAAAATCAAACAATCAGGATGGGTTTTACTAGTCCATCCTGATTTTTTATGGAATACTGCTTTGGCTAATAAAATAAAAAAATATGATTTTTTTGATTATTCAGTCAACGAAGCTTTGTTTCTCTCTCAGAAAGAAGAAACAATCATTAATAATATTATTACAAGTATCAAACAAGAGTATTACTCTAATATAGATGATCACACACAAGATGTAATAATTGCGCATTTAGAATTACTGCTTTCTTATGCAGAAAGGTTTTATCATAGACAATTTAATACTAGAAAAATAAGCAATCATCAAATTTTGGAAAAATTAGAAGTTTTGCTTACAAACTATTTTAATAGCGAAGATTTAAGTCAAAAAGGATTGCCAACTGTTCAATTTATCTCTGAAAATCTAAACGTTTCTATTAGTTACTTAAGTCGTTTATTGAAAAGATTAACTGGTCAAAGTACCCAACAACACATCCATGACAAGCTAATTGAAAAAGCAAAAAGTAAGCTCTCTACCACAGAATTATCTGTAAATGAAATTGCTTACGAATTAGGCTTTGAACATTCACAAAGCTTTAGTAAGTTGTTTAAGAGTAAAGTTGAAATGAGTCCATTAGATTTTCGGGCTTCGTTTAATTAATTTAGAATCCATAAAAACCAAATACTGACTGTGAATTCAGCATTTAGTTCAATTGAATAATACCCTTTTACACAACTTCAATAGCAAATTCTTCTATCGGCAATCGTACTTTTTTCAGGCTTACCATATAATCATTTTCAGCATCGCGGTAGCCCAAAGCAAGCAATACCACACTTTTTAATCCTTTTTCTTTTAACCCTAAAAGAGTATCAAATTTTGCTGCATCAAAACCTTCCATTGGAGTTGAATCTACTTGCAAATTAGCGGCAGCAATTAAGCCTGTGCCCAAACCAATATAGGCCTGCCTTGCCGACCAATTGAAATGCTCTTTATCTGTTCTGGAGAGCAATCCACCCACCATTGCATTTTTATAATCCGCCAAATTTTCTATTGGCATATTTCTTTGGCTGGCTGCCAATTGTATATAGTTTTCTATCATTTCTTTTGTGACAGTATCAAAAGCAGCAAATACCAAAAGATGGGAAGCTTCACTAATTTGAGCATTAAAAGAATCTTTGCCTAATTCTTTTCTTAATTCTTGATTTTCAATTATCAAAACTCTATAGGTTTGCATACCTGTTGATGATGCCGATAAATTGATGGTTTCCACTATTTCATTCACTTTTTCGGTTGACACTTTTTTTTCGCTAAATTTTTTAGTAGCATATCTCCAGTTTAATACTTCTTTTAAATCCATTTTTCGTTTATTTTAAAATTTTATAGGGCAAAATTATATTTAATAAGTGAATAAAAGTAACTTTGTGTCATAAAGTAATAGTGACAAACGAGTAACCAACTGACAAATTATGGAAACGGAAGTAAAAACACCAGTTAAAGAATGTGCTAATGCCATATTAGCTATACAAGATGTAATGGATATTTTAGGCGGCAAATGGAAGGTGTCTATCATTACCTGTTTGTGTTTCGACAAAATGAGATACAGCGACTTGCTGAAAGAAGTAAAAGGTATTTCAGGCAAAATGCTCAGCAGGGAGCTGAAAGAGCTTGAAGCAAATGAGCTGATCACAAGAACTGTTTTGAATACCCAACCCATTACCGTAGAATATGCCATTACTGAATACGGAGCTACTTTGGAAAATGTAACCAAAGTAATTGCCGCTTGGGGTTTAAATCACCGAAAAAAAATAATGGGGAAGTAAACGTGTCTTTTAGCGAGCCAAGCAAGTTTTAATTGCTTTCGCTCATAGCAAACTTCTTAGGCTTCATGCCAATGTGTTCTTCAAATACTTTCCCAAAATGGCTAAGGTTTGTAAATCCTAACTTAAAGCCAACTTCCGATACATTAAGACTTTCTTCTTTAAGTAATCTTGCGGCTTCTTTCATGCGTATTTGTTGGTAATAGTCGTAGATACCCATTCCAAAAACCTGTGTGAATATTTTACGGAGTTTTAACTCATTCATGCTAGCAATTTTAAGTAAGTCAGCAATTGTAGCTGGCTTGTCTAATTGTTTTACGAGAAAGTCTCGCACATTGTAAATGGTCACTATCTCATTAGCGGTTAAGTTTTTATGATTATTGTCTTTGCGTTTTGATAGGTCTCTGAATAGGAAATATACCAATTCCAATGCTTTTAATTTAAAATAGAATTGTGCCAAGGCAATTTCTTTTTCTGATGTGATTTCGTGTATCACTCGTATAATATCTTCCGACATTATTTCTTCTATCCAAAACAGATTTTCTTGGTCTAGTAAATGTAGAAATGGCTCTTCTTCATCATTCAAAAATTCTTTTAAATAGCGATATGTAATTAATACAAGTAGCTGTTTTTTATGAATACTTTTTTCTATGGTCAGTTGATCGAATACATTTAGGGGACCAATCCTAATGTGCGGAATTTCTTCAATGATATGGAAATCATCTGTTTCACTCGAATGCAGTCCGTCGTCAAAAACATTATTAAACGAGAGTAACAAACAAGGCTCAGAAGTGTCGGCAAATTGCCGCTCTATCATAAAGTCTTCCTGCGATACAAAACTGCGGGTCATCATGACCAAATCGGGTAAATAATCATAAATATTTAAAGTTGTAAACTTTACTTTGTCAAATAGCTCCTTTACCTGTTTGGCATCCTCAACGCCTATTTTATGAGCAATGTCAATGAATTTCTCTATGTCTGTGTTTTTTATATTTAATTTACCCATCGTTAATTTATTCGAGTATTTTTATAATTTTTTCAAATATTTTATTTGTAAAAATAAAAATAAATTTGCATTATAATTTTAAATGAAGAAAAATGAAGAAAAAATCAGTATTAATTTCAGGAGCAAGCATTGCAGGACTAACAATGGCTTATTGGATGAAACGGTATGGATATAAAGTTACAGTGGTGGAAATTGGAGTGGCACCAAGAATGGGTGGCTCACCAATTGATGTAAGGGGTGATTCTTTAGACACCGCAAAACGTATGGGAATATTTGATGCTATTAAAGCAGCAAGGTTAACAATGGGATTAGAATTTTTGAATGGAAAAGGGGAAGTTGAAGGTAAAATAAAGGTTAATGAGCTTGGAGCCATTCGACCGGGAGAAGATACAGAAATTCGCAGAGATGATTTGGTAAATATCTTATACTCAACTGTCAAAGAGGGTGTAGAATACAAATTCAGCAACCGTATAACATTATTAAATCAAGACGAGGAAAAAGTAGAAGTTACTTTTAAGGACGGCACGTCAGAAACTTATGATTTTGTCTTTGGTGCAGATGGGATTCATTCAGGAGTTAGAAATTTAGTGTTCGGTAAGGAAGAACAATATAGCCATTTTTTGAACTTTTACTATACAGGCTTCCCTGTAGATGTTAGTTTAGGTAAGAAAAATTATGGTCAAGTATATACGACTACTAAGGGTTTTGCAGTGATTTATCATTATAGTGATGTTTTTGCAGATGGATTCATAGCGTTTAAATCATCAGAAAATATTTCGTTTGATTATAAAGATACAGAAGCACAGAAGCAAATCGTATTAGACAATTTTAAAGAAACTGGCTGGAAAGTAACAGAGTTGAAAGAGGCATTGGTTAAAGCAAACCATTTTTACTTTGATCAAGGTTGTCAAATTAAAATGGAAACTTGGACAAATGGAAGAGTGGCTTTAATTGGTGATGCAGGTTATGCACCAGCTTTTCCTACAGGTATGGGAAGTACACTAGCTATGCAGGGAGCTACAACATTAGCAGATGCGTTGGCTGAAAATGAAGATTACAAAATAGCATTTCAAAAATATAATGAAATGTTTCGACCAACTGTTGATGCTTTACAGGCAACTGTCTACAATGGGCTTTCATTTTTGCTTCCCGAAACACAAGAGACAATTGATGCCAGAAATAAAGGAATGAAGTAAAACACCGCTTTTGATTAATTTTATTATGAAAATTGCTATTAAATTCCAACCATCAATCAAGTTTCTACTTGATATTCCAATATGGTTTGAATAACACCTTATTATCAAGATGTAGCAAAAATAGCAAAAGAAGTTGAATGTGGATTTACCAAGATATTAAGCAAAAAAATAAATTAGAAAAATGGTATATATTTTCAAAACATCTGTCAAAACAAAAATACAAGTAGAGGTACTCAAAGCCCATATCAACAATAATCTACCTAATGCAAAATGGAATTTTGACCTTGAAGATTGTGACAAAATTTTACGAATAGATAGTGATGATAATAATGCAGTTTTGAAAATAATGTTACTAGTTAATAGGTTTGGCTTTGAATGTGAGGAGTTGTTGTAAAGTTTTATAGAGTTTGGGACGTCAATTAACTAACTTTTGCCACATGACAAATGTTTTTTGAATTAATTAATTTTGTATTGCTAATTTAAAATCAAAATAACAAAAACAAAAACAATTACTTAACTATACTATGGAAAGTAAAGACAAAAACAGGAATTGAAGCTGAAATGAAATCATTTATTACAGGTCTTATAACAGTATCTCAATATGTTGTTGTTTGTATTGACTACAAAGCACACGAAGTCGAAGATAAACTTTGTATGTTTATTATATTTGAAAAAGTGGAAATTATGACAGATTTACAAGGGCATCTCAATTCTGACAGAGTTAAAGAAAAAGATCTAAAATTATTAAAAATGATGGAAGGTTCCATTGATGAAGGCATTTGTTTTTACATCCTTTTCGTCCTCTACAATAAACTCACTTCATAGTTAGACTAAGCCCTGAAATTAATTTTAGGCTTTTGGTCAAGGAAAACTTATAAATAAAGACAGATATGAAATGTTTGGTGGAGTACAAATATTCTTTTACGACTGAAAATCAATTCAAGAAGAGTTTAGTAATTTTGGATTGCTTGAAATATCAGAAATAAAAGAAAATTATTTTTTTACATTATTAAGTGTAAAAAAAAGAAAGTAACTATTCTAGTTACAACAATCATAGATTTGGTTACATTACCTAAATGTGTTCTACGGAATTTTGTATTATTAATTTAAATACAAAAAAATGGACACAAAAAAAGTATGGTTTGTAACTGGAGCATCAAAAGGATTAGGATTAAGTATTGTTAAAAAATTATTAGCTAGTGAATATAAAGTTGTTGCAACATCAAGAGATGTAAATTCATTAATTAATGTTATTGGAAATGCATCATCAAATTTTTTACCACTACAAGTTGATTTGTTGAAAGAAGAAAGTGTTTCATTTGCTATTAACGAAGCAATAAAAGTTTTTGGAAAAATTGATGTAGTGGTAAACAATGCAGGATATGGACAAGCAGGAACATTAGAAGAATTAAGCGATGAAGAATCTCGAAAAAACTTTGATGTTAATGTTTTTGGTTTGTTAAATGTTATTCGCAAAGTAATGCCACAATTACGAGCACAAAAATCAGGACATATTATTAATATTTCTTCAGTAGGAGGATTTATTGGTAATTTTCCAAGCTTTGGAGTGTATTGTGCTACAAAATATGCTGTTGTAGGTCTTACAGAAGCATTATCTGCCGAAGTAAATGGTTTTGGTATTAAAGCAACTGTAGTATATCCGGGTTATTTTAGAACTAACTTTTTAGATGAAGGTTCTTTTGTTTTACCTAAAACCCCTATTACAGAATATGAAAATGCAAGAGCAATAGAAAAATTTCATATTGATGAAATAAGAGGAAATCAAGCTGGTGATCCAAATAAAGCGGCTACTGTTTTACTTGAAATTGCAGAGCAAGAAAAACCACCGTTTCATTTGTTCTTAGGTAGTGATTCTTATCAATATGCTAAACAAAAAATAGAAATTATAGAAAACGAATTAGAAATTAATAAAACATTAGCAACTTCTACTGATTTTTAAAACAATAAAGTCGGACTCAAAATTTGGGTTCGACTTTATTTTGTATATTTATAAAACACTATGGAACAAAATAAAATTCATAAAATAAATACGATTAGCGAATTTCATAAAATTACAAATTTGCTAAAACCACAACATCCTTTGATTAGTTTGGTAGATTATTCTTTGGTTGAATATTTAGTTGATGAAAAAACTATAAATTGGGTTCAAGGTTTTTATACTATTGGCTTAAAACGAAATTTACAAGGTAAAGTAAGATATGGGCAACAAACCTACGATTTTAATGAAGGTTTGCTTTCTTTTATAGCTTCAGGACAACGAATTCAATTTGAAATAGTAAAACAAGATCCAAAACCTACTGGTTGGTTGTTATGTATTCATCCTGATTTTTTGTGGAATACAGTGCTTGCAAAAAATATAAAACTGTATGATTTTTTTGGATATGCAGTTAACGAAGCTTTGTTTTTATCTGAAAAGGAAGAAGAAATAATAATCAATGTAATGAAAAACATTGAGCAAGAATACCATTCCAATATTGATAAATTTAGTCAAAATATTATTATTGCACAAATAGAAGTGTTACTTAATTATGCCGAACGATTTTATCAACGTCAGTTTATTACAAGAAAAATTAATAATCATCAAATTTTAGGACAATTAGAGGATATACTTAACAACTATATTAATACCAAAGCTGCCAATAAAAGTTTACCAACAGTACAGTTCATTGCTGATGAATTAAATATTTCGGCTAACTATTTAAGCAGTCTTTTAAAAACATTAACTGGGCAAAGTACACAACAAATTATTCATGAAAAACTGATTGAAAAAGCCAAAGAAAAACTATCTAGTACAAAACTTACTATAAGTGAAATTGCTTATGAATTAGGGTTTGAACACTCACAATCATTTAGTAGGTTATTTAAGAAAAAAGAAAATATGAGTCCTGTGGAATTTAGAAATACTTTTAATTAAACTACTGTTTCTCTATATTTTTATATAATTTTTTTGCTTAAAAAATAAATTGATACTCATTTAAAAAAGAAATAATTTACCAAATGATAAATTCAGAAATATTTGTTTCACTAACTTTGTTTTATGGAAGAATTGATGCGATATATTTTACAATTTGGTAATTTGAATAAGCTACAAATTGAATTGATAGAGAAAAATATAACTTTTTTAGAAATTCAAAAAGACAACTATTTTTCAGAAGCAGGAAAAATACCAAAACAAGTTGGTTTTGTTATTGAAGGAGTAATTCGTGGTTGTTATTATAATAATAAAAGCGAAGAAATCACAAGATGTTTTATTAGCGAAAATAGTTTAGTAGTAGATTATGTTAATTTTGAATCTAATACTGTTACTACAGAATATTTACAAGCTATTACCAATTGTAAATTAATCGTTTTCTCAAAACACAATTGGGAAGAGCTTTCTCAAACAATTGTTGGTTGGAACACTATAAAAAATAAAATGGTGCAAAAATGTATGTATCAAAAATCTAGAAAAAACCCTGTTATTTCACAAGATGCTACTACTAGATATTTAGAATTTTTAGAAAATTATCCATCACTTGCAAATCGAATTCCGTTGGCTCATATCGCTTCTTATATAGGTGTTACACAACAATCGTTAAGTAGAATTAGAAAAAACATTTCATAAAAGCGTTTTTTACCAAATGGTAAACCATGTAATTTTATATCAAACTAATTTTGCTCAATAAAATAAAATTTAGCAAAATGAAAATAGCATTAATTACTGGAGCAAATAAAGGAATTGGTTTGGAAACCGCAAAGCAACTTTCTAAAAAAGGAATATTTGTATATATAGGAAGTAGAGATATTAAAAAAGGTAAATTAATTGTAGATAAATTAATAAGCGAAGGTTTTAAAAACATTAAAGCAATTGAACTTGATGTTACAAAGATTGAAACCATTATATCTGCAAAAAAAATTATAGAAAGAGAAACTAGTCAATTGGATATTTTGATAAACAATGCTGGCATTTCTGGTGGTTTTGATCAGTCAGCTTTAACGTCTAGTACAGAGCAATTTAGAGAAGTGTTTGAAACCAATCTTTATGGAGTTGTAAGTGTTTGCCAAACTTTTGTTGAATTATTAAAAAAATCAGATAAACCTCGAATTGTAAATGTAAGTACCGCAATGGCTTCGCTTACTTTGTTTTCAGATTTTAATAATCATACTACAAGATTTGTTGCTTATCAAGCATCAAAAACAGCTTTAAATATGTACACTATTAATTTAGCTTATGAATTACGGGAAACAAATATTAAAATAAATGCAGTTTGTCCGGGTTACACACAAACTGATTTTACAGGTCATCAAGGAACTAGTTCGGTAGAACAAGCCGCAAAACGAATTTCAAAATATACTTTAATTGAACAAGATGGCGTTACAGGAAGATTCTTTAGTGAAGAATATTTTGGCAAAGAGAATTGTCCTTGGTAAAAGCAGTAATATTATAAATTTGAAGGATGTAAAAAGTAGCAAAACTTCTCAAAATTTGAATCTTTAACCGAATTCCATAAGATGCTGGGCTTATCTAAGCCTTTGCATCCGTTGATAAGTTTTATAAATATTAAGACTTTGAAATTTTATCCGAAGCATTGGGTAATTCATTTATTCTTAAATTTATGTGATGGCTAAACTCACATGTCCAATTAGAACACTCACTGTCATTTAGTAGGTTGTTTAAGAAAAATAAAAAAACATGAGTCCTATGGAATTTAGGGCTTCTTTCAATTAAAATAAACAATTAAATTGCAAAATTCAGGAAATAAGTTTTAAAATAAAAAGTAATTCAAAGTTTTGTAAATTAGAAAATTCTCCTTTTTACATCATTAAATATAAGAAAATCATATCAAAATTAAACTACCTACTCAATATTCTTTTACTCACGAATTCATTAAAAAAGAAATCTCTATACACATTGCCGATAGGTATTTCATTTTTGCCAATATAAACAGTATTGTTGTCAACAGACTCAATGAATTTTGAATTAATAATGTATGATTTACTAACTCTAACAAATAAACTTTTTGGCAAGTGCTCATGTATGCTTTTAATATTCATTGCAGTAATTATTTTTTGACTTTCTATATGAATTACTACATAATCTTTTAATCCTTCAATGAATTGAATTTCAATGAAATAGACTTTGAACATTTTTCTATCAGCTTTTACAAAAAAATAATCTTCAGTAAAATTTTCTATTTTATTTGTTGAAAAATCAACATCAATAAGTTTTGAATATGTATTTGCTTTATCAACTGCTTTTCGAAAGCGTTCTAATTTTACTGGTTTTATTAAATAATCTATGGCATCAACTTCATAACTGTCTGTTGCAAATTCAGAAAAAGCTGTAGTAAAAATTACAAAAGTTTCTTTTGGAATTGTTTTAGCAAATTCAATACCATTTATGCCTGGCATTTGTATATCTAGAAATATTAAATCAATTTTATTTTCATACATAAATTCGGATGCCGAAGCTGCACTATTAAATGAATTAATGAGTGTTAAATTTTGCGTTTTTTCAATCAACATTTCTATAGCTTCTCTAGCTAGAGGTTCATCATCTACTATAATACAATTCATAATTTTATATTTAAGGTTATACAAAATGTCTCTTTATTTTCTTCTATTTTTAGATTATGGGAAGTTGGAAATAGAAGTTCCAATCTTCTTTTAATATTTACTAAACCTAATCCTCCTGTTTTATAAATAGCCTTCATTAAAGGTTTAGAATTAATACATTTGAAAAAAAGTTTACCATTTCTAATATCAAAAAATAAATGAACAAAAGATGTTTTTGATGTGTCATTATTATGCTTTACAGCATTTTCTACAAATGAAATAAATAATAATGGTGGTATTTGCACTCCATTTAAATCTCCTTCTTTTGAAATTAAAAAATCGAAATTATCACGTCTAACTTTTTCTAAATTTAAAAAATCTTCCAAAAAATGAATATCTGAAGTCAATAAAACCTTATCTCGGGCACTATCATACAATTGATAACGTAATAAATCACTTAATTTCATTAAAACTTGCGATGCCTTTTCTGGATCTCTTTTTGTAAGTACATTAGCATTATTGAGCATGTTGAATAAAAAATGAGGATTGATTTGATTTTTTAACTGTTCCAATTCTGCAGATGTTTTAGATTTCTCAAGTTCAAAAATTAATTGTCTATCTAATATCCATTTTTGAAATAATTTAACTGAAGTAGATGCAGACACAAGAACAACAATCAAAGCGGCAAAAAGAGGAATATTTAATCCATCACTATCAATTCCTTCTCCAAATAAATTACAGCCAATTCTGTATGTAAGTGCTGATAAAGAAATTATTCCCAAAATAGACATACAATACAAAACATATTTATTTCTAAATAATAATTTAGGAACTAATAAATACATATTAACATAAAAAAGCAGTAGAAAAAATAGCAGAATCAATGTTGGTTCTGTCACTTCGGGTGTACTATTATATAAAACAACACTCATAAAGAGTATTAGTAAAAGATGCCTAAACAATCTATACTTTGGGGATATAAAGAATTGAAATATAAAATTTTCGTTCATAAAAAGTAGTATTATATCATGTTGTGAATTTTAAACAATACAAATTTAAGATATATACTAAAAACAAATTTGAATTTATACAAAAGCACTGTCTTATTATACAAAACGATATTTATTGTCAAATTTATATAAATAGTTCATTTTAATGCAATTATACTATGATTGAATTTGGTATAAAAAATAATTCATTTCGTATAATTAAAAATATTGTGGTAATAATAAAATATAGTTTAGCCGAAAAATAAGTTTAAATCTAATTCGGTTAAATATGAAAGACAAAGTCAAGGTATGCTTGTTATTCTTTTTTGCTTTTCTTTTAGAAGCAAATGCTCAGGATAAAGTTACACTAAGTGGTACAATTGCTGATATTGAAAACAATGAAACATTGTTAGGTGTTAATATTTATATTAAAGAACTTAACACTGGAGTTACAACAAACAATTATGGTTTTTACTCCATAACGGTTCCTAAAGGTGAATATACAATTTTTATTACCTATATGGGATATGCAACTATTCAAGAAAAAGTTTCATTAAATCAGAGTATTCAAAGAAATTTTAGTCTTACATATAAAAGCACTGCTCTTGATGAAGTTGTGTTGACTGCAAATAATCTTAAATCTAACATCAAAAAACCTGAAATGAGTGTTAATAAACTCTCAATTTCTACCATAAAAAAAATGCCAGCAGTTATGGGAGAAGTAGATGTGTTGAAATCGGTATTGCAGCTACCTGGAGTTACAAATGCACAAGAGGGAGCTACAGGGTTCAATGTTAGAGGTGGTTCTGTTGATGGAAACCTTGTATTGTTGGATGAAGCAATAATATATAATACTTCTCACCTTTTTGGTTTCTTTTCAGTTTTTAATTCAGATGTAATAAAAGATTTAAAATTATATAAAGGAGGAATACCAGCCAATTTTGGAGGTAGAATTTCATCTGTATTAGATATTTATCAGAAAGAAGGAAATAGTAAAGAATATCATTTTAATGGAGGAATCGGGGCAATATCTAGTAGATTACTAGTTGAAGGACCGATTGTTAAAGAAAAAAGTTCATTTGTTCTAGCAGGTAGAGGGTCTTATGCACATCTTTTTCTTAAACTAGCGGACGAACCAAATTCAGCTTATTTCTATGACATCAATGCAAAGTTTAATTACAAATTCAATGATAATAATAATGTGTTTGCATCTGGATATTTTGGATATGATAAAATGAATTTCAACAACAATTTCATTAACAACTATGGTAATTCATTCTTTAATTTAAGATGGAATCATTTTTTCTCAGATAAATTATTTTCTAACGCATCTATAATTTATAGTGATTATGATTATGGATTAAAATTAAAATTTGTTGGTATTGATTGGAAATCGGAAGTAAAAAACTATAATTTCAAATATGATTTCAAACACTACCTTACAAATAATCTAACGTTAAATTATGGAATAAATTCTATAAAATATGATTTTAATCCAGGTACAATTAATCCTGTTGATGCATCTTCAAGTATTAATCCAGACCAAATTGCTAAAAAGTTTGCCTTTGAAAATGCGATATATGTGAGTGCGGAACATAAATTTAATGATAAATTATCTATAAATTATGGACTTCGTTACAGTAATTTTCAACGTTTAGGTGAAGAAGAGGTTAGTACATATGCCAATAATCAAGCGGTTATCTTCAATCAAGATTTTCAAGTTTACGAAGAAGCTACTCCTACAGGAAGTATAAAATATGGTAAGAATAAATCTATTGCAAGTTTTGGTAATCTTGAACCTCGTTTTGCAGTATCTTATTCTTTGAATAACGATCAATCAATCAAAGCAAGTTATAATCGTATGAGTCAGTATGTTCATTTGATTTCGAATACGGCTTCAGTTTCTCCATTAGATATTTGGGCGCCTAGTGATAATTATTTAAAGCCAGAAATTTTAGATCAAGTGGCACTTGGCTATTTTAGAAATTTTAAAAATGGAGATTACTCATTAGAAGTTGAAACGTATTATAAAAAAGTAAAAAACAAAGCAGACTATATTGATGGTGCGGAATTAATTGCAAATAAGAATATAGAAAGAGTACTTCTTAATGGAGAAGCTCGTTCATATGGTTTAGAGATAATGGCTAAAAAAAATACTGGTAAATTAACGGGATGGTTATCTTATACTCTATCTAAAGCGGAACAAAGAACTCCTGGAAGAAATAGTTTTGAACCAGGTATAAATAATGGTGAATGGTATCGTGCAAATTATGACAAAACACATAATCTATCTGTAACAGGTGCTTATCAATTAACTAAAAAATGGTCATTCGGGGGGATTTTTACGTATCAAACTGGAAAAGCAGCAACGTTTCCAAATGGAAAATATGAATATCAAGGAATTAATATAGCTAGTTATGGAACTAGAAATGCTAATTCTCTTTCGGCATATCATCATTTAGATTTATCGGCAACTTATATTCCAAAACCAGAGAAGAAAAAAGGTTGGCAAGGAGAATGGGTTTTTAGTATTTACAATGCATACGCAAGGAAAAACGCTGCTTCATTCAATTTTGGTCAAAATATAGACACTGGTGCAAGTGAAGCAAAAAAAATGTCAATATTTGGAATCATTCCAAGTGTAACTTACAATTTTAAATTTTAAAAATATAATTAAGATGAAAACATTAATTAAAATTATAATTGGATTAACTGGTTTGTTTTTAACTGGTTGTGAGGAAGTTGTTCAGGTCGATTTAGAAACTGGGGCACCAAAACTAGTTATAGATGCTTCTATTGACTGGGTAAAAGGAACTATGGGTAACGAACAAAAAATAAAATTATCTACATCAACAGGGTATTATAGTTCGTCATTTCCAACAGTATCGGGTGCTTCTATCACTGTAGAAAATTCTTCAAGTGTGATTTTTGATTTTATTGAAACCCCTGGAACAGGAGAATACATATGTGATAATTTTCAACCTGTAATTGGTGAAACTTATACCTTAACTATTTTATTAAATGGTCAAGTATACACAGCGAGCGAAAACTTAATTAGTGTGCCTAATATAGAAGATAATGTAATTCAAAATAATGATGCTGGTTTTGGAGGTGATGAAGTTGAAGTTCTTGCCAAGTTTCAGGACAATGGTTCAGAGGAAAATTATTATTTATATCGTCATAAATCAAATAGAGTTGCTTTTCCACAATATCAAGTGGAAAATGATCAAAATGTGCAAGGGAATCAAATTACAATGTATTATTCAAATAAAGATTTAGTAGCAGGGGATCCATTAAATATTAAGTTATATGGAATTTCTAGAAGGTATTATGAATATTTTAAGAAAATTCTTCTAGCATCAGGAAATGATGATAGCCCTTTTCCATCAACGCCAGCTGCAGTAAGGGGTAATATTGTTAATCAAACAAACTTTAACAATTTTGCTTTTGGATATTTTAGGTTATCTGAAGTAGATGTAAAGGATTATGTTATACAATAATAGTTAAGTTTTCATATTTTATTTTAGTTAAATTTTGATTAAATGCTGGGCAAAATGCACAGCCCAGCATTTTTTATCAATTTAAAAATAATTTAGTGAATAATAAAAAGAGATACAACAACAAAAAAAAATCTATTTTAAAAATAGGTTGTTTTCTAGGTGTCATAAATATAATAATTTCAATTATTGATATAATAACTAACATAGAAAATATTGATTTTCTTATTGCTAATAATTTAATTGCTTTTATATGTATACTAGGTATTTGTCGTATGAAAATATGGGCAATATTTACATATATAGCTGTTTTTGTGGTTAATCAAGTTATTCTAGTGTTATGTAATCAATGGGTTTTCTTTCAAACATTGTTACCTTTAATTGTGATAAGTATTGCTTTAAAAAAAATAGATGAAATGGGTTTATAATTACATATTAAATTATTTATAAATAAATTTTATTCATATGGAATTAAGTCAAAGTAGTTTTCATTTTAAAATAAATAGTAACTATGAGTATCAAATTTTCTGGATTACTTATGAAGTTATGAAAATATGCCCAAATGTAGAGTTAACAAGTACTAAAGTTGATAATCAATTTTATATGATTTCAATTTTAAATTCAAATCTAACATTGTCCGATATTAAGATTATTTTGTTAGAAAATAGTATAGATTATGAGTTAGTATTAACAGCTTAAAGGATAAAAAAAAATAGTAAGGATGAAAAAAACAATGATTACAGGAGCAACTGGACAATATGGAAAAGTTGTAATAGATGAATTGATAAAAAAAGGAGTTGACAGTAAATCAATTTATGCATTAGTTAGGGATGAAACTAAAGCAGAGAATTTAAAAAATATAGGTGTGAATATTGTTATTGGAGATTATAGCGATTATAACTCATTGATTTCAGCATTTTATGGGATTGATAAGTTGCTTTTTGTTTCAAGTGGAGAATTAGAAAATCGTATTAAACAACATTTACAAGTCATTAAAGCGGCAAAAAAGACAGGAGTTAAACATATACTTTACACAAGCCAAATACATAAGACAGATAGTATAACTTCACCAATGAATTTTGTAATGAAATCACATTTGGCTACAGAAAATAATTTAATTGAAAGCGGTATTGAATATACTATCCTTAGAAATGGACTTTATTTAGATATGCTACCTTTATTTTTAGGTAAAAATGTTTTAGAAAAGGGAATTTTTCTTCCAGCAGGTGAAGGTAAAATAGCTTTTGCATTACGAAATGAAATGGCAGAAGTGGCTGCAAATATAATAATATCAGAAAGACACCAAAATAAAATTTATAATATCTCTTTACCTGGGGTATCCTTTACAGAGATTGCTACTATAATATCTGAAATTACAAATAAAAATATAACTTATTTAAGTTCGAGTTTAGATATATTTCTACATACAATGATAAATAATGGAATGCCAAAGATGTATGCTGAAATGATAGGTGGATTTTCTGCTGCAGCTAAACAAGGTGAATTAGAAGGAGGAAAATCACAAATGGAAAAACTTTTAGAAAAAACACCTACAAGCGTAAAGGCATTCTCAGAGAAAATGTATAATTAGAAATCCATTAACTATCGTAAACAACATTTTGGAATTGCCAATAATAGTAGTTTTATTAACTTATCACTAGATCTAGTATGTTTTTAACAAATAATAATTAAATCTAAAATCTTATGAATGCATCAAAATTTTGGAAAGCACCTCTTATAATGAGTGCAATTTTCTTACTTACTTCGGCTATTAAATCAGACAAAGAAACAGAACGTATTAACAAATCAGCAAAAGTGCTGGTAGACATCAGTAAAATGGAGGAAAGCATACCACACGAACTAATGGTTCATTATGAAGCTGTAATAGTGATCCCTAAATTGCTAAACTTAGGTTTTGGCGTAGGAGGCAAACGAGGTAGAGGAATAGCTTTGGTCAAACTACCTAATGGTAAGTGGAGTAATCCTGTGTTTATTACTTTAACTGGAGGTAGTGTTGGTTTCCAAGCTGGTGTACAATCTGTAGACCTCGTTTTAGTATTCAAAAATAAAGGGATACTTACTAAAGTTAATAATGGAGATTTACTATTGGTGGCGATATATCTGTGACTGCTGGTCCCGTAGGTCGTAACTTAAGTGGTCACACAGATTATAAATTAGATGCCGAAATCTATTCCTATTCACGCAGCAAAGGAGTTTTTGCGGGTATCAGTATTAATGGTTCAAATCTGGCGATAGATAAATCATCTAATGAGAATTTTATGGCAAAGACATTACTTCACAAGCCATATTTAATAATACAGAAAGTAGAGACAAAGCTGTCGAAAATTTAAAAGTTGTCTTATCTGCTTTTTAACTTAAAGTATTTGATTTAGATACCAAAGTAATAGGAATGATTTGTTGTCGTGTTCTTGAAATTAATTACGACAATAAATCGTTTTCACTGCTTATAATCGTGTCAATTATTAGGATAGTGTCATTATTTACATACTTCGCACTCTTCAATTTCCTTAGCGATTTGCTTTTTACCCCAATTGTGTAAATGCTCAATAAACGGAATTAGTTCATATCCAGTTTCTGACAAGGAATATTCTACTTTGGGTGGTACTACTTGATAAACTTTGCGATTGATAAGTTTATCTTCTTCCAGTTCACGAAGTGTTTGTGTTAACATTTTTGTTGTTATATCAGGCATAGTTCTGCTTAATTCCCCATATCGTAAAACACCTTTTAAAAACAAATACCACAATATTCTTGCTTTATATTTTCCGCCAATTCGTTTAAAAGCAAAATCTACTGCACATATTTGAATATTTTCAGTAATATTTAAATTATTTTTCATTTTAATTTTATTATAACTTATTAATTTTCAGCAATACATACTTTTTTGTATGTAACATACAAAAAAGTACATACTTGACACAAAGATATATATAATTTAATTTTGTAACAAATAATTAAATATATAGTAATGGAAAAATTTCAAAAAAAACACGAAAGAAATGAAACTCGTTTGGTTATGAAAGCGATTAGACAACATAAATTTGGTGGAACAGAAGTGCTACAATATGAAGATGCACCAATTCCCGAATTAAAGTCAGGAGAAGTCCGAGTAAAAGTCAAAGCAATAGGACTTAATCCACCAGATTGGTATTTGCGTGATGGTTATAAAATGTTACCGCCAGAATGGCAACCTGTAGTTCCGTTCCCAATAATTTTAGGAACAGATATTTCGGGTATTATAGAAGCTATCGCTACAGATGTAACCGAATTTTCGGTTGGTGAAGAGGTATATTCTATGGTGCGTTTTCCTAGTTTTGGTCAAAGTCAAGCATATGCAGAATATATTACTATACCTGTCTCTGAAGTTGCTTTAAAACCAAAAAAAATAGATCATATTCTTTCTGCTGCTGCTCCAATGTCACTACTAACGGCTTGGCAATTTATGATAGAATTAGGACATAATGAACCTAATCCGTTGCAACCCAAAAAACATGAACCTGTTCCCCTTAAAGGTAAAACTGTGCTTATAAACGGAGCTGGTGGTGGAGTTGGACATTTTGCCGTACAACTCGCTAAATGGAAAGGAGCAAAAGTAATTGCCGTAGCTTCTACTAAACAAGAAGCCTTGTTGAGAGAGTTAGGAGCAGATGAATTTTTTGATTATACAAAAGAGAAAGTAGAAGATATTGTTAAAGATATAGACTTAGTTGTTGATACTGTTGGAGGAGCAACGACAGGAAGATTTTTACGAATACTTAAGCCAGGTGGTTCTTTGTTTCCAATTTTTCCATTAGGTTTTTCTGGAACTGAAGAAGCTAAAAAATTAGGTGTGACTGTTTCTGCAACACAAGTACGTTCGAGTGGTGCTCAACTGAAAGAATTAGCTCGTTTGCTTGATTATGGAACGATTCGTGTTGTAATTGATAGTGTTTTTTCACTTGCAGATGCGGGCAAAGCACACGAAAGAGCAGCTGAAGGACATATACAAGGAAAGATTGTACTTAAAGTATCGTAAGTATAGAAATTTACAAAACTAAAGAGGCTTTAAGTTTTACAAAGCATCTTTAAAAAACAAATGTATGAGTAGCAAAGAAATAATAGATAGAATTTTATTGAAAGAACTGGTTGATGAAATTTCGATTCTTGGTGACAAAAAAGATTATGTTAATCAGGTTGAATTGTTTACGGAAAATGCCATATCTGAAACAATAGCTAATGGTATTACTATTTTAAAGTTGCAAGGAAGAAAAAGTATGGAAAAAACTTTCAAGGAGTTTCTTAAAGATTTTGAAACGGTGTATCATTTTAATGGTCAGCAAGTGGTTACTATAAACGATAATACGGCTACAGGAAAATGTTATTGTTTGATAACACTTATTGGTAACGAAAACGGTAAAAAAATAAAAACCACTATCGGTGCAATTTACGAAGATGACTACATTCTTGTCAATAATCAATGGTTAGTGGCCAAGCGTGTGGGAACTTTTGACTGGCAGGAAAAGGTGAATTTAAACGTAGAATAATTCTTAGAAGAGGCTGTCCGAAAAGACCGCAATCTTGTCAAACTTGTTTCAGTTTATTTCTATAAAAAACTGAATTTCAGCACTTATTAGATTCCGATTCATCTAGGCGAAAGGAATGACGATTTTATTACTTTTCGGACAGTCTCTTTATTCTATTAGATTTTAATTGCTTCGTTTCAAAAGTTTAATTCCTATTAAACGAAAATTTCCCTTTTAAATCATCCAATCCCTTGCTTACTTTTATGCCCAATATTTTTTTTGCAAAATGTTTAGGAATTATTAATTTTTTGTAACCAAATATCTCACTTACTCTTTAAATAGAATGTGGTTATCGTAAGAACTATTAGTTAATTTATAAATTGTTTTACCACTAAGTCATAATTAAAGGTTTCTGAAATTATAATTGTTACATTTAAAAGAAAGTAATTTACTAAAGCAACATACTAGAACATTATTAGTTTCATAAATGAGTACAACTATTTTATTCCTACAGAGAATCAATCAATGAGGCACTTAATGACTTCGTCCTTTTGAAATTACTATAATAAATGTAAACCAATCAAAGTATTAATATTACCTACCCGAGAATTATTGGCTAAAATCCTTTAAAGCTTAAATGTGAGAAATTAGCAGATTTTAAGTACAACATTTTTGCATAACTTTATCTAATAGATAAAGAGCAAACATTAAAAAGATTTAAGTTATTCTTGTTATATTCAATTATACTTTGTCCTAAAGTATAAAAATGATAACTTAGATTTATTTTTAAACAATCTACTAAATATTATAGGTGTTCAGAACCCAATTGATAAGCAATTTAACTAACAGGTAAATTTATGATAGATAATTTTCATGGGCTTTTTCAATTTTTTTAACATCCCGTATTATAAAAGTTCCTTGCCCATCATCTTTCCCTCTATCACTTTTTACAATAACATGTTCCTAAACTTCTTCAGCAATTGAATTAATTTTAAAATAACAATTGTGTCTTTTAATACAATATTTTTAAAACGAATCCCAACAAGGTAATAAAAACTTAAAAGTTTAGTTACTTCAAAATCTCTAATCCTAATTTTGCTCTATACACCTTGTTTACAACACCTTAAAAACATCCTCTTTAAAATCTTTGTAGTTTCGGTCTTCTTTAATAGATATTAAACGTAATCTAACTGAACTACTAAGAATAATTGATTTCACAATGGTAATTAAAGTCTGCAAATTCATAATTTTTGCTCAAACTAATAATACTATAACTTATCCTAATAGTCAAAATAATGATTAAGCTAACCATAACTCAGATCTTATATAATAGTACTATTATACAAAACTCTTAAGGAGTTGGATAAAAAAAATTAAAAGTAGTTTTAATTTTAAAACGTATCTAAGTTGCATTATTAGGTGTGTGTTTTTTAAGAATTGAAATATTTCATAGTTTTTAAAATGAAATGCGTGTGTTTTAACATAATAATCTATATATTTTTCACTAGCTTTACCCGTATAATACTTCTAAAACAAATCACTTATGCATATTAAAAAAATTTTTAGCTTGCTTTTTATTATTTTAATATCTAATAATTTATCAGCACAAAGCCCTAAAAGAGGTATTGCATACGGGCATCATTCTGTGGCAGATCTTGTAGCGTTAAGTCCTGGTATAACATGGTGGTATAATTGGTCTATTCAGCCTGATAATGATGTACAAAGTAATTATGCAAGCATAGGTGTTGAGTTTGTCCCTATGGCATGGAACAATAGTTATGATTTAAATACCTTTATAAGTAATATTCGCCCTGGTGCAAAATATTTATTAGCTTTTAACGAACCTAATTTTAATGATGGTGCAAGAATGACTCCTCAAGAAGCAGTTAATTTTTGGTCTAGAATAGAAACAGTTGCAGCTACAAAAAATTTAGAAATTGTTAGTGCTAGTCCTGCTTTTAATGGCCCAAATAATTATGGTGGATATAGTAGCCCTATTGCATGGCATGATGATTTTTTTGCGTTATGTCCTAATTGTAAAGTGGATTATATTGCAGGCCATGCATATACCTCTCAAAACAATCCGTATAGTGTGATAGGAGAAATAGGATTGTTAAAAAAATATGGAAAACCAATTTGGGTTACTGAGTTTGCTAACAGAGTTATTCAAAGTAGTGCTGATAAAATTGCATTTATGATGACTATAACAAATGCTTTTGAGGCTGATCCTGACATTTATAGATATTCATGGTTTACTGGCAGGGTTCCAGACACATGGACAGATATGTTAGAAGGACAATTATTAAGTCCTACTAATGGTGTACTTAGTGCAATAGGAAATGAATATATAAATGTGTCTTATACTCTTAAAAAAATAGACATTCCTGGAAGAATAATTGGAAACAACCATTATCGCCGTAAAGGAACTGATTTAGAAAACACCAACGATGGAGGAACCATTCAAAATGTAACTGATATTAATGTAAACGATTGGGGAGAATATATGTTGAATGTTCCTACAGCAGGTAATTACAATATGACTTTTAGAGTAGCTACTGATGCAGTTCTTGGTAAATTTGATATTATGATAAATGATACATTAGTAAGAACCGAAGAAACCTTTCTAAATACCGGAGGGCAACAAAATTTTACTAATAAAATAGTAAACAATGTATTCTTACCTCAAGGAGAGGTGTTTTTGAAAATTATTTACAAATCAAATGATATGAATTTTAATTATATAGATGTAGCCCCTAGTAATTTAAATGAGGCTGATTTTAACTTAAAGAATAACTACCTAATTTACCCTAACCCTTTTACAAATGAAAATGGTTTTACAATTGATTCAAAATCTAGTAAAAAAATTAAATTAAGTATATCTGATCTTTTAGGAAGAGTCAAATTTATAACAAATGATTATTATACAAATCAAGATATAAAAATTGGAAACAATTTATCAAGTGGGGTTTATTTTTTAACCATTGAAAGTGAAAACAAAAAAAGTAGTTTTAAGATTATAAAAAAATAAACCTCATTATTTAATTAGACCTCTTTGTAGTGTTTCAGAATATAAAACAATGTTTTTAAAAGGTCATAAAATTTAATTATTATATGAGGTATTAATACCTCATATACATAGACGGACTCTTCAAAAAAAGCTGAAGACTATTTTACAATTGTTTTTCCAAAACATACATTTTTTTAGCACTACCTACAAATTAAGTAGTGAAAATACTATTTTTTCATAAAATAAATGGATTCCTAAGGTATTTCCCATTTAGAAAACAAATAATAACAATTGTAAATAAAAGGAGCCCAATACAATATTGAGCTCATATAAATTCTTTTATAAAAACTGATGCTTTTCTAAATTATTTTTTCGATCTTTTAAAAACATATCGTGTAATAAAAATCCCTTGCCCATCGTCTTTTCCTCCATCACTTTCAACACCACTCGTAACAAAAGCGAGTTCCCAACCTTCTTCTGCCATCGTATTAATTTTTGATGTAACAACCGCATCATTTGCTGCAATATTTTGAAAACGAATCCCAACAAGGTTATAAAAATTTAAAAGTTTAGTTTCTTCAAAATCTTTAACTCTAATCTCGCTTCTATCTGCCTTATTTCTAGTATTATCACCCTCTGTTTGTTCAGATGTAAAATCTTTGTAGTTTCTGTCTACATTAGCAGATATTATACGTGACCTCCCTGATCCACTAGGGATAATGGATTCTACACTAGTAATTATTTTATACTCTACTTGTGCATTTGTTTCTATAAATACAAATAGACTAATTGCCAAAATAAATAATGATTTTTTCATGTTATTGATTTTTGATTAAAATATAATAAGGTTCAAAAGAAATATCTCCTTTTGGATTAATTTGTTGTAAAGATTTATGTGTTTATTAAGTAAAATATTATTTTAGAACAATTTAAATTAATTACAAATCACGTTTTTTCAATAGAAAATAGGATAAAAACAGAAATATAGTAGTCCAAACTAAAACAATAAAGATTTCATGAAAATAAACAGTATAATCCAATAATTTTTCTTGATTATTAGGAAATTTCACCAATAATACTCTCTGAAAAGGTTGGTCTATTAACTTATACATACTATGTAAAGGAAATAAATTATAAATCTTCTCTGCTATAGTTTCATTCGTAATCCTATTTAAAAGTCCATAAAACAACCATTCGACAAAATACAAAATAAACAAAAATGCTAGTGAGAATGCTGAACGGCGAATTAATAATGCAAAAAACAAACAAAGACTAAAAAAGCCTATTTGTTTTATTAAGTAGGCAAATAAAAATTCACTTTCATTGAAAATAATTTTAAAATTAGTAAGTTCTGTGTTATAAAACCCTATAAAAAGTATAGTTATACCAATTAATATTGTTGAGATAATTGAGAAAATTACGATCGTATAAAACTTTGATAATAAAAACTCTTTTTTACTTAATCCATCAATTAAATTTTGCTTTATAGTTTTATTACTGTATTCATTTCCTATCATACTAACTATTACTATTGCGAAGAATATTTTAAACAGAGAAACAGTAAAAGTAGCAACATGCCAAATCATTGGAAAATTAAACATTCCTATTTCTCCCATTTTTATATTTAAAAAACTAAATAAATTAATCGAAATAGAGGACAGTAATATAACTGTAAGAGGTAGTATAAAAGAAACCAATATTAATATTTTACTTGCTCTATTTAGCCAAAGTTTTTGAGTTTCAATTTGTATTAAGCGTATCATAAGTGTTTAATTATTATTATTTGTAATTTGTAAAAACTTTTCTTCAAGACTTTCTTTTCTTTTTACAAGATGAGAAAGTATTATGTTTTGATTTACGAGTTCTTTATTAAAATCACTAGCATCTATTGCTTCTAACAAAAATGCTGTTATTAAATCTCCTTCTATTTTCACGTTTTTAATTGCGGGATTCGATTTTAAATAACTAAGAAGCTCTTCTTTTTGATTTGATTTTACCTCAAAAAAACTATTGCTATTGATCATTTCATCAACAGAACCAGAATAAAGTTTCTCCCCTTTTCTTAATACTATCACGTGAGAACAAACTTTTTCAACCTCGTCAAGTAAATGTGATGCTAATAAAATGGTGATTCCATCTGTAGCTATTTTTTTAATTAATTTTCTAATTTCATGAATTCCTTGAGGATCAAGTCCATTAGTTGGTTCATCTAAAATTAATAATTCTGGGTCATTAAGTAACGCAGATGCGATGGCTAAACGTTGTTTCATTCCTAATGAATATGTCCTAAATTTATCATTTTTCCGATCTAAAAGTCCTACAATATCTAATTTTTCGTCTATTTTTTTAAACGAAATATTTTTAATCCTGCATACAAGTTTAAGGTTTTGTTCTGCAGTCATATATTGATAAAAATTAGGGCTCTCTATTAAAGCTCCTACTTTTTTAAGTGCATCACTTCCAGTAATACTCCCTTCAAACCATTCAAAGTTTCCAGAGGTTTTATTAATTACATTGAGAACAATCCCTAGTGTAGTTGATTTCCCACTGCCATTAGGTCCTAAAATTCCATATACGTTACCTTTATTAATTGTTATAGTTAAATCTTTTACAGCCGTTAACTGACCAAATTTTTTGGTAAGATTTGAAAGTGTTAAAATTGTTTTCATATAAAATATTTTATTAATTATTTTAATTCGTTCAGAATAATAAAATTGTATAAATTAATATTTCTACCTATTATCTAAATTCAATTCTGATTCAGAATATTATTTGAAACTTATTATAAGATCTTCTGCATTAACTAGTGCACCAGTTTTTAGTTCAATTTTATTTACTACTCCAGCTTCAGGTGCTACCACCGTAGTTTCCATTTTCATAGCTTCTATAACAAATAAGGGATCATTCTTTTTTACTTCTTGTCCATTTTTTACAATAATATCAGACAACAATCCCTGTAACGGAGCTCCAATATGTTTGGGATTACCTTTTTCTATTTTAATGTTTTGAGCAGATTCTACTTTAATGGTTTTATCTTTAATTAACACATTGCGCAACTGTCCGTTAACTTTAAACAAGACACCTACATTACCCATCACATCAGCATCAGCCACAGAAACTAGAGAAATTAGAACATTTTTTCCTTTTTCTATTTCTACCATAATTTCTTCGCCTACTTCCATGCCGTAAAAAAAATTTTTGGTTGGTATATTGGTTACATTCCCATATTTTACATGATTGTTATAAGCATCACAAAATACCTTAGGATATAAATTATATGACAAAAAATCTGTAATTTCTAAATCTCTACCCATTCCTTTGGAAAAATTCTTATTAAATACTTTAAATTCTTCTTCAAAATCAATAGGATCTAAATGCTCATTGGGTCTTTCGGTATATGGCTTTTGGTCTTTTAAAATCAGTTTTTGAATTTTTTCAGGGAAACCACCAACGGGTTGCCCTAAATCACCTTTAAAAAAACCTATAACTGACTGTGGAAACGATAATGAATCTCCTTTTTCTAAAACATCTTCTATGATAAGATTATTACTAATAAGGTATTGCGCCATATCACCTACAACCTTCGAACTTGGTGTTACTTTGACAATATCACCAAACAGCTGATTAACTTCCCCATACATTTTGGTTACTTCTGGAAATTTATCTTCCAAACCTAAAGCAATGGCTTGTCCTTTTAAATTTGAATATTGTCCACCTGGAATTTCATGATTATAGACTTCTCCTGTTCCTGCTTTTAACCCAGATTCAAAAGGATAATAATAGTTTCTAACCAATTCCCAATAATCTGAATATTCAGCTAATTTTTTACTATCTATATGATTTTCTCGTTCATGAAAACGGAATATCTCAAGTATTGAATTAAAATTTGGTTGAGATGTTAAACCAGACAAACCACCCAAAGCCACATCAATAACATCAACCCCTGCTTCAGCAGCTTTTAAATACATCGCAGCTTGAACAGACGATGTATCATGAGTGTGTAAATGAATAGGAATGTTGATTTCAGATTTTAAAGCTGATATTAATTCGTAAGCTGCATTAGGTTTTAATAATCCAGCCATATCTTTAATACCTAAAATATGAGCTCCCGCATTTTCAATATCTTTTGCTAGCTTTATGTAATATTTTATATTGTATTTTGTTTTACTTGGATTCAATATATCACCTGTATAGCAAATAGAACCTTCGGCTAAACCATTAGTTTTAGTACGCACATGCTCAATACAGGGCGCAATGGATTTCATCCAATTTAAAGAATCGAATATTCTAAAAATATCTACTCCGTTTTCCCAAGACTGCTCAACAAATTTTTGTACTAAATTATCGGGATATGCTGTATAACCAACACCATTAGAACCTCTAATAAGCATTTGTAACAGTACATTTGGCATAGCTTTACGTAGTAAACGAAGTCTTTCCCATGGGTTTTCGTGTAAAAACCGAAGGCAAACATCAAAAGTTGCTCCACCCCAAACTTCCATACTAAAAATTTCTGGATGATTCTTCGCATAGCCTTCTGCCACTTGCAACATATCTAAAGTTCGCATACGTGTTGCAATTAAACTTTGATGTGCATCGCGCATTGTAGTATCTGTATAGTGCAGCTTTTTTTCGTTTTTAAGCCAGTTTGCAAATTTTTCTGGTCCAAGTTCTGTTAATAAATCCTTTGTTCCTTTAGGATATGCTTGAGATTTATCAAATGTTGGAACTTTTGGCTTTATAAACTTTTTATTTGTTTCTATTTTCTTGACATCTGGATTTCCATTAACAATAACTTCACCTAAAAATTCTACCAATTTACTGGCTCTGTTTTTAGATTCGGGAAATTGGAACAAGGACGGTTCGTTTTTAATATAATTTACGGTGGTTTTTCCATCTCTAAAAATAGGATCCTTTAAGATATTATCTAAAAAATAAATATTCGTTTTTACCCCTCTAATACGAAATTCAGACAAGGCTCTTCTCATTTTTCTGCAAGCCCCATCAAGTGTTCTGCCACTTGCAGATACCTTAACCAGCATAGAATCAAAAAAAGGTGATATTTTAACCCCTTGATAAATACTTCCTGCGTCTAAACGTATTCCAAAACCTGATGCGCTTCTATATGTTGATATTGTACCATAATCTGGTTTAAAGTCGTTTGTTGGATCTTCAGTGGTAATACGACATTGCAATGCATACCCTGTAAGTTTTACAGCTTCTTGATTTTCTATTTTTATTTGTTGGTCAGAAAGTTTGTATCCACCAGCAACAAATAATTGTGTTTTCACTAAATCAATATTAGTAACCACCTCTGTAACAGTATGTTCAACTTGTATTCTTGGGTTAACTTCAATGAAATAAATACTGCCGTCATCATCTAACAAAAACTCAACAGTACCTATATTATTATAGTCAACTGCCTTACATATTGTTATAGCGTACTCATAGAGCTTATTCTTGGTTTCTTGTTCTAATCCGTAGGAAGGTGCATACTCAATAACTTTCTGGTAACGTCTTTGAACAGAGCAGTCTCGCTCAAATAAATGCACCATATTTCCATGTGAGTCCGCTACAATTTGAACCTCAATATGCTTTGGATTTTCAACATATTTTTCTAAAAAAACAGTATCATCTCCAAAGGCATTTAAAGATTCCCTTTTCGATTCGTTGAAATCTTTTTCCAATTCATCTTTAGATCGGATTACACGCATACCACGTCCTCCTCCTCCTGATGCAGCTTTAAGCATAACAGGATATCCTATTTCTTCAGCTTCAGATAATGCAATATTTATATTTGTGAGATCTTTTTTACTGCTGTTAATAATTGGTACATTATTTTCTTCGGCTACTTTTTTTGCCGTTATTTTATCTCCAAGAGCTTTTAATACAGATACTTTTGGTCCAATAAAAACGATGCCATTATCTAAACATCTTTGTGCAAATTCTGAATTCTCTGATAAAAAACCATAACCTGGATGAATCGCATCTACACTATTCTCTTTTGCAACTTTTATAATTGCATCTATATTTAAATATGGTTTTAAAGGTTCGTTATCTTCACCTATTTGATAAGATTCATCGGCTTTATATCGGTGTAATGAATAACGGTCTTCAAAGGTGTAAACTCCTACTGTTTTAACACCAATCTCTACGCAAGCTCTAAAAATTCTAATGGCAATTTCACCACGATTTGCGACTAAGACTTTTTTGATTTTCATTTTTGATTGATTAGTTGTTGTTGTTGTTAGTTAATAATTATTTTTTATTCCTTACTCGCCAAATACCGTTCCGCATCTAAAGCTGCCATGCAACCTGTACCTGCAGCGGTAATAGCCTGTCTATAAACATGGTCTGCAGCATCACCAGACACAAACACACCTTCGATGTTTGTTTTAGAGCTACCAGGAACATTTATAATATATCCTGTTTCATCAAGCTTTAAATACTCTTTGAAAATATCGGTATTTGGTTTATGACCAATAGCTACAAAAAAACCTGTTGCAGGAATTTCATGCTTTTCATTGGTTTTATTATTGAACACCCGAACACCAGTAACTACTTGCTCGTCGCCTAAAATTTCATTGGTTTCGGTATTGAATAATATCTCAATATTTGAAGTGTTTTTAACTCTATCGGCCATTATTTTCGATGCTCTAAACTCATCACGTCTTACCAAAATGGTTACTTTTTTACACAATTTTGATAAGTAATGTGCCTCTTCACATGCAGAATCTCCAGCACCAACAATTACTACTTCTTGATTTCTGTAAAAGAATCCATCACATATTGCGCAGGCAGAAACACCTCCTCCTAGTTTTAAATATTTTTGTTCGGACTCTAAACCTAAATATTTTGCAGATGCTCCTGTAGAAATGATTACTGTGTCACAATGAATTTCTTTTAATTCATTTACCCAAACTTTATGTACATCGTCAGAAAAATCCACTTTAGTAATCCAACCGTCTCTAACATCGGTATCAAAACGTTCTGCCTGCTTTTGTAACTCTATCATCATTTCTGGCCCAGTAATCCCTTCTGGATATCCTGGGAAATTTTCAACCTCGTTTGTGGTTGTTAACTGACCTCCAGGTTGAGTACCTTGATACAAAACGGGTTTCATATTTGCTCTAGCTGCATATATAGCTGCAGTATAACCTGATGGTCCTGAACCAATAATTAAGCATTTAACTTTTTCTATTCTGTTTGACATATTGCCTAAATTTATAAGGTAAGTTAATTTGTGTTTATTATATTATTACTAAATAATAATTCCAGTATTTTTTTATTTTTTTTTAATATCGAATTTCGTTTGGATAAATTTTAATTAATACTTAGGAACTTCTCTTAAACTTTAAATGGATGAGTTAAATCAACTGTCAAAGTTGATTTTTTATAAATAAATCCATAAAGCTCTTTTTTTGGGTATTTAGGTAAAGTCTTTTTAATTCTTTTCCAATCTTTTTTGAATAATTCTAATGGTTCCATATTAATTAATTTATAATTGTTACTTAAATTTTATTCCCCTTCAAGTTTAATAAACTTAGAAATACAAACAACTTAAAATCATACTAATAAAAATTTACTTTTAAATAAATTGATATTTATTTATAATTTAAACCAGTCTTTTAATATTGTTTTTTCAGCATTATTGTTAGTTTTGTGTACAAACTCATTCTTAAAGGTATCATATTTATAATCTTTCCCCCATATACTGTGATTTAAAGCAACATCTGCAATAGCATCACATATAAAGTTAATTTCTGAATTAGTCATTGTAGGGTGAATAGACAAACGAATCCAACCTGGACGTTCAACCATATTGCCTTTTAATATTTTTTTTTCAATCTCTTTTGAAGTTTGTTGATTAACTTGTAATAAAAAATGTCCATATGTCCCAGCACAAGAACATCCACCACGGACTTGAATACCAAATTTGTCATTTAATAATTTTACAATTAAATTAAAATGAGTATTTTCAATAAAAAAAGAAAAAATTCCTAATCGATCTTTGTGTTCTGATGCTAAAATTTTTAAATTATCTATTTTAGAAAGTTTATCAAAAATAATTTCACAAAGCTCATGTTCTCTTCTCAAAATCTTTTGTACCCCCATTTTTTCTTTAAGTTGCATTGAAAGAGCTATCTTTATAGCTTGCAAAAACCCTGGAGTTCCACCATCTTCACGAGTTTCAATATCTTCTATATAATCGTGATCCCCCCAAGGATTAGTATAACTTACTGTACCACCACCAGGATTGTCAGGAATTAAATTTTTATATAATTTTTTATTAAAAATTAGTACTCCTGAACTTCCTGGTCCACCTAAAAATTTATGTGGTGAAAAGAAAATAGCGTCTAAATAAGAGTCTTTATCTGTGGGATGCATATCAATGTTAACATAAGGAGCAGAGCATGCGAAATCAACAAAGCAAAGTCCTCCATATTGATGGATTGTTTTAGCAAGTTTATGATAATCTGTCCTAATCCCAGTAACATTAGAACAAGCTGTAACTGACGCAATTTTTATAGGTCTTGTTTTATATTGTTTTAGTAACATTTCAAAACTTTCAAAACAAATCAACCCAGATTTTTGACAAGGAATAATTTTAACATCAGCAATTGTTTCTAACCAGGAAGTTTGATTAGAATGATGCTCCATATGGGTAATAAAAACAATCGGTTTTAATTCATTTGGAATATGAGTATATTGCTTTAAATTTTCTGAAACTTTTAGTCCTAGAATACGTTGAAACTTATTTATAACACCCGTCATACCAGTTCCATCAGTTATTAAAACATCATCATTATTAGCATTCACATGTTCTTTTATAATTTTTCTAGCTTCATGATAAGCCATTGTCATAACAGACCCAGTAATTGAAGTTTCTGTATGTGTGTTAGCTACAAATGGTGCTATATTATTGAGGAAAGCTTCTTCAATTGGTCTATATATTCTACCACTTGCCGTCCAATCTGCATAAATGATTTTTTTTCTTCCATAAGGAGATTCAAAATATTCATCTATACCAACAATACCTTCTCTGAATGATGAAAAATATTGTTCTAGCTCTGATGCTATTTTTTCATTTAATGACATGTTCAAAAAATTTTATTTAATTATTCATTCTTTTTAAAATTATTGATATTCATTCTTTTTAAAATTTGAAATACCTTTTTCTAACCAAGAAAGAAATTGATCTACATCAGGAGTATAAGCTATAGGATCAATTAAATCTTCTTCATTATGCCCCATTAACACATAAAATGGCTGTGAATTGGCTTTATATTTTATGGTTTGGAGTTCGCTCCATTTTTGTCCTATATATTTAAGCTTTTTACCTGGTCGTAATTTGGATTCTTCAATTTCGGAGGCTTCTAATTCTCGTTTGTCATCAACATAAAGTGATATTAGTACAACTTTATTTTTAAGGATATTTAAAATTTCTGGTTTTGGCCATACGTTTTGTTCCATTTTTCTACAGTTAACACATGCCCAACCTGTAAAATCTACCATAACTGGTTTACCAACTTTTTTTGCATAGGCTAAACCTTTATCATAATCATTAAAGGCTAAAATATCATGTGGTGCTAAAAGATGAGATCCATCAGGTAAATCGTTATGATCTTTAGATACAGAAACTGAACCATTTCCTAATTTTGTAAATCCTACACCATAAGGAGACTCACTATATTCCAGTGGAGGTGGAAATGCACTTATTAAATTTAATGGTGCACCCCATAACCCAGGAATAATATATATAGTAAATGATAAAACAATAAGACCTAAACTTAATCTTCCTACAGAAATATGTGCTAAAGATGAATCATGTGGTAATTGGATTTTTCCAAATAAGTACAATGCCAATAAGCCAAAAACAGCAATCCAAATAGCTAAAAACACTTCGCGTTCTAACAAATGCGCTTGTAATACTAAATCTGCATTAGATAAAAATTTAAAAGCAAATGCTAATTCTAAAAAGCCTAATACTACTTTAACGGTATTTAACCAGCCACCAGATTTTGGTAAAGAATTTAACCAACCTGGGAAAGCGGCAAATAAAGAAAATGGTAATGCTATAGCTAATGAAAAACCAAACATCCCTATAATTGGTGCTAAACCTCCTAATGATGATGAAGCACCAATAATACTCCCCACAAAAGGTCCTGTACAAGAAAAGGATACAATAGCTAAGGCTAACGCCATAAAGAAAATACCCATATAACCTCCTTTATCTGCTTTTCTATCAATCTTATTTGCCCATGAATTAGGGAGCATTATTTCAAAAGCACCTAAGAAAGAAGCCGCAAAAATCAATAAAATCAAAAAGAATATTATGTTAAACCATACATTTGTAGCTAAAGCATTTAAAGAACTTGCTCCAAATACAGCTACAACAATAGTGCCTAAGAGAACGTATATAACAATAATAAAAACTCCATAAATAATAGCATTTCGAATACCTTCTGATTTCGATTTACTTTGCTTGGTAAAGAAACTTACCGTCATTGGTATAAGTGGGAAAACACAAGGTGTAAATATAGCAACAAATCCAGCTGCAAGCCCTAATAAAAAAACAATCCAAAGCCCTTTTTTTGAAGGTGATGTAGAATTGTCTTCATCATTTTTTTTTGTATTTAATGATTTACTTATTACCTGATTTTCAGTTGTTTTTTGTGCAATATTAAATTCTAAATCTACTTCTTTTGGAGGTAAACATCTAGAATCGTCACATGCCATAAATTCAACAATAGCTTTTATAGTTGATACATTTTTTTTAACTTCTACTTTTTGTTTAAATGTGGTCATTTTTTCAAAGAACTTTATTTTCATCATAAAAACAGGATCATCTATAACAAGACCCTCTTCTTCTATTGTTTTACCTATTATTTTAAAAGCCACCGAAGTATCTTCATAAGTAAAAAACGTAGGATTTGGACCATTTTCTGGTACACTTTGTGAGTACATATGCCATCCAGTTTCAATAGTTGCTTTTGAAACCAATTCATATTCTGTCTCTGAAATTTTATTTACTGAGGTTGTCCATTTTACTGGATCTAAAATTTGCGACTGGCAAATATTAAAAACAATAAGGGTAAAAAATAAAATTATTTTATTCATATCTTTTTTATTAAATTTTATTGTTCTGGCTTGAAAATAATTTCAAAATTATCTCCATTTTTTATGATTTGTTTAGCTATTTTCTTAATGTCCTTATTACATATTTTATTTTCAATTTCTTCAAAGTTTTTTGAATCATTCATATCATAATTAAACATGTAAAATTTTTAAGTAACTGCATATCGTAGGTATTTTTATTTTATTTAAATCTTCTTCTAATATAGCCCGTAGTTATTTTTTGAAATTCTTCATTTACTATACTTACTAATTTATTTAGTAATTCAGGATTGCAATCAAAATTAAAAGAAACTTCAGCTAATGATTTTGGTTCTCTAACTAAACTTTCAGTTGTATTTGGGCTATATGCTCCTCATTCAGATTCTCTTACTGTTTCTCCGTTAGGAGTAATTGTAAAATATCCAATAATACACTTGTATATAGAGCATTTTTTACAACATCAGTACTTTTTATATAATAGATCATCCCATTGGAAAGCATTCCTTTCTTTACACTATTATCTATTAATAGCGTTTGGTTTAAATCAAGAATTTTTGCACTAACAGATAGAGTTGCAATTAGTGTAATTATTATTAATGAAACTTTTTTCATGTTTTCAAAAAAAAATGCTTTTTGATTTTAATTTCTTTAAAAAGGGCTATTTTTTAAATAGCCCTTTTATTATCTTTCACTTTTTATTGATTAACTAACCCAAACTATTTAATAAGCATATGAAAGATTAAGTTTAGAATTTTTATTGTATTTTTTATTAATATTTAGCAAACTAGTAAAAAACAAAACATATATAATTATCACTTTTTTAAAGATTTTCTAAATTATCTAGCATAGCCCTAACTGTAGCACTTGAAGGTCTATCTGCATTATAGTTAATTACAACTCCATTTGGATCTAATAATACAAATCGTGGGATAGATTCAATGTTAAGTAGTTTTGCAACTTCTTGATATGATTTTTCATTCATTATAACTTGAATACCTTTTAGTTTCATATCAGAGACCATTTTTTTCCATTTTTCGATATCAGTTTCTCTATCTGTTGAAATACTAACAAAATTTATGTCTTTATCATGGTACTCTTCTTCAAGTTTTTGAAGAAAAGGAATTTCAATTTTGCAAGGCCCACACCAAGTTGCCCAAAAATCAATATAGGTATATTTTCCCAATAAATCTTTTTTAGAGAAAGACTTCCCTTCAGTTGTATTTGCATTAAATTCTGGAAAAGGTGTAGAATTTAAAGTCAACACTCTACTAGTTGTTTCTAAAATTTCATCTCTCCTTTTTTTATCCTTAATTAAATGTGCGGTTTCATTAGCTAATTTATGTTCTGAATACAGCATCTTTTGTTTATGTAGTCTATATAAAAAAGAATCATAAACTAAAGAATCAGATATCATTTTTTTATACTCTTCAATTATTTTATACCAATGTGGTTTTTTATTTTCTTCAGTTCCCCAAGCATTAACATTAAGTTCTGGATATTTATTTGATAGAATAAGCTCTAACCAAGTCATATATTCATTTTCATTCAATTTTAAAAGTGTACCATCATTAATATTAAAATCTGTAACTATATCACTATACCCTTTAGGAAAAATAGTATCTATTTTAACATCTTTCAAGGATCCCGATGGATCATATGCAGCAAGTAATGCAGGATTAGCTCTTATTCTTGTTTTTACATTCTTATTTATTAAATTTTCTATAAGTATATTATTTTTATTCCAAAAACGTTCATAATGTAAAAATTCTGGGTTCATATCTTTAGTAGTATTTTCATCTAATAGCGCTGTAAATTTCTTTACTCTTTTTTTTAAAATACTATCTACTTCTTCATTTGACATTGTTAAAAGTTTTGTCATATTTATATTCAATGCATCCATTGGATTAATATTACTACCTTTAATAGTTAAATAATGATTTTCTGCACTTCTATCACCTGAAAACACCGTTGCTTTTAATTTATCATCATTTTTTGTATTGTAGGATAGATAAATACTATCCCCAGGCGTACAAAATATAGATTGATTCATATCATCAGATCCTATTATAAAATACTTAGAATGTGAAATTTCTGTTTTAATTTGAAATTTTCCACTTTCATCTAACTCAACTTCTTTTTGTTCATCACCGTCAACTAAATAAAATTTATTGCTTGTGTAATTTTTAATTTGCCCAGCAATCGTTAAAGAATTATCAACTTCATTGGTTGAATTTTCTTTTTTACAAGAATTTAAAAGCATTATTGCCGTAAATACTATTATTATTTTTTTCATTTTCTTAATCTTAATTTTTTATTTATAATTATTTTCATTTTTTATACTTAAAATCTATTTCTTTTATTTAATCAGATAGTTAATTTTTAATTTTCAACTGGATATCCCGGATTTTGTACTACTACACCATTTGATAATCTCAATGATGATGGAGGTATAGGAAGAATAAATTGACTTACTCCATTTGTCGCAACATCAATAGTTGGTTTAAAATTTGAAATATTAATATCTCCTAATATATGGTATCTAACTAAATCAAACCATGGTTCGGCATCTTCAAATGCCAAATCCAATAATTTTTCTTTTCTAATATCAGCCAGCAATTGATTTATGTTTGGTGCAGCTGTACTTGGTAATCCAACTCTAGCTCTAACTTCATCTAATGCTGATTGAGCATCTGTCAACGATCCACCATTTCTAGCTAAACATTCTGCTTTTATTAAATACACTTCTGCTAAACGCATATAAAAAGTTGCAGATGAACCAAAAACACCAGGAATATTACTGTTTTTATATTTACCAACTGTATTCCCAGGTGCTATAACAAAAGGTCTTCTTGGATCATTAATAGGCATTAAATTTCTATAATAAGGACTTACTTTATAAAAAATAGTATAGAAAATAGGTTTTATATTTCCATTACTTCTTTCAGATCCATCCCAATGATTTACTAAAATTGATTCTGAAGAACTATATGTTTTTGTAAAAATATCTGCATATGAAACTTCCCAAGAAAAATTTCCACTATTAATTACAGCATCACAAAGATTTGCAGCCTCAGTATATGCAGCATTTCCTCCATAATACAGTAACACTCTTGCTTTAAAAGCTTGAGCAGCTTCTTTAGAAACATAAACAGCTGTGCTAAATGATGGTGCATTTGCTATTGCAAAATCTAAATCTAATAAAATTTGGTTATATGTTTCTTGAACATTACTTCTAGGTTTAATAATTATTTCATTATTGGGCTCTGTATGTATCACAATCCCGTAATCAGAGTTTCTGTCCCAATGTTGACCATAAGACCTTAAAAGTCTAAAAAATGAAAAAGATCTTAAAAAACGTGCTTCTCCTAAAATTTCTGCCTTTCTATTTCCTGCAAATAAATCATCATCCATTGCCGAAACACCTTTAATTACATAATTAGCGGTATTAATTGCTATATAAGGATCACTATAATGTAATAGGGTTGCTGCGTTAGGGTTGAGTAAATTTAAATCAAATTGTGATGCCCCAAACGAAGATATAAGTTCAACACTCATTCTGCTATGGTCAGAATCATTATAAAGTGAAATCCCTTGACTTAATAAAGTTTTATTATAAAGACCTACCAGAGCTTGTTCTGAATTATGAGCATTAGAAAAATTAAGCTCAGGGTCAATTTTATAGTCAGGTTCTATTTTGTCAATGTCTGTTAATTCACATGAAATCAAACTTATAAATAACAGTATCGCAATTAAATATCTATGTATATATTTCATTTTTTTTTTTTTTAAAATTTAAAGTTTACGCCAAAAGAAAAAGTTCTACTATATGGATATCTTCCTGAATCATTACCAAAATTATAGTTATTAGTACCTCCATCATCAAATTCAGTTACTTCTGGATCAGATCCCTTATATTTAGTTATTGTAAATAAATCAGTTGCTGATAAGTAAATAACTGTTTTTACATCTTTAAGAGCATTTATATTATAACCAATTCTTATATTTTTAAGTTTTAAGTAAGAAGCATTGGACACATCTGTATCAACAGTTTCCAAATTATAAGTAGCATCAGATTTAAAATTACGTGGTTGATCTGTATCAGTATTGGTTGGTGTCCATGCATTTAAAACACCTGTTGTATAATTTCCAAATAGACTATTTGCTTTAACTTTTTGAGCATCTGTGACCAATCGAGGAATCATTTCAGATCCTAACTGATATTGAAAATAAGTTGATATCTCAAATTTTTTATACGTCAACAAACTATTAAAACCTCCATAGAAATTTGGTATGGCATTACCAATTGTTGTAAGATCAAATTGATTTATTTCTCCGTCTCCATTTACATCAACAATTTTCACATCACCTGGTTTTGTATCAGCAAATTGATAAACACCATCAGGAGCATTAGTATTTAATTCGTCAATTTCTGCTTGGGTTTGAAAAATTCCAGCACTTTTATATCCTCTAAATATCCCCAAAGGTTGACCTTCTTCTAAATATAGTGTATTATTAAAATTACTAATAATACCATCCCCTAGTTTTTCAACTGTATTTTTTTGATATGTAATATTAAAGGATGCATTCCATTTAAAATCCTTATTATCAATTATGTTTGCGTTAATTGAGAATTCAATTCCTCTATTGTTTAAATCACCTACATTTTGAATTTGCGTGGTACCCCCTCCTGATTCTAAAGGAATTGGCACCTGAAGGATTAAATCATTAGTATATTTTGAATAGTAACCTAACGAACCATTTATTTTATTGTGAAATAATCCAAAATCAATTCCTACATCAAGTTGAGTTGTTTTTTCCCAACGTAAATTTGGGTTAGGAATACCACTAGTTGCTATACCATTCGACCCATTATAATAAGAACCAGGTTCATAAAACGTTTTAAATAAGAAATCTCCAAAACTTGCTAAACCTGTAACTCCAACACTCGATTTTAATTTAAGATAATTAATTGTTTTATCTTGCATAAATTTTTCTTTAGATATATCCCAAGCCAATCCTACAGATGGAAAATAACCCCAACGATTATTAGGGCCAAATTTAGTTGACTTATCTGCCCTTCCAGTAAATGTTAAATAATACTTGTCTCTATAACTATAGTTTGACCTTATAAAATAAGATCCCAAACCACTTACAATTTTATTGCTACTATATCCTTGAATTTGGTCTGCTGAACCTAAATTAAAAAGAAAATCTTCATTTGAAAACCCAGTTGAATTTATATATTCAAATATATTAGTATTTCTATTCCAAGAAGCTCCTGCAAGAACATCTATATTATGAGTTTCATTAAATCGCTTTGCATAATTTAATGTATTATCCCAAACTAACGCTGTGTTTTCAATATTAGAATCACTTCTGCGTGCTACATTACTTATGTCAAGTTCAGCAGGAGAAAAAGTAAAATTTTTAGTAATAATTCTACTTATATTAAAAGCTGACTTTATCTTTAAATCTTTAATAATTTCCAACTCACCATATAAAGAGCCTAAAATCACATTACTTTTAGATAGTCTTTTAGTTTTTTCTGCACGTGCCAAATAATTTACTGAATTAACATCTCCTGGATTAATAAAGTATCTTGGCATATCTGGTCTTTGTCTAGCTATTAAATTAAAATTAGGTCCTGCATCCCTTTCTGAATATGAATATGTAAGATTTGTACCAATTTTAAAATTATCAGTTATTTTACTTTCTTGATTAAGCCTTGCATTATATCTTTTAAAAAATGACGGTTGTACAATTCCTCCTTGATCTGTATAAGATAAAGATGCATTATAATTATTTTTTTCGCTAGTTCCTTTAACACCCAAATTCAATGTATTCATTAACGAAGTACTCAAAGACTCATCTACCCAATCTGTACTACCCCCTAAATTAGTAAAAGTAGAACCTGGACCATTAATATCTTCTCCTGCATTAGAATATGCCTCTGCAACAACACCCAACCATTGTTCTGCATTTAAATATTTTATATTAAATTTAGGAACTTGAATTGTAGTTTTATAATCAATTTCAAATTCTGGCTTATTACCTAAAGACCCTTTTTTAGTAGTAATTAAGACTACTCCATTAGCTGCTCTTGATCCATAAATTGCAGCAGATGATGCATCTTTAAGAACTGATACACTTTCAATATCTGCTGGATTAATAAAACTTAGAATGTTAACATCATTATTTGAATCATTAAAATTTGGTTGATAAGGAATTCCGTCGATAACGTATAAAGGTTCATTAGAACCCAACAAACTACTCAAACCTCTCACTTGAATTGAAGCACCTCCACCTGGTCTTCCATCTCTTCTTGTTACAAGTACACCAGATAATTTTCCAGCTAATTGACTTTCAACTGTAGGGTCACTGTTAGTATTTATATCCTCAGTTTTTATAACTCCTACAAAACCTGCCAAATCTTGTCTTTTCGATTTACCATAACCAACAATAACAACTTCTTCTAAATTTGAAATTGTAGCTTGCATTTGAACATCTATTTTTGTTTGATTCCCAACAACTATTTCTATACTTTTATGTCCTAAATATGAAAAAACCAAAACATTTTCTAGATTGGGGACGTTGATACTATAGCCTCCATCAAAATTTGTAACTGCACCAAGTTTTGTTCCTTTAACTTTTATTGTCACACCTGGCAAAGGATACCCAGAATCATCAGTTACTTTACCTGTTACTTTTATTTGCTGATTAGAATTTGCCTTTTTTATAATGATTATATCATTTGTTGTTAAAACAACATCTAGTTGACCGTTCACTAAAATTTGATTAATTAAAGCATCCATATAAACTACTCCTTTTTTAAGTTGCAGCTTTGGATGGTTTTTAAATAAATCATCTTGATATATAAACGCATATTTAGTTTGTTTACTTATCATATCAAAAATCTCATCAACACTGACCTCTTTATCAATTTTAATCTTGATTTTTACACTTTGGGATAATACAATATTAGGTGTTGAAGCGAATATTACAGTACAAAATAAAAACATAAATGTTCTCATAATTTTTATTAATAGCAGTTTTCTTATAGTGAAAACATTTTTAGTTAATTTTATTTGCATAAATTTGCATTATTAGTTAGTTAATTTTTTAATTAATTAATAGAATTCATAAAGGGGTAAAGTTTAAACTTTTGCGAGATCTTGACTTTCCCCTTTTACTTTTTATTTATGTATTCTTTTGTTATTACCATATTTTAATGATAAATAAACTTTAATTTATTTTTTAATTATTTTTTTAATTCCAATTCCCTCACCTGTGGTTATTTGTAAAAAATAAATCCCGCTGTTTAAATAACTAAAATCAATTTTTTCTTCTTTTGTTTCTGATACTAATTGTCCAATGTTATTGTAAATTTTTGTAGATTCTAAATTTTTAACATTTCTTAAATAAAGATAGTCTTGAACAGGATTTGGGTAAATATCTACTCCAGCTAAAACATTTGTAGTGGTTGACAAAGATGATGTGGTAACAATTAAATTATCAAAAGCTGGTAAAGCACCCACATGATTTACGGTAAAAGAGGTTACATCAGACCAATTTAAGTTTACTATTTTTGTCCCCCCAACTAATGATTCCACAACCACAGAATTAGATCCACCTGTAGGAGTAAATGTATAATCAATATCGGCACCCGTCCTTTCGATAGCTACAATTGAAACAATATTAACTGGCTCACTAAAAGCAAAAGTATACCCACCTGTTATGGTTCCAAAACCAACGTATGGGACAACTATATTGCCTGAGGATCCAAAAGAACCAAAAAGATCAAGAAGTGTTACTAAATCTGGATCTCCTATAAGAGTAGTTGTAATTCCATTTTTTGTTTGATTAATTTCTCCTGTAGGTGATACTAAGGTAATAGGGTCTACTCCTGTAGGATCTGGGGTATCCCAATCGAAAGTTGTGTTGGCTAAAGCTGAAGCAATAACTATTAAATTATCAAACGCAGCATAAGCATCCGAATACGTCACAGTAAACGAAGTAACACCAATCCAATTTAAATTAACCGTTTTTGTTCCACCAACTAATGACCCTACAACTATAGAATTAGCCCCACCAGTGGGAGTAAACGTATAATCAACATTTGTTCCATTAGCATCAAGAGCCAATATAGAAACAATATTTACTGGTTCACTGAAAGTAAAGGTTGCACTAGTTGCATCTCCTATTGCATCTGGAAGAATAGTGTTTCCCGTTGACCCTCCAAAACCACCAAAGTCTGCTATTCCCGCCACTATTGGTGTACCTGCAAACATTGTAGTGATACCATTTTTAGTCTGAATAATGGTGCCGGTAGCAGAAAGTCCACTAGCATCAACTCCTGTTGGAGCAGGAGTATCCCAATCGAATGTTATTGTTTGTGCACTAATTGTACTTACAACACTAAAAATAATAGAAGCAAAAAGAAATGTAATTTTTTTCATGATTATAATGGTTTTAGTTAATATTTTTTGTCATTTATTATATCTATAGACACTTGTTTTTTTATTAGTATTATATATAATTTTACTTTAAAATTAAAGTTTTGTTATTTATTTCATAAGAATTAATACTGCCTTTAATTAACATTAGTACTTCTTCAATCGATTGATTTTTATAAAGTGTTCCATTAAAGGTTACATTCTCATATCTTTTATTTTCAAAAATCACCTCCATATCATACCAACGAGACAAAACCACCATAATTTCTTTCAAAGGTTTATGCTTAAAACTAAATGCCCCATATTTCCATCCCACTTCTCTAAAAACATCTACATTGCTTACTTCAATAGTGTTTAATATACTATTAAAATTTGATTGTTCACCAGGTTTTATAACCTTATTAATTCCCCTCACACTTACAGCAACTTCACCCTCCACTAAAGTTGTATAAATATTTGATTCATCCTTATAAGCTTTTATATTAAACTCCGTTCCAAGAACCTTAACTTCTTGTTTATTATGATTGACTTTAAAATTTAATCCATTATGTTTTGTACTAGAAGAAACATCAAAATACGCCTCACCATAAACAAGCTCTACTTGCCTAGATTGAGTGTTATTAAAAGATACCGGATATTTTAATTGGCTTTCAGAATTAAGCCAAATTTTAGTTCCATCAGATAATGTTAATTGAAACTGTCCTCCTCTTGGAACAGTAAGAAAATTATAAGTCAATTTTTCTGAGGGGTCATTATTATAAATTAACTCTTTTCCGTTACTTGACGCATTTTCTGTTTTTATATCTACCCCTTTTCCCAACACAATTACTTCTCCTGTTTCTAATGTTAACACAGCTTTTCCTTCACCTGGCAATATTTTATTATTAACGATTACTGGATCGTTAAAACGCTGTATATCACCTGGTTGATTAATAAACAATGTTATTACACCTCCTATTAACAGTAAAGCAGCAACAGCATATTTCCAATATATACTTCTGACAGGTACATCGATTTTACTTTTTACTTTTTTCCAATCCTTTTTTTTGTTAACTTGATTTATTAGTCGCAGTCGTCGTTTTATTAAAGATTCATCAGTAAGGTTTTTAATAATATACTCTTTATTTACTTTATCAAACAATTCTGATTTTTCTAATACTGAAAATCCTTTATCTTCTAGTAGTGATGAAGCAATTTGTTTTGACAATGTTATTATTTTATTAAAAATAGTCATAGTATTATTAATCATTTTAGTATATGACGACAAAATGTTTAATAAGGGTTAAGAAATAGTTAAAAAAAATAAATATTTTTATTTTTAGAAATTCTCTATATAGATTTTTTTAATGATATTTAACAATTTCAAATTATATTTTCTCAAATGCAAAAGATTTTATTTTTGAATAAATACTTTTTTTTAAAAGTTTGATTCATAAATATAAGTGACAAAACCTACAATTTTTAATTAGTATTATCAAAAACAAAAGCAATTAAAATAAAATAGTCTTTTAATAGTGGGCGGAGTCTTTTGTAGGCAATTTTTTTTTGAGCTTTAACAGTATTTATTGATATATCAAGTTCTTCTGCTATTTCTGTATTGGTAAAGTCTTTAATACTCAATCTAATGATTTGTGCACATTTATTTGGAAGTGTATTTATTGCATTTTCAATAATATTTGAAGTCTCTAAAACAACTACTTCTCTTAAAAAAAAAGATTCAGTTTCTAATTTTGCAATTTCAGTAATTGGAAAATTGTCTGTAGTTTTTACTCTTTTACTCTTTAAGTAATCGAGAGATTTATTTTTAACTGAGGTGTATAAATAAGATTTTATGTTGTTTTCATTTTGAAACCCAACATTATCTTCCCAGACCTTCACAAAAACATCTTGTACAATGTCTTTTGATTGATCTAAATCTCCAATATACTTATTTGCAAACAAACACAGGGATGTGTATAATTTATCAAAGAGCCTCTCATATTCTTTTAAAGATAAAATATATTTTTTATTAGCTTGCATTAAATGATTCACTTTTATATTACAAAACTAACCAAATAATGTTATTGTTTAAAAATACTTATTTTTTTTTACTTCTTAAAACTAAAAAAGTAGAAATAAATAACATAAAGTAATTTTATAATAGTGGAATAGAATTTATTATTATCTAATCTTAAGTATGTTATAAATAATAAAAACATGTTACTTATTCATATGTTAATTACATCAACATATGAATATATTTGTTTTTAAGAAAAATCATTTGTAAATTTAAACTTGTTTAAAGATAGATTATATCTAATACTAATTAACTCTAACCTTGAACATAAAATTGAACACGATTTTAATAAAACAGTAATTTATAAGGTCTTTAAATACTAGTAAAATGGTTCGTTTTTTGAAGACTTCTAAATTCATAACCCTGAGGTCACGGGTTCAACTCCCGTCTTCGCTACGAGAAACAAATCCTTAAACAACAACTGTTTAAGGATTTTTTATTTATACACTATTTCATAAATTCAGAAATAATAAATTTTTTATAAATAAAACTTATTCTATTTTTACAAACTCATAAATTAAAAATTCGGTAAAAATCAAATGAAATTTATTTTACAGTTAATACTAGTACTTGGAATAAGCCAAATTACCTTTTCGCAAAAAACTTTAAAAGGAAATATTACCGATTACAATACAAACGAACCTCTAATAAATTCAACAATTTACGTGGTTGAATTTAACAAAGGTACTTCAACAAACGAAAATGGAGACTATTTGATTTCTGGCATTGGAAAAGGAATTTACAAAGTTCAAATAACACATTTAGGTTACCAAAGCCAGATTCATGAAATAGAAATTACAAATAACACTAACGAATTTCAATTAAACATCGCTTTAAAACAAAAATCAATACAAATCAACGAGGTAGTCGTTTCAAACGCATATATAAATTCTCAAGATAAAAGCACCTATAAAATTGATGTTGTCAAAAAAGAGGAAATGCAAAAAATTGGAGCTTTTACAATTATGGATTTAATTAATAAAGTTTCTGGTGTAGACGCAATTACTTCTGGACCTTTGGTGAGTCGACCAGTAATTAGAGGATTATCTGGCAATAGGATTTTAACTGTTATAGACGGAACACGTTTTGAAACACAACAATGGGATGATGAACATGGAATTGGAGTAAACGAATTAGGATTAAATCAGGTTGAAATTATAAAAGGTCCTTCAAGTTTATTATATGGTCCTGAAGCAATGGGTGGTGTTGTTAATTTTGTAAAAACAAAACCAGCCGATGTTGGAACTATAAAAGGAAATGCATTAGCATCTATGTATACCAACAATTTAGGATGGAGAGCAAATGCAAATATTGATGGAGCCAAAGAAAAATACAATTGGGGAATTAGCACCTTAGGAAAACTATATTCTGATTATTTTATAAACAATCAATCTTTTAGAATACCAAACACACGTCTTTTAGAATACGGAGCAAAAGGTTACCTTGGTATCAATAGAAAATGGGGTTCAACAAATATATCTTACGTTTATAATCAAGCTTTTTATGGAATTTTAGATGGAAAAGATATCATTAAAGACACAAATGGAAATATCATAAATACAGATATTGAAAAAGAAAAATATCCTTTCGAAATAGAAGCTCCCTTTCATACAGTTGTAGATAATAGAATTACATCTAATACTACCCTACTTTCTGGAAAATCTAAATTCGATGTAATATTGGGTTACCAAAACAATCACCGTTCAGAAAACGAAGAAATAACTGGAGTAAAAAAAGGATATCGATATGTAGACATGTCCTTACAATCCACGACTTACAATATAAAATGGTATATGCCAACTTTGGGAAGATTTAGCACCATAATTGGCTCTCAAGGCATGCATCAAACAAATAAAAACATTTCTGGAGCTCAAACTGTTCTAATACCAAATGCAACAATTAATGATTTTGGATTATTTGGCGTAAGTAAATACGAACTAGAAAAATTTAATTTTAGTTTAGGTATTCGATATGATTCAAGAAATTTAAATACACATGAAACAACAGGATATAATTATTCAATCCCTGAAATTTCAAAGAACTACAATAACCTTAGCACATCAGTTGGAATATCCTATTGTATAGAAAAAGACCTTACTTTAAGAACTAGTTTTGCAACAGGTTATCGCTCTCCTAATTTAAATGAGCTTACCGCAAACGGATTTAAATTAGAATCGCAACGCTTTGAAGTTGGGAATGCAAATTTCACAAAAGAAAATAACAATCAATTTGATTTTAATGTTACCTACTTAAATGAAAACATAACATTAGAGAGTTCATTTTATTTTAATAGAATTAATAACTACATATATATTGCTCCAACAGGAAATCAGGTCCCTAGTAATATTGATCCCACAAATAACGTTACAGAATACAAATTTTATCAATCAAATGCAGAAATTACTGGTGGTGAAGCTAGAATAGATATCCATCCAAAGAGTTTAAAAAGAATCCATTTTGAAACAAAATTTTCAACCTTAGTTGGAAAAAGAACAGATAACAATTCCTATTTACCAATGATGCCTGCAACAAAAATCACTAATACTTTTTTCATAAACATCAATCCAATTGGTAAATTTAAAGACAACTCTATTAATATAGGAACAATTTCTGCACTCAAACAAGACCAAGTAGCAGAAAACGAATTAGAAACACCAAGCTACACTATCATTAATTTAGGTTTTGGAACTAAATTCAAACAAACAGAATTTACACTTACCGCAAACAATATTTTGGACAAAAAGTACTACAACAATATGTCCCGTTTTAGATCATTTGAAATTTATGAATCAGGATTAAACTTAGCATTAAGTGTAAAAATACCATTAGATTTAAAATAAAAAAAGCTATACCATACCTAATTTTAATATAGATTATTTTACACTATTTCTTTTGTAATCTACTTAAACTTTCTAATTGTAGTAATTAAAAAAACTATGATTAACTGTACACCTATTAACGAATATGTAGTCAAATACTACGCATTTATTTCATAAAGCTTCTAAAATAAATTCTCTATTTTATACATGAGGCCAAGCATATACCTTTGGCAAAATAAAAAAATCAGTAGTAATAATGCTATTCTTAACAGAATTTCCCACTTATCATACTAATAGAAACTATTCTAAAGGTGAGGTAAGTACTACTAAAATAAACTCAAATAAATAATTATGAATACTTTAAAAAAAATGAAAATTGTACTTGTTGTTTTACTGCCTTTTTTAATATTACAATCCTGTGGTTCTAGTTCTTCAGAGAAAATAGAAGACGAGCAATTGAGTAGTTTTATGTTAGGAGGAATTTACTTTTTCAATGGTTATGGAGGTACAAATGCAGTAGCTGACATGATGATTGATGCAGGTTATACAACTGATAAAGAACTAGTTGGTGGTTACAAAGAAATACTTGAGTTTCCTTTTGAAACCTCTCAAGCATCAGGTATTAAAAGCGTTTTTAAATCTATGTGGAACATCTCTAACAAGGAGCAGCTTCTAGAAAGCATTAATGATCTCAAAACTAGAGAACATACCTATAAAGCTTGGGATTATGCAAGAATAGTTAATAATGCTAATATGGGATATGCCTGTGGATTTCTAACGAAAGAAGAAGTAAAAAAAATAACACTAGAAATACTTCCTTTGGCTAGAAAAAAATTCAAAAACTGGGACGACTATTTCACAGACTTCAATAAAGGTAGAATAGATTGGAATTCAGAAGATAAAGATAGTGAAACTTATGAAAAAATAGCAAACACAATCACTAAATATGACCATTCTATTTACAAAATATTACCCTTAAACACAGATAAAGAGTAAAACTAAGTCTTATTTAAACTAATTCAACATGAAAGTAACAACATTTAGAGCATTTGATAATCCTACACTAGAAGAAGTAGAAAAGCTACTAAAAGAGAAACTCGGAAATAAATACGAATTAAAATTATCTAGAAAATCAACCCATCTTGCTGGCAAACTAATTACTGGTTCAACTACCGATGCTATCACGGTAATAAAAAACGCATATCATAGAACAAAAGTAAATGTTACAACTATTGATGATGCATCTTCAAACACAGGAAAACATACATCAATCTATTTCTCTGAAGCTACTTTAGCTGGTTGGCTACTTTTATTACACAATCAAGCTGGTTTATTAGGTCGTCTCATAATTCGTTTAATATATGGGAATTCAGATGCTTTTTATGAAGAAATTGATAGCATAATAAAAACAAACATCAAAGGAGAAGAAGAAACCAAAGAGGTAGGTTTAGGAACTTTGTTTAAAAAGAAAAACAAGACTAACCTAAAATAAAAAGTCTTAAACCAATTTCACAATGTCTAGTCCTTATTAACCTTAAAAGTTTATTTAGGACTAGACATTACCATTTAATTTTTATTCCAATTTAAAAACGAAGTTAAAAAAGACTCTTTTTTACGAGATGATACTGGCACTTTTTTTCCATTTTTCAAATGAATTACTCCAGATTTATCATATTTATCTATAAATTTTAAATTCACCATAAACGATTGATGAGGGCGTAAAAAATTTGCTTTTAAAAGACGTTCTTCAAATTCTTTTAAGGTTTTTGAAACCACATATTTTTTATCATTACAACAATAAAAAGTAGTATACCCTTTATCTGACTCACAAAACAGCAATTCATTTAAATCAATCACTTGAAAACTATCATGAAACGATAGTATTAATTGATCTCCGTCACTTTTCCAAACCTGCTTTACAGTATTTATTTGTTGTTTTTGTTGTTTAATTGGCATCTTGGAAACTTTTTCCAATGCTATCTTAAGCTCTTCTATATCAACAGGTTTTAAAAGATAATCTACTGCTCCTATTTTCAATGCTTTCAAAGCATATTCTTCATAAGCGGTAATAAAAATAATTTTAAAGGATAGATTTTCAGTTTGCTCTAAAAAATCAAAAGCAGTACCATCTAAAAGATTAATATCTAAAAAAATCAAATCAGGTTTACAAGCATTCGCAACAACTACTGCATCTTTCACAGATTCACACTCACCTATTACCTGTATTTCTGTATCTATTAATTGTAATAAATTAAGTAATCCTTTTCTAATATAAGCTTTATCTTCTATCAATAATGTTTTCATTATGCTACATATATTTTATAAGGGATTACTAAAGTAACTATAGTTCCCTTTTCATTATATTGCTGTCTATCTTCTACAGTAACAGAACCTTTCATTTTAAATTCTTTAGATAAAATCTCCAATCGCTCAGAAGTAATAGTGGTTGCTAAAGATTTTTTATAAGGCCTAACGCTTTCTTTTTGAGCATTAATTCCAATACCATTATCTGTAATAATACAAATTAAACTTTTACCTGAAAACTTGAGCTGAACATCTATTTTTTTATTCTCATTTTGATTTTTAAAACCGTGTTCAATGGCATTTTCAATAAAAGGCTGAATAAGCATTGGTGGAATTTTAAATAACGCTACTGCAATTGTCTTATCAACTAAAATACTATACCTATAAGATTCATTTTCTAAATTTTGAAGAGCTAAATAATTCTCAATAGCAATTAGTTCTTGAGAAAGCAAAACCATAGTATCTCTAGAATTCTCTAAAGTTATACGGAGTAGTTTTGAAAATTTAGACAGATAATGGATTGACTTCTCCTCTTCTTTATTTAAAATAATACCTTGTAATACTGATAGTGAATTAAATATAAAGTGAGGTGTCATCTGGGAACGCAATAATTTTTGTTCTATTAAACTATTCTGATTTTTTGATCTTATGTTTCTTAATTTTAAAAAAAAGATAATTACTGCTAAAAGGATAGTAATTATTAAAAAAACGATAACTCCTAAAAGTAATTTTTGTTGTGATTTTTCTAAATCTTTTGAAGTCGCTTTTACAGTTTTAGTCAATTTTATCTCTCTTTTTTCGGCATTTTCTAGTTCGTTTTTGTACTTGTATTCATATTCTATTTCTGTAATTTTTTTAATATTTTCCTTATTTAAAAGACTGTCTCCTATAATTTTATATTGCTCATGATTTTCAAGAGCTTTTTTGTAATCCCCTTTAATTTTATAAATTTTATAGAGCATTATATATGCCTCTTTTTTATGTAATAAAACTTTGTTTTTTTCTGCTAACTTTTCTAATTCTCTGGCATTAAGTAAAGCTAAATCATATTTTTTCATATCAAAATAGGTTTCCGCCAAACCTTGGTAAGAATCTAATAAATCTAAAGAAGTATAATCTAATGCATATATTTCTAAAGCTTCTTTAAAACATTTCAAAGCCTTAGCATGTTTTTTAGTCTTTAAATAATTGAACCCAAGCCCATTAATAGCTGTAACTAAATTTACATTATCATCAATTTCTTGACTTAAAGCTATCGATTCTAAATAATATGCCTCTGCACTTTCATAATTTTTTTTATCATAAAAAACACCCGCGATATTATTTTTTAAAGCCGTAATATTTTTAACATTAAAACTTGCTGCTTTTATTGCTAGTGCTTTGTTGTAAAAATGCAATGCTTTATCATATAAATCTTTAAGTCTATACGTATTTCCAATATTAATATACGATTGAAATATTCCAATAGAATCTTTAATTTTTTGAGCAATATATAATGATTCATTATTATACTTTAAAGATTGAGAATAATTACTTTGTTCATAATAAACCGTTGCAATAGAATTTAAACAACTAAGCATTCCAAGAGAATCTTTATCTTTTATATTAATATTTAATACTTTATTAAAATTGTTTTTTGCTTTTTGGTAATCTCCAATACTTGCATAAATATTACCCATATTATATAAATAAGTATTAATACTTTCTTTATTACCTAGTTTTTCAGCAATAGCTTTTCCTTCTTCATAATTTTTTAAAGAAAGTTTATATTCTCCTTTATAATCATATAAGACACCTAAGGCATTTTTACATTTTTCTATGCCATTTAAATCATTTATAGTTGTATAATGTTTTATTGCATTGTTTAGGTTATCAATTGCAACTTCAAAATTTGCCTGCTCCATATAAACAACCCCTTTTACATACGAACAACGAGCAATAAATTTTATAAATTTTAACTCTTTAGCTAGTTTTAAAGATTCTACTACATAAGCAATAGCTTGAGGAGGGTCATTTCTATAATGATAAAGAGCTAATTGATTTAAAAATTTTACTCTAGTAGTATCTTTTTCTTGATGAATTTGCAATTCCCTTTTTAAACTATCAATCTTTTTTTCCTGCGATTGCAAGCTTACAATAAAAAAGAAAAAAAGAAAAGTAAAAAGAATCTGTTCTTTAATAAACTCCATATGACTATAAATTACCCATTTTATTATTAAAAAATAGATTTTCTAAATATACCCATTCATGATAAATTCTATGTAAAGTTCATATTATAAATATTTTACATTTCCAAAATCCAAAAAACAGTATTTCTCTTTCTACTCTTGTTTATCTCAAATAAAAAAACCTTTCTGTTTCCAGAAAGGTTTTTGTCGGGGTGGCAGGATTCGAACCTGCGACCTCCTGCTCCCAAAGCAGGCGCGATGACCGGGCTACGCTACACCCCGTGAATGCGGATGCAAATATAACACTAAAAACAATACATACAAATAAAAAATATATTTTTTTTAGTTCATAAAATATAGACATATAATTAAAATCAAATACTTAAATTTGCCTGATAAAATAAATCAAAATGTTAATAATAGGAATAGCTGGTGGTACAGGAAGTGGAAAAACAACTGTAGTGCACCAAATCATGAATGAATTACCAGCAACAGAAGTTGGAATTATATCACAAGACTCATATTACAAAGAAACACACCATCTTAGTTATGAAGAACGTACTAAAATAAATTTTGACCATCCTAGAGCAATCGATTTTGATTTATTAGTAGCTCATTTAAAAGACTTAAAAGCAGGAAAAACTATCGAGCAACCAATCTATTCCTTTGTTACACATGATAGAACAGATGACGTTATTGTAACACATCCAAGAAAGGTAATGATAGTAGAAGGCATTCTTATCCTTACAAACCCTGAACTTAGAGAAATGTTTGATATTAAAGTTTTTGTACATGCCGATTCTGATGAACGATTAATCAGAAGACTTAAACGAGATATTGCAGAAAGAGGAAGAGATATGGAAGAAGTATTAAATAGATATCAAAATACATTAAAACCTATGCATCAACAGTTTATCGAACCTACTAAAGCATATGCAGATATAATTATTCCTAATGACAAGTACAATACCGTTGCAATTGATGTAGTAAGAGCAGTAATCAAACAACGAATTCATTAATTTTTAAATCGAATTGAAAAAAATAAAAGCCATATTAACCCGATTTAAATTTCTTAAATTATTAGGAAACAGGTACATTATTGTATCTGCTTTTTTTATAGTATGGATGCTTATTTTAGACAATAATTCACAAATAGAACATCAGGTTCTAAACAAACAAATAGAAGAATTAGAAGACAACATAGATTACTATAAAACCGAAATTAGAAAAGATAGTATTCGCATAAAAAAGTTAAAAAATTTAGATCAAATTGAAAAATATGCGCGAGAAAAATATTACATGAAGCGCGAGAATGAAGATATCTATATTATAGAATTTGAAGGAGAACAAAAAGAAGAACAAAACGATTTTTAATTTCATTAGAAGTCAATCTTTCTGATTTCTTTTAAACCATTTTCCTGCTGTCCGCACTACAAGGTAGTTTGCTCCCATCAGGACTAATAACAAACTAAAGGAACTTTTTAAACCATTAAAAAAAGAACTAATGGAAAGTCAAAAATTATTTCAAGAATTTGCTCCCATCTCTTCAAAAGAATGGAAACAAAAAACACAATTTGAACTCAAAGGAGCCGATTATAACGATACTTTAATTTGGGAAAGTTTAGAAGGAATTAAAGTAAAGCCTTTTTATCACAAAGACGAATTTGAAAACAAGGTATCAGTACACACCAATGTATCTCAATTTAAAATTGCGCAAAACATTTTTGTTCACGACATAGCAAAATCTAATAAAAAAGCATTAGACACTTTAAATAGAGGTGCAAACAGCATTCGTTTTACTCTAGAAAATGAATCAATTTCTATAGTTGAGTTAATGCAGAATCTTCCATTAGAAAACACTCACTATTTTTTTTATTTGCCATTTTTATCAAACGATTTCGTAAATCAAATAAGCGAATTTGCTTCTAAAAATAACGCACAAATTACTATACAAACAGATCCAATTGGGCATTTAGTAAAAGAAGGTAATTGGTATGAAAATCTAGAAAAAGATTTTCATAAATTAAACACAATTGCTTCAAAAACAATCCTTCCATTTTTAACTATTAAAACAGGAATCTATCAAAATGCAGGAGCCAATATGGTGCAACAATTGGCATACACTTTAGCACATGTTAATGAATATTTCAATAGAGTTTCAAACCTAAAACAACCTATTTTTATAGAAGTAGCGATTGGAACCAATTACTTTTTCGAAATTGCCAAACTAAGAGCATTACGTATTCTTTTCAACACATTAGCCAAAGAATACAACCACAATTTCGATTGTCATATTCTAGCAACACCAACTAAAAGAAACAAAACACTATACGATTACAATGTAAATATGCTTCGTACCACAACTGAGTGTATGAGTGCCATTCTTGGTGGAGCAAATACTATTGCTAATTTACCTTATGATGCATTATACCATAAAGACAATGAATTTGGAGATAGAATTTCTCGCAATCAATTGTTGGTTCTAAAAAACGAAAGTTATTTTGATAAAGTAAACAATCCAGCAGATGGAGCCTATTATATAGAATCCCTTACAGAACAATTAGCAGAAAAAGCGTTAGATCTTTTTAAAGATATTGAAGTCAATGGAGGTTTGATTACGCAATTAATCGAAGGAACCATTCAGCGTAAAATCAAAGAAAGCGCTCAAAAAGAACAAGAGTTATTCGATTCAGGCAAAGAAATTTTATTAGGAACCAATAAATATCCTAACAAAAACGATAAAATGAAACAGGATTTGGAATTATTTCCCTTCGTAAAAACGCATTCTAGAAAAACATTAATTACTCCTGTAATTGAAAGACGTTTAGCTGAAAAATTGGAACAAGAACGCTTAGCACAAGAAGAATAAGCTATGAGAAAAAACATACAACATATAACTTTAGAAAATTCCAAAAATGAAATTCCAAATTCCAATTCATTGGAGAAAAATTTTCTAACGGCAGAAAACATAGAAGTAAAATCAACCTATTCTAAAGAAGATATTGAAAACTTAGAGCATCTCGATTTTGGAGCTGGTTTTGCACCAAATCTTCGTGGTCCTTATAGTACAATGTACGTTCGTAGACCTTGGACAGTGCGTCAATATGCAGGATTTTCTACAGCTGAAGAAAGTAATGCTTTTTACAGAAGAAATTTAGCTGCTGGACAAAAAGGACTTTCAGTTGCCTTCGATTTAGCCACACACAGAGGTTATGATTCTGATCACGAACGCGTTGTGGGTGATGTAGGAAAAGCTGGTGTAGCTATCGATTCGGTAGAAGATATGAAAATATTATTTGACCAAATCCCATTAGATGAAATGTCGGTTTCTATGACTATGAATGGTGCCGTTTTACCAATTATGGCTTTCTACATTGTCGCTGCCGAAGAACAAGGTGTGGCTGCCAAATTGCTTTCTGGAACTATACAAAATGATATTCTAAAAGAGTTCATGGTTAGAAATACCTATATCTATCCTCCAACTCCTTCCATGAAAATCATTGCTGATATTTTCGAATATACGAGTAAAAACATGCCTAAATTCAATTCCATATCTATTTCAGGTTATCACATGCAAGAAGCTGGTGCTACTGCTGATATTGAGTTGGCTTACACTCTAGCAGACGGATTAGACTATATTCGAACGGGCTTAGCTGCAGGTATGGATATTGATACTTTTGCACCTCGTCTTTCTTTCTTTTGGGCCATTGGTATGAATCATTTTATGGAAATTGCTAAAATGCGAGCTGGAAGAATGCTTTGGGCAAAACTAGTCAAACAATTCAACCCAAAAGATGAGAAATCATTAGCATTAAGAACACATTGTCAAACTTCTGGTTGGAGTTTAACTGAACAAGATCCTTTTAATAACGTAGCTCGAACAGCTATTGAAGCTTCCGCTGCTGCTTTTGGAGGTACACAATCATTACATACTAATGCATTAGACGAAGCCATTGCTTTACCAACCGATTTCTCTGCTAGAATTGCTCGAAACACACAAATTTTTTTACAAGAAGAAACTAAAATCTGTAAAACGGTTGATCCTTGGGCGGGAAGCTATTATGTGGAAAGTTTAACCGCTGAAATTGCAGAAAAAGCTTGGACCTTAATTGAAGAAGTAGAAGCTCTTGGTGGCATGACAAAAGCCATTGAAGAAGGAATCCCAAAACTAAGAATAGAAGAAGCGGCAGCTAGAAAACAAGCTCGTATTGATAGCGGACAAGATATTATTGTTGGTGTTAACAAATACAGACTAGAAAAAGAAGATCCTTTACACATTCTAGATGTTGATAATGAAATGGTACGCAAGCAACAATTAGAGTTGTTAGCCAAAATAAAAGCAGAAAGAAATCCTGAAAAAGTAAAAGAAACTTTAGCAAAATTAACAGAATGTGCAAAAACAAGAAAAGGAAATTTATTATCTTTAGCCATAGAAGCAGCTCGTGAAAGAGCTACGCTTGGAGAAATTAGCGATGCTTTAGAAGCAATATTCGGAAGGTATAAAGCACAAATTAGAAGTTTTAGCGGTGTGTATAGCAAAGAAATAAAAAATGACGAAAGCTTTGAAAAAGCCAAACAATTAGCTGATGCTTTCGCAAAGAAAGACGGACGTCGTCCTCGTATTATGATTGCTAAAATGGGTCAAGACGGTCACGATCGTGGTGCAAAAGTAGTAGCCACTGGTTATGCTGATGTAGGTTTTGATGTGGATATTGGTCCATTATTTCAAACTCCTGTAGAAGCTGCCAAACAAGCCGTAGAAAATGATGTACACATTTTAGGAGTTTCCTCGTTAGCTGCTGGACACAAAACACTAGTTCCTCAAGTAATTGCTGAATTGAAAAAATACGGTCGTGAAGATATTATGGTAATTGTAGGTGGAGTAATTCCAGCACAAGATTACCAATTCCTTTTCGATGCTGGTGCTGTAGCTGTCTTTGGTCCAGGAACCAAAATTAGTGAGGCTGCCATTAGTATTTTGGAGGTTTTATTGGAGGATTAATAAATACAGGTAACACAGTTGCTGAACGAAAACGTAATAGCGACCTTTACAATACCTCAACATATACCAATAGCTTAGTTCACGAACTAAGCTATTGGTGTTTAAAGCAACAACTTGTAACTACTTAATGATTAATTAATCTAAGTTTCTTTTGAGCATTATAGTTTCCGTATAGTTTTTATACGCTACATTTTATATAATTCTAAAAATTAAGGCACTATATTTAGTAAATATGTTTTTAGTTTTTACAATTTTAGCAATAATGAAAAAAAGATACTTTTTATTCCTACTTTTAATCAACTATACAGTTACTTTTGGACAACTAGGCTTTTGTACTGGTAGCAAAGGAGCTCCGGTTTTTACAGAAAATTTTGGTAGTGGCACCAATTATGGTCCACAACTGGTAGCAGGTGTTACTAACTATACTTATGTAGCCAGTGGATTTCCACAAGATGGTCAATATACCTTATATAATAGAACTAATTTAATTCCTAATTCACAAAACTGGCATTATTCATTAGATCACACTCCAGATAATGAGCCTGATGGCACTAATGGAAAATCTCTAATTGTAAACGCTAGTAATACTCCTGGACAGTTTTACAGACGAGGGGTTACCGGTTTGTGTAGCAATACTACTTTTGAATTTTCAGCATGGCTTTTAAATATTTATAATGCTGCTTCTGGTGGTTGTCCAGGAACTGGAATTCCTATTAATGTAACTTTCGAAATTTGGAATGCTTCCGATACAGTTCTTTTACAATCTGGAAATACTGGAAATATTAATGGAACTACTACTCCTATTTGGACACAATATGGATTGGTTTTTACTATGCCTGCAGGGCAATCGGCTGTGATTTTAAAAATGAGGAATAATGGTTCTGGTGGTTGTGGTAATGATTTAGCAATAGATGATATTGCTTTTAGTTCGTGTGGTGATTATTCTAGTATTACAAATACAGCAGTTGGAGGAAATTCAGTCACAATTTGTCCCAATGAGACTATAATTAATAATACCTTACAAGTAACCACTTCTGGGTCCTCCTCTTATTTTTACCAATGGCAACAAAGTACCGACAATATTACTTATACTGACATTGCTGGACAAAATACAGCTACATTCACAATACCCACAACAGCAACAACTACTTACTATCGAGTGAAAGTAGCGCAAGACATTGCTAACATAAACAATAACTTCTGTTCTACTTTGTCAGACATTTATATAGTTATCGTTTCACCTTTACCGAATGCACCAGTGAGTAATGGAAATCAATACAACTGTAGTAATACAACAAACCCATTAACAGTTTCAGTAAATGCAAATGAAAGTGTCAATTGGTATGATGCTCCAACAAATGGCATGCTACTAGTTACAAACTCAACTTCTTATTCGCCTACAACTGCTGGAACCTATTATGCAGAAACGATAAATGCAACTGGTTGCAAAAGTGATACTCGTACAGCAGTTACTTTAGAACCTATGATATCTGTTTCAAACCTAGGAAACACAACTATTTGTTCTGGAGAAACTTCTGTTATTTCACTTTCTGCTTCAGTAGCAAATGCTACTTTTAGTTGGACCGTTTCACAGACTGATGTTTCAGGAGCTGTTGCTGGAAATGGAACTACAATTTCACAAACCTTAACCACAACTGGAACCACAACTGGAACAGTTACTTATACTGTAACTCCATCTCTAAATGGATGTGATGGCACTCCAGAAAACATAACGGTAACTGTTAATCCATCACAGACGATGACACCTGTTTTTCCTGCAATTCAAAATATGTATTGCATTGGTGCTATTGCTCCTACTTTACCGACTACTTCTTCAAATGGAATCACTGGAACTTGGAACCCTAATACAATTGACACAACAACATCAGGGACTACAACTTATGTTTTTACTCCACAAGCAATTCAATGCACTACTATTGCCACTTATTCCATTGACATCATAGTAGATTCTGGTTTTACTCCCAATTTTACAGACATATCATTTTGTTTTGGGGTAACACCTCCTGTTCTAAATTCAATTTCACCAAATGGAATTACCGGAAGTTGGAATCCTTCAACAATAGACAATACCGATTCAGGTTCGCATACATTTACACCTGATGCTGGTCAGTGTGCTGTTCCTATAACCATACAAACTACAGTACTTCAACCAACATTGGTAGACATTTCATATACTACATCAGCCACTTTTTCGGAAAATCAAATCATTACCGTTTTGGCTACAGCCAATGGCAATTACCTGTACCAATTGGATCAAGGTCCCTTTCAAGAAAATAATGTTTTTCAAAACGTAAGTAGTGGTTTGCATACTATAACTGTTATTGATGCTAATGGCTGTTCTGCCTCTTTATCTGAAGAAGTTTTGATTGTGGGTTATCCAAAATTTTTTACCCCAAATGGCGATGGATACAATGATACTTGGAACATATCAGCAGTGAATACATTCTCTGATGCTAAACTATTTATTTTTGATCGTTATGGAAAATTAATCAAACAGATTGCAACTAATGGCTTAGGATGGGATGGTACTTTTAATGGAGAACAGTTACCCGCAACGGATTATTGGTTTGTTATCGATTTTATTGAAAATGGCAATCCACAAACTTTTAAAGCACATTTTAGTTTAAAGCGATAAGAAATAAAAAAGTCCTAACTTCAATAAGTTAGGACTTTCTCTTTATAATTTAAAGGCGTTTTAGTTAATTGCACTACTTTTCAATTGATGCTCTTTGATATAAATAGCCATTTGTTGCGCCACTTCAACAGGTCTATCACTTGAAATAATCATGACACCTGCTTTTACAATATCTAGATATATTTTATCCCCATTAGCTATAGCACTTTTATCTAAATTACCCATAGTTCCAGAAATACACGTAATTCCTTTTGCTTTCATATACTCCATGACTTCTGATTTTGGGAATGTAGTTCCTACGAAAGCTACCATGTTTTCCGCTTTTACTCCAAGGTTTTCCATACGTTCCACATCTTCTTTTCCTCTTGCCGAAACCGAAAGCATTATATCTGGAGCTAAAGTAGCTACCTCAGCCGCTTGATTGGCATTATATGTAATAATAATCGAATAGTTTTCTGCTTTATTACGTCTTACAGCCTCTACAATCATTTTGAAAGGCACGCCTCTTTTTACATCTAAAGTATAGACTACTTTTCCTTTTCCCCATTGCAAAACGGCATCTAAGGTTTCAATTTTATACGAAGTACGATTCCCTTCATTGTCTTCTAAAAACAATTCTTGTAATTCTTTGTAAGTATAGTCATTAATATTTCCTGTTCCTGTTGTAGTTCTATCCAAAGTATTATCGTGCATCATTACTAAAACCGAATCTTTGGTTAAAGCAATATCAGTTTCAATTACTGCAGGATTGTATTTGATGGTGTTTTCAAAAGTAGCGGTACAATTTTCAGGAAAACCAGTTGTTGGACCACCACGATGAGCACTTACTACTGGATAAAAGTTACTTGAGGCTCTAAAAAAAGACTTAAAATCATTGTTGTTTTCAAAATGTAACGTATGTAACTTATCTTGTGCTATTACTGAAAACACACTAAAAAGTGCGACTACAAAAACCAATATTCTTTTCAAAATAGTATTTTTAAAATTTGAAGCACAAAAGTAGGTATTCTAAAGATTCTTGCAATTGAGCAACTGTTAATAAATCGATAAATTATTTTAGAAAAAGACCAACCATAAACTTAAAGTTTTGGAGGATACTTTTCTAAGAATTGATTTGGCTTAAGAGTATGAACAAGTAAAAATTCCCCGTCTATTTTTTTTAAATAAAAATAGTAATAAAAATTATCACAATAACTATTGTTTTTACTACATTCAGTACTTTTAATTAATACTTTCCAAACAGAATTTTTATTTACTAATTTTGAAGTAACACTAAATTCTTTTATATTTTCCTCTTTACATATATAGTCATAATAAATTAAAGCTATTTTTTCAGCCATTTCATTAGTAGAAATTGCATCATAAGCACTAACTCTGTTAGAGCTAAACTCTTTTTTAAATAAAGATTTCTCAATTATATATGTATAATCACCGTCTTGTGTACTTAATGGATCTTTATTTAAGTTAAGCGTTTCGCTTTTATAGTTATTCCTTGAACAGCCACTAATCGTAATAACGATAAAAAATATTAATACTTTTTGCATACTTTTTTTAAAATTATTTACTTTTTTTGATTTCTACTGAAATTGTGTTTGATAAACAAAAAGCACTATTCTAGCCCTGATAGTAGTGGCATCCTTTTCTTTTTTTCTTTAAAAAAAGAAAAGATAGAACGGATAGCAGGACTACTTTTCTTTCGAAGGGCTATTTTTCTGCTCCTAAAAAATATTACTCTATTTCAATTTCTGCTAGATTCTGATTTTCTTTTACTTTTCCTAATTGGATGGTTTGTAACGTACGTTCTATTTTACCATTTTTTCTTTTGATATAAATTTCCACCATAACAGTTGCTGGACCGCTTTCGGTTAGTTTAGTTTCTCCGTAATAATTTGTTTTTATCTTATATTTTCCTTTAATAGCATTACGTAATAAGTACTGTTCTGGTCCGTAGCCTTGGGTGAAATCTTTAGAAAATCGGGCACCTATATCTGTACTGGTGTGGGAATAATAACATTCTTCCCCTGTTGGTTCTATGATATGCAAATCGATATCGGTGTCCATTTGGTTCCAATTCAAAATGATACGCACATCCACTGGAATGTGTTCTAAATATTTTTTTTCTAACTTACCAGTATTGATATTTTTATGAGAGGCAACTATTCGGTTGATGTCCATTAGAATAATATCTTCAATTCCTTGATAAACACCACTCATTTCTCCGTAATAATTGGTTTCCAAAGCGGTTAGTAAAGCATCAAAAGCTTCTTGATACAATTTGTTATCTTCTAATGTTAGTGCCAAATCTCTATGCGATTGGGGTTCGTGTGTTCTCCAAGTCACAATTTTTTTCGCAACATGCAAAGCCATTTCATTCGCTTCCCACTGACGCAATAAATACAATAAGGATTTGTATAATTGGTGATTTTCTAAATCCAATTCGGCAATGTTGCTCAATATTAATAACGCATTTGCTCTATCCCCTTTTTCGTAGAAATGATTGGCTACATCAAAATAAAAACTTGGATTATTTTTGTTGACTTCTCGCAATTGCAAATACAAAGGATATTTTTCTTCCTTAGTTACTTTTGCTAAGGCTTTTAGATAAACTCTATCTGGATTCCAACTGCTTTTTTTCACACTATTCCTATTCTGTAAAGTGTTTGCATTAGTATTAAAAATAGAATCAGTTGTAATTGCAACTCCAGCAACTTGTCCAGCTAAAGCTTGCTCATAATTTAATCCTACTCTTAATTTGGAATCATTTTCTTCTCCATCATAATATTCATAAGCTCTATCTACATTTTCATCATTTGCTACGTCAATTTCTTGAGGGACTGGAGGTGCACTAACTGTTCTTTGCGCTCTTCTTCTTTCTCTTCTATTTCCTCTGTCTTCAGAAGCGTATGCAGCAACTACAACTTCTTGTAAATCCGAACCGTCGTTTTCAAGAGTAATCGTGTAATTGGATGGAGATTCTATTCTAATTTCTTGCGCTCTTAAACCAACAAAACTGACAACCAACACATCACCAGTCTTAGCACTTAAACTCCCATTACCATCAAAATTGGTACTAGTACCAATAGTAGTATTTTTAACTTGAACAGTAGCTCCTGCTAATGGACCTAATGCATCACTAACTGTAACTGTAATGTTTCTAGATAATCCAGTAGGATTGGGTTGTAAATTGGTATTTGCTGTAGTATTACTTCCTTTATTCTTTCTGAATTTTCCAAATTTCGGCTTTACATATTTAATATCTTTCTTCCACCAAGAGGACAAGCCCTTAAAATAACTATCAATATTGTTCCAATTACTCTTTTTTGTAGCTTCTCTTTCCGCTAATTGGTTCTTTTTTATTTTGTCGAACTCTTCTCTTAATTCTGCTGGTGGAATAATATCATATAAAATATAATCGTTAATATCTTCCAATACAATTAAAGACGTATTTGGCGTAATGATACCATATTTTTTACCCATGGTTTCAATTGCTTCCGCATTTTTCTCATACTGAATCTCCAAATTGGCTATCTTTTTCTGTGCCCAAAGTTTTTCCACACTAATTTCTGCTATAGCTTGGTTCTTTACGTCTAATTGGATTTTCTTTTCCGAAAGCGTATTGGCATCATAACCAAATAATAATGTAATTTCATTAGTTGGCAATAGCGAAATACCCGAAACACTAAAATTATCAGTCACCGAAGTGCCAATCATTGGATAAGTTTCTACTAATGTAGGATTATTTTTGACACCAAAAAACAATAAATTCTTATATAATAAACGGTCTAAAGCTTCTTCTGTTTTTACTTGATTTAAATTTACAAATGTGCCACCCGTTTGCATCGCATTGTAATTCAGAAAAGCATAATCAGCTGTAACGGAAGAAGTAATCGTGTACACCGCTTGTTTGGTTTCAGGCAAAGTAGCGTCACTCAAAGTGGATAAACCATCTGTAAAAAATAGTATTTCGTCTTTTTTAGGAAAAATAATTTCCGAAAAACGAGTACCTCCATCATAGGTTACTTTTTCTAAAACACTTCGTAAAGCTGACCAATCTCCATTGGTAATGATAAAGTCGGATTTTTTATCAAAAGTAAAACCTACAAAATACAAACTAACCTCAACTTTACCTAACTTTTTAAAGTATGCCTCTAATAGATCCAATTCTTTTTTTGTATCTCTCTTAGCACTACTCAAAGATACATCCCAAAGTAAACCGATTGATTTTGGTAACGCTTTGGCTTTCTTTTCGGTTTCCAAATGCATATTAGCATAGAAATAATACTGATTGTCATTGGCTTGCGCAATTACCGTTGGAATAGCGGAAGTAATGGGTATTTTTACCAATAATTTATCATTAGGTAAATAATTTTTTTGTTGGATTTTGGCTTGGTAAATGGTGTTGAATTTCTCTATTGTAATTTCTTTACCATCATTGGTAATAATTGGTTTTTCATTTGACCCAACTACTGTAACTTCTAATTCGAAATCATCTATTTTCTTCGTATAAGCACTTACCATTTGATAGCCTAAAAAAGAAGTATCATAAGTAGTCAATTCTTGTTCGTACCCAATAATTACAACGCGTTCTTTATTGGGTAAAATAGGATAAATACGGGTTTTAAAGCTGTTCCCTTCTACTCTTTCTAAAAGTCCTGGATCTACTCTCCTATGCTCTATGGCTTCAAAAACTTGCTTTCCTTTGTTTTTATTCACTGGAACCGCTTCTCTCATTTTTCCATTAATATCAATGGCATAACGAGACACCGAAACGCCTTCTGGCAACGGAAACAATAATTCGGCTTCCATGTCACGAGAAGAAGCATTGAAAAAATGCATTTCGGTTGTAGTATAAGCTATATTTCCTACTACTTTCACATTTACTTTAAGCTGGCTCAATCGCACCAAGGAAGAGTCTTTGTCTTTAACAGTAAGTTGCGGATTTTGTCCCAAAACAAATTGGCTTACAAACAGGAGAAACAGTATTACTTTTTTCATGTTACTATCTTTTTAAACAGAGGTTATAAAGATATAGAGTATATTTTAAATGAAAAGGTTGGGATGAAGGTAAAATTTATCAAAAAAAAATTACTTTTGTTTTTATACTACATTTTATGTCAAAACTACCCAACATTCCCACAAGTATTTTCTCTGTAATGTCTCAATTAGCGAATGCACATGGGGCTATTAATTTATCGCAAGGGTTTCCTAATTTTCCTGTAGACGAACGCTTATTACAAATTTCGGAACGTTTGCTTCGCGAAAATGTACACCAATATACACCTATGGTTGGTTTACCTTCGTTGTTGGATAAAATTGCAGTCTTGACAGCAAAAAACTACAAACGAAAAGTGAACACGGCTAGCGAACTTTTAATTACTGCGGGTGCCACACAAGGTATCTTTACTGCCATTAATGCCTTAGTCAATCATGGAGATGAAGTAATTATTTTGGACCCAAGTTATGATAGTTACGAACCTTCGGTTTTAGTAGCGGGTGGAAAACCCGTTCGAATTTCGTTAAATGAAGATTATTCTCCCAATTTTAATACAATTGAAGCAGGAATTACTGCTAAAACAAAACTAATCATTGTAAATAATCCGCATAATCCAACGGGTAGAATTTGGACGGAAAGCGAATTTGAAGCTTTGGAAACTGTATTAGATAAACATCCACAAATTTTACTCTTGAGTGATGAAGTCTATGAATACATTTCATTTACTCATCCACATATCTCAGTAAATATTCGTCCTAAATTAATAGAGAAGACCATTATTGCTTCTTCTTTTGGAAAGTCTTTGCACGTTACAGGTTGGAAAGTAGGTTATTTAATTGCTCCTGAAAAAATCATGAATGAGATTAAAAAAGTACACCAATTTTTAGTATTTAGTGTCAATAGTCTTTCGCAACACGTCATTTCGGAATACTTAGATGTCGTTGATTTTAAAGAAATTGCCAACATGTATGTGCGCAAACGTAATTTATTTCAAGAGTTACTAAAAGACAGTCGCTTTGAATTATTACCTTGTGAGGGAACGTATTTTCAAGTAGTAAATTACAAACAAATTAGTACGAAAAACGATATGGATTTTGCGAAAGAATTAATCACAACGCATGGTGTGGCTTCGATTCCTATTTCGGTGTTTTATAAAGATGCAACCGACAAACAAATGCTTCGTTTTTGTTTCGCTAAAACAGATGAAACATTGATAGCAGCAGCTGAGAAGTTGAGCAGAATTTAGTTTTCTGTTGTCGATTGTAGGTTTTAAGCTCTAACAAATTAAGAACAAACACAGATTGCACTAATTTTTACAAATTTATTTGTGTTAATTAGTGCAATCTGTATCTGAATCATTACTTAACTTGCTTTCCTTTTATATAAACCTTTGTTGGTAATATATAAGGTACTTTATCAATAGGCATGGTCATAATGTCTTCAGAGAAAATGGTAAAATCGGCCCATTTTCCTTTTTCTAGACTGCCTTTTTCTTTTTCTTCAAAATTAGAGTAAGCTGCCCAAATGGTCATTCCTTTTAAGGTTTCTTCTCTTGTTAAAGCATTTTCCATTTGGAATCCGTTTTCTGGGTAGTTTTTTAAATCTTTTCTTGCTACTGCTGCATAAAACGTTAGCATTGGGTTAACCTCTTCGATAGGGAAATCGGTACCAAGTGCTATTAAACCTGCTTTGTCTAATATTTTTTTATAGGCATACGAATTTTTAATTCGGTCTGAACCTACTCTGTCTTCTGCCCAATACATATCAGAGGTAGCGTGTGTAGGCTGTACTGATGGAATAATTCCTAAAGCAAAATAATCGAAATCTTGTTCTTGCATAATTTGTGCATGTTCTATTTTCCATCTTCTATTGGGTTTGTCTTTTAAAATTTCTTTGTAAATTTTTAATAAAACCGTATTCGTAGAATCACCTATCGCATGAGCGTTCATTTGGAAATCAGAGCTGGCAATTTGTTGGGCAATTCTTCTAGTCTCTTCAATAGGATTTAACAAAGCTCCAAATTGTTTGGGTTTGTCACTATAAGGCAAATGCAAACAAGCTCCTCTAGAACCCAAAGCTCCATCTCCCATAAATTTAAACGAACGAACATTTAATTTATCGGTTTTATAAATTCCTTTTTTGGTGTAATAGTCTAAATTTTCTTTTGTAGCAAGTGCCATCGCATAGATATTCAAATCTAGTTGATTGGCTTTTTGTAAACTATCGATTAATTCGATAATATCTCTTTCCAAACCTGCTTCATTCAAACTAGTTATTCCATAATTAAAGACTGTTTCTTGAGCATCTTTCAAAGCTTGAATTTTAGTTTTTAAATTAGGTTCTGGAGTAATCGCTTTCATCAATTCCATAGCATTATCAACTAAAATTCCTGTTGTTTTACCCGCAATCACTTCGATTTGACCTCCTTCAATTTTAGTAATTGGTGTAATTCCTGCTAATTCCAATGCTTTGCCATTTACTAACATGGCATGACCATCGATTCTAGTTAGTACTATCGGAGTTTCTGGAAATAAGGAATCTAATTTTTCTCTAGAAGGAAATTCTTTGTTTTCCCAATCGTTTTGATCCCAACCTCTTCCTTCTATAAAATCGACTTTCTTTTCATTTTGAAAGGCTACAACTCTTGCTACTACTTCGTCATAACTTTTTGTATCTCTCAAATTAACTGTTTGCATAGTAATCCCTAAACGATACAAATGAGCGTGAGCATCATAAAAACCTGGATATACAAATTGGTTTTTAGCATTTATGGTTTCTTTTGGTTCATACTTATCGTTAATTTCATTGGTTTTTCCTGTGGCAATAATTTTACCTTCTTTAATTGCTAATGCTTCAACAATCTCAAAACTATTGTTTACAGTGTAAATTTTAGCATTAGTAAGAATTAAATCGACCAATTCTTTCTTGGGTGAACACGAGAATGTAGTAATTAGTAGTAAAAAGGCAATTGTTTTTACGGTTTTCATGTTATAGTTGTTTAAAAAACAAATTTATAAGAATATCTTGATTTTTGCTAGCTTGAGAACTTATTTACCCTACCTTTACTAAAAACATAGAAATTATGGCAAAGAGTCAGGATGCTAAGAAAACAGCAAAAAAAGAGCCTACTAAGACAGCTAAAGAGAAAAAAGCTGAGAAAAGAGATAAGAAAAACAGTCCTAAAAGAGACATTTAATCACAAACACGATTCGGTTCGTGTTTTTTTTGTTTTAAAAAGTAACTTTTCTATTTTAGCCCCGATAGAAACGATATCCTTTTTTACTATTGCATTTTAACTCCATTCTATGTAACAATAGTAAAAAAGATATAGTGAATAGCGGGAAAGAATATATCCTAAATGAAGATGTGGTGCTCCCAAAAAAAGAAATTAAAGTAATTTATTCTTTAAAACAAAGGGCTTCAAATACTTTAATGTATTGTTAACAAATTTGAGTTGAAAAAACCATAAATAATTGTATTTTTACCACTCAAAAATTTTTTATAGTCAAATGGGTAAAATCATAGCAATTGCAAATCAAAAAGGTGGTGTAGGAAAAACAACAACGTCTATTAATCTTGCTGCGTCACTGGGTGTTTTAGAAAAAAAAGTGCTCTTAATCGATGCTGATCCTCAAGCAAATGCTAGTTCGGGATTAGGTATTGATGTGGAAAGTGTAGAGATAGGTAGTTATCAGGTTTTAGAACACAGTAACACTCCAGATGAAGCTACCATAGTTTCTACAGCTCCAAATGTTTGGGTTATACCAGCACATATTGACTTAGTAGCTATCGAAATTGAGCTAGTGGATAAAGAGAATCGTGAATACATGCTTAAAAAAGCATTAGAGTCTGTTAAAGACAAATATGATTACATTCTTATTGACTGTGCTCCTTCACTAGGCTTACTAACTTTAAATGCACTAACTGTTGCTGATAGTGTTATTATTCCTATCCAATGTGAGTATTTTGCATTAGAAGGATTAGGAAAGTTATTAAACACTATTAAAAGTGTTCAAAAAATACATAATCCAGATTTAGACATTGAAGGTTTATTGCTAACGATGTATGATTCTCGTTTGCGTTTATCGAACCAAGTTGTGGAAGAAGTTCAGAAACATTTTAACGATATGGTTTTTGAAACGGTTATCCAAAGAAATATTAAATTAAGTGAAGCACCAAGTTATGGAGAAAGCATTATCAATTATGATGCCACCAGTAAAGGAGCAACCAATTATATTAATTTAGCGGAAGAAATTATCAAGAAAAATAAGTAGTAAAAGATGGCGAAAGCAGAAAAAAAACAAGCATTAGGAAGAGGATTATCGGCTTTATTAAAAGACCCTTCAAACGATATTAAATCGGTTGAGGACAAAGGTGCTGATAAAGTAGTAGGTAGTATTATTGAGCTTGAATTAGATGCAATTGAGATAAATCCGTTTCAACCGAGAAGTAATTTTAACGAAGAAACCTTAAAAGAATTAGCAACTTCTATTAAAGAATTAGGAGTTATTCAACCGATTACTGTTCGTAAATTAGATTTTAATAAATTCCAATTAATTTCTGGAGAGCGTAGACTTCGTGCTTCTAAATTAGCTGGCTTAGAAACTATTCCCGCTTATATTAGAATTGCTAATGATAATGAGTCATTAGTAATGGCTTTAGTAGAGAATATTCAACGCCATGATTTAGATCCTATTGAGGTAGCACTTTCTTATCAAAGATTAATTGATGAAATAAGCTTAACACAAGAAGAATTAAGTGATCGTGTAGGAAAAAAACGTTCTACTATTACTAACTATTTACGTCTTTTAAAATTAGATCCAATTATTCAAACAGGAATGAGAGATGGTTTTATTTCTATGGGACATGGTAGAGCTTTAATATCTGTTGAAGATGATGACGTTCAATCTGATATTTATCACAAAGTAGTGAGCCAAAATCTTTCTGTGAGAGAAACAGAAGCTTTGGTAAAAAAATACCAAGATAGCTTAAAACCACAAGCAGCAAAGCAAACTTCAAAAAGTTTTGAAGTAGGTGAAACAGAACAAAAAACATTTACTGGATTTTTTGGATCAAAGGTTGATGTTAAAGTTGCCTCTAATGGTAAAGGAAAAATTACTATTCCTTTCCATTCAGAAGAAGATTTTAATCGTATTTTGAAATTGATTAATAATTAGTGAAACAACTATTCATCATATCTTTTTTTTGTTTGCTTTTTAGTAATACAGGTTTAGCACAAGAGGAAATTTCTCTAACTGTAAAAGACACTGTGACAACTAAATACAAAGAAATAAACCCATTATCACCAGCAAAAGCAGCATTCTATTCAGCTGTTTTACCTGGTCTTGGACAAGCTTACAATAAAAAATACTGGAAAATTCCTTTAGTTTATGGAGGTTTAGGTTTAGGGATTTATTATTACACTTGGAATAATAAAAAGTATCACGAATTTAGGGACGAATATAAAGGACGATTAGACGGAACCATAAAAAAAGGTAATTCTTCTATTTATGGTGCTCTAGATAATGATGGATTAATTAGAGGACAAAAATTCCACCAACGAAATCGTGATTTATCAGCACTTATTACTGCTGGAATTTATATTTTAAATATCATTGATGCTAATGTAGATGCTCATTTACTACAATTTAATGTAAATGAAAATTTATCAGTAAGACCTGAATTATATCAAAATGAAACTGATTATCAATTCAAAACTGGACTAAAACTCACTTATAACTTTTAACATTTCATTGGCTAACAATACCAAATAAAAACGTCAAATACTTCATGAAAATTGCACTTTTAGGATACGGAAAAATGGGGAAAGTTATTGAAAAAGTAGCTTTAGAAAGAAATCATGAGATTGTATTAAAAAAAGGAAGAAATGACAATTATGATGGTCTAGAAAATGCTGATATTGCTATCGATTTTAGCATTCCAACTAGTGCAGTTGCCAATATTTCCGCTTGTTTTGAAAGAAATATACCAGTTATTTCTGGAACAACAGGTTGGTTAGAGGACTATGACAAAATGGTAGCTCTTTGTGGAGAAAAAAACGGAAGCTTTATTTATGGCTCTAATTTTAGTTTGGGTGTGAATGTTTTTTTTGAACTGAATGACTATTTAGCAAAAATGATGGCTAATTTGAAACAATACAACGTTTCTATGGAAGAAATTCATCATACTCAAAAATTAGATGCTCCTAGTGGAACAGCGATTTCATTGGCAAACGGAATAATAAAAAATACCAATTATGCAAAATGGACTTTAGAAAAAGCAAGTGCTTCAGAAATTCATATTGAAGCAAAACGTATAGAAAATATTCCAGGAACGCATAGTGTTTATTATGATAGTGAAGTAGATCAAATTGAAATAAAACACACCGCTCATACCAGAGAAGGATTTGCACTTGGATCTGTTGTTGCAGCTGAATGGTTATTTGGAAAAAAAGGCGTTTTCACTATGAAAGATGTACTTGGAATTTAGAAGTTAAAAATATAGTAATTGTCTATGAGTTTAAAGAACAAAACTTTTAAACAATTTTAAACAATTAAACAAAATTAAAATATGTCAGTACAAGGTTGGTTATTATTTATCTTACTAGTACAAGTTATCCACGGATTAGGAACTTGGAAATTATATGTTAAAGCAGGAAGACAAGCATGGGAAGCTTTTGTTCCAATTTACAATAGTATTGTTTTAATGAAAATCATCAACAGATCTACTTGGTGGACACTGTTGCTTTTTATACCAGTAATTAATTTATTTATGTTTCCAATCATTTGGATTGAAACATTAAGAACATTTGGTAAAAAAACCACTTTAGATATGGTTTTAGGAGTGGTTACAATCGGTTTTTACATCATGTATGTCAATTATACTCAAGAAGTAACTTACTTTGCTGATCGTGACTTAAAAGCTCCTACAAAAGCAATGGATACTCTAGGCTCTTTAGCATTTGCTATTATTGTAGCCACTTTTGTACACACTTATTTTATTCAACCTTATGTTATTCCTACTTCATCTTTAGAAAAATCGTTGTTAATTGGTGATTTCTTATTTGTAAGTAAGTTTAATTATGGAGCAAGAACGCCTATGACTCCTATTGCAGCTCCAATGGTTCATGATTCTCTTCCTTTAATAGGAACTTTATCTTACTTAAAAAAACCACAACTACCTTATTTTAGGTTTCCAAAATTAGAAAAGATTAAAAACAATGACATAGTAGTTTTTAACTGGCCTAGAGATACTTTAGACAATATGTATCATCCTTCTAATAGAAGAATTGATAAACCTATCGATAAAAAAACCAATTATGTTAAGCGTTGTGTGGGAATTGCTGGAGATTCATTAGAAATTAAAGGTGGAATTGTATTTATTAATGGTAAAGAATTAATCTTACCAGAACGTGCCAAACCTCAATATTCGTATAATGTAGCTTTTGATAGAAATCAAATAAACATCGATTATATTGTTTCTGAATTAAGTATTACTGACGGTTATGGTTTAGTCGCACAAGACACTTTAATCTTTAGCGCATTAACTTTTGATTCTGCAGAAAGATTGAAAAACTTTCCCGGTATTTTAAATGTAAAAAGAAATATAAGAAAAGGTGCTGAAGATGGTACTTTTCCAGATTTCAAGGATGGAAAAGCATCACCTAATAGAGATTGGAATGGAGATAACTTTGGTCCTATTTATATTCCTGAAGCAGGAAAAACAGTTGCTTTAACCAAAGAATCTCTTCCTTTATATAAAATTATTATAACTGAATATGAAGGGAATACACTTGAAGTTAATGGAGATGAAATAAAAATTAATGGTCAAGTAACAAAAACCTATACTTTCAAGCAAAATTACTATTGGATGATGGGAGACAATCGTCACAATTCTCTTGATGCACGTTATTTTGGATACACTCCTGAAGATCACATAGTAGGAAAACCAGTATTTATCTGGATGAGTTGGAATTCTAACGGAAAAGGAATAAATAAAATTCGTTGGGAAAGACTTTTTACCACAGTTTCAGGTGATGGTCAACCAAAATCGTATTTTAAATATTTTTTAGTCTTATTAGCACTTTACTTTGTTGGTGAGCACTTTTATAAAAAGAAAAAGAAAGAAAAAGAAAGTTTATAAAAAACTCAAGGTGTTTCATTGACTACAGTGAAACACTTTCTGTTTGAACATAATCCTATTCAAATGAATATTTTATTACACCCAACCTATTTCCCTTCTATAAGTCATTACACAGCAATGCTTCAGGCAGATTCTATTACTTTTGAAATGGAAGATAATTTTCAGAAGCAAACAAATCGTAATCGCATGTATATTTACAGTCCTAATGGCGTTCAAATGCTAAATATTCCCATAAAACATAGTAAAGAAAAGCATCAGAAATACAAAGATGTTAAAATTGAAAATGCCTTTGGCTGGCAAAAAAATCATTTTAAGTCTTTAGAAGCCGCTTACAGAACTTCTCCTTTTTTTGAATATTTTGAAGACGACATACTTCCTGTTTTTGAGAAAAATCATACTTTCATAATGGATTTAAATTTTGAAATAATCGAAATTATAAATAACTGTTTAGGCATTTCTTTACCTTTTTCAAAAACAGAAGAATACTTTCATGAAGTAACTAATTATATAGATTTTAGACCTTTAGCTAACGGAAAAAAAGACACTTTTAGCAACGATTCTTACACACAAGTTTTCAATGAAAAAGAAGGTTTCATTCCTAATTTAAGTATTTTAGATTTATTATTTAATGAAGGAAGACATGCGAAGGACTATTTATTACAACAAAAATTATAAGATTAATTCTATTTTTGTGTTTTATCTATCATTTTCAAACGAGTAATCACTGGAAAATGATCGCTTAATTTTACTTGATTATCTGTTATAAATTCTTTTACCAAAAAAGATTTTTCCACAAATACATAATCAATGCGAGCTGGATAATATTTAAAATTATACGATTTCCCAAAACCAGAGCCTGCTTCTTGAAAAGCATCTTTCATCTCACCTTTTATATTTCGATACACATAAGAAAATGCACTATTATTCATATCTCCACATATAATTTTAGCATAGGAACAACTATCATAATGTGTTTTTATAAGTTCTGACTGTTGCTGTTGCTGTTTAAAAGCTTCGCTAATTCTTTTAAAAATAAACTTAGACTTACTTTCATTTAATTTTTCATGAATATCTGTGCTAATCTTAATCGATTGTAAATGCATACTATATACTCGTATAGTATCATTTTTTTTTAAAATATCTGCAAAAATGATATTATTACTAGAATTTGGAAAAGTAATTTTACCTGTATTAATTATTTCAAATTTTGAAAAAATAGCTTGCCCGTATTTATTTTTATTTCCTTCTAATTGAACGTTTTTATAGGGATAATTTCTTAATCTTACATCTTCATCAGGTGTATATTCTTGTAGACATAAAATATCTGGGTTGTAATCTTGAATTACATCAGAAATATCACTTGGCACTTTTTTATTAGGCAACCATTCATATTTATTAAACAAACGAACATTATAGCTCATCACAATAAAATCATCTGGTTCTAGTTCTAAAGTAGTTTCATTAAAACGATATAATTTACTTATAAAGGTAATCCCTAATAACAAAACTATACCTGAGAGCAACATTTTTCTTTTTAGTTGTAATGCCCAAACAATAAAAAAAGCAGCATTCAATAATAGAAACAAAGGCAATAACAAAGTGAGTACACTTAAAAAAGGAAATAATTTTGGAGCAAGAAAAGGCAAAATATAAGCGAGAAAAGTTAACAAAGCTAAAACTTTATTACAAAAAAAGACTATCCTACTTATTAATGATTCTCTTTCCAATTATTTATTTATTACCTGCTTTAAATAGAAATTCCTTTTCCTCTTTACTTAAACTGTCGTAACCCGATTTACTAATTTTATCCAAAATATCATCAATTTTTTTCTGATTTATATCTTTAGAAGCATTGGTAAAGGTAGTGTTCTGATTTTTATTCTTGTGTACTTTTTTAAAAGGAGTTTTCTTACTTGGCAAAATAATTCCTTCTACTATATCTTGTAATTTTGAAATTCCTTTAGATAAATCAGTACCATTATTTAGTAATTTAACATATAAAAAACCAAAAAAAGCACCTCCTAAATGAGCTAAATGTCCACCTCCATTATTCATTGGCAATTGAATTAAATCCAATAAGACAATAACAAAAGCTACTTGCCATAACTTTACAGTTCCTATTAGCGGAATACGCAATAACATGTAAGGAGCATAAGTTGCTGTTGCAATTAGGATAGCCATAATTGCTCCACTAGCACCCACTAAAACGGAATGTATTCCTAGCAAATAATATGAGGCTATAAACACTATTCCTGCAAAAATACCTCCTAAAACGTATACCCCAAACAACTGTCTTCCTGTAAAATAAGTCAAGAATAATCTTCCTGAAAAATGCAATACTAACATATTGAACAGCAAGTGCAAAAAGCTAGCATGCAGAAACATATAGCTAATTAATGTCCATGGTTTAGTGATGAGTTGATCACTAAAAGAGTACAAACCCAACCATTCTGGATAAGAAAAATTTCTTGTACCAAAAGAGAAGAAAAAAATAATCGACAAAACAAAAACACCTATGTTCCAAAAGATTAACCTTTGAACAATGCCTCCCATTTTATATTGTAATTTTAAGTCTTCTAAAATATTCATAAGTCAAAAATTATCTATCCCAACGATGTTTATCAAACTGATTTTTCTTCCAATACCAAACAATGATCAAGCCTATTATAGCACCACCTAAGTGGGCAAAATGACCAAAGTTACTATTACTAAACCCTAAATAACCACCAATTATACCGTAAAAAACATCAAACCCTAAAATCCAAGCAGGAACAAAGTATTTTGCCTTTATTGGAACAGGTATAAACATCAATGCTAATTCTGCATTAGGATACAAATAGGTAAAAGCTATCAATAAACCGTAAATTGCTCCAGAAGCACCAACCATTGGTGTTAAAAATGCAGAAAGCATTCTATCTAATGAACCTGGAGATAAAAACTGACTCCAATTAGAATCGTATTTACTTTCATTTAATATTTCAAAAACATGAGCTTTGTCAACTCCGTTATCGATTAATAAATTCAAACCATGATGAAAAGAGAAATAATCAACAGCTGTACTTAACAAGAAAGCTCCAATACCACATGAAAAATAGAAAAACAAGAACTTCTTTCCTCCCCAAAGTTGTTCTAAAGCACTTCCAAAAGAAACTAAGGCAAACATATTAAAGAAAATATGACCAATACCTCCATGCATAAACATATGAGTTATAGGTTGCCAAAATCGAAACTTATCGCTTTCAAAATAATGCAAAGCTAATAAATCAAAAGAAGTAGGAACTAAATAGCTTCCTACAAAAAATATTATGTTAATGATTAGCAGATGCTTAACCATTTCTGTCATTCTCATCATAAGGTAAATTTTTTATCTAAATCTTCTACACTCAAAGTAATAAAAGTAGGTTTATTAAAAGGTGAAACATTTGGATCTTTGCAAGCAAACAAACCATTCACCAAGTTTTCTTGTTCTAATTCTGTTAAATAAGTTCCTGTTTTTACCGCAAGACTTTTAGCCATAGTTTTAGCAATTCCATCATTTAAAGAAAAAGTACTTTCTGGCATATCATTTTGTAAACCATTAATTAGTTCTTCCAGTAAAATGCTTACTTCACTTTCTTGAATTGAAACAGGAATTCCAGTAATGTGAATATTATCTTCCTGTATTCCATCAAAAATAAAACCAGTATTCTCTAAAGAAGGTAATAATTCTTGTATAAAAGAAATTTCTTCTCTTGAAAAATGTAGCTCTAAAGGGAAAAGCAATTGCTGACTAGATGCTTTTTTAACCGTTATGCTAGTAAGGTATTGTTCATATAAAATACGTTGATGCGCTTTATTTTGATCCACTACTAACATTCCAGATTTAATAGAACTTACAATATATTTCTTATGAATTTGATAGGTTCTTGAAGGTGTTATTTCAGTTTCTTTACTTTCAAAAAAAGATCCCGTTACTTCCTCGCTTTCAAAAGCTATACTTTCTACTTCTTTTGTATCTTGACGTAAATCAACATACAAACTTTCCCAAGAATTAGATGTATCCCTTTTTGCATAATTTCCGCTAGAAGCATAAGAATTAGAATTAGTTCTTATTGGCTTCTCCTCAGCAAAAGGATTAAAATTAGCATCCACTTGGATTAAAGGAGCATCAGTACCTTTATTTTTATATTCATATGGAGTATCCAAATTAGGATCTCGTTCGAAATCTAAAACAGGTGCTACATTGAACTGTCCTAAACTATGTTTTACAGAGGAACGTAAAATCGCATATAAAGCCTGCTCGTCGTCAAATTTTATCTCAGTTTTTGTAGGATGAATATTGATATCAATAGTATGAGGAGGCACTTTTAAATATAGAAAATAACTTGGTTGATTGCCTTCTTTAAGTAAACCGTCATAAGCATTCATAATGGCATGATGTAAATAACCACTTTTTATGAACCTATCATTCACAAAAAAGAATTGTTCACTTCTACTCTTTTTAGCATATTCTGGTTTACCTACAAAACCACTAATAGTAACTATTTCAGTATCCTCAGACACAGGAACTAATTTCTCATTGGTTTTACCTCCTAGCATATTTACAATACGTTGCCTGTAATTTGAAGAGGGTAAATTATAGTTTTCGCTTCCGTTATGAATTAAAGTAAAATAAATTGAAGGGTGAGCTAACGCTACACGTTGAAATTCATCCATTATATGCTTCATTTCAACAGTTTCCGATTTTAAGAAATTACGTCTAGCAGGAATGTTAAAAAATAAATTTTTAACTAAGAAAGAAGTTCCTTTTGGCAAAACCGCAACCTCTTGAGAAACAAATTTACTGCCTTCTATAATAATATGGTGACCTAATTCTTCTTGATCTTGTTTAGTTTTTAATTCTACATGTGCAATTGCAGCTATAGATGCTAATGCCTCTCCACGAAAACCTTTTGTATGCAAATCAAATAAATCCTCAGCATGACGAATTTTTGAAGTAGCATGACGTTCAAAACACAAACGAGCATCTGTAACTGTCATTCCAACTCCATTATCAATAACTTGAATTAATGTTTTACCTGCATCTTTTACAATTAACTTTATATCTGTTGCTTTTGCATCAATAGCATTTTCTAGTAGCTCTTTTACTACAGAAGCAGGTCGTTGAACAACCTCACCAGCTGCAATTTGATTAGCAACATGATCGGGTAATAACTGAATTATACTAGACATTTATTATTTTTTGAAGATCGACAAATCGAATCCTATGATAAGCAAGAAAACAAGTACCAAAACACATATTATAATCAAAATACGTCTATTAGCCTCTCTATTTTGATTATGCTTCAAATCTCTTAAAGCATTTGTGAATTTAGCTTTCAACCCTCTGTCTGAACCAACTGTCACCCGATATTCGTCAAATTTATGCTTAAACTCATAAGGATTACCTTCACCCTTATCATCGAAATATCTAGGCTGATAGCTAAATTTTTTATTTTTCTTCTTGCTCAAAAAACCCATTTTGCTTTTACTTTTAATTATTTAATGTAGGAATCTAATACATACATACCAATCAATAATAATACCAAGAATAGTATTAATGTAACTATTGGCAAAGCAGTTTTTACTTTTCTATTTTTTTTATGCACCTCTTTCCATTCAGAAATAAAATCATTTTTGGAAGAAAAATCTCCATTGGAATTGTCTTGATTCTCTTTTGAAAATCGAGGTTTGTAATTGAAGTTTCTATTTTTTGACTTATATAACAATTTTAAATGTTTTATAGAATCAAAAATACTTAAAATTAGATAGAATTAGAAATACAAAATGATAAATTTTGTTAATTGTAAAATATAAAAGCTAAAAAGAATATTTATTTAGCTTTTTTATTTAAATCTACCATTTTAATAGCAGCTATTGCTGTCTCTGTTCCTTTGTTACCATGTTTTCCTCCACTTCTATCAATGGATTGCTGCATAGTATTATCTGTTAACAAACAAAAAATAGTTGGAACATCATATTTAACATTTAAATCTTTTATGCCTTGCGTTACTCCATCACACACAAATTCAAAATGCATGGTTTCACCTTTTACTACACACCCAATAGCAATGACACAATCTACATTTTGAGTTTGAATCATTTTTTTAGATCCAAAAATCAATTCAAAACTACCTGGAACATCCCATCTAACAATATTTTCTGACAAAGCTCCACAATCTAGTAAAGTTGCTTTTGCACCTTCAAATAAACCATTAGTAATTGTATCATTCCATTCTGAAACAACAATCCCAAATCGAAAATCTTTCGCATTTGGGATTGTGTTTTTATCGTATTGAGATAAATTTTTATTTTCAGTAGCCATAAGCTTATTCTGTCATTGCGATTAAAGCATCAATATTTATTGCTTCTCTAGAAGTTTCGTACTTTTCTTTAATTGTAGTAAACATAGCATGTGCTTCAGCCTTTTTATTGTTTAAGTAAGCTAATTGAGCTGCTTTCATTAAAAACTTAGGAGTTGTAAAATCATCCTCTTCAACCTCAGCTGCTTTTTTGTATGAATTTATTGCTTCTTCTACTTTATTTAATTCTGAATAAGCATCACCTAATGCTCCTAAAGCAATAGCTTTGGTAGTTGCATCTTTTGCATCATATTTTAAAAGATACTTCTCTGCATTTTTAAAATCTTTAATATGTAAGTATGACATACCTGCATAATAATTAGCAATGTTACCAGCTTTTGAACCAGAATATTCATCTGCCAAATTAATCAATCCTAATTTCCCTTCACCACCTTTAAGTGCTAAATTGAATAATGAATCTGGATTTTGTGTATTAGTCAATGCATCATTAAAATATACCTGTGCTTGGTAAATATCATTTAACGCTTGATCTTGTTTTGGCTCAGCCACAAACTTATTAAACAATAAATATCCAATAGTTGCTAATGCAATAACACCAACTACTCCTAAAATCAATTTTTGGTTTTTAGCCACCCATTCTTCTGTTCTAGATGCTGTTTGGTCAAGTGTATTAAATACTTCTTCCGTAGTACTTTCACCTGATTCTAACACTTCATCAAATTCATTTTCGTTATCTAAAACTTCTTTTGGTTTTGGTGTTTTATAACCTCTTTTGTTATATGTTGCCATTTATTAATACATTTATTAGAGGTGCAAAAATATAATTTTTATTCAAACACACACAAAAAATATTTTAAAATAATCATTATTTATACAATAAAGACTATAGAACAACAATTCTATAGCTAATAATTTGCATTTTACACCTTCTGTAGTCTCAATTTAAAAATCATAATTCATAAGAAAACAGTCACTTTACTGTGTTTTCATTTTTATTTTCTTTTAAAAACAGTTCGTAAATCCTTTATTTACTATTACTTTTGTCCTCTCTACATTTTTAAAGAAATAACGATAGTGTTTTTAAAACATCTCACCTTATTAAATTACAAGAATATTACTTCTAAATCTTTAGATTTTGACAGTAAGATAAACTGTTTTGTTGGCAAAAATGGCATTGGCAAAACCAATATATTAGATGCCATCTACCATTTAGCTTATGGAAAAAGTTATTTCAATCCACTAGCATCACAAAACATAAAACATGATGAGGATTTTTTTTTATTAGATGCTATTTTTATTAAAAAAGAAAAGGAAGAAAAAATATCATGTAGTGTAAAAAGAGGCCAAAAAAAAATAATTAAAAGAAACAACAAAATTTATGATAAAGTATCAGAACACATTGGTTTTATTCCTTTAGTAATCATTTCTCCATCAGATACCGATTTAATTATTGAAGGAAGTGAAACTAGACGTAAATTTATTGATAGCGTTATTTCTACATTAGACCACAAATACTTGAACGAATTAATTCAATATCAAAAATTAATTGCTCAAAGAAATGCATTACTTAAATATTTTGCTCTAAATCAAGCTTTCGACTTAGATAATCTTTCTGTTTATGACGAACAATTAGAGCCGTTAGGAAAAAGTATATTTGAAAAAAGAAAAAAATTTCTCCAACAATTCACCCCTATTTTTCAAAAATATCATGCTATCATTACCAATGAAAGCGAATCTGTACAATTGGTTTACCAAAGTCAACTTTCTAATTCGACAATGAATGTACTTTTTAAACAAAATCTTTCAAAAGATAGAGCATTACAATATACAAGTAGTGGTATTCACAAAGATGATTTGTCTTTTGAAATAGAAGGATACCCAATTAAAAAATTTGGTTCACAAGGTCAACAAAAATCTTTTTTAATTGCTTTAAAACTAGCCCAATTTGAATTTATAAAACAACAAAGTGGCGAATTACCTTTATTATTGTTTGATGATATTTTTGACAAACTAGACGAAACTAGAGTAGAAAAAATTGTTTCAATGGTTAATGACGCTGTTTTTGGACAAATTTTTATTTCAGACACTCACGCAGAACGAACCGAAGATATTATAAAAAGTACCCATCAATCCTATACCATTTACAATCTTAATTCTTAGCAAATAATTATTATTTTTACCTTATTAAATTAAATTTAAGTATGATTTTTGAAACGGATTTTTCTTTAAAGAAATATAATACTTTTGGTATTGATGCCAAAGCAAAACAATTTAAAGCTATTCACTCCAAAGAAGAATTAGCTAATTTATTAAAAAATCATGATGATATCTTTATTTTAGGTGGTGGAAGTAATATGCTATTAACTAAAGATATTGAAAAACTAGTTGTACATATAGATATTAAAGGTATTGAAGTAATCGATACCAATGAAGATTTTGTTTGGATAAGAGCTAATGCTGGTGAAAATTGGCATCATTTTGTTTTATACTGTATTGAAAATGGATATGGAGGCATTGAAAACTTATCCTTGATTCCTGGAAATGTAGGAACTACTCCTATTCAAAACATAGGTGCTTATGGAGTAGAAATTAAAGACACTTTCTTTAGTTGTGAAGCGATGGAAATTGCTACTCAAAAACTAGTTACTTTTAACAAAGAAAACTGTGCTTTTGGATACAGAGAGAGTGTTTTTAAAAACGAATTAAAAAACCAATACATTATTACCTCTGTAACTTTTAAACTAACAAAAAGAAATCATCTTCTAAATACATCTTACGGTGCTATAGAAACGGAATTAGTCAGTAAAAACATTAGTTTACCAACTCTAAAAGACATAAGCAACGCAGTAATCAATATAAGAAAGAGCAAACTTCCAGATCCAAAAGAGCTAGGAAATAGTGGTAGTTTTTTCAAAAACCCAATAATACCTTTAACTGTTTACCAAAAAGCTACCATTGATTATCCTAAAATGCCTCATTATAAGGTTTCAGAAACTAAAGTAAAAGTGCCTGCTGGATGGCTTATTGAACAAGCAGGTTTTAAAGGAAAACGTTTTGGTGATGCTGGAATTCATAAAGACCAAGCTCTTGTTTTGGTCAATTACGGAAATGCTACAGGAGAAGAAATTTTAGCTATTTCTAGAGACATACAAAAAACTATTTTTAACAAATTCGGTATATCTATTGAAACAGAGGTTAATATTATTTAAAAATCAAAATCCTTTTCAAAATCTAAAATTAACATACAACTCAAAATTGTTTTTTGTATCTTTGTACTAGATTTTTTTATTAAATAAAGATGAAATTAATATTACTTACAATAGGACTTCTTGCTGTAGCAGTGTTAGGAATTACCATTAAAATTTGGGGGAAAAAAGATGGAAAATTTGCTGGTACCTGTGCCAGTCAAAGCCCTTTCTTGAATCCTGATGGAGAAAATTGTAGTTTTTGCGGTAAAACAGCCGAAGAAATGAAAGATTGCAAAGAAAGCTCACATTCCTAATTTTAGATTCCTGATATGGTTTTCACAATCTTACTAATCACTTTAGCAGTTATAGTTGGTATTCAATTTATATACTATATATTTATTTTTGGGCAATTTTCGTTTGCAAAAAAAACAACAAGCACCACTCTTACTAAAGTTCCTGTATCTGTTATTGTATGTGCTAAGAATGAAGTAGAAAACATAAAGAAATTCTTTCCTATTTTAATTACTCAAAATTATCCTGAATACGAAATAGTCCTCATAGATGATGCTTCAACAGATGAAACACTTGAATTATTTGAAGAGTATGAAAAAGAATATACTAATGTAAAAGTAGTTAAAGTTAAAAACAATGAAACCTTTTGGGGAAACAAAAAATACGCTTTAACATTAGGAATTAAAGCTGCAAAAAATGATTATCTCCTTTTTACCGATGCAGATTGTTTTCCAAACACTAAAAATTGGATTAGCCAAATGGCTGAACAGTTTACCAATGAAAAAAGTATTATTCTAGGATATGGTGCTTATGAAAAAATCAAGAATTCCTTTTTAAATAAAATTATTCGATTAGAAACACTTCTAACAGCTACACAATATTTTGGATGGGCAAAAATTGGAAAACCATATATGGGTGTAGGTCGAAATTTAGCTTATACAAAAAAAGAATTTTATAGTGCTGGTGGATTTATTGAACACATGAAAGTAAGATCTGGTGATGATGACTTGTTTGTAAATCAAGTAGCAAATAAATCCAATACAGCAATTTGCTTCACTCCAGAAAGTTTTACTTATTCTGAACCTAAAAAATCTTTTAAAGATTGGTTCAACCAAAAAAGAAGACATGTTTCTACCGCAAAGCTATATAAAGGTTTTGACCGTTTTCAATTGGGTCTATTTTATATTTCACAGTTATTATTCATTTTACTTGCTGTGATTCTTTTAGCTTTTCAGTTTGAATGGATGTTGGTTTTAGGCTTAATTATCTTTAGATATGCCTTCACATGGGTTAGTTTAGGGTATGCTGCAGGAAAATTAAATGAAAAAGACACTTTGCCTTGGTTTCCAATTATCGAAATACTACTAATATTTACACAACTAAACGTTTTCTTTACTAATCTTTTTTCAAAACCAGTACATTGGAAATAAATTCTGAAATTATCCAAAAAAACATTGAATCAGCCAAAACTGGTGACCAAGTTGCATTTACTTTTTTACTTGACTTTTTCTGGAATGAGGTATACGGTTTTATGTTAAAAAGAACAGAAAATGAGACCGACACAGATGATATTACTATAGAAACATTTGCTAAAGCTTTTGACAAGATTACGACCTATAATCCTGAATTTGGCTTTAATACTTGGTTAATAACCATTGCAAAGAATGTTCATATAGACATGCTACGCAAGAAAAAATCATCTTTATTTATTGATATTTCTGACAGTGATGACGATAGTGCCTTTAATGTAGCAGACGAAACTCCTTCTATAGAAGATGAAATCATTACTGAGCAAAACTTGTCTCAACTTTTGAGTTACATTAAAAGATTAAAACCTGCATATCAAGAAGTGATTCAGCTACGTTATTTTCAAGAAATGAGCTATCAAGATATGTCAGAGACACTGGAAGAACCTCTTAACAATATTAAGATTAAATTACTTCGTGCTAAAAAGTTGCTAGCCGAAATTATTACTAAAAAAGAGAAAAAGAAATCTAAATAACTTTTCTATATTTGGGTATAATCCAATTTTAGAAATTAATGAATTCATTTACTACTTCTCAAAAATTAAAACATTTATTTTCTTTACCTGTAATTGTTGCTGCATTAGGCTATTTTGTTGATATTTATGATTTACTCCTTTTTGGAATTGTACGCATTCCTAGTTTAGAGTCTTTAGGATTGAATATTGACAAATCTGGATCGATGATTTTAAATGCTCAAATGTTCGGATTATTGATTGGTGGAATCATTTGGGGCGTTTTTGGGGATAAAAAAGGAAGACTTTCTGTTCTCTTTGGTTCTATTTTAGTGTATTCGTTGGCTAATATTGCTTGTGGCTTCTTACCCTACTTTCCACAAGAAAATATTGACATTACCTATGCTCTTATCCGTTTTATAGCAGGAATAGGTTTAGCTGGTGAATTAGGAGCAGGAATTACATTGGTTTCAGAATCCTTACCTAAAGAATTAAGAGCTATTGGCACTTCTATTGTAGCTGGTTTTGGTTTGTTAGGTGCTGTTGTTGCACAACTAACTGTACAATTAGCAGAAAATTGGACAATTGCCTATTTCGTTGGTGGCGGTTTAGGCTTACTACTACTGTTTCTACGTCTAGGAGTTGTAGAATCTGGCATGTTTAAAGAGATCAAAAAATCAGAGCACATTCAAAAAGGGAATTTCTTCTATTTGTTTACCAATTTCAATCGGTTTATAAAATATTTGAAATGTATTGCTATTGGTTTACCAACATGGTTTTGTGTTGGAATTCTTGCTGTAATGGGAAATCAATTTGCTAGTGCTTTTGGCATTGAAAGCATAAATCCTGGAAAAGCCATCATGTGGACTTATATTGGAATTTCGGTTGGTGATTTTGCCAGTGGTTTTATTTCACATTGGTTACATTCTCGTAAGAAAGCTATATTCTATATGATGCTATTCACAATAATTGGAGTTTGTTTGATGCTTTTTGGTGGTACGAAAACAGAGAACATGTATTATTTCTATTGTGCATGGCTAGGTTTAGGGACTGGTTACTGGGCCATGTTTGTAACCGTTGGAGCAGAACAATTTGGTACTAACATTAGAAGTACTGCTGCTACAACAATTCCTAACATGGTTAGAGGATTACTTCCTCTAATGTTGTTTAGTTTTGATTCTTTAAAGATTAATAATGGTGTAATAACTGCTGCTTCAATTGTTGGATTTGTGGTTTTTGCTTTAGGCATTTACTCTGCTTTAACTATTCCAGAAACACACAATACGGATTTAGATTTTACAGAATAACAAACTTTAGAGGTTCATCTGCGTTAGTGATGGAAACGGCATCCTTTTGTGTAATAAAATGAAACAAAAGATACAGTGAACAGCACGACCCTTGTGGGAACGCCCAAAAACAAAATTCAACGTTTTATTAAAGTTTGCTTTTTTTCTAACTTCTGACTGCTACCTTATAACTTCTTATTATCTTTGTAGTTCAAAATAAATTCTATGAATACAGTTTTAGAAAATGTTTTTCCACCAAGAGAACCGAAGCCAAAATGGTTGCGTGTGAAGCTACCTACTGGTAAAAAATATACTGAATTAAGAAGTTTAGTTGACAAATATAAATTGAATACGATTTGTACCTCTGGAAGTTGTCCGAATATGGGTGAATGTTGGGGAGAAGGCACAGCTACATTCATGATTTTAGGAAATATTTGTACCCGTTCTTGTGGTTTTTGCGGTGTAAAAACAGGAAGACCAGAAACAGTGGACTGGGACGAACCCGAAAAAGTAGCACGTTCAATAAAATTAATGCAAATTAAACATGCAGTTATTACTAGTGTAGACAGAGATGATATAAAAGATATGGGATCCATCATTTGGGCTGAAACAGTGAAAGCCATCAGAAGAATGAACCCGAATACTACACTAGAAACCCTTATTCCAGATTTTCAAGGCAATACAAGAAATTTAGATCGTATTATTGAAGTAGCTCCTGAAGTGGTTTCTCACAATATGGAAACCGTAAAACGTTTAACAAGAGAAGTGCGTATACAAGCTAAATATGAAAAAAGTTTAGAAGTATTACGTTACTTAAAAACGCAAGGAATCAAAAGAACGAAATCGGGAATTATGCTTGGTTTAGGAGAAACGGAAGAAGAAGTGATTCAAACCTTGCATGATTTGAGAGATGCCAATGTTGACATTGTGACTATTGGTCAATATTTACAACCTTCAAAAAAACACTTACCAGTAAAAGAGTATATTAAACCTGAGCAATTTGAGAAATACGAAAAAATAGGAAAAGAATTAGGTTTCAGACATGTAGAAAGTGGTGCGCTTGTGCGTTCTTCTTATCATGCAGAGAAACATATTTTATAAATACATTTAGTTGTATGCTGTAAGTTGTTCGTTACTACAAAGTACTAACAACTGATAACAAACAACTGATAACTCGAAAAATGAAAAAAACACGAATTGCAATTAATGGTTTCGGAAGAATTGGTAGAAATGTTTTCCGATTATTACTAAATCATCCTACTATAGAAGTTGTTGCTATCAACGATATTGCAGACAATAAGACCATGAGTCATCTCATAAAATATGATAGCATTCATGGTGTTTTACAAGAAAAAGTGAGTTTCAACAACAAAGCAATAGTTATTAATGAGAAGGAGTATCTATTCTTTCATGAGAAAGAAATTCAAAATTTAGATTGGAAATCTTTAGCTATTGATTTTGTAATTGAATCTACTGGGAAATTTAAAACTTGGGAAACTATTAACCAACATATTTTGGCTGGAGCCAAAAAAGTAATTTTATCCGTTCCTCCAGAAGATGAAACTATTAAAACGGTTGTTCTTGGTGTAAATGAAGATATCTTAGATGGTTCTGAAGTCATCGTTTCGAATGCAAGTTGCACCACCAATAATGCTGCACCAATGATAAAAGTGATTCAAGAACTTTGCGAAATTGAGCAAGCTTATATAACAACAGTCCATTCCTACACAACTGATCAAAGTTTACACGATCAACCCCATAAAGATTTAAGAAGAGCTAGAGGCGCTTCACAATCTATTGTACCTACTACAACTGGAGCCGCAAAGGCTTTGACCAAAATTTTTCCAGAATTAGAAGGTAAAATTGGTGGTTGTGGTATTCGAGTTCCAGTTCCAGACGGTTCCTTAACAGACATTACCTTAAATGTAAAAAAACAAGTAAGCATACAAGAAATCAATGCTGCTTTTAAACTAGCCTCAGAAACACATTTAAAAGGCATTTTAGATTATACCGAAGATCCAATTGTTTCCGTAGACATTATTGGTAATAAAAATTCTTGCTTGTTTGATGCTCAATTAACATCTGTTATTGATAAGATGGTAAAAATTGTGGGTTGGTATGATAATGAAATTGGTTATTCCTCAAGATTAATTAATCTAATAGAATATATATCAAAGAATAATTTAAATTTTGGCTAATTTATTCCAAACAAAAAAATAGCTTTCAAAAGAAAAAAAACATATTTTTGTTGGTAACTGTTTGACTAAAACTTTAAAATTCGATTTTAATGAAAAGCTACTTAATTGCTTTTTTTTTCATTTGTACTTTTAGTAATTCACAATCACTTCTAAAAGAAACAACGCAAATAAATGATAGTATTGACTATTATTTAGAAATAGCATCGTTTAATAAAGAAGACAAACATTCGTTCAACAAAGCTATTATATATACAGAAAAAGCCATTCTTTATGCTAAAAATAAAAAAATAGATAAGAAACTCCCTAATTGCTATTTAATTCTTGGAAGTATTTATTATGATTTAGAAAAAACAGACACTGCTATTGAAAACTTTATTCGAAGCATTAATCTTTACAAAGCTAAAGAGCCCTCAGCAAATTTAGCATTAGCCTATTACAGTTTAGGAAAGTGTTATTTAGAAAAAGACAAAGTAGAACTTTCGGAAGTATATTTTAAAAAAGCTAGCGAAATTTATGAAAAATTAAATTTCACAGATGCAATTCAGCTTATAAAAATTCAAAAGGGAATTATTCAAAAAAACAAAAGGGAATATGATAATGCCATTTCAATTTTTTCATCTGTAATCAATAACATTAGTAATGATGCTTTTATTGAAACAAAAATTGAAGCCTATTACCAAATTGGAGAGATAGAAATTATTAAAAAACATTATGAAGAAGCCATTACAAATTTTAACATTGCGTTGAAATTAAATGAGAAAAATTCTGAAAACATACCACTCCAGAAAAAAATTTTAAAACAATTAAGTCTGACTCATAAAATTAACAATGAGTTTACTGAATCACAAATGTATTTAGAAAAATATGTAGCTATTGTTGATTCATTAGGCAATTATTACAATCATTCCTTAACAGAAAATACTTTTGATAAAATTCAATTTGACAAACAACTAAAAACTATTGAACAACTCGATAAAGACAAAAAAATTCAGCAACGTTCACTACGCTTTAATAAATTGATCAGTATACTTAGCATTGCTTTAATTTCTATTTTATCACTACTTAGTTTATCGCTTTACAAAAACAATAAAATTAGGATTAGCACTAATAAGCTTCTTAAAGAAAAAAATAAAGAACTTACCATTGAAAAAAACAAAGCTGAAAGAGCAAGTAAAGCAAGAGCCGAATTTCTAGCAACTGTTAGCCATGAACTTAGAACTCCATTAAATGCAATAAATGGAATTACCTACTTGTTATTAAATGAAAAACCAAAAGCAACTCAATTAAACTATTTAAAATCATTAGAATTTTCTGGAAAATATCTTTTGACATTTATTAATGATATTTTAGAAATAAATAGATTAGAATCTGACAAAGTACTGGTTGAAAAAATTAATTTCAATTTACCTGAACTTCTTGAAAACATTAAAACTTCATTTAATGAATTTATTGAAGAAAACAATATTAATTTCCATCTCTTAATAGACAAGAGTATAGAGCCAAATATTATTGGCGACCCAACAAAAATATCTCAAATCATAATTAACTTAGTAAATAATGCTATTAAGTTTAGTAAAAATGGAGATGTTTGGCTTTCTATAAAGAAGAAAAAAGATTTCGATAATAAAGTCGTTTTATCATTTGAAGTAAAAGATAATGGTATAGGTATTCCTAAAGAAAAGCAAGCTACTATTTTTGAAAGTTTTAGTCAAGGTTCAGTTGAAGTAAACAGAACTTATGGTGGCACAGGATTAGGATTATCTATTGTAAAAAAAATAGTAGAAATTTTAGGTAGTGAAATTTACTTAGAAAGTGATACAAATAAAGGAACTAGCCTGAAGTTTGATTTAACATTCAAAAAGGGAAAAGAAGAAGTAAAAAAAATAGCTGAAATTATTTCAAAAGAAAATTTAATTTTAGGCAAAAAGAAAAAAATACTCTTGGTTGAAGATAATAAAATCAACCAAATGATAACACAGAAAATGCTAGAACAAAAAGGCATTTCTTGTTTTACCATAGATAACGGTGAAGAAGCTATCAATCACTTAATGGAAAATGAGTATGACTTGGTTTTAATGGATGTTCATTTACCAGGTATAAATGGTACTGAAGCAACATTAGAAATAAGAAAGTTTAGCCCAACAATACCTATTATAGCTTTAACCGCTATTTCTCTTAATGAAAATAGAGAGATGTTACTTTCCTATGGAATGGACGAGGTTATCATGAAACCATTTGTTCCTGAAGAATTTTATGAAATATTATTCCGTTTTTTAGCTAAAAATCAAGAATAAAGTTTTTAATTAAATTTCTAACATGAGGTTCCGCTTTTTTAGCAGCTTCTAAAACTTCCTCATGGTTTACTTCATGAATTTGCCCTTCATTACCCATATCTGTAATAACAGAAATACCTAAGCAATCCATATTCATATGTTTCGCGACAATTACTTCAGGAACGGTTGACATTCCAACGCAATCTGCCCCCATATTTTTTACCATTTTGTATTCTGCCAAAGTTTCAAAAGTAGGTCCTTGTAAAGCCAAATAAACTCCTTCTTTAACATCGATTTTTAACTCTTTCGCAATTTGTTTTACTTTATCAATCATTTCTTTAGAATAAGGCTCGCTCATATTCACAAAACGCGGTCCAAATCTTTCATCATTATGTCCACGTAAAGGATGTTCTGGCATCATATTTATATGATCTTTTATAATCATTACATCGCCCACTTTAAAAGAAGAATTTACACCTCCAGAAGCATTTGAAACAATTAACTTTTCAATTCCCAATTGTTTCATCACACGAATAGGAAAAGTAACTTGTCTCATATCGTACCCTTCATAATAATGAAAACGACCTTGCATAGCCATTATTTTTCTATCTCCAATGGTTCCAAATAATAATGCTCCCTTATGTCCTTGCACGGTAGAAACTGGAAAATTAGGAATATCACTATAAGAAATAGAACATTCAACTGAAATATCATCAGCAAAACCACCTAATCCAGAACCTAAAACTACTGCATATTCAGGTTTGAAATTAGTTTTAGAACTAATAAAACTAGCTGTTTCTTGTACTTTTTCCCACATAATCTAAAATTTTAGTATTAAAATTGGTTTCATTTTGTATCAATCTACTTTGAATGGGCAAATAATACAATTGACTACTTGGAATTTTTCCATCTAATCTCATATAATCTTTTTCAGTAGTTATTATTTTTCTGTTATTGGCTGTCACCAAAATCTTTTTAATATCATCTTCACTAAAATCATGATGATCTGGAAAAGTTATTTTTTCGTCGCTTTGGTTTCCCAAAAAATCAAAAAACAAATCGGGTTTTGCAATTCCTGCTACTAATACTTTCTCTTCTTTAAAAGAATTTATTTCAATTTTATTTGTTTTAGAATAAATATATTGATCATAAACAATTGTACTGAAATAAACAGGAACCTCAACCATTAATTGCTGTTTAATTTTCATTTGTGCAATATCCGATAAATCATTAGGACATTTTGTGACAATTATCAGGTTTGCCCTTTTTTTTCCCATTTCTGGTTCTCTTAAATTACCAAAGGGTAAAATATAATCATCACTAAACAAATCGTTATAAGTTGTAAGCAAAATATAGAAACCTGCTTTTACTTTTCTATGTTGAAAAGCATCATCAAGTAAAACAACATCTGGTTTGTGATTTAATAATTCAGTTATTCCATTTCTTCTATTAGCATCAACAGCAACTAAAACTTCTGGAAACTTCGTATAAAACTGAAAAGGTTCATCCCCTAGATCTTTCTCAGATGTATTTTCATTGGCTAAAATATACCCTTTAGAAGCTCTTTTATAACCTCTACTCAAAGTTGCTACTTTATAATTTTTTAACAAACGAATTAAATATTCAATTTGAGGTGTTTTACCTGTTCCACCAACACTCAAATTTCCAACAGCGATAATAGGAATACTGAAAGACTGGCTTTTGAATAGTCCAATATCATATAAAAAATTACGCAAATAGGTAATTACCCAATAAGGTAAGGATAAAGGAAATAATATTTTTCTTAAAAAAATCATAGCACGAAAGTAGCAATTTTTTATCTTTGAAATAAATATATCGTAATGAAACTTTTTGAAATACTTCCAATCCTTGAAGAACTAGCTCCACTAGCCTATGCTGAAGATTTTGACAACGTAGGATTGTTAGTCGGTAACCCAAACGAGACTATAAATGGCATTTTAGTTTGTCATGATGCGTTAGAAAATGTTGTTGATGAAGCCGTTTCAAAAAAATGCAATCTTATCGTTTGTTTTCATCCTATTCTTTTTAGTGGATTAAAGAAAATTACAGGTAAAAACTATGTAGAAAGAGCTATTGTAAAAGCTATAAAAAATGACATTGCTATTTACGCGGTTCACACAGCTTTAGACAACCATCAAAAAGGTGTAAATAAAATATTTTGTGATGCATTAGGACTTACAAATACTAAAATTTTGATTCCTAAAGAAAATTACATCAAAAAACTAGTAACTTACACCATTCCTGAAAACGCTACTTCTTTAAGAGATACCTTATTTGAAGCTGGAGCTGGAAAAATAGGAAATTATGAAGATTGTAGTTTTAATAGTCAAGGTATTGGTACCTATTTAGGCAATGAAAACAGTAATCCTGAAATTGGAGAGCGATTTGAATTTGTTGAAAATAAAGAAATAAAAATAGAAGTTACTTTTGAAAAGCATTTAGAGTCCAAAATTTTAAAAGCGCTATTTAAAAATCATGTTTACGAAGAGGTTGCTTACGAAATTTACGCACTAACCAATAAACATCAAAATATAGGTTTAGGAATGATTGGTGAATTTCCTGAAGCTATGAATGAGAAACAATTTTTATCCTTAGTAAAAAACAAAATGCAAAGTGGTGGCATTAGACATAGCGCTTTTTTAAATAAAGAAATTAAAAAAGTAGCCGTTTTAGGAGGTTCTGGAAGTTTTGCTATTAAGGCTGCTTTACAAGCTGGAGCAGATGCTTTTTTGACCTCCGATTTAAAATATCACCAATTTTACGAAGCAGAAGGCAAGCTACTTTTAGCTGATATTGGTCACTTTGAGAGTGAAAGATACACAAAAAATTATATTGTTGATTATCTTAAAGAAAAAATCACTAATTTTGCAGTCGTTTTATCAGAAGAAAATACAAATCCTGTTCAATACTTTTAATATGGCAAACAAAAAAGAACTTAGCGTAGAAGATAAATTAAGAGCACTTTATGCTTTACAGCTAGTTGACTCAAAGATTGATGAAATACGTAACGTTAGAGGAGAGCTTCCTCTAGAAGTGGAAGATTTAGAAGACGAAGTTGCCGGTCTAACTACTCGTTTAGATAAATTAAAATCAGATTTAGAAACTATCGATGTGCAAATCAAGGAAAAGAAAAATGCCATTGATGATCATAAAGCTAACATCAAGAAATACTTAGAACAACAAAAAAATGTTCGTAATAACAGAGAATTTAATTCTTTAACAAAAGAAGTTGAGTTTCAAGAATTAGAAATTCAATTGGCTGAAAAGCACATTAAAGAAATGAAAGGTTCTATTGAACATAAAAAAGAAGTTTTAGGACAATCTAAAGAAAGATTAGATGCTAAACAACAACATTTAAAACACAAAAAAGCAGAATTAAGCGCTATTATGTCTGAAACTGAAAAAGAAGAAAACTTCTTAACAGAAAAATCAGCAGAATATCAAACACAAATTGAAGAGCGTTTATTAAGTGCTTACAATAGAATTAGAACAAGTGTTCGTAATGGATTAGCTGTTGTATCTATTGAAAGAGGTGCTTCTGCAGGTTCATTCTTTACTATTCCACCACAAACGCAAATGGAAATTGCTGGTCGTAAAAAAATCATCACAGATGAACACAGTGGAAGAATATTAGTAGATAACGTTCTTGCTGAAGAAGTAAAAGAAGAAATGGAAAAATTATTTGCAAAATTGTAATTCTCAGAATATATATAAAACCGATGATTTAAATAAATCATCGGTTTTTATGTTTAAATATGTTTTTATTATCCAACAAAACAAATATAAACCTGTGTTTCTGGTAACATAGCAACATTACCAGTTAAAGTATACCCATTATTTATAGCACATTGCTGAGTACTAAAGTAAATAGTTGTACCATTTTTCACTGCTTCATACCCTTGCACCATTGGTGGACTTACTTCTAATGCTGAAGAACTAGATGATTCTTGCAAAGTAAAACTAGCCATTGTTACAAATAGAAGCATTAAACCAAAAACATTAAAGAAATTTTTCATAATTAAGTTAATTTATTTATATGCTTACTTTTTATTTTAAGTCGCCTTCAGCTTTTCGACTTTTTATTTGAATAGATACTTTCTCAAAAACAACTTACTAACTTACACTTTTATACAAAAATAGCTACAAGTCATCTTAATTCATGTACAGTAAATCTGTAAAAAAAGTTAATTTTTAAGCAAACATGGCCATAGTGTTTTTTAAAAATAGATTTACAAATACTTTAAAAAACTTATCTTTGTAACATGAAAGAAGACAAATTAGTTCGCATCAATAAATTTTTATCAGAATCTGGATTTTGTTCTCGTAGAGAAGCCGATCGCTTAATTGAGCAAGGAAGAGTAACAATTAATGGAGTTGTTCCAGAAATGGGTACTAAAATTGGCCCAAGCGATGAAGTAAGAGTCAATGGAACACTGATACAAGAAAAAAAAGAAGCAAAAGTATATTTGGCTTTCAATAAACCACCAGGTATTGAGTGTACTACAAATCTTGATGTAAGAGACAATATAATTGATTATATTAATTATCCAGAACGTGTATTTCCCATTGGACGATTAGATAAAGGCAGTGAAGGTTTGATTTTCTTGACAAATGATGGAGATATCGTTAATAAAATACTTCGTGCCAGAAACAATCACGAGAAAGAGTATATTGTAACTGTAAACAAACCTATTACTGAACGTTTTATACAACAGATGAGTGATGGCATCCCAATACTTGAAACTATTACAAGAAAATGTAAAGTACAACAAGTAAGTAAATACATTTTTAGAATTGTCTTAACTCAAGGTTTAAATCGCCAAATTCGTAGAATGTGTGAATATTTAGATTACGAAGTAACAGCTTTAAAACGTACTCGAATCATTAATATTTCACTCGACGTTCCTCTAGGACAATATCGTTTATTAACAGAAAAAGAAATAGTCGATTTAAACCAGCTTATTGCTCCTTCTAGCAAAACAGAAGAAGCTAGTTTACCAAGCAATAAAAGTAAATTTACAGGGAAAAGAAATTACGGAGATAGGAATAGGTAGTTTGATTTTATAAACAATCCATGAAAAAAACATACATTTTCGCTTTAATTATTTTAGCGTCTAGTTGTGCATCTACAGAAATGACAATTCCTGATAAATTAGATCCTATTCACATAGCAAATGCCAAAGAGTTTGCTTTTTCACAATTTCAAAGTTGCACAACAGAAAGCTATATTCCTATTACAACTAAAATAGCAACACCTAGTTTCTCAAGAAGTTTGACAATCGATGTTTTAAAAGAATCTTGTAAGGAAATTAATGAAAGCAATGGAACTCTATTAAAATTGGAGATACAACAAACTTTAGTCTATAAAAAAACATTAATTTATAGATTTAAAGCTACTTATTCAAAAATTGAACATCATCCAGAAATTAGAGTATACTCAACTCTTGCTAATAAGTATAATGGATTAATTTTAAAACCTGAGTATTTAGAAAAATACACACCGTTTAAACCAGAAACAAAAATTTAGGAGAAACAAAACTCCTACCAATAAAAAAACATAAAAAAATGCCAAATCAATTTTCCAAATTAGGAATTGCTGTCCCAATACTAAAAAGTTTAGCCGATTTAAAAATCGACATTCCAACAGAAATTCAAGAGAAAACAATTCCTTTTTTATTAAACAAAACGGATGATTTTGTTGGATTAGCCAAAACTGGAACTGGAAAAACAGCAGCTTTTGGTTTGCCTTTATTACAATTAATTGAACTAAATAATAAAAATATTCAGGCTGTTATTCTAGTTCCGACAAGAGAATTAGGACATCAGATTTTTACTAACATGGAAGCTTTTGCTACCTATTTACCCGAAATTTCTATTGCTACAACCTGTGGAGGAATTCCTATCAAACCACAAATAGAACGTCTATCAAAACCCACTCATATAGTTATTGCAACTCCAGGACGTTTAATTGATTTAATTAAGCGAAATGCTATCAATATAAAGCATGCCAAATATTTAGTTCTAGATGAAGCGGATGAAATGGTAACCGTTTTGAAAGAAGGCTTAGATGAAATTATAGCAGAACTTCCAAAAAACAGAAGAACCATGTTGTTTTCTGCAACAATGCCTGGAACAATTAAGCAATTAATTCAAAACTACATGTCTAAGCACGTTACACAAATAAGTGCAAGCATGGAGACTATAGGAAACAACAGTATCAATCATCAATATGTAGTAGTAGATCCTATTGAAAAACTAGATATTTTAATGCATTTTCTTACCTCAAAAGAAGGTGAACGTGGTATTATTTTTTGTAAAACTAAAGCAGCAGTTAATAAATTAGCTAAAAATTTAGCGATAAATCGTTTTTCCTCTGGAGCTTTGCATGGTAGCTTAACACAACCTATTCGTGATCGCATTATGGATCAATTCCGTGAAGGTCATATCAATATATTAGTAGCCACTGATTTAGCAGCAAGAGGAATTGATGTAAAAGAGATTTCTTATGTAGTAAATTATCATCTACCAGATATTTATGAAGCCTACGTTCATAGAAGCGGAAGAACAGCTAGAGCTGGAGCAAATGGGTTATCGTTGACGGTTTTACAAGAAGAGGAAACTGCTGAATTAGCTGATTTTGAAAAGGAATTAGGTATTCGTTTTAAAGAATTTAAGAAACCGGATTATCAAAGTATAGAAGATAACAATGCTTTTTTATGGGCGAAACAAATTTTTAAAACAAAACCAAATAATGAAATTCCTCCTCTCTTAAAAGATAAAATTAAAACCGTTTTTCATCATTTAACGAAAGACGAATTAATTGAAAAATTGTTAGCCAATTATTTATTACAAAATAAAAATGAAGTTCTTGTGAAAGAAAAAACAACTTCAAAGAAGAAAAGATAAATTTAGCTTTTTAAAGTATTTGGTACTATAATATTCTACTGAAGTCCTAATAAAGGTTCCTTTTAAACAATATAGAAGAAACCTTTATCTTTTTTATCTAGCTTTGATTATAACTAATTGTAAATTAATAACTTAATTTTAATTTCACACTCTTATTTTCAACTTATCGATCTCATCATAATCAAAAACATAAGATTCACTTCTTATTTCATTTGCTTTGCAGTAATCAAAGTCTTGTAATTCACTATACCTTAAAGTAGACAAAGGATAAACTTTTGATGTTCCACATAAATTTAAAACCATTGTTCTTTACACTATAAACTATATCGCTTAAAAAAGCAATATCTGTAGAATTCATATTTCCTTTTTTATTTCTTTTAAACAATTGATTGTGTACTCTTGGGAAAAAGTATTTCAGAAAATGACAAAATAGATAACAAGAGTAATTGCTTCATTTTAATTTAAAAGTTATATTAAATCTCAACTTCCATTACATAATCATCCATTACATAATTGTTTCCAATATCTATTACTTCCTCTTTCACAATCTCAAAACCTAGTTTTTCGTAGAAGAATTTGGCTTTATTATATTTGTTTACATTTAAAAAAATAGCCTTTTGATTATTTTCTAACGCTTTTTCTTTAACATGGTAAAACAATTTTTTCCCTAAACCTGTTCCTTGTGTTTCGGGCAAAACGTATATTCTATGAATCTTTGTTTTTTCTGGTTTACAATTCAATTCATAAGATACAAATCCTAAGGGTTTATCTTTTTTGTCAATAGCAATATAAAAAACGTGTTTTGCTTCATTCCATAAACTCTCAAGAGCTTCAATAGAATAAAACTTTTCTAACATATACTTTAATTGTTCTTTTGATAAAATCTCTCCATAAGCCAAAGGCCAAACAGCATAAGCCAAATCTTTAATAATTTGGAGTTGGTTTTTATTTATTTTAATTATTCTCATACTATTATAATTAAAAAATGAATTTTAAGTAAATCTCTTCCGAAGAGTTAATAAAATTATAAACCATTTAGCTATCATAAAATTGAAATAATTTTTCTTCTAAATGGTTCATAAATATTTAAAAATGTTATGCTTGACCTGTTGGACCAAAATTTAAAGGAATTTGTGGTTGTTCTCCTTCTTCTATTTTACCATGTGCAGCTTCAAATCTTTGAATATTTTCTGCCATTGCTTTTAACAATCTTTTAGCATGCTGTGGAGTCAACACTATTCTTGATTTTACTTTAGCCTTTGGAACACCTGGCATAATTGCAATAAAATCTAATACAAATTCACTATTTGAATGATTAATGATAGCTAAATTAGAATAAATTCCTTCAGCCGTTTTTTCATCTAATTCAATATTAATCTGTCCTTGTGGGTTATTATTTTCCATAATTTTTTAATTTAAAAAAACCTAACAGAAAAATCTGTTAGGTTTTGGTTATATGCATATTTTATAATCAACTACTAGTAATTAAATTCTTCTTTAGCAGCCATTAATTCATTATATTCTTCTTTAGATCCTACGATAGTATTATCATATTCTCTCATCCCTGTACCTGCAGGAATTCTATGACCTACAATTACATTTTCTTTCAATCCTTCTAATGTATCTATTTTACCTGCAACCGCAGCCTCATTTAATACTTTAGTCGTTTCTTGGAAAGAAGCAGCTGAAATGAATGATTTCGTTTGTAACGAAGCTCTTGTAATACCTTGAAGAACTGGTGTAGCTGTTGCTGTAATTACATCTCTAGCTTCCACTAAGTTTTTATCTTCACGTTTTAACAATGAATTTTCATCACGCAATTGACGAGGAGAAATAATCTGACCTGCTTTAAGGTTTTGAGAATCTCCAGCATCTTCAACCACTTTCATTCCGTATAATTTATCATTCTCAACGATAAAGTCTCTAGTATGAGCTAATTGATCCTCTAAGAATAAAGTATCACCAGCATCAACAATTCTTACTTTACGCATCATTTGACGAATTACTACCTCAAAGTGCTTGTCATTAATTTTAACCCCTTGTAAACGGTATACTTCTTGAATTTCATTTACCAAATACTGTTGAACAGCAGAAGGTCCTTTAATTCTTAAAATATCCTCTGGAGTAATAGCTCCATCAGACAAAGGAGTTCCAGCTTTCACGTAGTCATTTTCTTGAACTAATATTTGATTTGAAAGTTTTACTAAGTATTTCTTTATTTCACCAAACTTAGATTCAATAGCCAACTCACGGTTACCTCTTTTAATTTTACCAAAAGTAACAACACCATCAATCTCAGAAACTACAGCTGGGTTTGAAGGATTACGAGCCTCTAACAACTCAGTAATTCTCGGTAAACCTCCAGTAATATCACTTGATTTAGAAGAACGACGAGGAATTTTTACAAGAATTTTACCTGCTTTAATTTTCTCTCCATCGTCTACCATAAGGTGAGCTCCAACTGGTAAGTTGTAAGAACGTATTAACTCTCCATCTTTACCATAAATTAATAAAGTAGGAATTAATTTTTTATTACGAGCTTCAGAAACTACTTTCTCTTGGAAACCAGTTTGCTCATCAATTTCAACTACAAAAGTTTCACCTTGCTTGATATCTTCGTATTCTACTTTACCAGTAAATTCAGAAATAATTACACCATTATATGGATCCCATTTACAAATTAAAGTTCCTTTATCTACCACTTCTCCATCTTTAATAAAGATACTTGAACCGTAAGGAATATTATGTGTGTTTAAAATAATTCCTGTTTTTTCATCTACTAATTTTAATTCAGTAGAACGCGAAATAACAATATCAACTGCATTACCATCAGTATCTTCACCTTTTACAGTTTTTAAATCCTCTACTTCTAAACGACCTTTAAACTTAGTTACAATACTAGATTCTTCTGATAAACCTCCAGCTACCCCACCAACGTGGAATGTACGAAGTGTTAACTGAGTTCCTGGCTCTCCAATTGATTGAGCTGCAATTACTCCAACGGCCTCACCTTTTTGAGTCATTTTTCCAGTAGCTAGGTTACGACCATAACATTTAGCACAAATACCTTTTTGAGCTTCACAAGTTAATGGAGAACGTACTTCCACTTTTTCAAGAGGAGATGCTTCAATTTTCTTAACAATAGCATCTGTAATTTGTTCACCAGCTTCAACTAATACTTCTGAAGTTAATGGATTAATTACATCTTGTAATGTTACACGTCCTAAAATTCTTTCTCCTAAAGTTTCAACAATCTCTTCATTTTTCTTTAAAGCAGAAACTTCAATACCTCTTAAAGTACCACAATCAACAGAATTCACAATAACATCCTGAGAAACATCATGTAATCTTCTTGTTAAATAACCTGCATCGGCAGTTTTAAGAGCCGTATCGGCAAGACCTTTACGAGCACCGTGAGTAGAAATAAAGTACTCAAGAATAGAAAGACCTTCTTTAAAGTTAGAAAGAATCGGATTTTCAATAATTTCACCACCACCAGCAGTAGATTTTTTAGGTTTAGCCATCAAACCACGCATACCTGTTAACTGACGAATTTGTTCTTTAGATCCCCTTGCTCCAGAATCAAGCATCATATATACCGAGTTAAAACCTTGTTGGTCTTCTCTAATATTTTTCATTGCTAATTCAGTCAATTGAGCATTTGCAGAAGTCCAAATATCAATAACTTGATTATAACGCTCGTTATTTGTGATAAGTCCCATGTTATAATTCAAAGATATAGCGTCAACTTGCTCACGAGCATCTATAATTAATTGTCCTTTTTGCTCAGGAATTCTAATATCACCTAATGAGAATGATAAACCACCTTTGAAAGCGAATTTATACCCCATATCTTTCATATTATCTAAGAAAGCAGCTGTAACTGGTACACTAGTAACATTTAAAATTCCTCCAATAATATCACGAAGTGACTTTTTAGTCAATACCTCATTAATATAACCAGCTTCAGCTGGTACTACTTCATTAAATAATACTCTACCAACGGTAGTTTGGATTATTTTATAAACTAATTCTCCTTCTTCATTAAAATCTTTTGCTCTTACTTTAATACGAGCATTTAATTCAACTTTCCCTTCATTTAAAGCTATGTTCACTTCTTCTGCTGAATAGAATGTCATACCTTCTCCTAAGATTTTTTTCTCTGGAGTTGATAAACGTTCTTTTGTCATATAATATAAACCAAGAACCATGTCCTGAGAAGGTACCGTAATAGGTGCTCCATTAGCAGGATTCAAGATATTATGTGAAGCTAACATTAATAATTGTGCTTCCAAAATAGCTTCTGGTCCTAACGGCAAGTGAACTGCCATCTGATCCCCATCAAAATCCGCGTTAAACGCTGTACAAACTAAAGGGTGCAATTGGATTGCTTTTCCCTCAATCAATTTTGGTTGGAAAGCTTGAATACCCAATCTGTGCAAAGTAGGAGCACGATTCAGTAATACTGGATGTCCTTTAATTACATTTTCAAGAATATCCCAAACTACTGGTTCTTTTTTATCTATAATTTTCTTAGCAGACTTAACTGTTTTTACAATTCCTCTTTCTATCAATTTACGGATAACGAAAGGTTTGTATAATTCAGCTGCCATATCTTTTGGCAATCCACATTCAAATAATTTTAATTCAGGTCCAACAACAATTACAGAACGAGCAGAATAATCTACACGCTTACCTAATAAGTTTTGACGGAAACGTCCTTGTTTACCTTTTAACGAATCAGATAAAGATTTTAAAGGTCTATTAGATTCTGTTTTAACTGCTGATGCTTTTCTTGTATTATCAAATAATGAATCCACCGCTTCTTGAAGCATACGTTTTTCATTACGTAAAATCACTTCAGGAGCTTTAATTTCAACTAATCTTTTCAAACGATTATTACGGATGATTACTCTTCTGTATAAATCATTTAAATCTGAAGTAGCGAAACGACCTCCATCAAGTGGAACAAGTGGACGTAATTCTGGTGGAATAACCGGAATTACTTTTAATATCATCCATTCTGGAAGGTTTTCTCTATTCAAGTTAGCCTCACGGAAAGATTCTACTATATTTAAACGCTTTAATGCTTCTGTTTTACGTTGTTTAGATGTTTCTGTATTTGCTGCGTGACGCAAATCAAATGACAGGGTATCTAAATCAATTCTTGATAATAAATCCATGATACATTCAGCACCCATTTTGGCAATGAATTTATTAGGATCTGTATCATCTAAATATTGATTCTCCATTGGAAGTGTATCTAAAATATTCAAATACTCTTCTTCTGTTAAGAAATCTAATTTACTTAATGTTTCACCTTCTGGTCCCTTAGCGATACCTGCTTGAATTACTACGTATCTTTCGTAGTAAATAATCATATCTAATTTCTTAGAAGGTAATCCTAAAATATAACCAATTTTATTTGGTAACGAACGGAAATACCAGATATGAGCAATTGGCACAACTAAATTGATGTGTCCTACTCTATCTCTACGAACTTTCTTTTCTGTTACTTCAACACCACAACGGTCACAAACAATTCCTTTGTAACGTATTCTTTTATACTTACCGCAGGCACATTCATAATCCTTTACTGGACCGAAAATTCGTTCACAGAAAAGACCATCTCTTTCTGGTTTGTGAGTACGATAGTTTATGGTTTCTGGTTTTAAAACCTCACCTCTTGACTCTGCCAAAATAGATTCTGGTGAAGCCAATCCTATCGTAATTCTGTTAAATCTCTTAACGGTGTTTTTATCTTTTAATCTTGTCATGATATGATTACTATCGATTTTTGTAAAAAACTTTTCTTCAGTTATACAGTTACCAGTCCCAGTTTTCAGTCGCAAAACTGATTACTGCGACTGAGACTGTTTACTGTTTATTTATTCTTCTAATCTGATGTCTAAACCAAGACCTTTCAATTCATGCATTAATACATTGAATGATTCAGGTAATCCTGGTTCTGGCATTGTTTCTCCTTTAACGATTGCTTCGTAAGTTTTAGCTCTACCGATTACATCATCAGATTTAACCGTCAATATCTCTCTTAAAGTACTTGATGCTCCATAAGCTTCAAGTGCCCAAACCTCCATTTCTCCGAAACGTTGACCTCCAAATTGCGCCTTACCACCTAAAGGTTGTTGCGTAATTAAAGAGTAAGGACCTATAGAACGAGCATGCATTTTATCGTCAACCATATGTCCTAATTTAAGCATATAGATAACTCCTACTGTAGCTGCCTGATGGAAACGCTCACCAGTTCCACCATCATAAAGATGTGTGTGTCCAAATCTTGGTACACCGGCTTCATCAGTTAACTCATTAATTTGATCTAAAGATGCACCATCAAAAATTGGTGTTGCAAACTTTCTACCTAAATTCATACCAGCCCAACCAAGAACAGTTTCATATATCTGACCAATGTTCATACGTGAAGGTACTCCAAGTGGATTCAATACAATATCAACAGGTGTTCCGTCCTCTAAAAATGGCATATCTTCATGACGTACAATTCTTGCAACGATACCTTTGTTACCGTGACGACCAGCCATTTTATCACCTACTTTAAGTTTACGTTTCTTAGCAATATAAACTTTAGCTAATTTTAAAATCCCTGCTGGTAACTCATCACCTACTGTAATTGTAAATTTCTCTCTTCTTAACCAACCTTGTAAGTCATTCAACTTAATTTTATAGTTATGAACTAAGTCATTTACCATTTTATTTGTAGCATCATCTGTTGTCCATTGTCCTTTTGTTAAGTGAGCAAAATCGTCAACTGATTGCAACATTTTTTTAGTAAATTTCTTACCTTTTGGTAATACTTCTTCTCCTAGATCGTTCATTACACCTTGAGAAGTTTTACCATCAATGATAACAAATAACTTTTCGATTAACTTGTCTTTTAATTCGTTGAATTTTACTTCAAACTCTATATCAAGTTTATCGATGTCTTCTTTATCTTTTGAACGCTTACGTTTATCTTTTACCGCTTTAGCAAATAATTTTTTATCTAAAACTACACCATGTAATGATGGAGAAGCTTTTAATGAAGCGTCTTTTACATCACCTGCTTTATCTCCAAAGATTGCACGAAGTAATTTCTCTTCAGGTGTTGGATCAGATTCTCCTTTAGGAGTAATTTTACCAATTAAAATATCACCTGGTTTCACTTCTGCACCAATACGAATCATTCCGTTTTCATCCAAGTCTTTAGTAGCCTCTTCGGAAACGTTAGGAATATCATTAGTTAACTCTTCATTACCTAATTTTGTATCACGCACTTCTAATGAATAGTCATCAATATGAATAGAAGTGAATATATCATCACGAACTACTTTTTCAGAAATTACAATTGCATCCTCAAAGTTATATCCTTTCCAAGGCATGAAAGCTACTTTTAAGTTTCTACCTAAAGCTAACTCTCCATTTTGTGTTGCATATCCTTCGCAAAGAACTTGTCCTTTGTTAACTTTATCTCCTTTTCTCACAATAGGTTTTAAGTTAATAGAAGTACTTTGATTCGTTTTTCTGAATTTGATTAACTGGTATGTTTTTTCATCTTCTTCAAAACTTACCATTCGCTCTTCTTCAGTTCTATCATATTTAATAGTAATTTTGTTTGCATCAACATAAGTTACTATACCATCACCCTCAGCATTAATAAGAACTCTAGAATCAGAAGCTACTTGTCTTTCCAAACCAGTTCCTACAATAGGAGCTTCTGGTCTTAATAAAGGAACTGCTTGACGCATCATGTTTGAACCCATCAACGCACGGTTAGCATCATCATGTTCCAAGAAAGGAATTAATGAAGCTGAAATAGATGCGATCTGATTTGGAGCAACATCTGTATAATCAACTACATTAGGTTCAACAACTGGAAAATCACCCTCTTCTCTAGCAATAACTTTTTCAGCAGTAATTTTACCATCTTCATTCATTTCAATGTTTGCCTGCGCAATCATTTTTCCTTCTTCCTCTTCGGCACTTAAATAAATAGGCGTCGATTCTAAATCAACAACACCATCAGTTACTTTACGATATGGTGTTTCAATGAATCCCATTCCATTCACTTTAGCATAAACTCCTAAAGAAGAAATCAAACCAATATTTGGTCCCTCAGGTGTTTCAATAGGACACAAACGACCATAATGCGTATAGTGAACGTCACGAACCTCAAATCCAGCTCTTTCTCTAGATAAACCTCCAGGTCCTAGAGCAGATAAACGACGTTTGTGAGTAATCTCTGCTAATGGATTTGTTTGATCCATAAACTGAGATAACTGATTCGTTCCAAAGAAAGAATTGATTACAGATGATAATGTTTTAGCATTAATCAAGTCTATTGGTGTAAACACCTCGTTATCTCTAACGTTCATTCTTTCTCTAATTGTTCTTGCCATACGAGCTAGACCAACACCAAATTGTGAAGACAATTGCTCACCAACAGTTCTAACACGTCTGTTAGACAAGTGATCAATATCATCAATCTCTGCTTTAGAGTTAATTAATTCGATCAAATATTTAACAATAGTTATGATATCTTCTTTGGTTAAGACTTGCTTTTCCATTGGAATATCTAACTGCAATTTTTTATTCATTCTATAACGACCTACTTCACCTAAGTTATAGCGTTGATCTGAAAAGAATAATTTATCTATAATACCACGAGCCGTTTCCTCATCAGGTGGTTCTGCGTTACGTAATTGTCTATAAATATGTTCAACAGCTTCTTTTTCAGAATTTGTTGGATCTTTTTGTAAAGTATTATGGATTATTGTATAATCAGCAGCATTGTTATCTTCTTTGTGTAAAAGAATAGCTTTAACGTCTGCATCAATAATTTCTTCAATATTATCTTTATCTAAAATAGTATCACGATCTAGAATAATCTCGTTACGTTCAATCGACACTACTTCTCCAGTATCTTCATCTACGAAATCTTCATGCCATGTATTCAATACACGAGCAGCTAATTTTCGTCCAATATATTTTTTAATACCTGTTTTTGATACTTTTATTTCTTCTGCTAAGTCGAAAATTTCTAAGATATCCTTATCTCTTTCAAATCCGATTGCTCTAAATAAAGTAGTAACTGGTAATTTTTTCTTTCTATCAATATAAGCATACATTACACTATTGATATCAGTTGCGAATTCTATCCAAGAACCTTTAAAAGGAATAATTCTTGCAGAATAAAGTTTAGTTCCATTTGCATGGAAGGATTGTCCAAAGAAAACACCCGGTGAACGGTGTAATTGAGAAACAACAACACGCTCAGCTCCATTAATTACAAATGTTCCACTAGGAGTCATATAAGGAATAGTCCCTAAATAAACATCTTGAACAATAGTTTCAAAATCTTCATGTTCAGGATCTGTACAGTATAACTTCAGCCTTGCCTTTAAGGGCACACTGTAAGTTAAACCTCTATCAATACATTCTTCAATTGTATACCTTGGTGGATCTATAAAATAATCAAGAAACTCTAAAACGAATTGATTTCTCGTATCCGTTATTGGGAAATTTTCCATGAAGGTGTTATAGAGACCTTCGTTGCCTCTTTCATCAGATTTCGTTTCCAATTGGAAGAAATCTTTAAAAGATTTTACCTGAATATCAAGAAAATCTGGATAATTAGGTATATTCTTAGTAGAAGCAAAATTTAATCTTTCAGTCTGATTAGTAATCATCAATGGACAAATTTTTATTTAGAAAAAAATTAAAAACGTATAAAACGATAATATACGCAAAATGGTTTAGGTCATTGAGAGATAATCTCAAGACCTAAACCTGCTTTGTAAACTAAGTTTAGCTTATTTAAGCTCAACTACAGCTCCAGCTTCTTCTAAAGCTTTCTTAAGACCTTCAGCCTCATCTTTAGAAACTCCTTCTTTAACATTTGCAGGAGCACTATCTACCATATCTTTAGCCTCTTTAAGACCTAAACCAGTTAATTCTTTAACTGCTTTTACTACAGCTAATTTAGAAGCACCAGCTTCTTTTAATACAACTGTAAATTCTGATTGCTCAGCAGCAGCACCAGCATCACCTCCACCAGAAACCACAACAGCAGCTGCAGCTGGCTCAATACCATACTCGTCTTTTAATATTGTTGCTAACTCATTAACTTCTTTAACAGTTAAGTTAACTAATTGTTCTGCGAATTGTTTCAAATCTGCCATTTTTCTATCTTTTAAAATGTTTTGTAAAAAATTATAATTTATTAAAGCGCGTTCTTTTTATTCAGCAACCTCTTCCTTACCTTCTTGATTTTGAAGTGCAGAGATAACTCTTTGAGCTGGAGATTGTAACAATCCGATGATTTCTCCAATAACTTCAGCTCTAGATTTAATAGAAGCTAATTTATCTAATTGATCATCACCAATATAAACATCCTCAGTAATATAAGCTCCCTTTAAAATAGGCTTACTACCCTTTTTACGAAATTCTTTTATAATTTTAGCTGGTGCATTAGCAACATCTGAAATCATAACAGAAGTATTTCCTTTTAAAACTGATGGTAAATCACCAAAATCTGTATCAGAAGCTTCCATAGCTTTTTCAAGCAATGTATTTTTAACTACTTCTAATTTGATTCCTGCTTTAAAACAAGCTCTTCTTAAGTTTGAAGTAGAATCTGCATCTAGTCCTGAAGTATCTGCTAAATAAATAACAGTTACTCCCGCTAACTTTGCAGTTAAATCTTCAATAGCGATTGATTTTTCTTCTCTAGTCATACTAAAAATTTTTAACTACCAAATTATACTGCCTTAGGATCTAAAGCAATAGCAGGACTCATTGTACTAGATAAGTGTATTGACTTAATATAAGTACCTTTAGCTGCAGTTGGTTTTAATTTTATTAATGTTTGAATAATTTCGTGAGCATTGTCATAGATTTTATCAGCATCAAAAGACACTTTACCTATACCTGCATGTACTATACCAGTTTTATCAACTTTGAAGTCAATTTTACCAGCTTTTACCTCTTGAACAGCTTTAGCAACATCCATTGTTACTGTACCTGTCTTAGGGTTTGGCATCAATCCTCTTGGTCCTAAAATACGTCCTAATGGACCTAATTTACCCATAACAGCTGGCATAGTGATTATTACATCAATATCAGTCCAACCATCTTTAATTTTTTGAAGATATTCATCTAAACCTACGTGATCTGCACCAGCAGCTTTAGCTTCTTCTTCTTTATCTGGAGTTACTAATGCTAACACACGAACATCTTTACCTGTTCCGTGAGGTAACGTAACAACACCTCTTACCATTTGATTCGCTTTTCTTGGATCTACTCCAAGGCGAACAGCGATATCTACAGACTCATCAAATTTTGCAGAAGAAACAACTTTAATTAATGCAGCAGCATCTTTTAAAGTATAGTGTTTGTTCTTTTCAATTTTTGAAGCAGCCTCTTTTTGCTTTTTTGTCAATTTTGCCATGTCTAATTCTCTTTAACGATTAAAAAGGAGCGTCTCCTGATACTGTTATACCCATAGATCTAGCTGTTCCTGCAACCATACTCATTGCTTTTTCAATTGTAAAAGCATTAAGATCTGGCATTTTGTCTTCAGCAATAGTTCTGATTTGATCCCAAGTAACATTTGCTACTTTTTTACGATTAGGTTCACCTGAACCAGACTTAACTTTTGCTGCCTCTAAAATTTGAATTGCAGCAGGTGGCGTTTTTACAACAAAGTCAAAAGACTTGTCTTTATACACTGTAATTTGTACTGGTAAAACTTTGCCAGGTTTATCCTGAGTTCTTGCATTAAACTGCTTACAGAACTCCATGATGTTAACCCCAGCAGCCCCCAAAGCAGGTCCAACCGGTGGCGATGGATTCGCTGCACCTCCCTTAACTTGTAGTTTAACTACTTTACTAACTTCTTTTGCCATTTTTTAAAAAAATTTAGCACATCTATCAATTGGAAGCGATTGATGTGATTTATATATGTAACTGATTATACTTTTTCTACTTGCATAAAACTCAACTCTAAAGGTGTTTTTCTTCCGAAAATCTTAACCATTACTTCAAGTTTACGCTTTTCTTCATTAACCTTTTCAATTGCTCCATTGAAGCCATTAAAAGGCCCATCAATAACCTTAACTGTTTCTCCCACTGAAAATGGTATTGAGATATTATCCACTTTAACAGATAATTCATCTACTTTACCTAACATTCTATTTACTTCAGACATCCTTAAAGGCACAGGATCACCTCCTTTAGTCTCTCCAAGGAAACCAATTACACCAGGAATAGATTTAATGATATGAGGAACCTCACCTGTAAGACTAGCTTCAATCATAATATAACCAGGAAAGTAAACCTTTTCCTTAGCTATTTTTTTTCCATCTCTAATTTGTACAACTTTTTCAGTAGGTACCAAAACTTGAGAAACATAGTCAGACATTCCTAAACGCAGTGTTTCAGATTCTATATAAGCCTTAACCTTATTCTCTTGCCCACTTACCGCTCTTACAACATACCACTTTTTAACATTATTATCTGCCATGATATTATTTTAGTAAGTTAAAAAAGCCCTCAAGAGCCTTAACAAACAATTGATCTACACCATAAGTCAAAAGCGCAAAAATAACTGAAAACAAAGCCACTATTATAGTTAAACGTTGTACTTCTGACCATTCTGGCCAAGTTACATTAGATTTCAATTCTTGAAATGCTTCTGAAATATAATTAACAAATTTCATCATTACTTTATTGATTTGCACGGGCGGAGGGATTCGAACCCCCATCAATGGTTTTGGAGACCACTATACTAGCCCTTGTACTACGCCCGTTTATTAGAAGCCAGTCGAAAAATCAACTGGCTTTTTTTTAATATATAAACTAATTAATTAGTCTAAAATTTCAGTTACCTGACCAGCACCAACCGTTCTACCACCTTCACGAACTGCAAAACGTAATCCAACAGATAATGCAATAGCACTTAATAATTGAACTTCAATTGTTAAGTTATCTCCAGGCATAACCATTTCTACACCAGCTGGTAAAGTAATAGTACCAGTAACATCAGTTGTACGTACATAAAACTGTGGACGGTAGTTATTATGGAACGGAGTATGACGTCCACCTTCTTCTTTTTTCAAGATATACACCTCAGCTTTAAAGTGAGCGTGTGGCTTAACAGATCCTGGCTTAACAATAACCATTCCTCTTTTAATATCTTCTTTAGCAATACCTCTTAATAAGATACCAGCGTTATCTCCAGCCTCACCTCTATCAAGGATTTGACGGAACATTTCGATACCAGTTATAGTAGATGTTAATTTCTCAGCACCCATACCAATAATCTCAACCGCGTCACCTGTATTAGCAATACCCGTCTCAATACGACCTGTAGCAACAGTTCCACGACCAGTAATTGTAAACACATCTTCAACTGGCATCAAGAAAGGCTTCTCAACATCACGAGCAGGCAATTCAATCCAATTATCAACAGCTTCCATTAATTCTAAAACTGTATCAACCCATTTTTGTTCTCCATTCAAAGCTCCTAAAGCAGATCCTTGGATAACTGGACCATTATCACCATCATACTGATAGAAAGATAATAAATCTCTAATTTCCATTTCAACAAGCTCTAACAACTCAGCATCATCAACCATATCAACTTTATTCATGAATACAACCATTCTTGGAACACCCACTTGGCGACCTAAAAGGATATGCTCACGAGTTTGTGGCATAGGACCATCAGTAGCAGCAACTACTAAGATAGCTCCATCCATTTGCGCAGCTCCAGTTACCATGTTCTTAACATAATCCGCGTGACCTGGACAGTCAACGTGAGCATAGTGACGGTTAGCTGTAGCATATTCTACGTGAGAAGTATTAATAGTAATACCTCTTTCTTTTTCTTCTGGTGCGTTATCAATTTGATCAAACGATTTTGCTTCTGAAAAACCAGCATCAGATAACACTTTAGTTATTGCTGCAGTTAAAGTTGTTTTACCGTGATCTACGTGTCCAATAGTACCAATGTTTAAGTGTGGTTTGGAACGATCAAAATTTCCTTTTGCCATGATTTAATAATTTAATCTTAGTTATATATTAGTGTTCAAAAATTATAAACATTTCCAGAGCCAATGACGGGAATTGAACCCGTGACCTCTTCCTTACCAAGGAAGCACTCTACCCCTGAGCTACACCGGCTTACATCTGTCATCAACAGGAATGTTTGTGGGGAGAGCAGGATTCGAACCTGCGAAGGTTACCCAGCAGATTTACAGTCTGCCCTCGTTGGCCGCTTGAGTATCTCCCCATACCATTTTATTATCAGTTACTTAACTCTTTGAGCCGATGGAGGGACTCGAACCCACGACCTGCTGATTACAAATCAGCTGCTCTAGCCAGCTGAGCTACACCGGCAACTATAATAAAAAAAGTCCGCTATTTCTAACGGACTGCAAATGTATAGAATTTATTTTTTATTCAAAACTTTTTTTGTCTTTTTTTTCATTTAAGCATGAGCTCTTATTTTTTCCTTATACTTTATCAAAATTCTTTCTAGGGATTCTTCCGAAATATCAACAGCCTCTTCAAAAGTCTTACATGTTTTTTTTACCACAAACTCCTCTCCTGGCACATGTATTTTCACTTCAACCGTTTTATTTTCTTTATCACTAGTGTTTTCTAATTTTAAAAAAACATCAGAAGAAATAACTTTATCAAAATATTTCTCCAATTTATCTAATCGTTCTTGAACAAAGTTGATTAATTTTTTATCAACATTAAAATTAACTGCCTGAACATTTACTTTCATACTCTTTAATAATTACTTAGGTTAGACAAGTGAATTATTTTTGGTTTCTAGGATGCGACTTTTGATACACTTTCTTTAACTCAGCTAAACTACTATGAGTATAAATTTGTGTAGATGACAAACTAGCATGACCTAATAATTCTTTAACTGAATTTAAATCGGCACCATTATTTAGCAAATGAGTTGCAAATGAATGCCTAAGAACGTGAGGACTCTTTTTTACCTTAAGAGACACACTACTAAAGTAATCATTAATTAATCGATAGACAAACGATTCACTAATTTTATTTCCAGTTTTAGACAAAATTAACACATCAGAAAAAGCCGGTTTCACTTTCTCTAATCGAAAAGCCAAATATTCCTTCAACAAATCCTTAGTACACAGCAACAAAGGAATAATCCTCTCTTTATTCCTTTTCCCCAACACCTTCAATACTTGTTTTGAAAAATCAATATTAGATAGCTTTAAATTAATCAATTCCGCCCTTCTTATTCCTGTTGTATAAAAAAGTTCTATAACCAACCTATTCCTAACACCTTCAAAATCATTAAAAAAATGATCTAAATTAAAAACATTATCAACTTCTTTCTCCGAAAAAGGAATTTGCACTTTCTTGGGAGTTTTTAACGACTTATGTTTTAACAGAGGATTAACTTCTATTTGTTTAATTTTTAGCAAAAACCTATAATACGACTTTAAAGAAGAGACTTTTCTATTAACAGAATTATTTGAAATTTTATTTTCTACCAAAAAAACAATCCAACTTCTTATTAGCGGGTAAACCACCTCTTCCAAAGACACCTCATCACAACTAACAATCAAAAACTCTTGAAAAGACATCACATCTCTTAAATACGCATTCACTGTAAGAAGAGAGTAATTCTTTTCTTTTACTAAATAATCTTGATAAGCTTGAAGATTTGTAGACATAAAAAAAAACCATTAGACAACAAAGTTACACTTTATTACCTAACGGTTTTATATTTTGAATTCAAAAAAAATTAAGACTCTAATGAATCTCTTAATTTTTGAATATAAGCTGCTTTTTGAATTTGAGCTCTTTTTACAATTGACGGTTTATGGAAAGCTTGTCTTGATCTCAACTGACGAACTGTTCCTGTTTTGTCGAATTTTCTCTTATAACGTTTTAACGCTTTATCGATATTTTCTCCGTCTTTAATTGGTATAATTAACATAGTTTTGGCACCCCCTTTCATTTAGACTGCAAAAGTAGAAATTTATTTTTAATATCAAATATTAAAGTTAAAAAAAATCAATTATAAATAAAACATTATTCTTTTTATTTAAAATTATTCAACTGCAGGTTTATAATTTTTATTATCAATTATCATTTTTGACAATATTTCTTTTAAGATTTCAGAAGTTCCTCCACCAATTGGTCCTAAACGACTATCTCTCAATAACCGTGCTAATGGATATTCTTCCATATACCCATAACCTCCTAACATTTGCAAACAACTATAAATAGTTTCATCTGCTATTTTTGTAGATTTCAATTTAGCCATCGTGGCTTCTTTTACTACATACTCACCTTTATCTAAACGAGCTACTGCTTCATAATTAAACACTTTACAATGTTCAACATCTGTTGCATGTTCTACAATTTTGTGACGTAGTGCTTGGAATTTATCAATTGTTTTTCCAAAGGCTTCTCTTTGTGACATATATTCTATTGTGTATTCAATAGCATATTCAGATCTAGCATGTGCATTAATAGCCATAATCAAACGCTCTAAAGCAAAATGCTGCATAATATAAGGAAATCCTTTTCCTTCTTCACCCATTAAATTCTCTACAGAAATCTCTACATTATCAAACGCAATTTCAGCAGTATCCGAAGCCCTCCAACCTAATTTATCTAATTTTGTAGCAGAAATGCCAGGAGTTTTTGTATCTATCAAAAACATGCTTATTCCTTTATTACCAAGTTCAATATTAGTTTTAGCAGCAACTACATAATAATCCGCATATACACCGTTAGTTATAAATGTTTTAGACCCATTAACAATGTATTTATCTCCTTTTTTAATAGCTGTTGTTCTCATACCAGCCACATCACTACCTCCAAAAGGTTCTGTAATACATAACGCCCCTATAATATCTCCTGCAATACTTGGTGCTAAGTAATTTTGTTTAATTCGCTCATCTCCTTCCGCATTTAAATGTGTCATTGCTAAATAAGAATGTGCCCACATAGCCGCAGCAAAACCAGCAGATTTTATTTTTTGAAGTTCTTCCAAAAAAATTACAGTGTAAAATAAATCTAAATTCATTCCACCATAGGCTTCTGGATAATTTATTCCGAAAAACCCCATTTCTCCAAATTTTTTCCAAATAAAGCGTTCAATTATACCTGTTTTTTCCCATTTTTCAATATGAGGTACCACTTCTTTTTGTAAAAAATCTCGTAAACTTGATCTAAATAATTGATGTTCTTCTGTGAAGTATTTTGAATTCATGAATTTATATTTGATATCTTTAAATTGAACTATTTTTTTAGAATTCCAAATATAAGGCGATTATTTTTAATTTTTCTAAAGGACAGTTGTTAATTTTTGCTAAATCTTCAATAGAACTCAAAACTCCATTCATACTTCGGTAGGTTACAATCTCTTTTGCGAAGGCATAATTAAAATAAGGAAATTTCATTAATTCTTTTGTAGAAGCTGTATTGATATTAATTTTTTTCAGAGATGAATTTGGCTGCACAAAAAATCGAAGTTTACAATCCTCTAAAACCTCTGAAGAAATACCCCAAACAAATTCTAGCTGATCAACTGATGCAAAAGTGCCAAACTTTTCTTTTTCCTTGAGAACAATATCCGATATTTTATCACCAATACCATAAACCTTCATTAAATCTTCTTTAGTCGCACTATTCAAGTCAATTGAAACTATTTTTTCTTCAACTTTTTTATTGAAATTACCATAGGGTTTAAAATCCTTTTTAGCATTTACCCAATCAGGAAATTTGAACAGAGGTGAAATTTTAGTCAATAAAGAATCTGAAACCTGTGTGACTTTTTGAAACTCATATGCAGAATTCACAAACTTATTTAACGCCCTATATTGATGTAATCTATCAATTTCAGCCAAAGACATACCTAATAAATATCCTTTATAATCAGTAATAAAATTAGGATTGAATGCTTTTGGTTGATATCCTGTTTCTATTTTACTTTTTTTAATACTATCAATCTTATTTTGGACTAAAAGCCATTCTTTATCATGTAATTGTTTCGATGTATAAAAAAAATTATTAGATTTTAAAATAAAATAAATAGATTGTATTAAAATGACGAGTATAAACAATAAAAAAATCCCACTTCTATGTTCTCTCGAAAATAGAAAGTAGGATTTAAATTCTTTCATCTGTTTTTTCAAAATAAGACTTATATCAGATGGATAAATATTTATCTAAATTATTCTGGCTTTTGTCTTACCAATTCATCATCATTCTCACTGTAAGAATCTGGTTCTTGTTTAGGTGGAATGGTTAATACTTTATAGAAAAAAAAGCTTGCAAAAGAAATCACTATTCCTTGAGCTGCTAACATTGTTATTAAAGCTGATGTATTCATTTTTAGTTTTTTTTTAAAATTTTATAATGTTGCTCTACCTTCTTTCACTCTTTTCTTATAAGCAAAATATACTATTACACTTATAAAGATAAATAAAGAAAGTAATAACATTCTTCCCATGAACTTGTACAAAGTATCATTTTTAAAATCCCCTGTTGCAATAATATCATTTGGTTTAACAATATCTCCTTTTTGAACAACAACAACTTGATTCTTTTTAGCTTTAAACTTATATTCTTTATAATTTGTATAAGTAATTGTTTTCACTGTTTCCGTTTCTTTGTCAAACACTTTTTTAATATCCTCAAATGAAAACTTAACTGTATTAGTACCTACTTCTTCAACAGTACCTGCATTTTTACCAGCTGCATCAAAGTTTTCTGCATAAAACTCTTTAGCAAACCATTCTTTATTATTTGTATCGTTATCTTTTACTTTATCAATCCAGTCAGGGATACTTGATACTAAAACCCAACCTAATAGTAGCGGTGTAACAATTAAAATAATATATTTATAAAAACCAGGTATTTTAATATCTGCTCCTTGATTAATTTCAGCCCATCCTTTTTTGATTCCAAATATATAAGAAAACAAAACTGTTTCTAGAAAAGCAAAAACTACCAAACTTACTGTTCCTGCCCAATAGTCATATTGATCAAACAAACCTTCGTTATAAAAAATAACTGTTGGTAGACCCATTATCAAAACTAAAGCTCCAAAAGACCAAGCTCCTTTATTTTTAGACCAATTGAATTCATCCTGCATGAAGCCCATCCAAGGTGTACCCATCGCAAGAGAGGAAGTAATACCTGCAAAAAACAATAACCCAAACCAACAAACTCCAGCTACTATTGCTAAACCACTTCCCCATTGTTGAAATAAGTAAGGCATTGTTTGAAATGCCATACCAAAACCTGCATTTTGAATTACCCAGTCTAAACCAAGATATCCTGCAGCAATTGGAATTACTATTAAACTACCTAAAACCACTTCCACAAATTCATTCATAAATCCGGCAGAAACTGCATTTAAAGCAATATCATCTTTAGATTTTAAGTAAGCAGCATAACAATGAATTGTTCCCATACCTACAGAAAGTGTAAAGAATATTTGACCTGCAGCTGCTAACCATACTTTTGGGCTAGTTAACGAATCAAATTGTGGTGTCCATAAGAAATTTAAACCATCCCATGCATTTGCATCTGGAAAAATATCAGAAGCTCCTGAAGTCCCTAATGTTAAACCTCTAACAGCTAAAACAACTCCAAACGTTATCAACAAAGGCATACCAATCTTAGCTACTTTTTCAATTCCTCCTAAACCTTTTGAAAGAATAAATGTATTCAACAATAAACATATAATATAAAATATTACAGCTTCATAAGGAATACCAGTAGTTGATTCAGCAATATTAGTATAGGAATTGAAAAATCCCGCAACATCTGCTTGACTCATTTCATTAAAAGTTCCCACTATTGAATGATACACATAAGACATTGTCCAAGATTCAATGTAACAATAATAAGCAGCAACTGCTATATTAGTAAAAATCCCAAATACTCCAATATATTTCCAAACTCTACCTTTTGCCATAGAATCTAAAATATAAGGTGTACTATGATTGCCTGAACGACCACCAAAACGACCTGAAGACCATTCAATGAATAATAATGGAATACCCATTACTAAGAAACATACTAAATAAGGAATTATAAAAGCTCCACCTCCATTTTGAACTGCTTGTACAGGGAAACGTAGAAAATTACCTAATCCAACAGCATTTCCAGCCATTGCCAAGATGAGTCCAACTCTAGAACCCCATGAGTCTGATTTTGTTGACATATTAATTTATTGGTTGTTAATTTTCCAAAGATAAGAAAAGTATCGAAAAAACAAAGAAAAGTTAAGGCTTTGAGATTCAGCAATTATAAATCAAAAACTGAAGAACGCTTAGTATAAATCATATCTTTGAGCTTTAATAAAAAAGCTAAAGTAAGATAAAACCCAAAACCTAAACCTGCAGTTACAAAAGATATGTATATAAAAAACAAGCGTACATTTGTAGCTCTCATTCCCAATTTATCGGCTAATCTTGAGGCTACAAAAAAACCATGCTTCTCAAAAAAATGAAGTATTTTATACATTTTCGCTTTAATTTAGTATCCAAATATACTGATTAATTTTTAATCAAACTTATTCCGATGTTACAACTAAGACATCTATTTCCATCACAATATTCTTTTTTTAATTGTAATAAGCTTTGTGAATCAAATGCCGTTTTTACTTTTACATTAAAATGGTTAAACTTTTTAATTATTGAGTTTTTTTCAGGTTGAATTTGTCTAATTAAATGAATTATTTCTTCTAAATTATCTTTCCCAATATAATTTAAATAAGCAAACTGAAGAGGTATAATAGTATTGATTATAATTAAATCTATAAAACTTTTTGAAATTAATTTCTTTTTAAAAGTACTTTCTTTATCAAAATTATAATGATTATCCCAATATTTACTTGCCTTAACCGCAAACAATTCATATAACTTTTCTATTTCTTTAACGTTACAACTTTGTTGAAAAATATTATGTCTAGTATGGTATAAAACCGCTAATTGAGACAATCTAATAGTAGGAAAATTATCAGGTCTTAATTTATAAAACTGCAAAGTTTCTTCATTGCGTTTTTCATTTAATCTATATTTATTTTTCAAAAATTTCCATTTTGAGTTTAAATTTTGAAAGTAAGTATCTTCTAGTTTATCATTCAATAAATTAGTACAACCATAAAACAAAGCTTCTATATTTTCTAACTGATTAGATTCTTTTCTTATTATGGCAAATGATAATTCTTTTGCCATTTTATAAATAATTTCACCATTTGTATTTAAACCAAAATTCTTGGCAAGCAAGCAAAATAAAACAGCATCCCAATCGTTTTTTGTTTCTTTTAGCAATTCTAATACTGTTTTTGATTTTCTCTCTAACCTTTCAAAGAAAAGTCTTTCTTTCCAGTTCTCAACAATAATTTTATCGACATTACTAATTTGATTTTCACAATTAATCCACGTTTTGGAAAGCATCAGTTTTTTGTAATTATCTATTTCATTTAATGACACATACTGTTTAAGTTCAAGAACAGGAATTTCTAAATTATTTTTCCTATAAATTTCTACATCATGTTCCCAAACAACATGTAGAATAACATTGTTATAGTTTTCGTCTATTTCATGGTTATGCAAATACCAATCTGAAGATTTTAGATGAATTTCGATATTTCCTGCCCACTTTTGATTTCCTATGATGAGTTGGGCATTAAAAAAATCGGGACCAGCAGTTTGTAAATACTGACCGAAACTAAGAATTTCAATTTTTTCTTTCTTAAGAGTAAATAATTTAGTTACATCGAGTTTTTTATGTAACCAAATATAATGCAAGAAGTCTTCTTTCATTTGTATGGCTTATAATTAATCTAATTGGCTTATAATAAAGTACAAATATATACAAAAAACAAAAACCTGCAAATCATAGACTTACAGGTTTTCTTAAACTATTTCAAAGCTCTTACTTTATAGAGCTAATAACATCATGTTTTGTTATAATATGATACTTTCCATTTTCTAGCTCAACTAAAACAGCCTGATTGTCTTTATTGATTAGCTTAGAGACCTCTTCAATTGACGTATTTTCTTTTACAATCGGAAATGGCTTACCCATTACTTCTTTTATAGGTTTGTCAGCAATATTCTTATCTTCAACATAACTCCTAAACAGGTCAGTTTCATCTAAACTTCCAACAAAACCAGTTGTATCAATTACTGGGATTTGAGAGATTTTGTATTTTTTTAATCTTTCAATAGCATGAGAAACCAATTCTTCTGTACGAACCACAATTAATGGTTTATCTTGATGTTCTTTAATTAAATCTGTTGCTTTTGTAACTTCTTCTTCCAAGAAACCTCTTTCACGCATCCAATCATCATTGAACATTTTACCTACATATCTACTTCCTGAATCGTGAAATAAAACCACTACTACGTCTTCTGGCTTAAAATGTTCTTTTAATTGCAATACGCCCTTAATAGCAGCACCAGCAGAATTACCAACAAAAATACCTTCTTCTAAAGCAAGTCTTCTTGTATAAACAGCAGCATCTTTATCGGTTACTTTAGTAAAACCATCAATTAAAGAAAAATCAACGTTTTTAGGCAAAATATCTTCTCCAATACCTTCCGTTATGTAAGAATAAATTTCGTTTTCATCAAAAACTCCTGTTTCATGGTATTTTTTAAATACTGAACCATAGGTATCTATTCCCCAAATTTTAACATTTGGATTTCTCTCTTTTAAGTATTTTGCTACACCAGAAATAGTTCCACCTGTTCCAACACCAACTACAAAATGTGTAATTTTCCCTTCTGTTTGTTCCCAAATTTCAGGTGCAGTTTGCTCATAGTGAGCAATTGCATTACTAGGATTGTCATACTGATTTACATACCAAGCATTTTTAGTTTCAGTTGCTAAACGCTTAGAAACAGAGTAATAAGAACGAGGATCAGTTGGTTCCACATCCGTAGGACAAACAACAACTTTTGCTCCAACAGCTCTAAGAATATCCATTTTTTCTTTAGATTGCTTATCAGAAATCACACAGATTAATTTGTACCCTTTAACAATTGCTGCTAAAGCCAAACCCATTCCTGTATTTCCTGAGGTTCCTTCAATAATAGTACCTCCAGGTTTTAATCTTCCATCAGCTTCAGCATCTTCAATCATTTTTACAGCCATTCTATCCTTTACTGAGTTACCTGGATTAAAAGTTTCTACTTTAGCTAAAACTAAAGCGTCTATTTCTTTAGTTAATTTATTGATTTTAACTAATGGTGTATTTCCAATAGTTTCTAGTATGTTTTTTGCGTATTTCATTTTGTCATTTAGAAATTAGAATACAGAATTTAGTTATAAAAACATAAATTCGTTTGCAAAGATAGTGTGAATATTGCGAATACAAAAATGAAAATGAAAACCTAACTAACCCTGATGGTAGTGACAGCTTCCTAAACTAGTTTAGGAACTAAAACGGACAGCAGGAATATGGCAAACAAGAATGCCTTCACTTTCGTTTCTTAATTATTGAAAGAAATTCCAAACAATACCAAATCTCACAATAAAATCGCGGTAAGGATAATTGGGTGCTGAATAAAAATTGTATCCAGTCATAGCTGAATTAAAATGTTCTGCTTTTAAGAAAATTCTAGCTTGACGTACTTTTGCATTAATGAAGAAATCTATCATTGGAAAACCACCAATTTTCCTTTCACTTTGAACATAAAACTCACCTAACAGTGGATTATAATCGTTAGCGTAGTATTCTGTAAAATAATTAAAAACAATTCCAGTTTGGATAAACATTGCTTTTTTAAATACATGCTCAGAAAAATATAAAGAATTTCTAGTTACTAGCTGGGGAACATTTAACGTTTTGTCTGAATTTTCAACATTTTGATACAACAAAGTATTATCTAAACCAAACTTCCAAAATTTAATATCTTTTGAAGCTTTTACAGCAGCATAAGTTATTGTATTATTATTTTGAAATGGTTTAACAGTTAACTTTTCGATATCATTTGTAATATTATCGAAATACAAATAATCATCTAAAATAGAGTATTGCCCCTCTAAATTTAACCATTTTGACAGAATTGTAAACTGAAATTGATTACGCTTTTCATTTTTAAAATTATTAAACCAATTATAATCAACATAATTACTTTGATACAAAGTATAATTCAAATTAGGCAAACTATTTAATTTTTGATATTTGAATTGGAATTCATAATCCTCATTTAACTTATAGTTCAATGTAGCTTCAATATTTGAAACAGATTGATCTGTTATTGAGTTCGACAATAATAAATTTGCTTTTAAATTATTAGCATAGTAGGTATAATTACCACCTAAAGATGTAATTCTATCATTTATAGCATTTGGAACCAAAGTATTTCCTACATTATCAAATACTAAGCTTTTATAAAAATAGTTATAAACATCATCCTCAATAAAAAAGGAGACATCTCCATATTTTTTTGTTGTAAAACCAACTCCTATTTTATTATAGAAATGATTATATCTCGTTTTATTGTTTATAAAACTTGAATATGAATCTCCAAATCTATCATTGGCTATAGTTTGTTCAAAATTAAAAAATTTATACTCATGGTTGAATTGATGTGTAAATAACAAACTGTTTGGATTACTCTTATTTAACTTGAAAGAATGATCTATTAAAAAACGGTTTCCTTTTAATAAAGAAGTAGCGTCATTAAAATAAACATCTAATCGTTCTCTTTCATTAAATGGAGGTTCACTAGTTTCAAAAATAGTTACATCTTGAATTCCTCCGTTTTCTTGATTTGAAATATCTTGACCCGTAAAATGAGCATTGAGAATATAACGCTTGTCCTTTGTAAAGTAACTAGTAGTAAATCTAAAATTTCCTGAACTTGCAATATTGTTGATATATTTTCCAATTGAACGTAGCCCTTTATAAGCAATAGAAAAATTAAGATTTGGCTTTGTATTTACTGTCAGAAATGCATCTACAGATTGACCTTGTTCCATTACTGTCTTAAAATACAGGTCAGACAAAGGTGTTGGCACATTGTAATATTTAATATCATCAACTTCTAAATAATTAAAATGTTTTCCAGAAAAACCCATTGAAGGAATAACATTTTTTTTCACTAAAGAATAGTTTAAAGTATTATAAGTATGTCCTTCATTTGCAAAAGGTAATAATCCAAAAATATCTTTCCTTAATAAATTGAACTTATATTCTTTTTGTATTGACAAAGTGGTGTCTAAATAGGTAGTATCTTTTTGAAGTGTATATATTTTATATAAATCTATTGGAGGTTTTTCTTTAATTTCATTAATCGTTTTTTTTGCTCTACCTAATGTATCACTAGATTTATTTGATATTTTTCCAAACCCATTAGCATCTCTTATTTGAGAGTTTAAAAAAACTGAAAAAAACAGGAATAAAATAATTATAAAATTTTTCATTATATTTTTTAATTCTTACAAATGTAATGAGAAATAATAATAAATATAAAAAGCTAAACTCATAATTTTAATATAAAAAAAGAGCTCGATAAATATCGAGCTCTCAATCTGATTAAAAATCATTTTATAATTTCCCTACTTAAAAAGTAAAATTAAATGAAGTAGAACCTCCAAAATTACCGCCATCTGAAGCTAAAGTAGTTGTCCCTGAAGTTAAAGTAAATCCTCCTGGAGCATTGATCCCATCACTATAAACATCATAAACTACAAATGTATAATCTCCATCAGGTAAACACAAATTTTGAGAATAAGTTGCTAAACCAGTATAATCACCTGCTGCAGCAGAAGCATATAAAGTAACACCTTGATATAGTTCCCAAGATGTTTCTTCAGGATAAGAATCAAATGTAAAAGATAAAACTACTGGATTTAGGAAACAAGCTTGAGTAATTTTGATTGTAATTTTACTATTACTAGCAGCAACACTATTTGTGTATATAGCAGTAGAAGGAACCAATTTCAAAACGATATCCTTTCCATTACCTAAGTCTGTACCTGTAACATTAACAGGAATAACACCAACATTTGTGTTTGCTGGTACAGTAACAGTTCCTGGTACGGAATAATATTGTGTATCTGCAGTGGTAGCTCCTAAATCTACTTCTACAGAAAAAGTTCTATCTTCACCTGATATGTTAGTAGTAAATACTTTAACATCATAGGTCTCAGTTAAATTTTCCTCTATAGAAACATTGTAAGTTTTTGATTCAAAAGATACATAATTTAATGATCCTCCTGAATTTTCATCTTCATCACTACATCCAGTCAAAAACAACACCGGTACAATCAGTGAGAAGATTGCTATTATTTTCTTATAATTCATAATTCTTGTTTTTGGGTTAATTTTGATCGTTAAGGAAAGGATTATTTTGAATCTCAGCTTGAGGAATTTCAAAAGTCAATCTCTCATCGTTATATGGAACAGCTACACCTGCTTGAAACAAGTGGTTAGCACCTCTGTTTATTGTTGCTTGATTACGTTTCATAGCCAAATAACTTTTACCTTCACCCCATAACTCAATTCTTGTTTGTAAATAAATCTCATCAAGTAAAGCTTGACCAGAAAGACCATCAACATAAGAATTATCTGGAATACGGTTTACTAACAAAGCTTTTAAACTAGTCCTAGCTGTAACTTCATCACCACTTTTTGCAGCAGTTTCAGCATTTAACAAATAAATCTCATCAACTCTCATATAAATATAATCCGTTGTAATTACTCTTTGCCCACCTTGTATTCTATTAGGATCATAGAATTTATTTATTGGTAATTGTGAAGAAGCAGAAAACTGACTTTTACGAGCATCATTAGCTGGAATTGAATTATACAGATTTAAATCAATTACTTTTCTATCTCCAGCAAAAGCATAACTATATGTAAAAATATCCATTTGTCCCCACCAAGACACTAAATCTAATCCTTGATTAGGTGTAAGATCAACTCCCCACATCCAAGAAGGTGTATTAACATTATTAAAACCTCCTGTTAATTCCGCAGTAGTAGTTAATGGGAAGCCACCAGATGCAATTATATCGTTAGTTAATGTTTTTGCATCTCCATTATTACCCATTGCAGCATAAACATAAGCTAACAAACCTTCTGCAACATATTTATTAATTTCCGTTTTAGTTAAACGATTAAATCCATCTAACAAAGTAATTGCATCTGTTAAATCATCTACAATTAAACCATACACATCTGAAGCTGAACTTTTAGGTTGTGCTTGTTGAGCTGGATCCGTATATATAGGCAAAATTGGTTGAGACAAATCATATCCATTAACCTCAAATTGAGTTAGATAAAAATAAGCATATGCTCTTAACGCTTTAGCTTGCCCCATAAGGTATTGATTTTCTTGATTTACAGGAATTGCATCATTTCCACCCAAGGCTTGAACAACAATGTTAGTAGATCTAATTATTCTATAATAATACCTCCAAACTTGATAATTTTCATTTCTAGTATAATCAATAGTAACCTGATAATCTGCCAAATTTCTATACCAATTATACGTATTACTACTTAAAGCCATATCACCAGACAACATGTCTGAAAATATATCATACCCTTTTTGTCCAAAATCATTGTGATTTGTTGTACCACCAGTTTCTGTTTGAAACATTAAAGAGTAAATTCCCGAAACTGTCCCTTTAAGTAAATCAGGGTTATTTGCAGATGCATCTGCCAATTGCTCCTGAGTAATAAACTCAGTAGGCTCAGTCTGTAGATATTCCTCATTACAACTTGCTGTAAAAAAAAGCAAGCCAGTAACAAAAATTGGATAAATAAATTTATTTTTCATATTTTTTTTTTTTAAAATTCAAGTTTTACACCTAAAGTAAAATTCGACAAAGGTGAATATCTATAAGTATTAGAACTACCATTTTGAGAAGTAGAAGGATTAAATCCTTTTCTATGACTTAAAAACATTAAATTATCTCCAGTTACATAAAAATTCAACTTAGATAATTGTAATATATCCGCAAATTTAGATGGTAAAGTGTATCCTAATCTTACATTATTTAAACCAATGTAATCAGCTTTAGTTAAAAATCTAGTAGATCTAGCATTCACATTAGCATCCGCAGCATTTGAAATTCTAGGAATATCAGTAATATCTCCAGGCTTTTGCCATCTATCTCTGATATCTTCATGCCAGTTATTAGAACCAATTTGACCATTACCCATTAATCCAGCATAAGTAAAGTCATAAGCATAACCTCCTAAGCTATAAGTAAACTGTGTAGATAAATCAAAGTTTTTATATTTAGCACTTAATCTAAATGCTCCTCTAACATCAGGAATAGCTGATTTTCCAACAAACTTATTTGTAGCATCTGCATAGTTTGATGTAACAGTAGTTCCAATTACACTATTAGGATTTTGAGAAGTATAATCTGTTAAATTTCTTACAATAGCATCTCCAGTATTGAAAACTCCATCATTATTAACATCATCAAAATTCATATACCACAATGCTGTACCAGTAGATGAGTCTACACCAGCCCATTCAGGCATGTAAAAATCATAAACTGATGAACCATTTGACCAACCATAAGGAGCATTAGACGTATCCAATATTTTTGGCGAGCCTGTAGCAGGATCTAATGGCATTTCAGTAATTTTATTAGTTAATATCTCTCCGTTAATACCAAAATCTAAAGTGAAATCACCAGGGTTTTTAGGTTTCATTATATGTGCCAACACGTCAAATTCTAAACCACTATTTCTTAATTGACCATCATTAACTGTAATAAGCGCAATACCCGTTGAAGGAGCCGTACGTCTTTGGAAAATTAAATTATCAATATTTTTAACATAATAATCAACATTTACATCCAAAAAATTAAAGAATGTTGATTCTAAACCTACTTGAAATATTTTAGAAGTTTCCCATGTTAAATCTGCATTACCGTTACCTCTAATAGAAACTGAATATTCATCATTTAAGTTACCCACATCAAAAGTGTCATAACCTGGCCATAAGCCTGAACCTTCTTGATCCCCTATTACACCGTAACTAGATTTTATTTTCAAAAAGTTAACAAAACTTACATTTTCTAAGAAAGACTCATTTGACAATATCCAAGAAGCACCTACTGAACCAAATGTTCCCCATTTATCATTTTTAAATCTTGAAGAACCATCTCTTCTAATTGAAGCAGTAAAATAATATTTCTTCTTGAAATTATAATTAAACTGACTAAAGTAACTTTCAAGAGAAGCCCTATCAGTATATGAACCTGGTTGACCAGAATTAATTATATATTGATTTAAATCAAAAGTATCATATAAAACAGCCTTTTGTTTTGAAGCAGTAAAATTAGTCAATTTAAAATCATTTGATTCATGAGCCACAAATACTTCAAAATTGTGATTACCTAATTCTTTGTTATAACGTAATAACTGTAAAAAATCTTGAGTTACATATCTTGTTTGACTTTTAAACAAAGACCCAAACTGTTGAGCAGCAGAACCATAAAATGGATTATTTCTATTATTATACTCTTGGTCATAGTATTGAACCCCATATCTATTCTCAAAAGTAAAGTCTTTAGACAATTTAAAATCAAATGAAAATGATCCATTGAATTCATTTCTATCTGTCCTACTTCTATCGTAATGAGCATCTGCTATAGCATTTGTTAAACCTCCAAATCCTCTTGAACCTGAAGTACCATCACCATAATCATATTGATTACCTCCAAAGTAAGGATCTGCAACAAAATTTCCTGATGGATCTCTTGAATACAATGGGTAAATTGAAGGAATGTTATCTACAAACCAAAATATACTACCAGAATCTGAAGTTTGACCATTATTATTAGTTCTAGAACCCGAATAACCAATATTTGCAGTAGCTTTCATCCACTTTTTAGGTTGATGAGTAAGATTTAATCTAGTAGAATAACGTTTGAAATCTGAATTAATGATATATCCTTCATCATTTAAAAAACCAAATGAACTAAAGTATCTCGTTTTATCATTTCCTCCACTAAATCTAACATTAGCTTCTTGTCTGTAAGAATTTTGGAAACCATAGTCTTCCCAGTTCTCTGGATTATACTTTCTTGTAACACCTGCACGAACTTGACCTGTAGCTGGATCTATTAAATCAGCTGCACTATTTACATTCCAAAGATTATAACCTGGACTTATACCTTGACCACCAAATAAATTAGCATTAGCATAAGCAACAGGGTCTGGAGCTCCAGTACTAACCCCTTGATTATAAACAGCATTCCAAGATAAACCAATATATTCTTCTGGAGATTTAATAGTACTATATCTAGGCAATAAACTAATATTAATACCTGATTTAAATTCTACTTCTAAAGAAGAACTCTCAGATTGTCCTTTTTTAGTTGAGATAACAACAACTCCATTAGCTCCTCTAGAACCATAAATAGCCGTTGCCGTTGCATCTTTTAATATTGTTAAACTTTCAATATCGGATGGATTAATTGCATTTACATTACCTGTATATGGAACTCCATCTACAACATATAAAGGATCTCTGTTTCCATTCACAGAACCGAATCCACGAATTCTAATCTGTGCTGATGAACCAGGTTGACCTGAAGTTGTAATTACATTAACACCCGCAACCTCACCTTTTAAAGCTTGAGAGATATTAGAAACTGCTTTAGCTTCAACATTCTCAGACTTAATTCTTGTTGCTGTTCCAACAAAAGCCTCTTTTGTTGTAGTACCATAACCAACAACAACAACTTCTTTCAAATCAACACCTTGAGATAACAAAACATTGTAAGAATTTGCTGCAGTTACTGTAACGGTTGAGTCATCCATACCTACATAAGAGACAACAAGTATATCACCCTCACTAGCTTTGATAGTAAAACTACCATTAAAATCTGTTGTAGTACCTTTATTAGTACCTTTAACAACCACATTAGCTCCTGCTAATGGTCCTAAAGCATCAGAAACGACACCTGTAACAGTTTTCTCTTGTGCGAACGAAAACTGCATTGTAAACGCTACTAAAAGCGTGAAAATCCATTTAAACTTCGATCTCATATTAATTTTTATTTGAGTTAGTTATTTCGCAAACTTCTTAATAATTTCTTAAATAACCAAATAATACTTCGGAATATTACTCTTTCTAAATGTTAAATATTTAATTATAAAATTACACAATACTAACTAATACTACTTATTAGATGAAAAAAACTCATAAAGGTTGCGTTTAAAATTATATTTTTGTCAAAAACAAAAAATGTTAATTAAACGTTATAAAAATTACACTTTTGAATGTGGAACCGATGAAGCTGGAAGAGGTTGTCTTGCAGGACCTGTGACAGCTGCCGCAATTATTTTACCTGAAAATTTTGAATCTCTTTCTTTGAATGATTCAAAGCAATTATCAGAAAAAAACAGATTAATTTTAAGACCACTTATTGAAAAAGCAGCTATAACATTTGCATTCACACATATCAATCAGGATGAAATTGACGAAATAAACATTTTAAATGCTTCGATGAAAGCCATGCAAGAAAGTATTTTACAGTTAAACCCTATTCCTGAATTTATAATTGTAGATGGCAATAGACCCATTTTTTCAAAATTAGGATTAAAAAGTAATTATGGAAAAGTTTTTAACAACAATGAAATTGAATTATTAAAAAAGATACCTAACGAAAGTATCACAAAAGGAGATTCTAAATATTTAAGCATTGCTGCAGCATCTGTTTTAGCAAAAACTTACAGAGATGACTTTATGGATAAAATTCACGAAGAATTTCCGATGTACAATTGGAAAAAAAACAAAGGCTATCCAACTAAAGAACATCGTGAAGCCATAAAAAAATACGGCCCATGTAAATACCACAGAATGAGCTTTAAATTATTACCTGAACAATTGTTTCTAGACTTATAGTTTTTAAAGCTTAGTAAAGGTTGAAAACAAATTAAACAAATTCGCACTCAAAAAGAGTTGAGAAATGTTTCATAATTTTTTCTTTTACCAATTTTTCATCTACATGAGTATTTAGTTCTGCATGCATTGAAGTTACCGCTTTACCTTTTATTCCACATGGAATTATATTATCAAAATATCCTAAATTGGCATTTACATTTAAAGCAAAACCATGCATGGTTACCCAACGACTCGCACGAACTCCCATTGCACAAATCTTTCTTGCAAAAGGTGTTCCAACATCTAACCAGACACCAGTTTCCCCTTCACTTCTTGTTCCTACAATATCGTATTCAGCTAAAGTTAAAATAATAGCTTCTTCCAAAAAACGCAAATACTTGTGAATGTCTGTGAAAAAATTTTCCAAATCTAAAATAGGATAGCCTACAATTTGCCCTGGACCATGATAAGTAATATCTCCTCCTCTATTTATTTTGTAAAAAGTAGCTCCTTTTGCTTCTAGTTGTTTTTCTGAAAGTAATAAATTAGATAAATCTCCACTTTTACCTAAAGTATAAACATGAGGATGTTCTACAAAAAGAAAATAATTGGATGTTTCTGAATTAGCTTCTTCTCTTCTATTTCGAATCTTTGTATCAACAATTCCTTTGAAAAGTTCTTCTTGATAATCCCAAGTTTCTTTGTAGTCTTTATTTCCTAGGTCTTGTAATTGAATTTCTTTATTTTGAGTCACAAGTAGCGTATTGAAAATTAGTACTGCAAATATACAAATAGTTCCTTTATAGCCCTGACAGAAACGGCATCCTTTTTTGAAAAAAAAGATAGAGTGTATGGCAGGAAAATGGATTACAAAAATACCCAAAACAATCACTCCATATAAAATGTAAATTTTTGAACTTTTAAACTTTTAAACTTTTAAACTAATACCTATCTTTGCACGCTTAAATACATTTATATGCAACTTTCAGAACAAGAAATCATTAGAAGAGAAAAGCTAATTGCTTTACGTACCCTTGGTGTAAACCCTTATCCTGCAGATTTATTCCCTGTAAATCATACTTCGAAACAGATTAAGGAAACTTTTGAGGAAGGTAAAAAGGTTATTGTTGCTGGACGATTAATGAGTGTTCGTGATCAAGGTAAAGCAGCATTTGCTGAATTACAGGATAGCGAAGGAAGAATTCAGTTGTATTTAAACAGGGATGTTATTTGTCCAGATGAAGACAAAACTACTTATAATCAGGTTTTTAAAAAACTAACCGATTTAGGTGATTTTATAGGTATTGAAGGAGAATTGTTTACTACAAAAGTAGGTGCAAAATGTATTCGTGTAGATCAATTTACTTTTTTAAGCAAAACATTACGTCCTTTACCTTTGCCAAAAACAGATGAAGAAGGAAAAACCTATGATGCTTTTGTAGATCCAGAATTACGCTACCGAATGCGTTACGTTGATTTAGCTGTAAATCCGCAAGTGAAAGAAGTATTCAAAAAAAGAACAAAACTGTTCAATGCTATGCGTAATTTCTTTAATGAAGCTGGCTACATGGAAGTTGAAACTCCAGTTTTACAAGCTATTCCTGGTGGAGCTGCTGCAAGACCTTTCATTACGCATCATAATAGTTTAGACATTCCGTTATATATGAGAATTGCTAACGAATTATACTTAAAAAGATTAATCGTAGGTGGTTTTGATGGTGTTTATGAATTTTCAAAAAACTTCCGTAACGAAGGAATGGATAGAACTCATAATCCTGAATTTACAGCAATGGAAATTTATGTAGCTTACAAAGACTACAACTGGATGATGGAAATGACTGAAAATTTATTAGAATATTGCGCTACTCAAGTAAACGGAACTACTGAAGCTACTTTTGGAGAACATAAAGTAGATTTTAAAGCTCCTTATACTCGTGTAACTATGACCGATGCAATTAAACAATTTACTGGTTTTGACATTACTGGAAAGACCGAAGCTGAATTGTTTGAAGCAGCTAAATCTATGGGTATTGAAGTAGATGAAACCATGGGTAAAGGAAAACTAATAGATGAAATTTTTGGTGAAAAATGTGAAGGCAACTTTATCCAACCAACATTTATTACTGATTATCCTAAAGAGATGTCTCCTTTATGTAAATCGCATAGAGATAATCCCGATTTAACAGAACGTTTTGAGTTAATGGTTTGTGGTAAAGAAATTGCTAATGCTTATTCGGAATTAAACGACCCAGTTGATCAAAGAGAGCGTTTCGAACATCAAATGGCTCTTGCTGAAAAAGGTGATGATGAAGCGAATGGTATTATTGATGAAGACTTTTTAAGAGCTTTGGAATATGGTATGCCACCCACTTCTGGAATGGGAATTGGAATGGATCGCTTAATTATGTTTTTAACTAATAATGCATCCATACAAGAAGTGTTATTCTTCCCACAAATGCGTCCTGAGAAAAAAGGACCAGAATTAACCGAAGATGAGAAGCATATTATTGAAATTTTAAAAGCTAACGAAGGAATTGCTATTGGTGATTTGAAAACAAAATCAGAATTAAGTGGCAAAAAATGGGACGCAGCAAGTAAAGGAATTACTAAACATGGCTTGATGAAAATTAAAGTGGATGGTGAGGCTAAAATTGCTGAATATTTAGGCAAATAAACTTCTCCAAAAGCGTTAAAAATAAAAAAAGGAACTCAATTGAGTTCCTTTTTTCTGTTATTTACAAACTATAATTCAAATTTACGCTCCATCTATAATTAGCCCTCACATTTCCACCTGTGAGATTTTGATTTATAGGCAGCATAGCATTGGCCCCAAAAGAAAATTGATCTCTTCCTATTTCAAAACCCAGTTTACCAAACAAAATATCTCCTTCCGTATTTCTTACTTTTTGTTTGTACTGATAATTTGTACCATATACTTCACCAGCCAAACCTAATTGCGGTACGATTGCATATTTCGAAGTTTCATACAAATAGAAAAACGTTCCAGCATAATTGAATTGATTACCAAAACGATATTGTTTGTCGTTCTCAGTTTTAACAACGTAATTCAGCATAGCATTTAATCCTAATTGCTTTCTTTTAATCACATATTCAGTTGCAAAAAGATAATCCCAACTACCCGTTCCAACTTGGAAACTTGGATTTACTGTTCCTGCATTGGCTTCATTAAATTTTCCTGTTGGCATTTTTATTCCTGTCCCAATTTGAAAAGAATGATTAAAAAAAGTACTATCTTTTTTGGTTTCAAATACTTGATACATCCCTAAAACAGTAATATCTCCTAAACCTTGTATTTTTTGATTTCCATTTTCAATCGCTCTTGAATGAAAATGATAAGGTATAAATGTCGACACTTGAACTTTTTTCACAACTGGAATTCTAGCCCAAATTTGCATGGTATTAAAATCTTGATTATACCAAGGAGAATTCGTATACAAACCATCATTACTTTTATAGGATTGATTAAAATAACGAATTCCAACAAAATTGGAGTTTAACATAGAGGCAAAACCCATACTTCCACCACTAGCAGAACAACCACAAGCATCACAAAAATCAAATGCTTCTAATTGCAAATGATATTTAGCAAAAGGATTTGTAGCTATTGAATCTTTATCCATGGCTAAGCCAAATTGAAAAAACAGCACAAAAATTATTATTATTTTCTTCATTGATTTAATATTCTGAAAAGCGACTATCCGTCAAAAACTGATAGTCTGTTAATGTTTTTAAAAAGGCAATTACTTGCGTTTTTTCTAAATTTGTTAAAGGAATTCCCAAAGTTCCATTTTGACTCAAAGAAGAATCCAAAGTCGTAGAACTTACCACACCCGAACTATAATGATTTAAAACAGCTTCTAAAGTAAAGAAACGTCCATCATGCATGTAAGGTGCTGTTTTTTCAATATTTCTCAAACTAGGCACTTTAAACTTGTATTTATCTGAATCTAATTCTGTTACACGATATCTCCCAATATCATTTAACGATGGATTTATTGGTAAACCATTATTTCGAAATGAATTATCCGTAAATAAATCGGTTGCATGACAAGAAGCACATTTCTGATTAAAAACAGCATAACCTGCTAATTCATCAGCAGACAAATTTCCACCTACTTCATTTCTTCTGTATTTATCAAATTTAGAGTTGGAAGATGTTACCATAACCATAAATTGAGCCAAGGCTTTCAACATATTTTCAGAATTAATTGCTCCATCAGGAAACGCTTGCGCAAATAATTTCTGATAAGTAGCATCTCCTTTCATCATCGTTATTGCATTGGTAAAATTACCATTCATTTCTATTTCACTAGTAAAAGGAATAATGGGTTGCAATTCTAAATGTGTTGTTGCTCCATCCCACATAAAAACGGTTTGATAAGCCAAATTTTGAATTGGTGGTGTATTTCTCGTTCCAATATTTCCGTCTACTCCATGACTAAAAGTATGTCCGTGATGCGTAAAAGCAGAAGCTTGTTCGTGACAAAAACCACAAGAAACAATTCCATCAGAAGCTAATCTGCCTTCGTAAAACAATTTTTTTCCCAATTCAAATCCTTTTTCAGTTAATGGGTTATTAGACAAATCATAAGTTAAAGGCGGAAAATTACTTGGAACTTCATAGTTTATCGGAATTTTTTGATAGTTTTCCTCTCCATTATCATCTGAACAACTAAATAGAAATAAAAAAGCAAACAACAATATATATTTTGTTTTCATTTTCTTAAAATTTAAAAAACTGTTGCTAACCTGAGTTCGATTAGTATTTTTAGGAGCACAAAAACAATACTTCAGTTGAAAAACAGTCCTGCTATCCACTATATCTTTTCATTTTTCAAAGAAAAAAGAAAAGGATGTCGTTCCTATCAGGGCTATAATTCACGTTTATACTTTCTATACACTATTTCAATAGTAATAGAACGCAGGTTATTATGATATCTAATCAACAACAGTTATAATTAATTATTTAATCATTATGTACATGATGCACTTCAAACATATTTGAAAGATTAGCGGTAATTAATGGTAGCTTTTCTCCTCCCATAATTGTAGCTCCATCTGAAAGATTAATAACATTTGTTCCATCTATAATTTTAGACAAATCAGCCATAATATGTATTTGCGGAGTAATAGTTGTTCTCACTAAAGCATTATCTGGTAAGTCTAACGTTATAGTATTGTAATTATAGTCATTACCTGTTTGACCTGTATGCACTTTAAACTGAGCCTCAGTTGTTACCGTTGAAGAGGTAAACTTACCTTCTAAAGCAACAAATTTATAGCCCGCACTCCATGACCACATCATTCCTGCATCTTGAGCCGTCTGCAAAAAACTAGTTTGACCAGTTGCGCCTAAGTCAAATTGTTCTTTATCCACACCTATTCCAAAAGAAACTTTAGTATAATCAGCCGCAGGAATATTTGGCAAGTTTATTAAGTGAGTTGCCTCTGTCTCCTCATCGATTATAAAGTAACTTTCGCTCTTTGGTACAGTATAAACAGACCCGTCCATTTTAGTAAGCACAATATTACTTACTATATATTTTGCAACATCTACTTTTACAACTTCACCGTTAGAGTTTGTGTAAGCTGTATTAAAAGCAAAATCTGCTCCATTATAAATTTGATCAAACTCTAATTTAAGATTCCCTTCACCTAATGTATTTGAATTGACATCATCATCATTAGAACATGATGCAAACGATAAAGAAATGGCTACTACAGCTGCTATATTTTTTAATTGAAATTTCATTTTATTTTATTCTTTAATTTTATTATATAAGATATTCATCCGAAGCAAAAGCTTCAGATAGGTTTTGAGCATAAATACTCTATTGATTTGAGACTACAAACCAACCTAATAATTTAAAAATTAAGAATTTAAAATGGGAGGATGAAAGATGGAATATAAAGCAACAGACTTATACAAATCTGGGGTAGAAATAGCTATTCCTTTTTCTAAAAAACTAAAATCAAACAAGAAGTTTACTTTTTCAATTTCACTGCAAAACAAAACTTCAAATTCATAATGAGAAGTATTTTTTTTGTTTGAAGAAATTGGTTTTTCAGATTCGGAAGCTTTTGCAAGTTCCTTCGCTAAATGACACTTCCCATTACACTTTAGTTCTGGCTTGGCTACATTTTCACAAAGTTCTGTTGCTATATATTCATAATTAACAATATACTCCAAAACAGGAATTACTGGCTTAACCAGTATAAATAATGCTAAAATGAACATTGCTTTTTTCACCTTACAAATATACATTTTACAATACGAACTAAACTATAAAAAATATCATTTTTTTAGTTCCATTAAACCTTTTTGTAATTCTTTTATCTAATATACATTAACTTTAAAAATAAAATTATGAAAACAATAATTGTAACAGTAGCTTTAGTATTTGCTTCTTTAACTTTTGCACAAAAAAGAGAAATGAAAAGAGAAAAAATGAAGCCCGAAGAAAAGATTGAGAAACAATTAGAAAAAATGACATCTGAACTAGATTTAACTGATGAACAACAACAAAAAATCAAGCCACTTTTAGAAGCACAATCTAAAAAAAGAGAAGCTAAGAAGGAAAAAATGAAAGATTTGAAAGCTAGCGGAGAAAAACCGTCTCCTGAAGAACGTTCAAAAATGAAAGAAAAAATGAAAGAAAATCAATCTGAGATGAAAAAAAACTTAGCTAAAATTTTATCTGCTGAACAAATGAAAAAATGGGAAAACCATCAGAATGAAAGAAAAAACAAGATGAAAGAACGCATAAAAGAAAGAAAAAGATAAAAATAACTGAATAAAACAAAAGATTTTTTTTGGATTAAAGCTAAAATTAATTTAGATTTGGTACTTTATAACTATAAAACCATCAAAAATGAAAAAAATACTTGCTATTTTAGTTTTATTTTTTGCTTTCAGCTTAAGTTCTTATGCTCAAGAAGAAAGAAAAGAAGATCTTGTTGTATTAGCAAAAAAAGACAGTAAAGATGTTGTTTCTTTATTAGAATTAGGTGAAAGAGAGCAGATTGATTTTTATAATTTATTTTATTATAAATATGATGAGCAATCAAAAACTTCAAGTGAGGAAAGAAGAAAAGTTATTTCAAATATTATAACTAAAAAATTAGAAGCTTCTTTAACTGCTGATAAATTTAATAAATTAAAAAAGAATACCGCTCTATTTGAAAGAGTAATAAACTAAAAAAATCCTGCAAAAGCAGGATTTTTTTTTTTATAATTCCACAGCTACATCTTTAATAGCTTTAATTGTATAATTTAAATCCTCATACGTTAAAGCATCTGTAATAAACCATGTTTCATAAGCTGATGGAGCTATGTAGACTCCTTTTTGAAGTAATCCATGAAAGAATTTCTTAAAGGTTTCATTATCACCATTCTTTGCTGTTTCAAAATCAAACACTGGAGAAGAATCAAAATGAACAGAAATCATAGAACCAATTCTGTTAATAGTGAAATCCATTTTATTTTCAGACAGTACTTCATTAATTCCTTTTTCAAGATATGCAGTTTTTTCTTCTAACCTTTGAAAAATAGCATTATCTTCATTAAGAACTTTAAGCATTTCATAGCCCGCAGCCATAGCTAGTGGGTTTCCTGACAAAGTACCTGCTTGATAAACGGGCCCTAAAGGAGATAAATAGTTCATAATTTCTTCCCTTGCTGCAAAAGCACCCACAGGCAAACCTCCTCCAATTACTTTACCAAAGCAAACTATATCCGCATCGACACCATATAATTCTTGAGCACCACCTTTAGCTAGACGAAATCCAGTCATAACTTCATCAAAAACAAGTAAAGCTCCATTTTCAGAACAAACTTCTCTTAATTGCTCTAAAAAACCTTTTTTAGGAGGAATACACCCCATATTTCCAGCAACGGGTTCAATAATTAAGGCTGCTATTTCGTTTTTATTAGATTCAAATAGCTGTTTTACATTATCAATATCATTATAATTAGCTAATAAAGTATCTTTTGCAGTTCCTTCTGTTACTCCTGGGCTATTTGGTACACCAAATGTACTTGCTCCACTACCAGCAGCAATTAGAAACGAATCCGAATGACCATGATAACAGCCTGAGAATTTAATTATCTTTTCTCTCCTCGTAAAACCTCTAGCCAATCGAATAGCACTCATACAAGCTTCTGTTCCAGAACTTACAAAACGAATCTTATCAATATTAGGTACCATAGAGATTGCTAAGGCAGCTATTTTTGTTTCTAGCTCAGTTGGTGTTCCAAAAGAAGTTCCTTTCTTAGCTCGCTCTATAACCGCATTAACAACTGGTTCATAAGCATGACCTAAAATCATTGGTCCCCAAGAATTAATATAATCTATATATTTATTCCCATCTTCGTCATATAAATAAGCTTCTTTGGCTTCTTTTATAAATAGAGGTGTTCCTCCTACTGCTTTAAAAGCCCTAACAGGTGAATTTACTCCTCCAGGTATAACTTTATTAGCTTCTACGAATAACTCACTACTTCTTTTGTATTCCATTATTTTAATCTAATTTTCTGACCTATTGACAATGAATTATCTTTAAGTCCATTTATTTTTTTCAACTCTTCAACTGATAAATTAAATTTTCTCGACAAAGAATAAAGCGTATCACCTTTTTGAATAATATACAATGAAACATTATTACTAATGTCATTATTTTTCACTTCATTATCTGATTTAATATTTTCAATTCTATTCAAAACTTCATTATCATATTTATCCAATTGATAACGCTCAATAATACCTATTAATTTTGAAGGGTATTTTGGATCTGTAGCATAACCCGCAGCTTTAAGTCCTTTTGCCCAACTCTTAAAATCTCCTTTATCTAGTTCGAATAATTTATTATACCTACTTCTTGAAGTTAAAAATAACGAATGATCTCTATAAGATTCTGACGGATCATCGTATTTACGAAAACATTCTTGAGCAGCATCGTCATCATGAGTAATCGAAGGACCATTCCATTCTTTATGACATTTAATTCCAAAATGATTATTTGCTTCTTTACACAATCTACCATTTCCTGCACCAGATTCTAGAATACCTTGAGCAAGTATTATACTAGCAGGTATGCCATATTGCTTCATATTTAATTTGGCTACATCTTTAAAAGAATCTATATATGAATTCACATTACTGTAAGTAGCAGAAACTTTTGAAGTAGCTTCTAATTCTTCTTTTGCTTCTTTTTGTTCATTCTCTTTATCATCAGTAACTATAACAACTACTTTATTACTCGAATTATTTTTAGTCGTATTTGTTCTATTTTTAGTTTGCGTTATTCTTTTATTTCTAGATGCCCCACAACTTACAATAGTCAACAGTATAAAAACATAAATTAATTTCTTTATCATACGTATTTTAATAGCTCTTTATTTTTTTTTAACCTAACCTTATTAACACCTTTAATTCCTTGTAATCCACCTGTATGAATTAGAAGGATTTTACAATTGTTAGAGAATTTATTTTTTTGAATCATATCCAAAACTCCGTAAACCATTTTTCCTGTATAAATTGGGTCTAATGGAATTAAAGTGGAATCATAAAAGTCATTTAAAAAAGTGATTAATTCATCTGTAACTTTTCCATAACCTCCAAAATGATATTCATTATTAATATTCCAATTTGATTTGGTTACAAATTTACAAATTACATCAGATAAAAAGTCGCCTTTTAAAGCAGAAAAGCCAATTATTTTTTGACCTTCATTTGAAGCATTTATAATTCCTGAAACTGTTCCTCCTGTACCAACTGCACAACAAACATAATCAAAATCAACATCTTCGTCAGTTAAAATCTCTTCACAACCTTGAATAGCTAGATCATTTGTACCTCCTTCAGGTAGGATATAACTTTTATTGTGTGTTTTTAATAAATCTTCAATATAACTTACTTCTTCCTTTTTAGAATAAACCTCTCTAGAAACAAATTGAAATTGCATACCAAACTTTCTCGCTAGAGATAACGTAGGATTATCAAAAATCTTATCATAAAGTTCTTCTCCTCTTATAACACCTAACGTTGCTATCCCATATTCTCTTCCAGCAGCAGCTGTAGCAAGTATATGATTAGAATAAGCACCCCCAAAGGTAATTAGTAGTTCAGAATCAACCTCAATTGCCTTTCGAACATTATATTTTAATTTTCTAAATTTATTTCCTGAAATATAAGGATGCAACAAATCTTCTCTTTTAATATATATTTCAATATTATTTGGCAGTGCTATATTAATCTTTTGATTCACTTTGCAAAATAACAAAAAAAACCCCGATAAAATCGAGGTTTAACATATCTTAAGATATTATTTATTTTCTAGAAATAGATACTTTTTTATCTATATTAAAATTGTCATGAGTAGTTAATTTTACAAAATAAACACCATCACTCAATCCAGAAGTTGAAACTTGAATTTGTTTCGAAGTACCTAGATTCATTTTATTAATTACCAATTTACCAGTTACATCATACAAATTAATTGATTCAACATCTTTTTGCAAAGTATTAAAAACAGTCAATTCTTGATTATCATTGTTTTGATAAACCTCAAAAGATTCCATTATTTCATCATCTAATCCTAAAGTCGAATCGGTATTTTTGAAAGTAATTTCAAATCTTGCTTTATATACTCCTGGGCTTAACGTTATGCTGAAAAAACTATTTTTTATATCATAGTAAATATTTGTCTCTTTATCATGAACAAATATTTCTTGCGCTAAATCAAAATTAATCAATTCATTAACCGTTACTTTAAAAGTAGTTTGGATATCTGCTTTGAAAGCAATTGGCATCTTTTTGTCTACATCAAAAGGCAAAGTTGAAATTACAAATTGTTTGTTTGTGTCTAATGGAAAATACATATCTCTAGGCAAATTAGAGTCTGGTGTTAAACCATCAAGAGCTACATCATAACCATCCGAAGCATTATCATTAAAAGCAATAGCAGTTTCTCTAGTAAATTCATCATTCATAATTGTATGAATTTTAAATTGTGGAACTTGTTTTTTAGAAAACTGGGTATAATCTATGTTTGCAACATTTGGAATTTCTTCCCAATTATTAGATAAATTCACATTGGAATTAGAAGAACGTTCAAATTGAGAATTACTTGCTACTCCTTCTTTAACAAAGGAACGATATAAGTTTTTCATTTGAGCATTACCTGAAGCAACAACACCTCTAATCATAAAGCCCTGACCAACAGGCGTGAACATTCTTTCATAAGAACTTCCTGTGGATGCACCAGTTGTATTTGGAGTACCATCCCCATTATACGTATTCCAAGTTGCTGCTGTATAGGTCCCTGGTAAAAAAGCATTTGTTCCATTTGGAACATAAACACCATATCCTCCTATATATTGAGAAACATAATGAGAAGTAGCTGGTTTTTCATGTTCCCAAAAGTAAGCACTACCATTTATTATAGGCGAACCTGTGAATGAATAAGTACCATCACTATAATTAACTGTATAACCACTATTCTCCAGTAAAAATAAATTTAAATTTATTGCTGACGGATAAGGATTTCCAGTTAATGTTTGATTTGGATAATCTGGTCCAGCAGTATTTCCAACTGGAATTAAAATTGTTCCTTCATTTGGTTTACCTCTAAAATCGTATCGCTGATTATTTCCAGAATTATTGACAACACCTTCATTTGCATCAGCAACAACAGAATCACTTCCTGAAACTCCTTTCATAGTAAACCCTTCTCCTGCATTAACTGTTGAAGTATTGCCCACAAACGTCCATTGACCATATTGATTAGATTGAACATATTTATATATCCATCTTGAAGCAATAGATAAAGAAGAATTTGTTGAAACTCCATTTAAATTTGAAGATGGCAAAATTGTTGCAGCTGAGCTAGAAACTACAGAAGTAGGTCTATTCAATCTAGTTATTCCAAAACTAGCATTTCCAACAGTAGCAGAAGGAACACCTACTGGAGAACACCAATAATTATAACCAAAATTATTAGAAGTACCTTCTTGAAAAACAGACAAGTTACCTAATCCTTGATTCAAACTAGAAGATGTGTTTCCTTGAAGTAATTGAGACTTATTTCTTAAATATAAATTTCCATCATTATCAAGATTAACGTCTTGTTTCACATACAAATAAGTATCATTAACAAAAACATAACTATTTGGACTAACATACATTTGAGCACTCATATCCAAAGTTAACAACACCAAGAAATAAAATAATGTTTTTTTCATAATAATGAAATTTTACTTTTTACACTTTGTAAATATTACAAGCTACAAAAATAATCAAAAAAAAGAATACTTTGTTAATACTTAACAATTTAAATATCAACATAATCTTAAAATCACTACATAAAGATACAAATAAAAAATTATCATACAAGCCAAAATGTGTGAAAAACAATTCATAAATGTTAAAATATGCAATATTATCTAAAGAATTTAGACATTCAACTAAACCTTAACAACACTCGCTTTAATCAAAACTTAACCACATTCATCAATTACACTTTTACATAATATTTAAAAAAACAAAAAAAAAAAACGACGAAAAGCACTTAAAACAGTCAAAATATTATTTATTTAACAAAATTAACAGTTTTTCTATCGGTTGTGTTAAAAAAAAAATTATTTTTGTGTCGTTATTATCTCAGTATCATACTGATAAAAGAAAAAATTATTGATTTAACCATTTGCTTATGAAGTTAATCTACTCTTTTTATAGGGCATGTCCTTTTTTTGTCAAAAAAAAACACAACCTAATGAAAAACAATTTATTAATTGTTTTCACTTTTCTTTTATTTTCACTTAATTCCGTTGGACAATTAAACGATTGTGGTAACGGTGCAGCTGGACAGCTAACTGTCAGCGCTACTTGTTCTCCAGTTTCATTTGATTCATCAAATGGGACAGACTATTGGAATGGTGCATCAGGATGTAATGCTACTGATAATGATGATGCTTGGGGATGGTTTGATGCCACTTCAACTTCAACCACCATAACATATAATAGCACAAGAGATGCTGTATTACATTTATTTACAGGTAATTGTTCAACAGGAATGACACCTATTGCTTGTTCAGACAATACATGGTTTGGAGACGAAACAATTACTTATCCAACCACTCCTGGTGTAAGGTATAGAATAAGAATTCAAAGATACCAATCTAACGGAAATATGACTGGTACCATATGTGTTTATTCAGCTGTTCCACCTCCTACAATTACTAGTTTCACTCCATCAAATGGATGTGTAGGGTCAACTTTTAACATAACAGGAACAAATTTCACAGGTGCTACTACTGTAACAATAGGTGGTACAAATGTTACTTCTTTTACTGTAAATTCAGCTACTTCAATAACTGCAACAGTCGGAACTGGAAGCACAGGATTTATTACAGTAACAACTCCTAGCGGAACAGCTACTTCTTTTGGAATTTTCACAGTATTAACAACACCTACAATCACATCTCAACCTTCAGCTACATTGATATGTAAACCTGGTAATGGCTCTTTTAGCGTAACAGCTTCTGGAGCGGTAACATACCAATGGAGAAGAAATGGAATAAATTTAACAAACACAGCTCCATATAGTGGTGTAAACACTGCAACCCTAACCTTAACTAATCCTGCATTAGCTATTGCAGGTACATTTGATGTAGTAGTTGGAAACGGATTCTGTTCCACAACATCAAATTCCGCTACTTTGACAATAGATTCTACTCCAGTAATCACTACACAACCAGTTTCTACAACAATATGTGAATCTGGATCTGGCTCATTTAACGTAGTAGCAACTGGTGGTACAAACTATCAATGGAGAAGAAATGGAGTAAACTTAACAAATACAGCACCATATAGTAATGTTAACACTGCTACTTTAACTATTACAAGTCCTTCAGCAGCTATAGCTGGAAATTTTGATGTTATTATAACTTCCTCTTCTGGTTGTTCAGTCGCCTCTAATGCAGCTACCTTGACAATTAATCCAGTTCCAGCAAACCCAGCAAACCCTACTAGTAATTCTCCTCAATGTAACCCAACAGGAGTCACTTTAACAAGAACTGGAACACCTCCAGCAGGAGAAACTTGGTATTGGCAAACAACTTTAGGAGGAACTGACACTACGAACAACAACACAACTTATAATGTCAATATCTCAGGAACCTATTACATTAGATCTAGAAACAACACTACTGGTTGTTGGAGTTCTGGAGAAGGTAGTTTAACTGTCACTATAAACAATACATTAACAACAACAGCTACAACTCCAAACCCAACTGATTCCACCTCAGGAATTTGTTACCTAGGATCTGGATCTGTTACTTCTATAAGCTGGACAGCTGTTGCTGGTGCAACTTCATATGATGTATATTTTGGAGCTGGAAGCTTACCTGTAATTTTAACTGCAAATGTAGCTACAAACTCATACAATACAGGAGCATTAAGTGCTTCAACAACATATTACTGGAAAGTTGTTCCAAGAAATGCTTGCGGAATTACTTCGGGAACACCAATAGTTTGGAACTTTACAACAACCAACAAGCCATGCTACTGTAATTCCTCAGGAGGAACTTATCCAGACGGTATTACTGGTGTACAATTTAACACAATAAACAATACTGGAACAACTGTTAGCTCAAGTTACACAGATTTTACTGGAATTTCTACAACTGTATTAAAAGGGATATCGTACAATCTTAATGTATACATAAACACTGGAGGCAACTATACACATTATCAAACCGTATGGATTGATTGGAATGGAAATGGTTTATTTACAGATGCAGGAGAATCTTACAATTTAGGCACAACAGTTAATGTAACAAATGGTCTAAGTTCATCATGCCCTTTGTCAATTTCTGTTCCAGCTGGAGCTATAACTGGTCAAACTAGAATGAGAATTCAATGTAAATACAGTTCTGTAACTGGAAATTCTTGTGCAACAGGTTTTGATGGTGAAGTAGAAGATTATACTTTAAACATTATTCCTGCATCACCATGTGCAACTCCTACAACTCAACCGACAGCTTTATCATTAAGCCCAACAGGTACTTTTATATCAGGATCATTTACTCCTGCTTCACCAGCTCCAAACAACTATTTAGTAGTTTACAATACAACTGGAATTACACCTTCTCCTTCAAATAGCTCTACTTATTCTGTAGGGGGAACTATTGGAGCAGGCAATTTTGTTGTATCGAATAACAATAGTACCTCTTTTACAATTACAGGACTAACAAATACAACCACATATTATGTATTTGTATTTTCATACAATTCTTTTTGTACTGGTGGACCAAGATATAATATATCAAGTCCTCTAACAGGATTCACAACCACTAATACACAGAATTATTGCACTCCTTCTGTAACTGCTGGCTTACAATCTGCAAATTACATTACTCAAGTGGATTTCCTAGGTAATATTACCAATTCTAGCAATACATCAACATACTCATCAAATCCAGCAGGGTTTCAAGATTTTTCTTCTTTAACTCCTAAAGCTTCTCAAGCTCAAGGCGAAGGAGTCAACATTTTCGTAGACACAAACAGAAATAATGCTGTTTATATGAAAGCTTGGGTTGATTGGAATAAAGACAATCTATTTGACAATACAACAGAAATTGTTTACCAATCTACCAGTGGGTTTTTAAATACCACTTTTGGGTTTATTATTCCTACAACAGCTACACCTGGTGACTACAGAATTAGAATAAGAATAAGCACAGGAAACAATACTTTTACATCTTGTGGTAATTTAACAAATAACGGAGAAACAGAAGATTACACATTTACAGTAATTGCAAATTGCGCTACTAAAATCCAAACCATCTCATCTGCTACAAGATGCGGCACTGGAACAGTAACATTAGGAGCAACTGGAACAGCTGGAACAACTCAATACAGATGGTACTCCGCTAAAACAGGAGGTGTACTTGTTGGAACTTCTGCAACAACCTCTTGGACAACCCCTTCAATCTCAACAAAAACAGCATACTATGTAACTGCGTATAATGGTTCATGTGAATCATTATTCAGAACAGAAGTTATAGCTTATGTAAACCCAATATCAACTATTACATTTACAACATCGAGTCCTGAAATTTGTGGAGAAGACAGTATAATAGACCTTTCTGCAAACACAACAACTGAACAAGTATATCTTATAGATGAAAATTTTGAAAGTGGTCTAGGTGTTTTTGCTAATAATAGTATTGCAACTCCAAATGCTTCAATAACCGATTGGCAAATTAGAAATAGTACATATGTACCTGCTTATCCTACATATCCTGTTTGGTATCCCGCAATTTCTTCAGGATTTAGTCCAAATCAATTTGTAATGTCAACTTCTGATTTAGCAACTGGTGGTAATTCTTTTGGTAAAGTAGAAACTGCTTTAGAGTCTACAACAGTTAATACAACTGGTTTCTTGAATTTAACATTATCATTTAGAATGTATTTTTCTAGTTACAATGATAGTAATAGTGCAACATCAGAGTTTGTAACATTAGAATACAAAAACGGTTCAGGTGCATGGACAGCTGTTCCTTCTGGTTTATATTTATCCGATATAGGCATTGGAACTGATTTTGCTACCCAAACTATAAATATGAGTTCATATACTGGCATCTCTTCTTTACAAATAAGATTAAGATATAAAGCAGGATGGTGTGATGGTGTAGCAATAGATGATGTTCAATTATATGGAGATAGGACTTTAACCCCGGCATTTACTTGGACAAGTGCCTTACCTGTAGACGCTTATATTGATGCTGCTTGTACTATACCTTACACAAGTGGAACTCCTATTTCAACAGTATATGTAAAACCAACTGTTGCTCAATTAGAAACTCCAACTTATTCATTTACTGCAAATGCTAATTTAGCTAATGGATGTACAACCAGTTCTACAATAAATGTTACTAACAAAACTAAAATTTGGAAAGGCACATCTTCATCTGATTGGAATAACCCAAACAACTGGTTACCTGTTGGTATTCCTGATATTAATACATGTGTAATTATACCAAGTTCAGCTACAAATACTTTATTAAACACTAGCCCAAGCGGAAACGGTAAGAATTTAGTAATAAAGCCAGGAGCTACTTTAAATATTCAAAATAATCAATCTTTAACAATTAAAGAAAATGTAATTAACAATGGTACATTCAACCTTGACAACAACACTAGTTTAGTTCAAATAGACAATGTAATTAACTCTGGAAGCGGTATCATGACTATGAATAGAACAGCCACAACTAATAATACTTCTGACTATATATATTATTCTTCTCCTGTAGGAAGCTTCCCTGTAACAAGTATTCCTGGAAGCCCTAGATATATTTGGGAACCAACAGTAAATAGAGCCCCAACTTATCCTAGTAATTTTGGCAATTGGATTAGCGCAAGTGGAAATATGACAATAGGCAGAGGATACATAGCAAGGCAAGGTGTAGCAGGATTAAAATCGGTTAATTTTACAGGCATTTTTAATAATGGAAATATTTCAACTCCAATAAGTAGAAGTACATATAATGGTGTAAATTATACTGGACCAACCCCAACTCCTATTACAAAAGATGATGATAATTTAAATTTAATTGGAAATCCTTACCCATCTGCAATTAATGCAATTGACTTCCTTACTGCAAATACAAATCTTGAAGGTTTTGTAAAAATATGGACACACGGAACAGCTTTAAGCTCTTCTACTACAAGTCCTTTTTATCAAAATTTCCAAAGCAATTACTCCATAAATGATTATATCACATATAATTCCAGTGGTTCCTCTTCAGGACCAGGTGTTTTTGGCGGCTTTATTGGTTCAGGACAAGGATTTTTTGTACAAATGAAACATACAACTACTGCAACTACAGAAAATGTAACATTTACAAACAACATGAGAAGTGCTACATATAGCAATAGCCAGTTTTATAGAAATGAAAATAACACTGTTATAGAAGCAAATAGAATTTGGTTAGACCTTACAAAAGAGAACGGTCCATCAGTAAGAACATTAGTTGGATATATTACAAATGCTACTAATGATATAGATAGGCTTTATGATGCACCAGCTTTAAATAAAAATTATTTTGATATCTATTCTATTTCTACTACATCTACTGAAAAACTAAACATACAAGGTAGAGCTCTTCCATTTGTAGAATATGACACTGTTCCAATTGGAGCTTATATTGCGCAAAATGGCAATTATACAATTAGCATAGGAGCAGTTGATGGCTTATTCAGCAATTCAGATCAAAATATTTACTTAGAAGATTTACAAAATGGAATCATTCATGATCTAAGACTTACACCATATAGCTTTACTTCAAATGCTGGAAATATTGACAATAGATTCATTCTAAGGTTTAATAATACAGATAACTTATTAGGAAATTCTGATTTTGATACCAATGAGAATGAAGTTTTAATTATGACAGATGAAAACTTAACTATCAAATCTCTTACTACTAATATCCATTCTATTGAAATTTATGATATTCTAGGAAGAAACATTACAATGGTAAATAAAATTAATTCTCTAGAAAAAGAAATCAAAAATATTCAAAAAAATAATGCCCCAATAATTATTAAAATAAAACTTGAAAATGGATTTATTCTTAATAAAAAGCTTGTTTTTTAAAAAATCATAGAAATTAATCTTAATAGAAAAAGAGGTTGTTCATTATTTTTGGACAACCTCTTTTTTTTTATTCCAACAAAACTCAACACCTCATTAATTTCAGAAAGGCAACTTAATTTTTCAGACTCCTTCATATGAAAATCTGATATAAATTAATGTATTTATTATTTTTTTTAAATCAACTTTTTTTAAAAATATTGCATTTCTATTTATCGATAGAATAATGCTTTTTATCGACACATTGTTTTCAACTACCTAAATTTCATTAATTAAGAATCAATAGTCTTTACTTTTATGATAATTAGCGTACAAAATTCTATGATTCATAATCAAAGTATTTTTTTTTATTTCAGAACAAATAGGCTTATTCACTAATATATCAAACGAAAACAAAAGATCATATCTATAATATTTTAACAAAAAATAAAAAAATATCATTAATATTAACAAAATTTATATTTTTATTATAAATTAATATATAAATAACACATATTTATTAAGAAATTTAAGAATAAAATAACCGAAAATCTAAAAAAACAAAACTATTTTACAATGAACAACTATTTTTTAACAAGAAAAATATTTCTTTTTAACATTTTTTTAACAAGAAAAGAAAAATCAATAAAAATATTTTTCAAATTATTCCAAAAAAATCAAAAACACATTCGTTTAATGCTATTAATCAATGCTTTATGAAAAAAAATTACTTAACATTTATCGCAACTATATTCTTCTTTTTCATATTTAACTTTCAAAGAATATATGCTCAAACACCATCTAACGATGATTGTTCATCTGCTATAGCTTTAACAATTAATTCGAGTTGCACATATACAGGTTACACTAATATGTCCGCTACTGCATCTAGCTCACCATCAACACCACCTTTACCAGGTTGTGCAACTTATGTAGATGGAGATGTTTGGTTCTCATTTGTAGTCCCTGCAAATGGAAGAGTTGCAGTAGACATACAAGAAGGAACAATGAATGATTCTGGAATGGCATGGTATACAGGAACATGTAGTTCATTAACACTTTTGGAATGTGACGATGATGGTAGCCCTAATGGATCTGGATATATGTCATATATAAATAGATCCGATTTAACCCCTGGAAACACTATCTTTGTAAGAGTTTGGGGATACAATAATTCATATGGAACATTTGGCATTTGCGCTACCTCAGCAAGTACTCCTACATGTACTCTTGGAGATGGTACAGGAACTTCTGAATTAGGATGTCCATCAGTCGTTTCTGGTGGACTTAATTTAAATGGAGCCGATCCAGACCCTATAAACTGCTCAGCAACTTCAACCTGTGTAGATTTAGAAGCAACTTATTTAAATTTAGGAGAAACTACCTCGTATTTGGTTGAATCAATTGCTTATAATCCTCCATATCAATTTGGTTGTTTAACAAACCCCGTTAGTGTTAATACGGATGATGTTTGGTCACCAACAATAAATTTACCTTTTGACTTCTGTTTTTATGGTAATACCTATAATCAATGTTTAATTGGATCTAATGGTGTTATTACCTTTGATCTAACTAGTAATTCTCCAGGAGGAACTTGTGGATGGAGTTTTAATGCAAATCTACCTATCGTTGGAGATTCTTCTTTAATTGAAAATGCAATTTTTGGTGTCTTTCACGACATAGATCCTACCTATGGAGGAGAAGTAGGTTGGGAATTAATCACACTTAACACCGGTTGCCGTGCTTTAGTAGCCTCTTGGAATGATGTTCCTATGTATGAAGAAAATTCGATATTATATACCGGAATGATTGTTCTATATGAGAACACTAATGTCATTGAAGTATATATACAAGAAAAGAATATAGACAATTTTGGAGCAGGAACTTGGAATGATGGAAATGCAGTTGTAGGTATCCAAAATGCGGATGGAACAATAGCAACTGTAGCACCTAATAGAAATGGACTAGATACAAATTGGGCTGTAACGAACGAAGCTTGGAGATTTGTACCAAATGGAACATCAATTACAACTATAAAATGGTATGAAGGCACAGGAACATCTGGTCCAGTTGTAGGAACAACAGACCAAATAAATGTATGCCCCACATCGACTACAACTTACACTGCAGAGGTAACTTACACTCTTTGTGGTGGTGCTACATTAGTTGAATTGGATGAAACTACCGTAACCATAGACACAGGAAGAATATGGACAGGAGCAGTAAGTACTAATTGGAACAATAGTAACAACTGGTCTCCAACAACTATACCAACAGCTTCAGACTGTGTAATAATTCCATCAACTGCTAACGATCCTATAATTTCAGGGACCAATTACAATGCTTTTGGATTAAACTTAACAATAGAAAACGGAGCTACACTTACTGTAAATTCAACAAATAATTTAACCGTAATAGATTGGATTAATATTAATCCATCTGGAAATCTTGAATTACAAAATAGTTCTAGCTTAATTCAAGTTAATAATACATCTAATACTGGAACAATGAACATGACTAGAAATGTTGATATACAATTATATGATTATGTATATTGGTCATCTCCAGTTTCAGATTACACACTAAGCAATATCAATGGTAGCAATCGTTATAAATGGGAACCTACTCAAACCACTTCATATATTAGTAACTTTGGAAACTGGGTCTCAACAAATGAAAACATGATAAATGGTAAAGGATATATAGTAAGAGCTCCTAACTCATTTACAAATTCATTACAAACTTTATCTACAACTTTCTCAGGAACACCAAATAATGGAGACATCATAACAACTATAAAAAGAAGCAATTATGATGGAGCAAATTATACTGGACCTACTTCTACACCAGTAACAAAAGATGATGATAATTGGAATTTAATAGGAAACCCATACCCATCATCTATTAATGCAATAGATTTCTTAACTCAAAACAGTAATATTGATGGTTTCATAAAAATATGGACACATGGAAATATCCCAAATTCAGCTGAAGCTGATCCATTTTACGAAAACTATGCTTATAACTATTCATTAAGTGACTATATCACTTACAATGCCTCAGGGAGTTCTTCTGGACCAGGAGTTTTTGGAAACTATATAGCCGCATCTCAAGGCTTCTTTGTTTTAATGAATCACACTAGCACTAGCACAAATGAAAATGTCATATTTAACAATTCAATGAGAAGTAACGCATACGATAATTCTCAATTTTTCAGAACAAATCCTAATTCTCAAATAGAAAAAAACAGAATATGGTTAGACCTAATTTCAGAAAACGGTTCTACAGCTAGAACATTAATTGGCTATATCACTAATGCAACCAATATAATTGACAGACTTTATGATGCTCCAGCTCCAAATAAAAATAATTTTGATATTTATTCTATAAACGAGAATAAAAAATTAAACATTCAAGGCCGTTCTCTTCCTTTCAATGAAACTGATTTGGTTTCACTTGGAGTATATTTACCTCAATCAGGTAACTACTCAATAGGTATTGGAACGTTAGATGGGTTATTTGAAAATCTTAACCAAAATATTTACATTGAAGATTTACAAACTGGCATCATTCATGATTTAAGAATTACACCATACAGTTTTACCTCTAATGATTCAGGGAATATCGACAATCGTTTTGTGTTAAGATATACAAATAATACATTAGACAATTCAGATTTTATTTCAACAGAAAATGAAATAATTGTCTTAACAAGTGATAATTTAATTATAAAATCTACTAAAACAGAAATTGAATCAATTAAAATATATGATATACTAGGTAGAAATCTAGCCTCAATGAAAAATGTAAATTCGACTGAATTAACAGTCCAAAATTTACAAAAAAATAATACTACATTAATAGTTCAAATAAAATTAACCAATGGAATAATTATTAATAAAAAAGTAATATTCTAAAAATACTTAACCCAACTCCAAAAAGACCTTTTCTTTAAATAGTTAAGGTCTTTTTCATGAGAATAGGCTTCCCTTTCAAATGAAATATTTCTGTAAGCAGTATTCCAATTTTTATGCTTTAAAAAACGAATAAAAAATTCTATAAAATACCATACAAAAAAAGGAAAAACCAATAACTCAAATTGTTGCCTAATATGAATTTTTTCATGGTTAACAAGCACTTCATTTTGCTTATCTTTTTTATGTAAAAGAATTATAAACGGAAAAAAAGTAATCCCTTTATACCCTTTTGGAATTAAATATTTCACAACTAGTATAATCATATGCCACAAAGTTGCTAAATTTGTACTTATGAACAATACACTTAATCCAAATAATTTAAAAGAAGGAGAAGATTTTTATTACACTCCAGAAGGCTATAAGTGTTTTACTGAAACCTACCATTTAAAAAGAGGATATTGCTGTAAAAGTGGATGCCGTCATTGTCCTTATGGTTTTGATAAAAAAACGGGTGCAATAAAAAAATAAAAATGGACATTCTATTATTACGATATAAAATAAAAATTCATAAAACCTATCACAGGTCAGACATTCGTTATCCATAGATTTATAAAGGCGTGCCCTCCATTTCATTCCGGTCGGGCTATCCGCACTACAAGGTAGTTTGCTCCTATCCCTCACGCAAAAAGAATAGCATCAAAAAAATAATTAAAATGACATTTAAAGAACAAATACAACAAGGAATTCCAAATGAATTACCTAATGTAAAACCATACGAAACACAAATCAATCACGCTCCTAAAAGAAAAGAAATTCTTTCAGATGAGGAAAAAAAATTAGCTCTTCAAAATGCTCTACGCTACTTTGAACCAAAACATCATGCTACATTACTACCAGAATTTAGAGATGAACTAGAAAAATACGGTCGTATATACATGTATCGCTTTCGTCCAGATTATGAAATGAAAGCAAGACCTATTTCAGAATACCCAGGAAAAAGTGAACAAGCTAAAGCTATTATGTTAATGATTCAAAATAATTTAGACTATGCAGTTGCCCAGCACCCTCACGAATTAATTACTTATGGTGGAAACGGTGCTGTTTTTCAAAATTGGGCTCAATACCTACTCACTATGCAATATTTGTCGGAAATGACAAACGAGCAGACCTTGGCCATGTACTCAGGTCATCCAATGGGCTTATATCCAAGCCACAAAGATGCACCAAGAGTTGTAGTTACCAATGGTATGGTAATTCCCAATTACTCCAAACCAGATGACTGGGAAAAAATGAATGCTCTTGGAGTTTCCCAATATGGTCAAATGACTGCTGGAAGTTATATGTATATTGGTCCACAAGGAATTGTACACGGAACAACAATTACCGTTTTAAACGGATTTAGAAAGATTAAAAAAATACCACTAGGTGGTTTATTTGTGACTTCTGGTTTAGGAGGTATGTCTGGAGCACAACCAAAAGCAGGTAACATTGCAGGTTGTGTAACTGTTTGTGCAGAAGTCAATCCAAAAATCACTCATATTCGCCATTCACAAGGCTGGATAAATGAGATCGTTGAAGATATTAACAAATTAGTTCCAAGAGTTAAAACAGCTATAGAAAACAAAGAGGTAGTTTCAATTGCTTATTTAGGAAATATAGTTGATGTTTGGGAACGTTTTGATAAAGAAAACTTACATATCGATTTAGGTTCAGATCAAACTTCATTACACAATCCTTGGGCTGGAGGCTATTATCCAATTGGATTTACTTTTGAAGAATCCAATGATATGATGGCAAACAATCCATCAAAATTCAAAGAAGAGGTCCAAAAAACATTACGTCGACATGCGGATGCAATTAACAAACATACAGAAAAAGGTACCTATTTCTTTGATTATGGAAATGCCTTTTTATTAGAAGCTTCACGTGCAGGAGCAAATATTATGGCTTCAAATGGAATTGATTTCAAATATCCAAGTTACGTGCAAGACATTATGGGACCAATGTGCTTCGATTACGGATTTGGTCCATTTCGCTGGGTTTGTGCTTCAGGAAAACCAGAAGATTTAGCTAAAACAGATGAAATTGCCTGTACTGTTTTAGAAGAAATGATGAAAAACGCTCCAAATGAAATCCAACAACAAATGGCAGATAATATTCAATGGATAAAAGGAGCTCAAGAAAACAAATTAGTGGTTGGTTCACAAGCTAGAATACTTTATGCTGATGCAGAAGGTAGAATAAAAATTGCCGAAGCATTTAATAAAGCCATAGCAAAAGACGAAATTGGTTATGTAATATTAGGAAGAGATCACCACGACGTTTCAGGAACAGATTCTCCATACAGAGAAACTTCAAATATTTATGACGGATCCCGTTTCACAGCCGACATGGCAATCCAAAATGTAATTGGAGATAGTTTTAGAGGTGCTACATGGGTATCTATTCACAATGGAGGTGGTGTAGGATGGGGTGAAGTTATTAACGGTGGTTTCGGCATGGTTCTTGATGGTACTAAGGAAGCGTCAAGACGCTTAGAATCAATGCTTTTTTGGGATGTAAATAACGGAATTTCAAGAAGAAGTTGGGCTAGAAATGAAGGTGCTATTTTTGCAATTAAAAGAGCTATGGAGACGCAACCTTTATTAAAAGTTACCATCCCTAATATAGTAGATGAAAAATTATTGTAGTTTCATGTTTAAAGTTTCAAATTAAAACTTTATAAACAACTTTATGACTGAAACCTAAAACTTAAATTATATTGTTATGAAAGCACTAAAATTAATTCCATTAGTAACACTACTTGTATTAACATCTTGTAGTTCTGTTAGAGTGAATGCCGATTATGATAAAAAAGCAAACTTTGGCAGTTATAAAACGTATGCCTATTTAAAAAGCAGTATCGATAAAGCAGAAATTTCCGACCTAGATAAAAAACGAATTCTTCGATCTATAGATGAAGTAATGAGTTCAAAAGGTTTTAGCAAAAGTGAAAATCCAGACATGCTAGTAGGTATCTTTACTAAAGAACGTGAACGCATCAATGTATATAACAATGCTGGTTGGGGATTTGGATGGGGCTGGAATCCATATTGGGGAATGAATTATAATAGAACTTATGTAACTCAAGAAGGCACTTTATTTATTGATATTTTGGATGCGAAATCTAAAGAAATGGTTTGGCAAGGAGAAGGAAGCGGTTATTTAACCAAAGACACTAATAAAAAAGATGAAAGAATTATGGAATTCGTTTCAAAAATTTTAGAACAATATCCTCCAACAATAAAATAATTTTAACTCATTTAATAAAAAAGAAATCAAAACATTTGTTTTTTCTGTAAAAAAATGATTTTTAAGATTAAAAACTAATCATTTTAATAAAAATGTTATGTAGTTTATAAAAAAACATATTTTTTATAAATATTTTTTTTACTTTTGTATAAGTTAATGAAACACATGTATAAAACAGTTATTATTATTGTCTCTATTATTATTCCACTTTTGGGATAGGAGACTTTATGTAAAAACATATTAGAAGCCTCCTTTTTAGGAGGCTTTTTTTATTTAAAAAATTGATTCAAAAATGAATAATCTAGTATTAATTATTGTCATTATTATTATTCGTCCTCTAAAACGAGTCAGGTAATTATGATTATACAGTAAAGCCTTTCTCATAAAAGAAAGGCTTTTTTTTTGTAGAAAAAACAGTTATCAAGTATAAATGAGATTCTAGCATCATAAAATAAAAAACACAAAACAATGAAAATCAATAACTTAAATCGAATAAAGCATTTTTAAATATTGTATAACTAATTAACACAAGACAAACTAACAGAAGTCACAATAGTACATTTACAATTTATTACAATAAAAAATGAATACAAATACAAACCCATATTACAACGAAAAAACAATGCTTTTTTTCAATGGCAAATTTAAAAAAGCAGCAACAACTACAACCGATCTTTACGGTCAAACATTACATTATGGTTACGGAGCATTTGAAGGAATTCGAGCCTATAATACCTCATCTGGAACTAAAATATTTAAAGCAACCGAACACTATGAAAGATTAAAAAAATCATGTGAACTTATAAATATTCCATTCCAATATAACATTGATGAATTAATTGAAAGATCATACGAATTATTAGAAGTTAATAATCTTACAGATGCATATTTAAGACCAATAGTCTTTTGTGACCCTAATATGAGTTTATCTAAACCTAATGGCGTAAATATAATGATATGCGCTTGGAAATGGGGCACTTACTTAGGTAATAACTTATTAAACCTAGCAGTATCTTCTTACTGCAGACCTCATCCAAAATCCATTAAAATTGAAGCAAAAGTTTGCGGTCACTACATCAATTCAATTCTAGCAACTAATGAAGCAAAAAACAAAGGTTTTGATGAAGCATTACTATTAGATACAGATAATTTTGTCGCAGAAGGACCTGGTGCAAACTTATTTTTTGAAAAAAAAGGTCAATTATTCACTCCTCAATTAGGCAACATTTTACCTGGTATTACTCGAGCAACAATAATTGAACTTTGTAAAAAATTAGATATTAAAGTACACGAAGGACAATACAATTTAGAACAACTTGTAGATGCTGACGCTGCTTTTTATTGCGGAACAGCAGCAGAAGTTGTTGGAATAAGAGCAATCGATGAAAAAGAATTTCAATTAGATTGGGAAAAAAGCTTAGGAAAAAAATTACAATCAGCCTATAAAAATTTAGTATTAGAACAAGAACTTGTTTTACAAAATCAATAAAATGGAATTAAACAAACATAGTAAAACCGTTACACAAGACCCCACTCAACCAGCTGCTCAAGCCATGCTCTATGGAATTGGTTTAGATGACAAACAATTAGCACAACCATTCATTGGCATTGCTTCAATGGGTTATGATGGAAACACATGCAACATGCATTTGAATCATTTGGCTTCACTAATCAAACAAGAAGTAAATGAAACCAATATGGTTGGACTTATCTTTAACACTATTGGAATTAGCGATGGAATAACGAATGGCACTGATGGAATGCGTTATTCTCTAGTTAGTAGAGAAATTATTGCCGATAGTATAGAAAGTGTAGTAGATGGTCATTATTATGATGCCATAATTGCAATTCCAGGTTGTGACAAGAATATGCCAGGTTCTATAATGGCAATGGGCCGTTTAAATCGCCCTTCCATAATGGTATATGGTGGCACAATTGCTCCAGGCAAATACCAAGGTAAGGATTTGAATATCGTTTCCGCTTTCGAAGCCTTAGGGGAAAAAATTGCAGGAAAAATATCAGAAGAAGAATTCAAAGGAATTATTAAAAATTCGTGTCCAGGTGCAGGTGCTTGTGGAGGAATGTATACTGCAAACACTATGGCAATTGCTATCGAAGCTCTTGGAATGAGTCTTCCCTACTCTAGTTCTAACCCTGCAGTTTCTCATGAAAAAATGGAAGAATGTAAACAAGCAGCTACTTATATCAAACTACTTTTAGAAAAAAATATCTGTCCAAGAGACATCATGACATTTGAAGCTTTTGAAAATGCAATCACTACTTTAATTGCTCTTGGAGGAAGCACAAATGCAGTCTTACATATTATCGCTATGGCAAAAAGTGTAGGCGTAAAAATTACTCAAGATGATTTTCAAAGAATCAGTAACAAAACACCTTTAATAGCCGATTTTAAACCAGGTGGTAATTACCTAATGCAAAATCTTCATGAAAAAGGTGGTGTGCCAATGGTTTTAAAATATTTACTTTCCAAAGGAATGCTTCATGGGAATTGCTTAACAGTAACTGGAAAAACGTTAGCTGAAAATTTAAAAGACATAATAGATATTGATTTCGAAAGTCAGAATATTATTCGACCTATCGAAAAACCAATAAAAGAAACAGGACATCTTCAAATTTTATACGGCAACCTAGCCACAAAAGGTTCGGTAGCTAAAATTACAGGAAAAGAAGGTGAAAAATTTTCTGGCCCAGCCAAAGTATTTGACGGTGAAAAAGAACTAATTAAAGGAATTGAAGATAAAAAAATTCAAGCAGGTGATGTGATTGTTATTCGTTATGTAGGCCCAAAAGGAGGTCCAGGAATGCCAGAAATGCTAAAACCAACCTCTGCTATTATAGGTGCTGGTTTAGGCAAAAGCGTAGCCTTGATTACAGATGGAAGGTTCAGTGGTGGAACTCATGGTTTCGTCGTCGGACATATTTCACCAGAAGCTTATGATGGTGGAACTATTGCTTTAGTTAAAGATGGGGATTTAATCGAATTAGATGCTATAAATAATTCCATTCATCTGGCTATTTCAGATTCCGAATTAGAAAATAGAAAAAAAGCTTTTGTACAACCAAAACCAAAAGTTATTAAAGGAGTTTTATACAAATATTTAAAATTAGTAACAGACGCATCTGAAGGTTGTGTTACTGACGAACTATAATACGATTACTCATGGAAACAGTAGAACAAAATACATTAGAAAACAACATTGGAAAAACCCATAATGTTTCAGGAAGTTTAGCGGTTATAGATGCTTTATTGTCTGAAGATATCACAACAGTCTTTGGCTATCCTGGTGGAGCCATTATGCCTATTTATGATGCTTTATATGATTTTAATGATAGTCTTAATCATATTTTAGTACGTCATGAGCAAGGTGCAATCCATGCAGCACAAGGATATGCTCGTGTCAGTGGCAAAACAGGTGTGGTATTTGCAACTAGTGGTCCTGGTGCTACAAACTTAGTAACTGGTTTGGCTGATGCCCAAATTGATTCTACTCCATTAGTATGTATTACTGGTCAAGTTTTCGCTCATTTGTTAGGAACAGATGCCTTTCAAGAAACAGATGTAATCAATATCACTACCCCTATTACCAAATGGAATTACCAAGTGACAGATGCTAATGAAATTCCAGAAGTATTAGCGAAAGCCTTTTTTATTGCGAGTTCTGGAAGACCTGGACCCGTTTTAATTGACATAACCAAAAACGCTCAATTACAACTCTTTGACTACAAAGGATACAGACAATGTGTGCACGTAAGAAGCTACAGAGCAGAGCCTATAGTAAGAAATGAATATATAGAGCAAGCCGCTAAACTAATTAACGAAGCAAAAAAACCATTTGTTATTTTTGGTCAAGGTGTTATTTTAGGTAATGCAGAAAAAGAATTCTTGGCTTTCATTGAAAAAGCTGGTTTACCTACAGCATGGACGATAATGGGAATGAGTGCTATTCCAACCAATCATCCTCTTGGTGTAGGAATGTTAGGAATGCATGGAAACTATGGACCAAATTACTTAACTAACGAATGCGATGTACTAATTGCTGTTGGTATGCGATTCGACGATCGAGTTACTGGACGTTTAGATAAATATGCAAAACAAGCAAAAGTAGTACACCTAGACATTGACCCTGCAGAAATTGATAAAAACGTAGCTACAACAGTTGCTGTTTGGGGAAATTGTAAAGAAACATTACCGCTTTTAACTGCATTGGTAGAAGAAAAAACACATACTGAATGGTTCAAAGAATTTGACATCAAAAAAGAAAAGGAAACTACTCAATTAATTACAAAAGAATTAAACCCAACAGAAGGTGAATTAACCATGGGCGAAGTACTAAACGTTCTAAACGAGTTAACCAATGGTGAAGCCGTAATTGTAACTGATGTAGGCCAACATCAAATGGTAGCTTGCAGATATGCAAAACAAACTAAATCGAGAAGTAATATTACGAGTGGTGGTTTAGGAACCATGGGATTTGCTTTGCCAGCTGCTATTGGAGCAAAATTTGGAGCTCCAGAAAGAGAAGTCATTGCGATTATGGGCGATGGTGGTGCACAAATGAACATTCAAGAATTAGGAACGATTATGCAATTTAAACCCAATGTAAAAATTCTAATTCTAAACAACAGTTTCCTAGGAATGGTAAGACAGTGGCAAGAATTATTTCATAAAAAGCGCTATTCATTTACTGATATTCAAAGCCCCAATTTTGTAACATTAGCCAGTGCTTATAACATAGCTGGTAAACAAATTTCAAAAAGAGAAGAATTGAAAGCTAGCTTAAAAGAAATGTTAGATCATCCAGAATCTTATTTATTAGAGGTTGCTGTTTTACATGAAGATAATGTATTCCCAATGGTGCCTCAAGGAAAAGGAGTGGCTGAAATTGTATTAAGTAAAGAAGAAATCTAAAAGAAATGAAACAAGAACATACATTAACCGTATACAGCGAAAATCAGGTGGGTCTTTTAAATAAAATTGCCATCATTTTTTCCAGACGCAAAATAAATTTAGAAAGTTTCAATTCGTCCCCAAGTGAAATCGAAAAAATATATCGTTTTACTATTGTTGTAAAAGAAACAGAAGAAGTGGTCCGCAATCTAGTGCGCCAAATAGAAAAAATTGTAGATGTTTTTAAAGTCTTTAACAATACAAATGATGAAATTATTTGGCAACAAATTGCTTTGTACAAAGTACCAACAAGTATTATAATGAAAGATGCAAAAGTAGAACGTCTTTTAAGACAATTTGGTGCCAATGTAGTCGTTATCCGTAATGACTACACTGTTTTTGAAGCCACAGGTCAAGATGATGAAATTAACAACCTATTGAAAGAATTGGATAAATATGGTTTAATTGAATTTGTCAGAAGTTCAAGAATAGCAATAATTAAATCCAGTGAAGGAGTTCATAAACAGGTTTTGGATATGCAAAAAAATGATCCTAGAAAATCTCCAATTAACAACGAATATCTAAATAGTAAAAGTAAAATCTTTCAAATGTAATTTTCCAATTACAAGATTAAAATAAATAAAAACTAAAATTAAAAACATAGACAATGTCAAATTATTTCAATTCACTACCTCATCGTTTAAAAGTTCAAGAATTAGGGAAATGTGACTTTATGGATAAATCAGAATTTTCTGAAGGTGTAACTAAATTAAAAGATAAAAAAATAGTAATCATTGGTTGTGGTGCTCAAGGTTTGGCTCAAGGCCAAAATATGCGTGATAGTGGTCTACATGTTGCTTATGCCTTACGTAAAGAGGCAATAGAAGGTAAAAGGGCTTCTTTCGTAAACGCAACAGAAAACGGATTTGAAGTAGGAACATTTGAAGAAATTATTCCAACTGCTGATTTAGTTTCCAATCTAGCTCCAGACAAACAACATACTGATGTAGTGAATAAAGTGGTGCCTTTGATGAAAAAAGGAGCTTGTTTATCCTATTCTCATGGTTTTAATATTGTGGAAGAAGGAGTAAAAATCCGTGAAGATATCACAGTAGTAATGATTGCCCCAAAATCGCCTGCCTCTGAAGTAAGAGCAGAATATTTAAGAGGTTTTGGTGTACCAACATTAATCGCTGTACACTCAGAAAATGATCCAAACGGTGACGGTTTAGCTATTGCAAAAGCATACTGTGTAGGAACTGGAGGTGATAGAGCTGGTGTATTACTATCGTCTTTCGTGGCGGAAGTAAAATCGGATTTAATGGGTGAACAAACCATTTTGTGTGGTTTATTACAAACAGGTTCTATTTTGAGTTTTGATAAAATGGTCGAAAAAGGAATCGATACAGGTTATGCTTCAAAATTAGTGCAATACGGTTGGGAAGTCATTACAGAAGCTTTAAAAATAGGTGGCATTACCAATATGATGGATCGTTTATCAAATCCTGCTAAAGTAGAAGCATTTAAATTGGCAGAAGAATTAAAAGAAATCATGAAACCGCTGTTTGAAAAACACATGGATGATATTTTATCAGGACATTTTTCGCAAACGATGATGGAAGATTGGGCTGCTGGTGATAAAAATCTATTAACTTGGAGAGAAGCTACTGGGCAAACTAATTTTGAAAAAACACCTGCAGCTGATGTAAAAATAAGCGAGGAAGAATACTTCGACAATGCCTTATTAATGGTGGCTTTTGTAAAAGCGGGTGTAGAATTGGCTTACGAAACCATGACTGTTTCAGGAATCAAAGAAGAATCGGCTTATTATGAATCTTTGCATGAAGCTCCGCTTATAGCGAATACTATTGCTCGCAAAAAATTATTCGAAATGAACCGAGTAATTTCGGACACTGCAGAATATGGTTGTTATTTATTTGATCATGCTTGCAAACCGCTTTTAACTAATTTCATGAAAAAAGTAGACACTAATTTAATTGGTGAAAACTTCAATGAAACTGCTAATAAAAATGTAGACAATTTCGAATTAGTAAAAATAAACGATAGCATTAGAAATCATTCTATAGAAATTTGTGGTGCTGAATTAAGAGCTGCTATGACTGCTATGAAAAAAATTGTAGCGTAAAAAAGAAGAAAGAGAAAAGAAGAAAGAGAAATTCTAAATAAAACTTGATTCACAATCATGCTAACAACAACAATGACCGTTTTTGAAGAAGTACTAGAAGCCAAAAAGCAATTTGAAGGTGTAGTATATGCTACTCCTCTATTACCTAGTCGCAATTTATCAAATGAATTCCAAGCCAATATTCTTTTAAAAAGAGAAGATTTACAAGTAGTGCGTTCTTATAAAATTCGTGGTGCTTATAATAAAATGAGTTCATTATCCGAAAGCGAAAAAAAACAAGGCATCGTTTGTGCTAGCGCAGGAAATCATGCGCAAGGTGTGGCTTATTCTTGTCATTTATTACAAATACATGGTAAGATTTTCATGCCAAAAACCACTCCAAAACAAAAAATCAAACAAGTCCAACTTTTTGGTCAAGGATACATTGAAATTATTCTAACGGGTGACACTTTTGATGATGCTTATGCTTCAGCGAATGTAACTTGTTTGAAAGAAGACAAAATCTTTATTCATCCCTTTGACGATGTTAAAGTCATTGCTGGACAAGGAACAGTAGGTTTAGAAATTTTGGAAGACATCAAAACACCTATAGATTATATTTTTGTTCCAATAGGTGGTGGTGGATTGGCTTCTGGATTATCAACTGTATTTAAAGAGTTGAGTCCGAATACAAAAATCATTGGGGTTGAACCAGAAGGAGCTCCATCGATGAAAACTTCCATAGAAAGAGGAGAAAATACGCGTTTAGAAAGTATTGATAAGTTTGTTGACGGTGCAGCTGTAAAACAAGTTGGAAATCACAATTTTAAAATTTGTCAAAAAAATTTAGATGATATTATTTTAGTTCCAGAGGGAAAAGTTTGTTCTACTATCTTACAATTGTATAACGAAGAAGCGATGGTTGTTGAACCCGCAGGTGCTTTAACAATTGCAGCTTTAGATTTTTATCAAGATAAAATAAAAGATAAAAACGTAGTTTGCATTGTGAGTGGAAGTAATAACGACATTGAACGCACAGCAGAAATCAAAGAGCGTTCTTTATTGTATGAAGGCTTAAAACATTATTTCCTCATACAATTTCCACAACGACCAGGAGCTTTAAAAGAATTTGTAAATGATATTTTAGGTGATGATGATGATATTACTTATTTCCAATTCAAACAAAAAAATAATAGAGAATCAGGACCTGTAATCGTTGGTTTAGAATTAAAAAACAAAACCGACATACTACCTATTCAACAAAAAATGACAGCAAAAGGTTTTGAATTTCATTACCTAAACGAGAAAGAGGACTTATTTGCACAATTAATTGGGTAAAAAAGACTCTGGGTTTGGTTTAGTTTAAAGTCTTACAGTTTCCTGTAAGACTTTTTTAATATTCAAAAAGTCAACCCGTAAAGAAAAACCATAACATACATTTAAAATTAAATTAATATTCTGTTAATCAGTTTAAAAAAAACCAAATCACAACAAAAATAAAGTGTTTTTTTACCAAAATAAAGATAGTTCATCAAGCTTTATTTCCCCCTCTTACTTCATCTTATTAACACATTTAACAAATTATTTCAAAAAAATATTATAATTTATTAATTAATATCAATATTTTTACATTCTTATTAACTAAATCATAAAACTTTTCAAATGAAAAAAACTACTTTAATGTGTTTTATAATATTGGTCTTTTGCTTCCAATCTTATGCACAATTTACCGAAAATTTTGATACAAACACCACGCTACCAGCTGGTTGGTCCATCATCAACCAAGGAGGAGCTAATGGCTGGACCATATACGATCAAGGTACAGGAGCTCACTCAGGCACAAACATTGTAAGAATTCAATACAATACAACTGCCCATGATGATTATTTAATTTCTCCAGCAATTAATGTTACTTCTGGTGTAAATGATAGAATATCTTTTTATATTAAATCTTTAAACTCTGGTTTTTTAGAGCCTTACGAAGTTTTATTATCTACAACTACTAATACAGCAAGTTCTGATTTTTCTGTTGTATTGCAATCTAGTCAACTTGCAAGTGCAGCTGATTGGGAGAAAAAAGAGTTCATCTTAACATCATATGCTGGCCAAACTGTTTATATTGCTATTAGAGCTACTGGAACAGATCAAGACCGTCTTGCTGTTGATGACTTTGTAAATGATACTGCTCCATCTTGCCCTCAACCAACAGTTTTAACGACTAATGCTATCCTTTCTACAAGTGCTGAATTAGGTTGGACAGAAAACGGAACAGCTTCTTTATACAATGTTGAAGTAGTAACTTCAGGAACTCCTGCAACAGGAACTGCAACTGATACAGGTGTAAACAACTCATTTAACAAAACTGGCTTAACACCTGCAACAACATATGATTATTATGTTCAAGCTGATTGTGGAGGTGGTGACTTAAGCTTATGGTCAGGACCATATACATTCACAACAGCATGTGTTGCTGTTGATAGTTTTAATGAAAATTTCGATGGTGTAACTACACCTGCTCTACCTCCATGTTGGTCAAAACTTATTGATAATGGTGCATCAACCTATGCAACAGTTACTACATCAACTAGCGCAGACAATACTGCTCCAAATGGTGTAACTTTATACAATGATAGCTCATCAAGCACAGCTAACATCATGCTTATTTCTCCATTACTATCTAACCTAAGTGATGGTACAAATCAATTACGCTTTTTTGCAAGAGCAGGAACAGCTTCACAAGATATTGAAGTAGGAACTATAACTAATCCTGCTGATGGTTCTACATTCACCCCTCTAACAACAGTAGATTTATCTACAAATCATACAGAATACATTGTTCTATTTGACACTTATTTTGGACTTGATAGTTATGTTGCTGTCCGCAGACTATCTACCTCAACATATACTTCTGTATATTTAGATGATATGGTATGGGAACCAATACCTTCTTGCCCTAAACCTTCAATTTTAACGACTAGTACTATTCTTGCTACAAGTGCAGAATTAGGTTGGACAGAAAACGGAACAGCTACTTTATACAATGTTGAAGTAGTAACCTCTGGAACTCCTGCTACAGGAACTGCAACTGATACAGGTGTAAGCAACCCTTTTAACAAAACTGGCTTAACACCTGCAACAACATATGATTATTATGTTCAAGCTGATTGTGGAGGGGGTGACTTAAGCTTATGGTCAGGACCTTATACATTCACAACTGCATGTGTTGCTGTTGATAGTTTTAATGAAAATTTTGATGGTGTAACTACACCTGCTCTACCTACATGTTGGTCAAAACTTATTGATAATGGTGCTTCAACTTATGCAACAGTTACTACTTCAACTAGTGCAGACAATACTGCTCCAAATGGTGTAACTTTATACAATTCTGACTCACCAAGCACAGCTAACATCATGCTTATTTCTCCTTTATTATCTAATTTAAGTGATGGTACACACCAATTGCGTTTTTTCGCAAGAGCTGGAACAGCTTCACAAGATATTGAAGTAGGAACTATCACAAACCCTACAGATGGTTCTACATTTACCTCTTTAACAACAGTAGATTTATCTACAACTCATACAGAATATATTGTTACATTCAACACTTATTCTGGACTTGATAGTTATGTTGCTGTCCGTAGATTATCTACCTCAACATACACTGATGTATATTTAGATGATATGATATGGGAACCAATGCCTTCTTGCCCTAAACCTTCAATTTTAACCACTAATGCTATTCTTGCTACAAGTGCAGAATTAGGTTGGACAGAAAACGGAACAGCTTCTTTATACAATGTTGAAGTAGTAACCTCTGGAACTCCTGCAACGGGAACTGCAACTGATACAGGTGTAAGCAACCCTTTTAACAAAACTGGCTTAACACCTGCAACAACATATGATTATTATGTTCAAGCTGATTGTGGAGGGGGTGACTTAAGCTTATGGTCAGGACCTTATACATTCACAACTGCATGTGTTGCTGTTGATAGTTTTAATGAAAATTTTGATGGTGTAACTACACCTGCTCTACCTACATGTTGGTCAAAACTTATTGATAATGGTGCATCAACTTATGCAACTGTTACTACTTCAACTAGTGCAGACAATACTGCTCCAAATGGTGTAGCTTTATACAATTCTGACTCACCAAGCACAGCTAACATCATCCTTATTTCTCCTTTATTATCTAATTTAAGTGATGGTACACATCAATTGCGTTTTTTCGCAAGAGCTGGAACAGCTTCTCAAGATATTGAGGTAGGAACAATTACTAATCCTGCTGATGGCTCTACATTCACCTCTTTAGCAACAGTAGATTTATCTACAACTCATACAGAATATATTGTTAGATTTGACACTTATTTTGGACTTGACAGTTATATTGCTGTTCGTAGATTATCTACCTCAACATATACTTATGTATATTTAGATGATATGGCATGGGAGACAATTCCAGCATGCCAAGATCCAATTGGCTTAGCTGTATCAAATCTAACTGATACTTCAGGAGATATCACATGGTCTGCTACATCTGGTAGTTATGAATATGTATTAGATACCAATACAGCTGATCCAGTAGGTTCTGGAACAGCCCTAACAACAGAAACATATAACGCTACTGGTCTAACTTCTTCAACAACTTATTATTTTCATGTTAGAACAGATTGTGGATCAGGTA
>NZ_VEVQ02000004.1:0-171378 GCF_006491595.2 Flavobacterium jejuense
TACTAAGCATATTTTGAAGAAGACAACAGGATCAATACTCTCCTGTCCTTCTTGTCCATAATACTTCTTAGTGGATTTATATAGAAACCGAAAATCAATCGCTTTATCAAGTATTCGGTAAAAATTATGCTCTGGAATCAAGTCGGTCAAATGAACTTGATAGAGCATTTTGGGGTTGAGTTCATTTCTTCCTTGCCTGACTAAATTTACAAAAAAAGTACTCTTTTAAATGTTGCCTTTTTGTTATCTTTGATGGAGTTGTGCAACATGCACAGCAGTTACAAGAAATTGCTAGGCTTGGGATTTATCAGAATTGGCAATTGTTGAATCAAAGTTTTTGTTACATTTGTAATTGACAGTGAATGAAGTACGCAACTTCTTGTAGCTGCGAAACGTTGTAGCCAATTAAAACAAAACAGGATGTCGATAACAAAAGAATCAGAATTAATCGGAATGAAAAAAGTTAGTGAAGTTGTTGGAACTACACTAAAATTGATGAGAGAATATGCGAAAGTTGGTATGTCCACTAAAGAATTGGACGAATATGGAGGAGAAATTTTAAAAAGTTATGGAGCTAAATCAGCTCCTTATGAAACTTATGACTTTCCTGGTTATGCTTGTATAAGTGTAAATGAAGAAGCTGCTCACGGAATTCCATCTAAGAATAAAATACTTAAAGAAGGTGATTTGATAAATATTGATGTTTCAGCTGAGTTAAATGGATTTTGGTCTGATAATGGTGGTTCTTTTGTTCTTGGAAAAGACATTCATAATCATCAACCTCTCGTAGATGCATCTAAAAACATTTTACATAAAGCAATTAATAATATTAAAGGTGGAGTGAAAATAGCCGACATTGGACACTTAATAGAAACTGAAGCAAAAAAATCTGGATTCAAAGTGATTAAAAATTTAGCTGGTCACGGAGTTGGAAGAAGTTTGCACGAAGAACCTGAAAATATTTTAAATTATCGAGTTAGAACAAATAGAGAAAGATTTAAAAAAAATACGACAGTAGCTATTGAGACTTTTATCTCTACAAAATCAACTGTTGCGGTAGAATTAAATGACGGTTGGACTTTAGTTGGAAATAAAGGTGGATATGTAACTCAACACGAACAAACAATATTGATTACTGACAACAAACCTGTGATTTTAACGGAATCAAATGGAATATGGAATTAAAACTGGCTACAACAAAGAACTGAGATAAAAAACAAACTTTTTTAGAGTAATTTTTCACACTATTCGTCTAGGCTTACATTATTATTGAAGCCTTATTTCTTCTTTTTTGCTTATAATTTAATTTGATCCTAATACAGAAACAAAAGTTTCATCATAAGGATTTCCTGATTTTGCAATGGCAAAGGATTGTTTGAAGAGTTTGTTTGAAACTGCTATTAATGCTAGCTTTTTACTCTTACCTTTGTTTACTATTCGTTCGTAAATTGCTTTACAAGCCTTATTGTGCTTACAAGCATTGAAGGAACATAAAAAAACAAGATTTCGTAATTTTCTGTTTCCTACTTTGCTAATCCGACTGTGACCCTTAACACTACTCCCTGATTCTCTTATGGTTGGTGTGATTCCAACATAGCTGCATAATTGTGATGCTGTTTCAAATTTCTTAAATCCATCGGTTACGATAATTAAGAACAAAGCTGTTTTCAAACCTATCCTTGGGATACTCTGTAATAGTGTCAATTGATTTTGTTGATCTTGTTTTATCAAACTAAGCAACTTTTGCTCAATGCCTAATATCTCTTTATCAAGATGTTTTTTGTTTCTATTTAAAGAACGATACACCCATTTAGATGGAGTTCCCAAGACTTCTTCTCCATGTAATTTGTTTTTAGTTGCTGTTCTTTTTTTGATAAAACTATCTAGTAATCGAAACAGTTGTAGGCATTCACTTTGAACATCGGTAAGTGCATTATACAGTGGAACCTCATGTATCATACCGTAATTACAGATTGCTTTTGCATCGCTCTTATCGGTTTTTACCTTTACTAATTTCATCTGGATAAATCGTTTTACTGACAAGGGATTTACTACTGAAACAATCACATTTTGTTTGTATAAAAACTGTGCAAATCGGTAATGATAATAACCTGTAGCTTCCATAACTACTAAACTATCTTTTGATAGAATTTCTAGAAACTTTTTGAATCCAGTAGCTTCATTCTTAAATTGTAGATGTCCTTGAACACTACCATAACAATCAAAAACATCTTTACTAATGTCAATTCCAAAAGTTTCATTATATTTATTCATTAGAAATAATTTATGAAAGAATAATCTACTTAACTCACAACAACTTGAAAACGAGATCTAAGTCTCACAGAACTGAACGCGATTTTTAGTAGAAAAGAGAGAGGATTATCAATGTTGTCGAAGTCAACACTTCACCGTATATAGTAACCTTAATTCTCTCTTTTATTCTTTCTGATTAATAATATGTAATTTAGTTATTTAATTAAAATGCTAACTTAAGATGTATAAAATTAATGGCTAGTTCTCGCCTACTTACGAAAATCCTCGCGGATTTTCTATCTAGTAATTATTTGCTAAATTAGGTACTTAAACACGCCACTAATCTTATACATAAACGTTGGCAGTAATGAAATAAAAATCAAATGAAAAAAAGCCTTGCATTATTAATTACATTATTTATTAGCTACCAGATTTCTGCTCAAGAAAAATCTCCATACGATTATATTAAAGTTTGGAACTTTCTGAAATTTTATCACCCCGATTTAGCGAGTGGTAAAATCGATACAGATAGTCTTTTTCTGGAAAGCATCAATCAATCTCAGTACCTAGATATCAATGAATCCATTGAGTTACTTACCAAAAACTTGAATAATCAATTCACGACAAAATCAAAACCCAATGAAGAAACTGATGTTTTACGCATAAATCAGGATTTTAGTTGGTATCGGGAGAATCCAGACATTACACGCAAATATCGCAAACTCCTGAACAAAATTTACACCCATCGCTTTACGGGGGAACATTACTACGATGTTTCGCAAACCGTCTATAAGTATATCATTCCACATGAAAAACCCTACGATTTTGGTGTAGAAACGCAAATACCCTTAGCATATCGGTTGCTCGCTATGGCAAAAATGATAGGTACCATCGACTATCTGTATCCATATAAATATTTAATGCCCGAAAATGCAAATGATGAACTCAAAAAATTAATTCAACAGTCCATAACCTGCGAATCCAGAAAAGAATTTGAAACCATTTTGGCAAAAACTGCCGCTCTTTTTGAGGACACCCATGCCTTTGGTTTTTACAAAAAATTGCATTACCAAAAAGAAATCTACCATAAAAATTATTATGCTCCTTTTGATTATCACGTGTTTGAAGACCATATTCTTGTGACAAACCTAATCACTCCAGACGTATGTAAAGAAGCCGGTATTGCTGTAGGTGACAGGATTATGTCAATTAATGATATTTCTGTGAAAGATATGATCAGAGAGAAATCGACACTGCTTTCCACTTCTAATAAAAACAAATTATTGTACTATTTATCGGACTATATCAACAACTTAATCTGGACAGATGATTTGCAAACTAAAAGTTTACAAATTCAGAAATACCCGGATAGAAATGAAACAACCATAAAGCTCGCATTAATAGATCCTACCAATAAAAAACAAGCCATACAAATCAACGAATACTACCAACAAAAGTTGAATAAGAAAGCGGCTCGCAAGTTGGAACATGATGATATTGCCTATTTCAGAATAGATCAAACCCTTTCTTTCATAGATGATGTTGAAGATGATGAAATAGATGCTACTATGGATAAGGTCTTTGAAGAGGCGGCTGCTAAAAAAGCGATTGTTTTTGATATGCGGGCATATCCTGATTGGGGTGGATTTGCCTTTAACTATGTGTATGATTATTTTTCACCCAAAGAAAATTGGTTTGGGAAATATTACCAGCAAAACCTAAATAATATAGGAACCTATACCTATGTATACAAAAGTGCTACAATTGAGTATTTCCCAGATATTACAGACAAAACCACGCACAGCTACAACGGGAAAGTCTTTATCATTGTTGACCCCGCAACGCAAAGTATGAGCGAATGGAATACTATGAATTTTCAGCATGTATTTCCACAAGCCATCACAATTGGTGAACAGACGGCAGGTGCGGATGGTGACATGAAGTATCTTACCCTGCCGGGTGGATATTCCTTTGGCTTTACTGCCAATGCCTTGTTCTACCCAGATAATACACTCACGCAAAAAGTAGGGGTTAAAATAGATGAGATAATTCACTATACTGATACTGATATATTGAATCAAAAAGATATTCCGTTTGAGATTATTCTAAAAGCAATTGAATAAAAAGACACTACTGCCAACACGGGTGACTGTTGCACAACCTCTCCAAAAAGCTAAATTTTCTAAATAAATAAAAATAGTAACCTCATTTAAAGTGATTTAAACGAGGTTTCTTTTTTGACTAAAGGACAATTTACAAAAATTGATAGGCTTAAAAAAGCTGTTTTTAACTCATAAAATTGTGTTTTTAGAAAAATGTGTACTTTTCCTTGTTGTACATATAAAACTTGCGCTATTACTTTTGGTTTTTTTCACAATGAACCCCATGTATTTCTTTAAATTATAGGTCATTGATGCCATGAGTACGTGTTTATTGGCTTGTTTAATGCCTCTTGAGTTAACTTTCTTCATATTCAGAAAGTTAACAACATAAAGACAATACTTTTTTAAACAGCTCCATGAAGACTTCTTCTCCATAGAGTTGTCTAGTTCTTGAAATAGCACTATGCCAAGGTAAAACTTCATCAATGTCGTAGCGAATAAATAAACGAACATCTAAACAGTTGGATCAATACTCGATGAGTTTTCTATCAGAATTAATGTTATTCAAATAGACTACTAAGCATATTTTGAAGAAGACAACAGGATCAATATTCTCCTGTCCTTCTTGTCCATAATACTTCTTAGTGGATTTATATAGAAACCGAAAATCAATCGCTTTATCAAGTATTCGGTAAAAATTATACTCCGGAATCAAGTCGGTCAAATAAACTTGATAGAGCATTTTGGGGTTGAGTTCTTTTCTTCCTTGCATGACTAAATTTACTAAAAAAAGTACTCTTTTAAATATTGACTTTTTGTTATCTTTGATGGAGTTGTGTAACAAGCACAGCAGTTTGTAGCAATTGCTAGGCTCGGGCTACTTCGGAATTCTCTCCGAAAATTCCACGAGGAGTTTTGTACTTGTAATCTTTTGTTATAAATTTACGCAACTGCCACAAGCAGCCGAACGTATGCAAGTTAAAAACCTATTCGAATGAAAAAAATTTTAGAATTTATTTTTATTGGCTTGCTTTTTTGCAGTTGTACAACCAAAAGAACTGAATTGGTGCTTCTTGGAACTGTTCATCAGCCTGTCCAAAATTTTACACCTGATAGCCTTTACAACATCTTGGTTAAAATTAAGCCAGACTTAATACTTTTCGAAGTGGACTCTTCGTTCTTTACCAAAAATTTTGACTTTAAGAAAACTTGGAATAGTAATGAGAATATTGCCACCGTAAAGTATATGAACAACTTTGATGTGGATGTAAGACCATACGAATTTACAGGAAGAAACGAATACAGGATAAAAATTGGGTCTCGACCAACAGATAGTAAAGCGTTAAAATTATTGGACAGTCTTTACAAAAATAATCAGATGAACTCGTTGAACAATAGAGTCTATCAAAACTTTCTTGAAGTAAATGATAATCTTAATTCATTTGCCTATTTAGGTGCCCAAGCCTTTAATAATCTTGAAACAGATAAAATTGCTGAAATTCGGCAAAAATATCATTATAAAGAGTTTTTGGGTATTATGTCTGAATATCCAATTTTCGCTGACACATATTACGTTAAAAGTGATGGTGATAGCATTAGTTTTTTTGAAGGTTTCAAAAGGGCTTCAGAATTTTGGGACTTAAGAAACCACACAATGTCTAAAAATATTTTGCACTTTGTTAAAGAATATCATGGCAAGAAAATAATTGTATTGAATGGTTATTTTCACAGGTATTATCTGAATTCTTTAATTAAGCCTAAAGAAGAAGAATTGAATTTCACTATAAAAGAATTTTACGAATACTAAATACAGTTGCCAACAGTAATAACTGTTTCACAATGATGGTACACAATTGGGGTGAAAGCAAAAAATGAAACAATAGACATAAAATAAAGGTTAATGCTAAACTGAAAAGTTAGGATATAAAATCCACAACTATTTATAAACGAGATCTTCATATACAAGTACCTAGGACAACAATAATTACAATAAATGAATTATTTCAATCTAAAAAATGTCGCTGAAAGATACTCTAAAGGTCGTCCGAGCTTTCATAACAACACCATTGAAAAGGTAAAGACATTCCTTAAAATTGATTCTAAAATAGACAAAGCATTAGACGTTGCTTGCGGAACGGGCTTGTCCACAAAGGTATTGTTGCATATCGCAAGATCTGTTTACGGAACAGACTTATCTATAGAAATGTTGAATAATGCTTCATCCAAAGACCAAATCAATTATTCGATTTCTCCTGCCGAAAATCAGCCATTTAACGATGATGAGTTTAACCTAATCACAGTTTGTTCTGGAATTCACTGGTTCAAAATCGATGCCTTTTTAAACGAAGCCAATCGTCTTTTGAAGAGTAAATCCTTTCTCATTATTTATGACAACTATTTCATTTCCTATATGGTAGATGTTCCTGAATTTGAACGATGGTTTCCTGATATCTATCTGAAAAACTTTCCTTCTCCAAAAAGAAACGATAACTATAATTGGAGTTCGGATAATTTAAGTAGTAAAAACTTCTCACTCTTAAAAGAGGAATCTTTTAAGAACCCAATCAGCTTTACGAAGGCAGATTTAATTCTGTATTTCACAACGCAAAGTAATATTACCGAAGCAATCAGTAATGGAGACAATTATAGAAGAATTGAATTATGGTTGGATAATGAACTTACGCCATTTTTCGAGGATGAAACAACAGTGAGAACCATCAACTTTGGCAACTGGATTAAATACATTCAAAGAAACAATTAAAACCAACCTATAACATGCGCTAAAGAAATAGGGCAACAATTATGTCCGAGAAAATCCCTACTTTTCCTAGCACCAGACGTTATAGCTTATTACTTCCGAACTTGCGCAGTAAGATTAAAACTTGTATTACGAAAAGCAAAAAAACAAAAGCCTTTACTCTACTTTCTTAGTTTAGCACAACAGAAACTACATACTTTTTTTATTTTTTAAATCCAAATTCTGGCTGTTTTTTCTTCCGAATTTTGTCGGCAAACGAAACGTCGAATTTTGAACATTGAGAATAAACGAGACTTGAAAAACCAAACTTTGTCTAAAAACGTAACGTGAAGAATACGAACTTCTGAAAATTGAAAAGTTGAAAAATTTTACGCATAGATTTTTAAATCACTTTGCGCCCAATTCGTGCCGAATTGACGCAGTTGATTTAAAAAGAAGCAAATCATAACAGCACCTACACTCAATGCTTGGTTGGTTTTGTCTGGAAAATCTTTCGGATTTTTCCAAAGTTTGTCTATATTTGTAATGGTTCGCTAATCTGTTAACATTATTGTGAAGTGTAGTTACAACACATTGGCAGTCATTATGACGAGAATCAATACCATTTTAGCTATAAAAGCGTCAAATGGTTGAAAATCAAATCAATGAAAACATTCTTCGCAACTTTATTCACTTTCATTTCCTATATTTCTTTAGCTCAAATAAATGATATCCCAACTATTAATAATGCCCTTGAAAAATATAGCTTTATTCAAGAGCAAATTATTGTAAATAACGACACGATAACTTATTATTTAAAGAATACTAAAACTAAACCAAGCAACTTGGTGGTCTTTATCCAAGGTACAGATGCAAATCCAATTTTTTCATATAAAGTAGATAAAGGAAAAATCACGTATTACCGCTGGTTTGGAAATGATTATAAAAGTTTAGATTCTACTTATACATACGCTATTATTCCAAAGCCTGGAATGGAAGGACTTTATAAAGACGGTGAGATTATTATTCCAAAAAGCTATTACGAAAAAAACTACCTTGAGTACAGAATAAAACAGATAGATGTATCAATTAACCATATCATAGAGAAGCACCTTAACAATCCTAAAAAAATTATTGTTTATGGTCATTCAGAGGGTGCGGCAATTGGAGCAGCTCTAGCAACAATAAATAAAAAAATAACACATTTAGGATTTTGGTCAGGAAATGTTCTAAACAACTTCTATGAATTTGCTCTCTTCAATAGAATTGAATCCTTAAAAGGCTTAATCTCTGACGAAGAAGCTCATCAAAATATAATGGGAATTATAGAATGGTATAAGTCAGTTGTAAAAAATCCCAACTCAACCGAAATCGACCATATTGGATTTACCAACAAACGTTGGTCTTCTTATGAAAAAGCACCTCTTGATTATTTAACGCAACTAAATATCCCAATATATGCCCTTTTCGGGACTGAAGATGAAAGTACACCTATTGAAACAGCTTATTTACTTCCAATTAAATTCATAGAAAAGAGGAAAGAGAATTTGACTTTTGAAGTTTGTATTAGTTGCGACCATTCTTATAAATTAAAAACAGATGTTGGGCAAAAATCTCATTGGAATGAACAGTTTAAAAAGTTCATTGAATGGACAGATAAGACAAAATAACGAACTGCCAACACTGTTTAAAAATAATTACTTGGTTCTAGCCTACTCGGAAAATCCTGCGGATTTTCTATTCAGTTTTTATTTACTAAATTAGATGCTTAAACACGGTACTAATCATATGCTTAAACATTGTGCAACATTATCAGAAACCACGAACCAATAATTAAAATTCTTCAGAAAAATATAAGTAAATAAATAAAAGCCTACATGAAGTAATGACAAGCACACATTAGTGTAGTGATTTTTTTATAAATATTTAGTTTTGTGTATACTTTTAGATTTAATTGGTACGCTAGGCTACAGTAAATAGTACATCAACTTAAAACCCTTCTCTATGCAATATGATATTAAGAAAAACACCTTTGTAACTGTATCAAGGAAAAAGTTCCTTGATTATCTAAATCAGTTACCTTCAATTAATGATTATATTTATCTCATTAATGAATCGAATCCAAAAGAGGAAGAAAATGAATTTCAAGTTTTCATAGGAGATATAGACACACAAGAAAGTCTAACGTTTTCTAGTTATCATACCTTGATCATTGGAAATGTAACTACCAAATGGTTAGATTGTAGCAATAACAACGCATTAGGGTTTGATGAGGGAGGAAGCACTATTATAATGGGTAATCTAACTTGTGAATATTTCACAGGAGAATATCATAAACTAGTATTCATAGATAAAAACATTCATGTCTCTAAAGTACTTCATAATGCATTTGACGGCTCTTATTTAGTTGCTTTAGGGGATTTAAAAGCAACCTATTTTGCCGGATTAGATTATGGTACAGAAGTAGGAGGAGTTGTAGAGTTGACCTACGGAGAAGGATCTTGCTTACATATTAACTCTGCTGACTCCATTAAAAAAAAGATAAAACCAAGACATTCAGAAACCGAATCTCAAAAATTCTTGAAAGTAGAGTATACAGCTAATGAATTTAAAACTAGAGACAGTTTTCTTAAAGTAATGATTAAAACAGATATAACCGACTCGGAAAAAAACTAAATTCAAACAAGACTTGGAAAACAAAAATAGAATGAAAAGGTAAGTAAAAATACGCTCGAAAAAAGACTCCTTGATTGCATTCTTCAACTAGATACGTTTTGAAACTGGAAAGAACATAGTAAAAGCATATAACAAACACGCAACTTTTACACATAAACTTTGGTATTCATTTAAATTCATAAGATTGACACAATTATTTTTTTAGTGAATTAAAAAAATTAATTATTTATAATAAAAACTACACCCTTTCTAAAACTAAATAAATTATGAACGCGGAAGAAATATACAAAATTCATAATGCAATTGGATTTCCATCAATAACCCCAAAAAAACAAGCCGAAATCTTAATATCACACAATGTCGAAATCATCAATAAATTAACCCCAGGTTTCAAAGCTGAATTTATTCCATCAAATGTTGTGAAACGCTATGTAAAATTATCAAAGGATGAATTCAGGTTTTTTTTAAAAAGCTATAATTTTATCGAGAAATCTTATGCATATCATATCAAGAATCCAGATTTAGAATGTTGCTGGGTTGAGAAAACAAAAGAGTCTACATATGAATTTAGATGTTCAGAAAGAGGTGTATCTCAATGTATAGAGCAATTTGAAAATTATGATTCTACGATTGATTATTTGGTAGACTGGCATTTTAATATATATAATCTATAAAAACAAAATACCAACATCGCATAAAATTAATTGCTAATGTAAATCAACTTACGAAAATTCTAATATATTTTCTATTCGGTTTGTATTTGCTAAATTAGTGGCTTAAACATGTAACTAACCATAGACAATAACGTTATGGACAAGACAGTCAAAAACTAAGAACTAAAACAGAAATATGATACCAATTAACGATTTACTACTATTTGGATTTGCTGCATTAATTATGGTGATTTCTCCTGGTCCGAATATGATTTATTTAATCTCAAGGTCTTTATCACAAGGAAAAAAAGCTGGAATAATATCTCTTTTAGGAGTAATGTGTGGCTTTTTATTTCATATACTTATGGTGTCTTTTGGACTTACTGCAATATTTTTTGCTGTCCCTTATATCTTTGTTGTGGTTAAATTTCTTGGAGTTGGATACTTATTATACTTAGCCTATAATTCTGTTAAATCAAAAAACAAAATTTCTGACTCTGACCAAAATCTCAAATCAGACAAACCTTTTAAACTCTTCAATATTGGACTTCTGACTAATGTCCTGAATCCAAAAATGGCAGTATTTTATCTTTCATTTTTCCCTCAATTTATTAAACCTGAATATGGCTCAATTTTAAGTCAAAGTTTTCAACTCGGAATCATACAAATAATAATAAGTTTTTCAATTAATTTTTTGATTGTTATATCTGCTGCTAGAATAGCAACTTGGTTCTCCAAAAAGCCAATTTGGTTAAGAATACAGAAGTGGTTTATGGCTTCGGTATTAACTGGACTTGCTGTAAAAATGGCTTTGGCAAAAGCGAAATAAAATCCGTTGCACAATAATGTATAAAAACAATAAGGGTTAAGTACCAAGCCCAAAGCTAGTGTATATTAACAAAGTCTGTTAAATTTACAATTTGACGGTTACAAGAAAATTAAGGGTAAAATTGTAAATTTGGCTACATACTAAACTGAAAATAAATGCATTTTTAATCTCTTACTATTCTTATACTAATTGTTAACGGTAATTCTACAAATACACAGAATTTAATGACAAAAAAAACATTAATATTATTTGGGTTTATAATTTTAAAGTTTCTACTTCAATATAATTTAATAAGCTCTGAATACGATTTACAACGAGACGAATATCTTCATCTTGACTTAGGACGCCATTTGGCTTGGGGATACTTATCTGTTCCACCATTAACTTCCTGGATTTCGAAGATTATTTACCTTTTAGGAAATTCAGTTTTTTGGATTAAGTTCTTTCCATCATTGTTTGGTGCTTTAACTATTCTTATTGTTTGGAAAGCAATAGAAGAACTAAAAGGCAATCTATTCGCATTAGTTTTAGGGGCAACTTGTGTTTTGTTTTCTGCTCTTTTAAGACTTAATACTCTTTATCAGCCAAATTCTTTTGATGTTTTAAGCTGGACTCTTTTTTATTTCATAGTTATAAAATATTTCAACTCTGAGAAATTAAAATGGCTTTTTGTTGCAGCGTTTGTATTTGGTTTTGGGTTTCTGAACAAGTACAATATCGTTTTTTTACTTATAGGACTGATACCTGCAATTTTGCTAAGTGAACAACGCAAGGTTTTCGGTCAAAAGAAATTATACTTTGCTGCACTCTTAGGCTTATTTCTCATTACACCTAACCTTCTGTGGCAGTACAATAATGATTTCCCTATTATTCATCATTTAAATGAATTAGCAGAAACACAATTAGTAAATGTTGACAGACTTGGCTTTTTAAAATCACAATTACTGTTTTTCATAGGTTCTTTATTCGTGATTATTTCAGCTTTATATGCTCTACTATTCTACAAACCTTTTAAAAAATACAAGACATTCTTTTGGGCATTTTTTTTCACCCTTATTGTTTTTATTTTTTTCAAGGCTAAAGACTACTATGCTATAGGACTTTATCCTATTTACATTTCATTTGGGTCTGTTTTTCTTGCTAATGTTTTAAGGAATGGATGGAAAAAATATTTACAACCTATAGCTATCGCAATTCCCATATTAATTTTTATTCCAATTTTAAATTTTGCGTTTCCAAATAAAAGTCCGGAATATATAATTGAGCATTCTAGTAAATATAAAGAATTGGGACTACTTCGTTGGGAAGATGGTAAAGACCATTTGCTACCTCAAGATTATGCAGATATGCTTGGATGGAAAGAACTAGCAAGAAAAGTTGATTCCATTTATATCAAGGTACCTAACTCGAGCCCAACCCTTATACTTTGTGATAATTATGGACAAGCTGGAGCAATAAATTATTATACTAAAGAAGGAATAAAAGCAGTTTCTTTTAATGCCGATTATATTAACTGGTTTAATCTTGAAAAACAATATATCAATCTTATAAGGGTTAAAAACTACCATGAGAGAGATAATGAATTAAAAGAAACTAGTCCCTATTTTAAATCTAGTATTTTGGCAGATTCAATTACAAATAAATACGCTAGAGAATTCAAGACAATGATATTTGCTTTTAGTGGTACAAAAGTTGACATTAACAAAAGGATACGAAACGAAATTAATGAAGTAAAAAACAACCACTAACACCTCAATGGTTGTTGTACACCATATAAATTTAATTGTTAGTGTAAATCACTTACGAAAATCCGAAAGGATTTTCTGTTCGGTTTGTATTTACTAAATTAGTTGCTTAAAATAAGTAATTTGTCTTATACAAACTAGTGGAAAAAATTTAAGAAAATCCAATGGCAATTAACCAATATATCACTTATATATTACCAAAAAAAGCGATTGAAGCAAAATTTGGAGAGATACCTCATCAGTTAGAAATTAAAAATCCCGAATGGGAAAAATATACTGCATAACGGAATCGCCATTTGTAGCAATTGCTAAGTTTGGCTTGTGTTTGGAATTTTTTGAGAAGACTCAAAACGCTTTTGTAATATTTATTCTTAAATTAATTTTGGTTTATATCTATAATTCTTAGCTAGAAATGTAATGAATAGATTTAAACAAATTCAGCTACAATTACTACATAAACCTGAAACAAGTCCATTAAACCCTTCAAGAACGTAACCTTTTGGAAGATTAATTTGAAGCTCTTCATTCAAACATTCCACCTTCTCACAGGTATTACACTGAAAATGAATATGATTGTGATTGTGATTTTCTTTCTCACAATTCGTGCAAATAGCAAAATACTGTTTCCCATTTACACCAACAATACGATGAACAATTCCCTCTTCTCTAAACCTATTTAATATTCTATAAATTGTTGCCCTATTATAATCCTCTACTACAGCTTCTAGCATTTCATGACTCATTGCTGAACCTTTAGATTTTAAAGCTTCTAAAACATCTCTTTTTGATTTTGTTTTTCTTCTATTCATGTTTTTTGTTATTGCGATAATGTTGCAATAATACAAATATTTTATATCTTTGACAAATATTACAATGACAAATCATTCAAAGTGAACTTCAATAAAAACTGTCTTTTGCTTCTTCTTATTTGGCTTAACCTGGTTTTTATGAATTCCTTTAAACTTTTAAAACAATGGAAAACAAAAAAGAATTTGACGCAGTAATTGTTGGTGGCAGTTATGCAGGCTTATCGGCCGCAATGACATTAGGCAGATCATTAAGGTCAGTTTTAATTATTGATAGTGGTAAACCTTGTAATCTGCAGACACCTCATTCACATAATTTTATTACCCAAGATGGAGCTACACCTAGAGCAATTTTTGAAAAAGCCAAAGCACAAGTTTTAGAGTATCCAACCGTTAAATTCATAGATGACTCTGTAATTTCAGTTTCTAAAATCTTAAATAGATTCAAGATTGTCACTCAATTAAAACAAGAGGTAAAGGCAAAAAAAATTCTTTTCACCACAGGAGTTAATGACATAATGCCAAACTTAAAAGGATTTGCAGAATGTTGGGGAATTAGCGTTTTACATTGTCCTTATTGCCATGGTTATGAAGTTGCAAAACAAAATTTAGGAATAATTGCTAATGGGGAAACTGCATTCGATCTTTGTAAACTAATTCAACATTGGTCTGATAAATTAACTCTATTTACAAACGGGAAATCAGAGTTAACTATTGAACAACTTAATCTAATTAAAAAGCTCAAAATTGAGATTATTGAAAAAGAAATTGAAGAACTCATTCATAAAAATGGAATTTTAGAGAGTTTATCTTTTATAGATGGTACAAAAATAGTATTGGATGCAATATTTTCGAGGGTTCCATTTAAACAACATTGCGAAATCCCTATTACTATGGGTTGCCAAACTACAGAACAAGGTCACATTACAGTCGATTTCTCCCAGAAAACAAATATAGATGGTGTCTTTTGCGCAGGTGACAATACATCTCCATTCAGAACGGTTTCATTGGCATCATCATCAGGAACTAAGGCAGGAGCTTTCATCAATATGGAACTACTGAACGAAGAATTAAATCAAATTTAAACAAAATGAGCTCGATATAATATCGAGCTCATTATTATCAAAATTAATTATAAATTTGTCTAGGCTTTTTTTACATTCTAATAAGTCATACTAGTAGTTCTTTACTTATTGAATTATGATTTTCTTAATTATTGTTCTTTCTTTTGCTTTCAAATTAATAATATACACTCCTTTTGCTACATGTATTGGAATTTTAATCGAATTTTCATTCGAATTTAATTCTTTCTGAAACACCTCTTGTCCAATCACATTGAATAATTTTATCTTTTCAAGTAGTTTGTTGTCCGAATTATTAATTTGAAGCAATTGACTTTCTATATTAAAGAATAAAGAAATTCCTTCTATTAAAAAACTATCATTTGACAAACTAGTATTTTGAAACACCAGTTCAAATCTATTATCATCTATTCCTGTATTAACTGTTGTTGTATAATTACTAGCTTTTATATCGTGAATTATACCAAGTAAATTATCTTTTAAATAAATTTCTTTATCATTTGGAATGTTCTCCAAATCTTCAATAGAAAAAGTAGCGATACCTGTATCTCTTGTTTTAACTTCTAATGGTAAAACAACACTAGGGTCTATCGACGGAACTCCTTGTATAATGTAATTTTCTTGATCAATTCTCCAATTTAAATCATCAAATAGTGTATCGATATTTTTACCATCATATCGGTTATCATAATCAAATGTAGTATTTTCATCAACAGTAACTAATAATTGTCTATGGATTCCTCCTGAGGAATTGTATCCTAATCTAATTTTCATTCTTTCATCCGAAGAGCTTTGATTAGCAACAATTGTATTCGAACCGTTTCTAACAAAAATTGAATTTCCAGAAGCTTCTGTTACAAACTCTCTTTGTCCATTATTAAAGTGTACCATTCCATCATTAATGGCTTCAACAAAGAAACCTTGTGCGACAGGAATACAAAGTCTAGGTAGTTTTGTGGGCGTTCCTCCTGTTCCAACTAAAGGATCATTAACTCCATAAGAAGCATTTACAACTGCTCCTGATAAATTAAATAATGCATATCCTCCTTGATATTCTTCTAAGATATGGCTTCCTCCACCCCAATGTTCCCAAAATTTAAGTGTTCCTGTTATATCTGGATTGTCTAGAATAAATTGCTTGGCACTTAAAGCAGAAGGATATGGATTACCTACCAAATAAATATTATTAGCTGTTATGGGTAAATCAATATCTCCGTTATTTGGTTTTCCTTCAAATACATAGTTTTGTTCGTCTAAAATGTCTCCTGTATTAGGTCCTTTCATGGTAAAACCTTCGCCTGAATTCAAGTTCCCATTATGTCTTACATGAATCCAGTTTGCATATAATCCTGGTAGGTTAGTGAATTTCCACATCCAATATGTACTTAACGTTATTGGACTTGTTGGAACTCCATCAGCTGCTGTATACAAAGGTTGAAAAGTAATGGTAGTAGGTTCATTAGGGTTTGTTCCATCTCTTAATACTTCTTGAATAGTATAAGTTCCATTATTAATACTTGTATTAACAGGCATTACAGGAGATGAAAAATAATTATACGTAAAATTATCAGCTGTCCCCTGTTGATCTCTTTCTAGACTTCCTTCACTTGTAACATCTAGAATACTTTCTGAAGTTTGCACTAATTGTGATTCATTTTGTAAATCTAATTTACCATCTAGTTTAAGGTACCATGAATTATTAACTTCTATATCGCTTAACGTTTTTAAAGTAGTTCCATTATCAACAATTAACCCTAAACCTTTTATATTTGAGTTAATCAACACATTGTTTTTTATATGAACAATAGCACAACTACTATTACTTAGGTCAGTATTCCAAACTTCTGAGTACTTCCAAATGTTTTCATTTGACCAATTCCCATCGGCTGATGTTTCATAAGGTAATGGTGCTGTTTGCTGAAAAATATGTTTAACATTATATATTTTTGCTCCACTTACTTCATCAATTTCTGGTGTAACTAAATTATCTAAAATGTCATCTTTATAGGAATCCATTCTATAATAACGAAGTAAACTGGAAGACGATAAACCTGAAATATCAATCGGAATAACAGCACCTCTACTAAAATTAGAATTGTCTAATTCTTGATACACCATTTTTTGAAGTTGATTTTCAGTAAGCGCTACATTAAAAACTCTAACTTCATCTAGTTGTCCTTTAAAATAATTGCCGTTAGTTACTGTTGGTAAACTTCCTATTCTGAATATTGTATTGGAGTTATTATTGATTACTCCTGGAGCAGCAACAGTGTTTTTAAGTTCGCCATTTACATATAGTTTTACTTCTGAATTTAATCCATCAAAAACTGCTGCAATATGAACCCATTTGTTTGTACTTAAAATATTACTACCACCAGTTAAGCTTATATTTGATCCATTGAGTACAACACCGAATTGTTTTGTTGCTGTAATCTGTAAGTAAAAATTTTCTTGACCAACAACTACTCCATTACCTACCATTGTATCATCTATTTTTATCCAGCTCATTAAAGTAGCTTGTTGTAACCCTAAGATGATATCAGCATCTTCTTCTACGTAGTCATTTCTACCATCAAAATATAAATCATATTTATCACTTAAATCTCTTGGCGAGCCAAATTGAGCATCATTGGTGTCAAAATCAAATAAAAGACCATCAAAATCATTGTCTGTACTTCCATCTATAATTCCATCATTATTTGTGTCTAAGTCTGTAAAAATAGTAGTAGTAATATCATACTGCCCAGTAACATCATTATAAGCATCCAAATAATCAGGAATACCATCATTATCTGAATCTATGGGATCTGCATAGGAATTAGTTCCAAAATCATTTTCGTTTTCATCATCATCATTAGTATCAATTAGATTTAATATTCCATCATTATCAAGACCATCATTTAATATTCCTTCAATGTTTGCATCAGATCCATCTCCAAGACCATCTCCATTTACATCTAGATCTCCGTATCCGTCATTTTCTAAGACATCAAAAACACCATCATTATCAGAGTCTAAATCTAGAAAATCATAAACGCCATCTTCATCACTATCCAATGGTACACTATTTTCTAATGCATCATGCATGCCATTCCCATTAGCATCTACCCAACCTGTTCCAAAAGTAGTTCCGTCATAATCTGTATCATAATTCAATAAGGTTACTTCTCTTATATTTAAAATACCATCATTATCATTATCTAAATCAAATAAATCAGCCACTCCGTCTCCATCTCTATCACATAATTTTTGTGTAATTTTAATATCATCAATAGCTAAATCATTTCCTAAACCTCCAGTTGCTTTATTGATAAGTTGTATTACAAAATCGGTTTCTGGAAAGGTGATACTCTGCGTTATTACTCTCCAAACTGATTCAGTACAGTTATCTAATGGATCCGTACTATCACATCGTGTAATAACTCCTGTATCATAAGAATAAAGAATGGTTTGCCTATCTAAAGACAGAAACTGTACCGTTAGTTCTGGTAAAATTCTACCAGAAGCTCTATCTAAATTAATTACAGCAAATGACGATTCTATAGGTGCATTGGCTACAATTCCCCTCACTTCATATTCATAAAAAATACCAGGAGTATAAGAAGCGTTAAAAATAGCCATTCTTCCATTTGCATCTCCTGGAGTATGATCTTCTCCATTATACCAAGCCGCTTCTGCCCAATTAGCTAAATCTGGTCCTGTTGTAGAAATATCAGTTACTCCATCCCTATTAGATACCGAATAATGAACCGTATATTTCCCATCATCTAAATCAACAATATTATTACATTCATCTAAAGCTCTTGCAGTAGTACCGTCTTCATAACAATAAGTAGTAGTGACTCCAAAATTGACACCATTAATTCTTGTTCGTTCCGTTCCAGAACCAAAATTTTCATTTAAAAAAACCACATCAACAGTATTTGAAAGGCTATTTTCTAAACACGATAATTGTTCTATACTATCTCTTATCCCATCATTATCATCATCAATGTCAATATTATTTGTTATTCCATCACCATCTGTATCTGGATAAAAACTTACCCCTTCTCCAGTAATATCAAAAGTAAATGTGGGTTCGTCTGGATCATTACTATTTATTACTACACTAGCACTATAATTCCCTATCGCTGCAGGGTCAAAACCTATTACAAAAGTAAAACTTCCTCCAGAAGGTATTATCGTATTTGCAGCAGGTTGAGAAAGTATGGAAAAAGAACTACTGGAACCTGGAACTAAACTTATAGGAAGACTCCCCAATTGTAAATCTTGACCTCCATTATTTCTTATTTGAAATTGTTTGGAAATGCTTCCCGAACTTACATCCGCTAAACTAAAATTAGTATTATTTAGTAAAGATGTAACCGTGCCATTATTTACCAGTGAAATATTGTTTCCTAAGATTTTAATATCTTGATTAGAAGATGGGTCTATTGCAATTGACACTTTATAATCTTCAAACTCCTCTGGTTGATTACCTGTATTTCCGCAAGGATTCCCTGAGGAAAAATACAAGCGAGAACCCACTCTCATTATTGTATTTCCAGAAAGTGCATTTGCAGGAATTGTTATATTTCTAATTGGAAAAGGGAAAGTTGCTTCTTCACCTCCAGTTCCATTTGTTTCGTATACTTTTTCAGTATCAGTATCGAAAATTCCATCTTGATTAAAATCAATAAAAGCTGCCCAACCCGATCTATGATTTGCACTTGTTAAAGTAGTTGTATTACTTCCTATCGTAATCGATAACGGATAGTTGCCTGACAAATACAAATCTGCAGCTGGTAAATTGGTAAAATTAGCATAACCGCCCTCATTTCCAGATGCATTATTAATTGATGTTGTTTGTCCGGTAAGCGAAACATTTGTAATGAATCTTGAATTTGCTGAATTACTAGAAGGAATGCAAGCACCTAATGTTACATTAATGGAAACTGTACCAGTAAGACAATTAGCACCTGCATCACATAGCGTATAATTAAAACTATCAGTCCCTATAAAATCAGTAGCTGGTACATATTGGAAAATTCCATCTGACATCTCTATTACAGATCCTCCATTTGCAGTTATTAGAGTAGATGAAGTAATTGAATAGTCGTCTCCATCTGAACCAAATGAAGTTCCTATATTATCATTTAAACTCACATTTATCTGATTATTAAAACCAGAACCACTGTTTTTAACAACATTTAAATCATCATTATTTACTATAGGAGTTGGTGAATTCACTACATTGATAGTATAATCCTCGGTCTCTCCGTAGTTGGTTGCATCAATTTTACAAACTGTAGGAACATAATAATTAACCATATTAATTCGCATCCGTTTATTACCTGTGGTAACATTTGATGGAATAGTAATCGTAACTGTTCTAGGAGAACTAACATTATCTGATAACAGGGCAACCTGCTCGTTTGCGTCATCAAAATCATTATCATCATTAAAATCAATCCAAATCCCAAATCCAGGTCTATGTCCAGAATTTGCTTTTGTAGCATGAATGGTTAACGTATAAGATTGACCCATAGTCAAATCTGTCGGTGTTAAAGCAGTCAAATCTGAATAACTATTGGTCGCACTTACATAAGTTTGACTGTGATCTAAGGTGTTTAATTGTACCCTATTGATGTATAATTGGGAAGGATTGTTAAAAGAAGGTGTACAATATTGTGCGTGTATTTTACTAAAGAAAAAAGTAAAATAAATAACGACACACAACATACGTAGTGTAGTAGTTTTTTTCATGTATTAGTAGTTTAGTTGGTTGTTGACTTATTGATGATTTTATAATTACTTAATCATCAATAATATAAGCCTCAAATATAAATAAAAAATTAACATATATATTTATTTTATCGTAAAAAAATGCATTATAACGACAAAAAAAACACTGTTATCCTTTTTTTAACACTAAAATTATAAACAATCTTCTATTAAATTAACAATATTAATCCGCTATTCTAAATATGAATAATTTCATTATAAAATATTGTTTGATGGGAGGTTTTCAATGCAAAGTCAATATTGCTCAGAAGATTGTCCTTTATTAAGAAAACTATAGAGTAAGTTAAAATTCTACATCTTAATTGAAGACTTCTTTTAAAACTTGAAGAGAAGAAGGAGTCTTAAAACGTTCAATATTATACTTATAATAATCTAATACAATTTTTAACAATTGTTGTCTTTGGATTACTGAAAAAACTTTTTGATTATCTTCAAATTTAAGCCTCAATAATCTTTTTAAAAGCTCAGATTCTTCAATCGTTAAGGAGTTTAATGATTGAGTCTCAGAAAAAACACCTTCACTAATATTAAAATATTTTTTATCAGATAGGTTTTCTTGAGGGTAAAAACCAAGGTATTTAGTAAGTTGTAATAACAAAACTAAATGGAAATTAAACATTTCTTCTTGAGTATCGAACCATTGTAAAGCACTCTCTAAATAATCAAATAACTGTTCGTCTTTACCTTCTTCTTTAATGATATTGTGAAGTATTTCAGATAAAAAAAGCACTATAGACGATTTAATAATATCAAGATATATACTATGATAAGGATAATATATTTTAACCTCCTTTATTCGTTGTAAATTATTCTTATTATTATGATAAGCCTCAATCTCTATTTGATTTAAGGGTTGAAAAAAAACTTTTTTCTGCTTATTATTTTTCCCTGTAAAAGCATTATGTATAAAATAAGTTTGAATCCCATTTACTCTGGTCAAGCATTTAACAATTAGACTTTTCTCATTATATTTTAATGTAGAAATTACAATTGCTTTTGTTTTTACTAACATTACCTAACAATCATTATTTTTTTTACTGTTGAGTCTAATCCATCTTGAGAAGCAACAAAAACCATATAGACTCCAGAAGCTACTTTGTAACTACCAAAAGCAGATGTATCCCACTCTATTGTACCTCCTTCTGAAGTTGTTTCAAAAACTAAATTACCTTCAATATCTGTAATTTTCACATTTGCTTTATCAGTAAGCCCTGCAATTTTTACTGTTCCAAAAAACTCAGGCCTAACAGGGTTTGGATACACATAAACATTTGCCAGATTATCACTTGATTTAGTTGAAATTCCTAAAAAAGAAACTAATCCTTTATCTGTAGCAAAAAACACTTCACCAGTTAAATCATCTATTTCAATATCATTAACAGTATTACTTGGCAGAGGAGAATTGTCTTTAGTAAATCTATAGATTGTTTCTTGACCGTTTGAAGAAACTAAGAAAACACCTGCATCAGCAATAGAAACCCATTTTCTATTGGCTCCGTCTACTTTAATATCGAGTATACTTTGTTGGAAAAATAATTCTTGAGCTAAATCGCCTTCTTGAATTATTATTGCAGTAGTTGACAATTCATTTTCAGAAATAAATCGATCTACACTACTTAAGATCCTCAAGCCTTTAGCAGTTCCAACCCAAAGCTGATTTCTATTATCTATTGCCACACAATTAACAACGCGATTTGGAAGATTCCCATTTTCTAAATTTATTACAATAAATTTATTATTTAATTGATCATTAAAAGCAATAATACCTTCATTAAAGGCCGGAATCCATTTTGTGTTATTTTTATCGATGGCCATTGGACCATATCTCCCTTCTATAAATGTTGGTGATATACCATTTAAACTATACGACTGCCATTGTCCATTAGTTCTTAAAACCTTTATAGCTTTTTCTACAAAAGCATTAGTAACCCACAAATTATTATCTTTATCAAAAGTTGGACTATTAATTCTAACTGAAAGATCAGAATCACCGCCTGGTGGAATTCCTTCTAGTCCATTTGAACCTGTATTAGTATTGTCAAAAAGAGAAATATCATTCCCTTGTATTTTTAATAAACCAGAAAAATAGGAAGAAGCATAAATCTGATTTGAATTATTAGGATTAATTACAATATCACAAATTGATTTTGCTTCATAAAGATCCTCATAAAGTAAATTTTCCCAACCATTATTTCTAGAAAAATTACTTATTGGCAACTCATCTAAAGGATAAGGACTATAATCTTCACTATAGGATCCATAAACAACCCATAATTTATTAGGTGCCTTTTTAACTCTAAAAACATTATTTCTAAATGGTCCGTCTGGTGAAATATTTTCAAAAACCAAAGGATTCGAGATAGTAGTTGAAAAAAGTCCGTTTTTTTCTGTACCAATAAAAAGTTGATTATTCACTACATTAGCTGCCGAAAAATTAACATCAAAATTTGGAATATTTGTAATATGAACCAACTGATTAAACTGATTATCTAACACAAACACATTATTTTGAGTAGTCACAATTAGCTCATTACCATTGGTTTTAATTTTTTTACCAAACTGATTCTGATTTAAGATTGGTTGAAAAAAGCCATTAAACCGATAAGTATTACCATCCGTGTTCATAGCCACAATTTGATTATTTAAGGTAACTATACCTAACCAATAACCCGCATCAAAAGTTTGCCATTGACTATAATCATATAAAAAAGGGTTTATTAAACTTCCTTTTCTAATTCCGCTTTGCCTAGTAACAGCATAAATTTCATCGTTCAATACTGTGGTCTGAAGAACCTCTACTTCTTCTCCGGAAGTTCCAATAAAATAAGTAATAACAAATTCTGAAGTAGAAAGATCTAAAACAGAGATTCCATAATCTGTAGCTATATACAATTTACCATTATATTCATATAAATCATTAATTTTCTTTTTGTTAGGAGCAACAGGAACTTCTTCTATAATATCTACTTTAGTAAAAACACTTCCATCATCATTTGCTATTAAAAGCAAACCATCTTTATTCCCTGCAATTGTTTTTTTAAAGTTTTCAGAATAATGAATTGCAGTAATGGTAGTAGGCTTAAAACCATTTATTGAATTCAAAATCACTAAATCTTGTTGATTAGTACTCTTATAAAAAACACAATTTTCAGTTGCAGCATAAACTGAAGTAGTAGATGTTTCCACATCAATAATTTCATTATAAGAAAAATAACCTTTCCAAAGTAAGTTGCCTTGTGAAACAATAATTTGACTAATAAATAATAAAAAAAGAAAAAATTTAAATTTCATTATTATAATTTTTACAAATATACTATAAACGCTGAATATAAACTTTAGGTATAAGTTTTACAAATAAAAAAGGCTCACAAAAAATTGTAAGCCTTTTTTTATTTTAAAAAAAAGTATTAAACAACACCTTGTCCTAACATTGCGTCTGCAACTTTTACGAATCCCGCAATATTAGCACCTTTCACATAATCAATATATCCTTCAGCATCTTTACCATATTTCACACATGATTCATGAATATCTGACATTATATGTTTTAATTTTTCATCTACTTCTTCTCTTGTCCAACTCAAACGCAGTGAGTTTTGAGACATTTCTAAACCAGATGTAGCCACTCCTCCTGCATTTGAAGCTTTACCTGGTGCAAATAATATCTTAGCATTATGGAACACCTCAATAGCTTCAGGAGTTGAAGGCATGTTTGCTCCTTCAGCCACACATATACAACCATTAGCTACTAATGCTTTTGCTTCCTCACCATTCAACTCATTTTGAGTTGCACATGGTAAAGCAACATCACACTTTACTTCCCAAGGACGTTTACCTTCAACAAATTTGGCATTTGGATATTTAGTTAAATAATCGCTAATACGACCATAATTAACATTTTTTATTTCCATTATGTAAGCTAATTTATCTGCATCAATTCCTGCTTCATCATAAATATAACCAGATGAGTCAGAAGCAGTAACTACCTTTCCTCCTAATTGAGTTGCTTTTTCAATAGCATATTGAGCTACATTTCCTGAACCAGAAACTACAACTGTTTTACCAGAAAAGCTTTCTCCTTTAGTAGCTAACATACTTTGCGCAAAATACACATCACCATATCCCGTTGCCTCAGGTCTAATTAATGATCCTCCAAATGAAATTCCTTTACCTGTTAAAACCCCTGTAAATTCGTTTCTTAATCTTTTATATTGACCAAACATATATCCTACTTCTCTTCCTCCTACTCCTATATCTCCAGCAGGAACATCTGTATCAGCTCCTATATGCTTAGATAATTCTGTCATGAAAGCTTGACAAAAACGCATGATTTCAATATCTGACTTACCTTTTGGATCGAAATCTGATCCCCCTTTTCCTCCACCCATTGGCAAAGTAGTCAATGAGTTTTTAAATACCTGTTCGAAAGCCAAAAACTTTAAAATACTTAAATTTACTGATGGGTGAAAACGTAACCCTCCTTTATATGGACCAATTGCAGAATTCATTTGAATTCTATAGCCTCTATTCACTTGTGTTTTACCTGCATCATCAATCCAAGCTATTCTAAACATGACAACTCTTTCAGGTTCAACCATTCTTTCCAAAAGCATTTTGCCTTGGTATTTTTTATTTTCATCAATAAAAGGAATAACAGTTTCTGCTACTTCCTTAACCGCCTGCATGAATTCAGGCTCGTTTGGGTTTCTTTTAGCTACAGCTTCAATAAAAGATGATACACTTTCTTTCATGATTTTTGAGTTTAATTTGTAATAAATTTAGTTTACGTTTTCATTTTAAGAAAACGTTTTCGTAACTGCGGTGCAAATATACATTTTATTAAATGATGTAGTATTTAAATTTTCTTAAAAAACATTTTCGAAAGTGCTTTTTAAGAAAATTTTATCTAAAAAAAAGAAAAAAATTTTTACCTGAGTTTAGTTTTTATATATTTGTCTATAAATGTAATTCTTTAAAGATGCCTAAAATAATAAAAAACCTACTGTTTTTAACTGTTTTTATACCATTTTATGGAAACTCACAGTTAGGATTTTCTCACGAGATTGGAGCTTTTGTTGGTGGTGTTGCCTTTCAATCCGATTTTGGAGTTAGACATGACTTTGATACGAACAAAGGAAATACAGGATTTGCTCTTGGTATAGTTCACTACCTTAATTTTGCTTACAGAGCAGAGTGTAACTGTTACACACCTGACAGCTATTTTAATGATCACTTTAAACTTCGCTCAGAATTATCCTTTAACAGTACAAAATTAGAACATTTTGGAGAATTCGCAGAAAAAAATTCTTTCCTTGGACAACAATTAAGAGCAATGAAAGGAGAAGCTAAAGTAACAGACATTGGAATGCAATTAGAATATTACCCATGGAGTGTTAGAGAATTTACCGGAAGTCGTTCTGGTGCTTGGGCTCCATTTGTTGGCTTAGGAGCACATTTTTCTTTTTTTAGAAATGATACTTATTCTGAGCTTGGCCCTTTGGGTACACTTGCAACAACATATCCAGATTATTTGCCAGATGGTTATTCTTCAGAGGGAGGAAACACTTTTTCAGTTGTATCAAGTGTAGGTACTCGATATAAATTAACTGAACTTTCAGATTTATTTGTGGAATTAAGATGGCAATATTACTTTTCGGATTGGGTTGATGGATTAAGAAAAAACCCAGATCTTTATAAAGAAAATAAAGCTAATGACTGGAATCTTTGGTTAAATTTTGGTTATATCTATTACTTAGATTAATAAAGAATAATACTATATATAAAAATGCCTTGAAACTAACTTTTTTCAAGGCATTTTTATTTTCATCAGGTAAAGAAAAATTATTTCAACGCTTGTTCTAAATCTGCTATCAAATCATCAATATCTTCAACACCTACACTTAATCGAACCAAATCATCTGTTATACCTATTTCAACTCTTTTATCTACCGGAACAGACGCATGTGTCATAGTTGCTGGATGATTAGCTAAAGACTCCACTCCCCCTAAAGATTCTGCTAAGGTGAATACTTTTACTTTTTCTAAAAACTTAACTGCATCTTCTTTTTTAGCAGAATTAAAAGTAAAAGTTACCATTCCTCCAAAACCACATATCATTTGCTTTTTAGCAATATCATAACTTGGATGACTTTCTAAACCTGGATAATAAACTCTTTTCACAGCAGTATGCTTTGTTAAAAAATCAGCTACTTTTATTCCGTTTTCACAATGACGTTGCATTCTTAAATGCAATGTTTTTATACCTCTTAACACTAAATAACTATCCATTGGACCTAATATTGCTCCTGTAGCAAACTGTGCAAAGTGCAATTTTTCGCCCAACTCTTTTTCTTTAACCACTAAAGCTCCAGCAATAACATCAGAGTGTCCTCCTAAATATTTTGTAGCGGAATGCATCACAATATCTGCGCCTAGATCTAATGGTTTTTGTAAATATGGAGTTGCAAAAGTATTATCAACTGCTAACATTACATTTTTCTTTTTAGAGATCTCCGCTATTTCAGCAATATCAGCTAATTTCATTAAAGGGTTAGTTGGAGTTTCCAACCAAATCAACTTGGTATTTGAGTTAATTAATGATTCCATTTTTTTTAAATCAGTCATATCAACATAATGAAATTTGATTCCAAAATCTTCATAAACCCTAGTAAACATTCTATATGTTCCTCCATACAAATCATCAGTAGCAATTACTTCATCGCCTGGTTTTAAAATTTTCATTACTGCATCTGTCGCTGCCAATCCAGAAGCAAAAGCTAAACCTCTAACTCCATTTTCAATACTAGCCAGTGATTCTTCTAAAGCTGATCTTGTAGGATTTGCTGCTCTACTGTATTCGTAAACTCCTATAGGTTTACCTGGAGAAGTTTGTGCAAATGTTGACGTTTGAAATACAGGTGGCATAACTGCTCCTGTTGTTTTTTCATTATGTTGCCCACCGTGAATGGTTTTGGTATTGAATTTCATTTATTGTGATTTTTACAAGAAGATAAAACAATTATACAAATTTTCTAATTTGAAGTATTATTCCCAAATGAATTCCTTCATGAAAATTATTAAACTCAGCCGCTTGTAATGCATTTTGCATAGTAAAACCAGTACTTTTAGTGGTATATTCATGGAAATTTACAAAAATATCTTTTGAAAAATCTTCTCCTATTTTTTGGACAGAAGAAAACAAAATACTTTTGATATAATCTACTTCTTCTTGAGAGGTTTTCCCTGTTGGAATAGTTCCGTTTCTATACGTATTTATAAACTCATCCGAAACGTGCATTGGCAAGCCTGACAATTTATAAATTAAAGTCTGTTGAGTAGCAACACAATGTGCAATATTCCATATAATATTATTACTAAATCCTTTTGGAATGGTGTTTAATTGCTCTAAAGTGTACTTTTCTATAAAATTCAGAAATTGATTTCTCACATTTGTTGTGATGCTGAAGATGGTTTCCATGTTTATATTTTTCTTACGAATATACTTAATTTTTAGAGGCAAAAAAACGAATACGTCAACAATTAAAACATGCAAACTCTCCTTATTATTGATTTAACTATATTTTAACTAAAAAGGGTTTCATTAGAATTTTTTGTGCTTTAAATTAGTAGCTAATTAAATTTCTTTTAATTATGAAAACACTACATAAAGTCATCTTGTTTGGATTTTTATTCTTTTTTATAAACTCTTTTAGTCAAGAAGTTGATGTTAGTACTTTTATAAATAAAACGTACATCATTCAATCTGTTCCAAATGGCAATTACCAATACATCTCTTTTCCAAAACCTAATTTTATTAAAAAAAGAGGTGGTTTTGCAAATTATGATGATCTTGTTGGAAAAAAGGTTACCATCTTTAAAATAGTTAAAGAGAAAAAATCAGGAACTGTTGTTAGCATCAAACTTGAAGATGGAAATAAATTCTTTGGAGTTTATCCTTCAATAGATGCCAATCTTCAGAAAGCTATTGAAAAAGGAGAATTACTCGAAGTAAACTAAACATCCATTTAACTTTTAAAAGTATAATATGTACTTTTGTAAAAAAACATGAAAAACACTATCTTTTACTTAGCTTCTTGTAGTACTTGTAAAAAAATCATAAAATCTTTACCCGATACAGCTGAATTGATTTATCATGACATTAGACAAGAACCCTTAACTGAGGAAATCGTTACTGAAATGAAATCTTTAGCAGGAAGTTATGAAGCTTTATTTAGCAAAAGAGCACAGTTATATAAAGAACGTGATTTGAAAAACAAAACCTTAACAGAAGAGGACTATAAAGCTTTAATCTTAGAGCATTATACCTTTTTAAGTCGTCCCGTTTTTGTAATTGATGGTAAAATTTACATTGGCAATAGCCAAAAAGTAGTTAATGAAGTAATTGAAGCATTACGCTAATGAGCAAAAGAACATTAGCCTTACTAGGAGCCACTTTTGTAGCTTTAATTTATGGTTTTAATTTTACCATAGCAAAAGAGGTGATGCCGACTTACGTAAAGCCTTATGCTTTTATTTTAATTAGAGCAATCGGAGCAACCATTCTGTTTTGGGGTTTAACATTTTTTGGACCCAAAGAAAAAATAGCATTACAAGATTTTCCTAGAATCATCGCAGCTTCTTTGTTTGGAGTAGCTATCAATCAACTGTCATTTTTCAAAGGCTTGAGTTATACTTCTCCCATAAGTGCTTCGGTAATTATGGTCACTGCTCCTATTGTTGTTTTAATTTTATCCGCTATACTTTTAAGAGAACGAATTGAATTTAAAAAAATAATTGGTATTTTAATTGGTTTAACTGGAACGTCCATTTTAATTTTATACGGAAAAGATATTGGTGACAGTTCTAATGCAAGTTTGGGTAACTTTTTGGTCTTTGTAAATGCTTCTTCTTATGCCGTTTATTTAATCATTATTAAAAAATTGATTTCCAAATACCATGCTTTTACTTTTATCAAATGGATTTATACTTTCGGACTGTTATTTACACTGCCTTTTGCCATTGGAGAATTTAATGAAATTCGTTGGGAAACCATACCAACCAATATATATTACAACATCGGTTTTGTCGTATTATTTACTACTTTTTTAGCGTATTTGATTAATTTAATGGCCATGAAAGAGTTAAAACCTACAACACTTTCTGTTTTTATTTATTTGCAACCCTTATTTGCAACCATTTTTGCTGTGAGTTTAGGAAAAGATGAAGTTAATAGTATCAAATTAATTTCTTCTGTTTTGATTTTCATCGGAGTATATTTGGTTACCCAAAAGAAAGTAATTAGTAAAGAGTGAGACGTAATTGGTCTAATTTCTAAATAACTAATCACTTTTTATTTGTCACTAATCACTATTTCTTATCTTTGACTTCTTTTAAAATAATATATGATACTATCCATGACTGGTTTTGGTAAAGCGACTAAGCAATTACCAAATAAAAAAATAAATGTTGAAATAAAATCGTTAAACAGCAAAGGACTTGATTTGAATGTACGAATGCCTTCTGTTTACAGAGAAATGGAATTGGGTTTACGAAATGACATTTCACAAAAATTAGAACGTGGTAAAGTGGACTTTTCCTTATATATTGAAGTTACTGGTGAAGAAACTACTTCTAAAGTTAACGCTCCAATTATAAAAGCCTACATCAGCCAAATGAAAGCCATTTTACCAGAAGCAGATGCTACTGAATTGATGAAAATGGCGGTAAGAATGCCTGATGCTCTAAAAACTGAACGTGATGAAATTGACGAAAATGAATGGGTAGAAATCCTTTTGGTTATAAATGAAGCTTTAGAAAACATTCAAACGTTTAGAAAAGACGAAGGAAAATCACTTGAAAAAGAGTTCCAATTGCGTATTGCTAATATTCGTTCCTATATGGATCAAGCTTTAATTTTGGATCCAGAACGTGTAAAAAACATCAAAGAACGTTTACAAGCTGCTATCGATGAACTAAAAGTAACTGTGGATGAAAATCGCTTCGAACAAGAATTGATTTATTATTTAGAGAAATTAGACATCACTGAAGAAAAAGTGCGTTTGAACAATCATTTGGATTATTTCTTAGAAACGTTGAATGGTAATGAAGCTAATGGTCGAAAATTAGGTTTCATTACACAAGAAATGGGAAGAGAAATTAATACTATGGGTTCCAAATCGAATCATGCAGAAATGCAAAAATTAGTAGTAATGATGAAAGACGAATTAGAAAAAATCAAAGAACAAGTTTTGAATGTATTATAAAGAAGTGATTAGTAAATAGTAATTAGTGATTAGTCTTTTATTGAGTCTTTTGCTAATTACCAATCACTACTAACTAATAACTATAAAAATGACTAAAGGAAAATTATTTGTGTTTTCAGCTCCATCAGGATCAGGTAAAACAACAATAGTACGCTACTTATTAGGAAAAGAAGAGTTAAATTTAGAATTCTCTATCTCATGTGCTACACGTGAACCAAGAGGACAAGAAATAGATGGTACGGATTACTATTTTATTTCTTGGGAAACATTCAAACAACATATTAAAGACGAAGATTTTATTGAATGGGAAGAGGTATATACCAATAATTTTTACGGTACGTTAAAAGCAGAAGTAGAACGCATTTGGGCATTAGGCAAACACGTGATATTTGATATTGACGTTGTAGGTGGTTTGCGAATCAAACACAAATTCCCTGAAGAAACGTTGGCTGTTTTTGTAAAACCACCCAGTGTAGACGAATTAAAACGCAGATTGAAGTTACGCTCTACAGAAAGTGAAGACAAAATCAATATGCGTATTGCCAAAGCTTCGGTGGAATTAGCCACTGCTCCTCAGTTTGATAAAATTATTAAGAATTACGATTTGGATACTGCTAAGGAAGAAGCTTATCAGTTGGTGAAGGAGTTTATTGGGAAATAGTACTTAGTCCTCAGTACTTAGTGAGAATAATTAGTAGTTAGTATAGATAAATTATTTTATGAGTGGCATTAAATCTTATAAAGAATTACTTATTTGGCAAAAAGGCATTAAAATTGTTGTTCTAGTATATAAACTAACCCAAAATTTCCCTAAAGAAGAAATTTATGCTTTGACCAGTCAAATTAAAAGGGCTAGTGTATCCATTCCTTCTAATATTGCTGAAGGTTTTGGTCGTCAAACAGACAAATCATTCAATCATTTTTTGAATATTTCTAGAGGCTCCTTAAACGAATTAGAAACACAACTTATTCTTGCAAAAGAATTAGAATTTAATTTAGATGAAAAGATACTTACTGAAATTATGCTTTTGATTGAAGAAGAAAGTAAAATGATACATTCCTTTTCAAAAAAACTAAAAGAATAAAAAACAGTAATTTAGCACTAAATATTAAAACTAAGTACTAACAACTAAGCACTATGTACTAAAAATGAAAATCGGATTATACTTTGGTACTTTCAACCCTATTCACATTGGTCATTTAATTATTGCCAATCATATGGCTGAGCATTCTGATTTAGATCAAGTTTGGATGGTAGTGACCCCTCATAATCCTCATAAAAAGAAAAGTACTTTGCTAGATGATTACCATCGTTTGCACATGGTACATTTAGCCACAGAAGAATATGCCAACATTCAACCTTCAGATATTGAATTTAAATTACCGCAACCTAATTATACCGTTCATACTTTAGCCCATTTACAAGAGAAATATCCCAATTATGAATTCTCTTTAATTATGGGTGAAGACAATTTGAATTCGTTACACAAATGGAAAAACTTCGAAGTGATCCTTCAAAATCATGACATTTATGTTTATCCGAGATTAAATTCAGGTGAAATGGATGACCAATTTGCCAATCATCCCAAAATTCATAGAATAGGTGCTCCAGTGATTGAATTGTCGTCTACTTTTATTAGAAATAGCATTAAAAACAATAAAAATGTAGTTCCTATGTTACCTAATAAGGTTTGGGAGTATGTGGAACATAATTTGTTTTATAAGAAGTAGAATAATTATGAAAGGTTTAATTTTTCTATTATTAGTAATTATTTTCCCCTCTTTCAATTATCAAAAAAATGAAAAAATTGAAGGGATTTACTATTCAGTAGATAATAAATTTGAAAAATTTTCTATTATGAAATTATTTGACAATGGGACTTTTCAATATAGCTATGGATTAAGTGGATGTCAAGGAAAACTTACTGGTAAATATTTCATTGATAATAAAAGAATTACGTTTAAAAATGATGAAATTTTCACAGAAGTATACTTAGAAAAGCAGACTGATTCTTTAGCAAAAATAACTCCTTTTTATCCAGATTTAAGTATCGTTGATTGGAAAATTTATAAAAATGCTATTAAACCTATTTCGAAAATAAATACTGGTTGTATTGTTGAAAAAGGGAAACATTTAAAAAAATAATTTATTCTAAAAAAGCATAAATAATCCTATATTTGGCTTTTTTAATTTAAACCCCAAAAGTCATGAATAAATTACTTGTTTTTACTTTATCCATCTTACTTTTTTCATGTAGTAAAGATGATAACGACGATTCAAATCAAGCCTCAACTCGATTAGCTGTCAATGGCAAATCATATGATATTTCTAAAGCAACCGCTGTAGACAATTACAGATTTTCAAGTGATTCTCATGCTGAATTTGATTTTTTAATGACAAATGGTACATTAAATATCTTAGCAGAACCAATGTCTTATTTTGGATTTGAAGCAACTAATGCATCCATTTTATTAAATGTTCAAATGTTTTCAAATAATACCTCTTTTTCAAATGGTGTATATACTTTTGTTCAAAATGGAAATATCTTAGATCCTCAACCAGCGTCTAACTTTTTTAGCCAGTTAGGCATTCAAATAGATGGAAATAATGATAACGATTTCAATGACATAGAAGACATCTACTTAACTGCTACTGCTGGAACAGTTAGTGTTTTAGGGTCAAGTCCTAATTATACATTAGCAATTGATGTAACTTTATCTAACAATGAAAATTTTACATATACCTATAATGGTGGATTTGATTACTATAACAATAGAGGAAATTAAATTTTAATAAAATGAAAAATATATTTTTAATTCTTTTTTTAGTTTTTTCTGTCTTTTGTAGATCGCAACAAGTTATTGTAGAAGAAAAATTTGAAAAAGACAATGTTCCTTTAGGTTATGAATTTTTACCAATTAAAAATAAAATAGCTATTAAAAAGGGTAAACATATTGGAATATCTCAAAATAGAGAGGTTAATAAGATTATGACTTTTGATTCTAAAGGTAAAGATAGCATTTGGTTTGAAAATAAAAATGTAATGAATCCTTTTTTTAATTATAGTGGAAATATCTTGATTGCCGAGGATTACTCAAAACTAAGACTATCAGGTGATAACATCAATTTATTTGGAAAATTTGGAGTAAAAGTCTTGGATGCAAAAAAATATTCACCTCAATATTATTTTGACAACCAAATGTTAATGTATAAAAAAGATAAAGATAAATTTAATGTCATTTATCCTTATGAAGGGAACAAGACTACTAAAGTTGAACTTAGTTTGAAAGGGTTTGAAAGGCTAGTAGGAGAAAATTTCTATAAGTCACAAAGAGCTCCTGGTATTAAAACATTTATAAATAAAAAAGGAAATATTGAAGTAATTTCTAAATCAATTTCAAAAGACTGTAAAGAGTCCAAAATATACAGAACAGAATACAATCCATCAGGAGAAAAAATAGGTGAAATACAATATGATTTATTACTAAAAGATTACAGTTTTATTCTATCAGTTACAGGTGGTGGACAAATGGTTTTAAAATCGGTTGGAGGATTTAGCAATACTTTTACTAATCATGCTGGTTTTAGTAACACAGTTAGTTTAGGATCAAGTACTTATTCAGATTTTGCAGATGATGGATCGATTAACAACTTATATTTTGATTCTTCAGGAAATGTATATGTTTATGGAATGTTAGGTAATAAAGAAAAAGAAAATTTACTTTACAACAGAATAGTTGGATATTATATCTATAAGTTTGACAAAACAGGGAATTTATTATGGGAAAAGAAGTTTGAAACTGATAAATTAGAAAAAATTCGTATAGCTTATTTAAACAACACATACGTTAGAATGTTTAATATGAATGGACAGTTACAGTTTTTATTCGCATCAACTCAGCCAGACGAAATTTTAATGTTATCCGATATAAACGAGAAAAACGGTGACTTTGTTAAAACTGATTTTTATTCGTTTAAGACAAATAATTCAAACGATATTCGAGACTTTATTTATGCTAATATTACTGATAAAGATCTTTTAAAAAATAAGATTATGGATTATGAGGCGTTAATGTTATATTATAAAGACAAAGATTTCAAATTATATATTGACTCTATTGATGCAAAAAATAAAATATATTTTAACACAATGGTAAGCAATGATGGAATTTGGCTAGTAGAATCTGATAACAAAGACTATTATAAAGTCTTAAATTTTAAGTCTTAATAAATTATCATTTCTTTTGAAATAAAATCCCACTAAGTTTTAAAACCTAGTGGGATTTTTTCTTTCGTCAAAATGACAATATGAAGTGAAATAGTTAATAAAATTTCCTCACTCGTTTACGAATATCTTCCAAAGTATGATCTATCAATAGTTTTCCATCTCTGAACACTTCTTTCATTTCGCCTTGCTGTTCTTCGTTCCAAGAAACATTATCTGTTAAAGTATAATTTCCGTCTACTAAATCGATTTTCATTAGGCCTTTGGCTGATTTTTTGGTTCCATCGTCTGTAATGGGATCTTTGAAAATGGCTCTTCCTTCTCCGTTTACTTCTCCGTAAGTGGCTTTCATGGCAAAGCCAAAAGTATCACGTGTGTTGTATTGATAGGTAAACGAACCTATTCCTAGAACGACATTGGTAGACGCAAATCCTTTTTTCTTTAACTCTTCACAAATTTGAGTCGCTCTATCAATCGTAATGCTATCTCCATAAATCGCTCCAATTTGCGGAATCAACTCTTTATAGCCTTTTGCATTAATAGTTCCTCCAAAAGTCTGCCAAAGCAATTCTACGACTCCTTTTATTTCTTGTTCGGTTTTTCCGTTTGGATTACCACATAAAATAAGAATTGGGTCACCACTATCAGGACGAATGACTACTTTTCCTTCTCTGGTTACAATTTCTTCTTTTAATCTTGGTAAATAATCTGTTAGAACTTTCCATAAATCCCAAGTATCCGAAACGATAGAAACAATTCCTTTTGGATAGACTTCGCAAATTAATCTTTTGAAAGTGTCATATTCTCCTTCGGTTGTTCCCATACACATTACCGAATGCTCGGTTGCTGCTACTGAACCACCAATTAATTCGTTATCTGAATTGGCATTGTAGTATTCTTCCAAAAATTCAATCGCTGGAATCGTATCTGTTCCTGTGAAACTCAATAAATGTCCGGCTGCTGAAATTACGGCTGCTTCAATTCCTGCCATTCCTCTCATAGAGAAATCGTGTGCTTGCCAATCTACAAATTCGGTAATCGAAGAGGTTTCATGAGCATATTTATCTAATACTTTTCGATATTGTTTCGCTATGGTTGCTGAATTACAAGGCATCCAAACTACTGCTGAAAGTAGGGTTTCAAAATAGTTGGTCAACCAAAAGAATTCTGGTTTTGTATTGTACATGGTAAACATTGGTGTACGAATAGGCACACTAACTCCTTCTGGCAAAGCTTTGAATACCATTGGAATATAGCCTAAATCGTGTAAATCTTCGATATGTTGAATTCCAACTTGGTTTTCACCCAAATAATTATTGATTCTACGAGCATATTTTTTAGCTACTTCTTCTTTTGGTTTCCCAAAGAAATGCGTTTGAAAGTCTTCTAAAATGTATTTTTTAATGAAATATTGTAAACCGAAGAAAACCACCTCATCAATGCCTTCAATTCTTGATTTTCTTGGTGTCCAATTGGAATATACTAAAGTTGTTCCGCTTGGATATTGTCTTCTGTGATCTACTTTGTAACCGTCGGTTAATAGTAATGGGTTCATATAATTATGTTTTACTTTATTACTTTAAAAAATTTAGATTCTGGTGCGTAAGAACCATAAATCTCATCAAATTTAGTTTTTAATTTATCAAAATCAACTTCTTGTTTGTATTGATCCAAACAGGTTATTACTAAATTATTTTTGGTTGCTTTTGAATAGATTTGGTCAATTTGCAAAGCGTGAAGTAACAATTCTTCGTCTAGTTTTCCAAATCGGAGTTCTTTTTGATATTCGTTGTATACACAAGTTTCTTCTTCATTGTTTACTAATGTTATGTTTTCTTCATTTGGCATCCAACCACTTCCATGTCTAGTGGTGTAACATCTTGTTACATAAAATAATTCTATATCTTGAATGTCTAATTGCTTACAAATTTCCATTGCATTTTTGGAAGTAGTATTCGCATACGTTACATTGGGAAACACACCATGATCCATATCTAATAAAACACCTTGACTGCCTTCAAAAATAAGGGTTTCGTAGTTTTTCAATTCTTCATAAGTAGTGATTTTCCAGTCAATTTTTTCAATACATTCTAAAAAGTAAGCAACTTCATTTTGTAGCTGAATATCATTGGAAACACCATAATAAGAAGCGATATTTTTTAATTTTTCAATCAGAAAATCCTTTGGTCCTATTAAATCTATGGCAAATAACTTGTACGCACCTTCATTGCGCTTCATGGTGGCTCCAATTCCTTTTCCGCAAGAACCATGAGATAAATTTTTGGTGTTATTTCGGTTTTGCCAAACATCGAAAGGTGTGGTTACTTTGGCTAACGGATGAATGTAAAGGGTTGTATTACCTCCTTTTTCTTTTAATTCGAGAAACTCATTGTACAAAAGTGACGGATGAATCGTGCAATGCTCGCTAAAATAGGATGGCAAACCCCGCAAAGCACCGCTAGCGAAACTGGAATGCACGTGTTTTTTCCCGTTAAGCAGTACAGTATGTGCTGCTTGTTGGCCACCTGAAAAACGAATTACAATAGCTTCGGGATTTTGGCTACAAAGGAAATCGGTTGTAATGCCTTTTCCTTCGTCTCCAAACCCTAAACCGATAACCACTTTTGCTTTTTTCATTTATAGCATGTCAATATGATCGAATCCTGAATTTCCTGAAACACTTGAGTCTCCTGAAGTAGTTGAATCTCCCGTGAATAGGGTTTTGTGTCTTTTACACACAATATCTTTAATCACTTCTGGAATGGTTTTATAATCTTCTACTGAAATACAGTTTTCACCTAAAACTTCTTTCCAGCCTATTTCTGCCGATTGTGCTCTTGTAGAATGTAAAACACTTATGTGATAGACTTCGTATCGTTTTTTGGCTTCAGCCAATAATTCTAAATCGGTATACGTTTGTTCTCCACTTCCCATAATTTCTTTGATGGCAGAAGCAGGTAATACTTTTAAATTAGGTTCGTCACCAATTGTAAATAATAACCCTTTTTGACCTCTTTTTTCGAAAGCATCTATTTTTGTATGAAATGCTGCGAAATACCAAGCTAATAAATAACTTTCACCTGCATTTCCACCACCACCTGATTCGATATAGGTTCTGGTTAACCACATATCTAATTCTTCATCACCAGATTCGAATTGGCCCACTTGCAACGGATAACCATCACATTCATGATCTCCAATCCCTAAGAATAGTAAAGCTGCATCTGGAACACCACCTTCAATAATACCTCCCATTAATTTGGGTAAACCTTCTTTTACTAAATCGTGTGGAATGTGTCCCATACTTCCAGTTACATCTAACCCTAAAATGATAGGTAACGAATTTGGATGTACTTCTGAATCTCTTGCTTCTCTAAAAGTGACTCCTTTAGGATTCATTGATTCGTGTGCTTTTCTTTCTTTATTTTGAACGAAAATATCATTTACTGATTTACTAGCATAACCTGCACTTTTCGCTCTTAAAATTCTATCGTCTAAGTTGTATTTTGTTCCTCCCATGATTAAAATGTTTTACCGAATAAGTATTCGTATCTTGTTTTTGCTATTTCAAATTGGATTTTTAAATTTCTAATGTTCAAAGACAATTCGATATCTCTTTGTACAAAAGTATCTGGATTGAAATCGGCAAAGGTTAAACTGTTTTTGTCTAACGGACTGATGTCGATACAACTATCTTGTTCTCTTTCTAGTCGTTTGATTTTCAATTCAATATCTTCAATGCGTCTTTTGTAGATGAGTTCTGAGTCTTCAGCTATGGCTTTGGCTCTGTCTTCTCTTATTTGGTCGTTGTTTCTTCGTAAAGCATCAACGAATCTTGGTTTTAAATCGTCACTCATATTTTTAGTTTTATTTTCTTATTATTATTTTCAGTTATCTAACTCAAAGGTACATTCGTAAATAGTATTTCAAATCATCATAAATAATGATTTTCTTGTCTTCTACTAATTTCTCCTTCTTTTGATTAAGTAAATTATCTAGAATACATTTTAATCATTTTTCTTTCTAATTGACTAATTTCTTGCCAATTAAAAAACGATTCTTTTGGACTAACTTTGTCAATTTTATCAAAAGGAATAAATGCATATGTTAATGGTAAAAGTTTATATTGGTCATCTGTTCTCTTTATTTCATAAGTAAATGCTTTATCACAAAATAAAAAATCATCAACAAATTCAGGTTTAATTCCATAGTTTACTAAATTTAAATTTGAAGCAACACTAGGATATATTATACAATTTATTTCTTCATTTTTTAAAAGTATATTACTAAATGCAATACTGCTTTTGTAAACATATTCTTCATCATTATCTTTAACTCTTTGTTGAAATTTTGAAGATATATATTTTTCAATTAATTCATCATTTTTACTTCTGTATTTGTAATCTCTTAACATTGAATTTTGCATCAAATTATTTTTCAAAACCTCAATACCTGCATATTGTGAAGTGATTTTTAGTTCAGAAAATCTTTTATGAAAAATTCCAATCATAACTTTATCATTATCTTTAGGATCTAGTTCTTTAATTACTGCCTCAAGAGAATTAGATGAATAAAAAAAATTCTGTCCTTTATCACTACATCTATTTAAGCGATGATTTTCTTGTTTAATTTCTTTAAAATCAGGATACCAGATAGACTTAGCTGTTTTTAAATCCTCTTGACTTACTTCCGAAATTATTCTAGCTCTAAAAAGTCCTTCTGGAGAAATGCTTACAGTTGGTCGTGAATGACCTAATATTTCATCTGAAAATAACTGCTCAATATCTTTAATGGAACTATTTTTAAAATCAAAACTTGATAACTCCTTTTCTAAATTCCTAATCATATTATTTAGTTTATAAAAGTTGTTCGTACAACTTGTAATTTTCTTCATCAAAACAGACAAAGGTTATTTCTTCTATGCTTTCTACTGGAAATTGCTTTACTGTTTCTATGGCAATTTTTGCTGCTTCGTTTTTTGGGAAACGATAAATCCCTGTGCTTATGTTTGGAAAAGCGATTGATTTTAATTGGTGCTTTTCTGCTAGTTGTAAACAATTTTTATAACAAGTAGCTAATAATTGTTTTTTCTCTTCTTTATCTCCATTCCAAACAGGTCCAACAGTATGAATCACATATTTCGAAGGTAAATTTCCTGCTGTTGTGATAACGGCTTCTCCAACTGCGCAACCTCCTTGCTTATTTCGTATGGCTACGCATTCTTCTAAAATAGCTTTTCCACCCGCTCTGTGAATAGCTCCATCGACTCCACCACCACCTAGCAAGGAAGTGTTGGCTGCGTTTACGATTGCGTCAACGTTTGTTTTTGTTATATCACCTTGTTTTAGTGTTAGTTTCATATGTACATTTCGCTCCTCTGGAGCTGCTTTTTTTAGACTTTGTCTAAGTTATAAATAGTAAACTCCGCTGAAGTTTTAATTTATGGGATTTCCGTTTAAAATATCTTTGCTTACTTCTCCTATTGGCAAACGAAATACTGGAATTTTTATATTAAATTGCTTTACTAATTCTTTAATTTTTAAATCAATTTCTTCTGTGTGATAACGAGAAGAGAAATGACCCAAAATGAGTTGGTCAATAGTACAATTGCTTACCATTTTCATTACTTCTTCTAATGAACTATGATTGTTTTTTTCGGCTTTGGTATTGGTTTCGGCTTTTGTTAAAAACGTGGCCTCATGTATCAATACTTTGGAATGATCATAACGTTTATAATCCACTACTGGTGTATCTCCAGAATAGGAAAGAATATTCATTTTTAGTTCTTCTAGAACAAAATCATCTCCTTTTTCTTGTCGCAAAGTTCTTAATTGTGTTGGTTCTAAATTAGTAAATTCGGGTTTAAGTTTCTTTTTGGTTTCCCAAATTTTATAACTCAAACTCTTTATCATTCCATTTTTGGTGACAACATGCTCATTTTCTATAGCTTCTACACTAATTTTCTCTTTTACATCAATTGTCTGATTTTTATCTATGGCTTGCCAAGTTGTTCCTTTTGCATGCGGATCGAAATTAGTAAAAAACTGATTTAAAAATGGAAATGACTGTGCGTCTTTTGGATAATATATCTTTGGTTGATGAATTGAAAATAGTTGGTTATACTGCAACAATCCAGTAAGGTGATCTCTATCGGCATGCGAAATGAATATGTTTTTTATTTTTCCGCATTTGCTCAACAAACCCGAGGTTAATCCGTCACCTGCATCGAAAAGAATTCCTAGTTCTTCTATAAAATACCAAGTAGCAAATAAGGCTGTTGAATATCCGTGTATGGTTAGTTTCATATATACATTTCGCTCCGCTGGAGCTGCTTTTTATAGACTTTGTCTAAGTTATAAAATATTAAACTCCACTGGAGTTTCTGAAATCACTTCATTATTTCGCTTCTTTTAGTAAAACATCAAATACTTTTTGCATCCCTGTGGTTGCTTTTTCTTTTACATAAATAGCTCTTCCACCATAATTGCCTCCATCGTGTTCTGGATTGATAATGATTAGCTGAGCGTCATTTTTGATAAAGCTTAACAAATTGGCTGCTGGATACACTTGTAAAGAGGTTCCGATTATCATAAAGATATCGGCTTGTTTTACCATTTCGATAGCTACTGGATATAAAGGCACTTCTTCTCCAAACCAAACAATATCAGGACGTAATTGGGAATCGTCTGCGGCTTTGTCTCCAATTTTTATGTCTTCCAAACAATCGTATACTAATTTTCTATTGAGTGACGAACACATTTTGTTTAGTTCACCATGTATGTGTAAAATATTAGTTGAACCTGCTCTTTCATGTAAATCATCTATGTTTTGTGTGATGATTTGTACTTCGAAATGTTCTTCTAATTGTTTTACTAAATGATGCGCTTGATTGGGCTCAACCTCTTTTAGTTTTCGTCTTCTTTCGTTATAGAATTCTAGTACTACTTCTCTGTTTTTTCGCCATCCTTCTGGTGAAGCTACGTCTTCTACTTTATGGTTGTGCCATAATCCGTCAGCATCTCTGAAGGTTTGGATGCCACTTTCTGCACTTATTCCTGCTCCGGTTAATATTGCTATTTTTTTCATTTTTTTAATCTCTTTTAATTTTTCATTCGATACATAATATCACTTCGTAATGCGTATTTGTAACCACTTTCTATTTTCTTTCCTTCGTGTCTATAGGAATGATAAAAAACCAATAGGTCACCTGTTTTGGGTTGGATTGTAAACAAATCTTCAAATCCAGTTGTTCCTCCTTCAAATTCTTCATTAAGATAGATTAGGAATGTAAAAAAGCTTTTTTCTCTTTCGTTTCGTTTAAAACTTCCATCTCTGTGCATTTTAAACCGCTGTCCTGGACTGTATTTGTAAAAACGGAATAGTTCGTTTAATCCTATTCTGTCATAATTTCCAATTTCATTAGATAATAACGGCAATGCTCTTTCGTATAATTGATTAGCCAATACTTCATCTTTGTATAAAATCCGATCATTGTCTCTTACACTTTTTAACATCGATTGCGTGTTGGCTCCCGTTTGCACTTTAGCTTCTTCATATCCTATTTGTTCACTTTTTTCTATTAAAGCTACACATTCTTCTTTGGAAAGGAAGTTTTCTAGTACAAATATGTCTTTGTTATAAATGATCTTTTTCATTGTTGCTATTTTTATTCATTAGAAAACCCATTTGTTTTTTACTAATGTTGTAGCAATTTCTTCTATAAACGAATCTGCTACTTGTTTTTCTTTATCTTCTTTTTTTAAAACATGCCATTTAATACCATGTGAAGCAACTAACTTTTTAGCCCAATTAACACTTTCGGCATCTTCTGGTGCACCCACAATGAAATGTTTCTTTTGAGGGTTTTTAAGGTATTCCTGAAAATAATATCCAAACTCCCAACGGCTTGTGGGTCCAATATTATTTGGGAAATTTTCTGCTTTTTCTTCTGAAAAATAAGTTGGTAACCAAAAAGCAGTAATATCACACAATCCTAAATATTGCCATTCCCAAGCTATTTGATCATTATGTACTTTATTCAATAAACTGGTATTTGGTTTTTCAATAGTATTCCAATTTCCAGATTCTGGTTCGGGAGAAACAATTAGCATACTTGGGTCTAATCTTTCATCTTTTAATAACTTATCTAGTATCACTCTTCTCCAACCTGATTCCATTCTTTCGTTTGGTGGTGTTGGTCCTGCTAAGAAAACACCTAAATTAGGAAGTACTGTTTCATGTTCTCTCGAGAATAAAGTTCTTATTGTTTCCATCTTTTCAATTACTTTCTTAATTCATCCCTAACTTCCATTAAAGCAAAGCCTAGCAAATTTAATCCTTTCCATTTTTCGGGATTGTTGGAGTCTTTATCATCGCTTGCCATACCAATTCCCCAAATGGAATCTACTGGACTTGCTTCTACAATAACTCTTTCATTGGTATTCAAAAGAAACTGTTTTAAATCTTTATGCTGACTGAACTTATGGAAGTTTCCTTCTTTTACTATTTGAAATCTATTGGCTAACCATATTTCATTTTCATAATTACGAACTTCTCTGCCTAGCTTTTTGGCTTCCGCTGGTGACTTACAAAGTAGTATTCTTTTTAACACTTCTTTATCTCCAAACAACTGAGCCTTTTTTGCCATCATCCAATGTTCGGCTGTTTTGTATTCAATTCCTTGAACTGTAAAACTACTTTTCCACCATTGACTGAAACAAGTTTTTGTGATTGTTCCGTCTTTTGAAGGTTGGTGACCCCAAAAGAATAGGAATTTATTGTCTGACTTTATAGTTTCAATTGTGTATTTCATATTTCTCACTTAATCTATCACATAGCTTTGTGATGTCGTTTTTTCTAGCTAATACGTTGATCCATTCTTCTGGAATGCTTTCGTAGCCATATAGTAATCCTGCTAATCCTCCTGTGATGGCTGCTGTTGTATCGGTGTCACTTCCTAGATTTACTGCTTTTAAAACTGTTTCTTCGTAGGTGTTCGAATTTAACAAACACCATAAACTGGCTTCGAGGCTGTGAACAACATAACCACCTGAATGAATTTTATCTTCTTCTAACTCATTAATATTTGTTTTTAAAATTCTATCGAACAATTGAAGTTCTTTTTTATTAAAATCTTTATTATCAATAAAATCTTCAAGTGTTATTTTGGTCTGATTATAAGCTTCAAATTTATTTTTCGCTTTTAATAATTCTAAAGTATAAACTATATAAACAAAACAAGCAAAAACAGAACGAAAATGAGCATGTGTAATAGAGGAAACCTCTTTAACTTTTTGATAGATTATACTTATATCTTCTTCTCCTTTTAAATAAAAAGCTAAAGGTAAAATTCTCATTAACGAACCATTTCCATTGTCCTCTTCATCAAAACCACCGCATAATACTGGGTCTTCTCCTTGAGCAATTCTATAAATTGCTTCTCTTGTTGCAATTCCAATATCAAAGACCTGTCCTCTAGCAGTCCAACTAGCATATTTTTTCCATTTCAAAAACTTATTTGCGATATCATTTAAATCATATCTTTTACATAAACTATCTGATAAACAAAAGGTTAAAGAACTATCGTCACTCCATGTTCCTTTTGGTTGATGATGTGATCCGTATTCTTGCATATCAACTACAGGAAATCTTATTAAAAATTCTCTAGATTTAAATTCTACAGGAACTCCTAGCGCATCACCAACGGCTACTCCAAATAATGCGCTATGTACTTGGTTTGTTTTCATTTTTAATTTTCTTTATAAAAAACACTTTCTTCCCATTTTTCTATCGAATTGATCCATAATTTAGGAATTCCATCATTACTAGTATTCATAATTGAAATTCCTCCTGCAATAGCACAAGTAGTGTCTCTATCTCCTAACCCTGATACTGTTTTCCAAAGACAATTTTCAAAATCATGCATAAAATGATAAACATTCCATATAGCATAAGGAACAGTATCTTGTGTTAACATTTTAATCCCATTCCCTAAAGCAGACACTATTGTTTTAATATGATAATTACTTGGTAATTGTTTTATTTTTATCAATTTATATCTTAAGTCACTTTCTGGAGTACAATCTATTACGGTATTTAACCAATCTTCTTTTGTAATCTTTTCTCCTAATAACATTCTTGTACAAAGGGCTGTTGCTACAGCTACTGTTATTGTTCCTGCAATAGCCTCATTATTATAGTGTGTAACTTCGCACGATTTCTTTGCCTGTTCTGAAGTTTTATCGAAATCATCATGAAAATAAGCTCCAATTAATGATGCTCTCATTGCTCCTCCATTTCCCATAGAACCTTCTCCATTAAAACTAGCTTTTGAAATAGCTAACCAATTTGAAGATACTTTCATTTCCATTAATTTTCTATGCATTGAAGGTCCATATCCTCTACTACTTTCTTTCTCGTAATTTAATGCAAACTCTTTGGCAATATAGTCTTGATTAATTTCTTGAAATAGTTCTAACGATTTAAGTAGTGGAATTGCCATTACAGTATCATCTGTGTATCTCCATTGTGTTTCTGGAATGATTTTGTTATAAATTGCTTCTTCTACCAATTCAGTCTCTCTAAAAAAACTATCTCCAAAAGCATCACCAATAGCAATTCCAGTAAGTGATTTTTTTGCTAAATCTAATCTGAATATTTCATTAATTGTTTTCATTCTTTATCAAATTGCAATCTTCAACATTTTATTTAATTCATTATCCTTGAAAATTAATGGTTTTTCTGCTGGGATCATCAGTTTTTCTAAGGTGTTGTTTTTTACATTTTCATATTCATGGGCTACAAAATCGCTGATGTCTTCTATTAACAGAATGTCTTCTTTTGCAAATGTTTTTATAAACTCGTTTCGCAATCCTATTTGTATGGCTCTTCGTTCTAATTTAGTTCCATAAGGATCGTGATCTGGATCCCATTGTAATCGGACATTTGATGATTTTACTTCGTTTTGCCATTCTTCTCTTGTCATTCCTTCAACTTGATTAAAGGAAGAATAAACAGCATGTTGTAAATACGTTTCAAAAGCGTCTCTTTTCAGATGAATGGCTAAAACAACTTCTTGTCCTTCTTTTGTTCCCCAACCGTTTCGGTACATCATCCAAAGGAAATTGGGTTTTATCCAGGTCATTCTTTCCAGACTAAATGCCCCACCAAAGTATTGATTTTTGACTGCAAATTCTCCTATTTCTTTTCTGTAGGATTGATATACTATTATTTTATCATCATCATATTGTGCCATAATGTGATAGCCTTCTTTTGGCCATTCTTCTATTTGTGCTGTATATTTTTTTAATTCTAGTTTCATTTTTACTTTGTGTTTGATTCCTATTGCAATGGGTTTAGTAATTAAAAACGTCTTTTTTAGCCCTGATAGGAATGGCATCCTTTTCTTTTTTTCCTTCAACAGATTCAAAATAAAAAAAGAAAAGATAGAGTGGATAGCAGGTGTGCTTTTCTACTGAATGAATTAGTTTGTGCTTCTGAAATTAAAATTAAATTTGAATTACTGTTCTACTGTTAATTTAATTACTTCCACCTTCTCATTCTCAATATCTTTGAAAGAATTGGTAGTGAAAATCTTTTGGAATACACTTAAACTTTCAAAACCTTTGTTGAAAATACCGTGACTTACTGCTAAGTATAAGTTGCCTGCTTTTTTGTTTTTTAGTTCTTCGGCTAAGCCAATAAAAGTTCCTCCTCCATCGCAAATGTCATCTACGATTAGACAATCTTTGCCTTGTAAGTCTTCTGAATAAACTTTGAAGCCTGATAGTTTTCCTGTTTTTACATCTCTACTTTTACTACATTCTATTACCTCAACTCCTCCTAAATATTCTGATACTTTGTAGATTTTCTTTAAGGCTCCTCCATCTGGTGAAATTAATACCACTTCGTTTCCTATCTTTTTAATTACTTGTTGTATAAAATCGTAATTGGTTACTACCTCGCAGTTATTCAATAAAGCTGGTGTCACTTCTGAATGCGGGTCGAATACTTGGATTTTATTCAAATTCAAACTATTGATGATATCTGCATAAACTTTTACAGATAAAGGTTCTCCTGGAATCATAACACGATCTTGTCTTGCTGCTGGAAAGTAAGGGATAAAAGCATTGATGGTTTTCACGCCCATTCTTCTTAAAGCATCAATAGCCAAACAAAACAACCCTAAATTGTTGAAAGAATTGATTCGATGTGTAACGGTCACCGTAGCTGTAGTATCAAAGTTTGCTGTGATCTTTATATGAGGTTCTCCTCCTGAAAAGATAAAACTTTGAAATTCAATTGTATTTTGTGTTCCTAGTGGGGTAAATTGTGTATCTAAATTAAGTATCATAACTATTTTGTGTTTATTTTACACAAATGTATGATTTAATTTTTTTCTGACAAAATATTTTATTGTGTATTTTTTACACTAACTTAATTTCAAAGTGAATTCCCTCTTTTTCAAGGCGTTTGTATTCGGCAGTATTGAAAGCATACAATTTAGCTGGACGACCTGTTTTTTTGGTTGCGTATTCTTCTGTTTCTGTAATAAAGCCAAAACTCATCATTTTCTTTCGGAAATTTCTTCGGTCAATTTCTTTACCTATGATAGTATTGTATAAATTTTCTAATTGAGAGAAAAGAAATTTAGTAGGCAGCAAATCAAAACCAATAGGTTGATAGGTTACTTTATTTTTTAATCTTTCAATTCCCAATCTAATAATTTCGTTATGATCAAAAGCTAAGTTAGGTATTTTATCAATTTCTACCCAAGACACTTTTTCTGCATCCGTATCAGCAATTAAAGTTAGTTTTGATGGATCAACCAGAGCGAAATATGCTACAGAAATTACTCTGTTTCTAGGATCTCTTGAAATATCATCTCCAAAAGTATACAGTTGTTCTAGATAATTAACAGAAACATTGGTTTCTTCTTTTAATTCTCGTTTTACAGCTTCTATCAAAGCTTCATCTTCTTGAACCAATCCACCAGGCAAGGCCCAATAGTCATTTTGACTGCCAAACTTTTGTTGGATTAATAAAACATATAGTTTTGATTTTTGATATCCAAAAACTACTGCATCTACTGCTATTTTAATATTTTGATGATGTGCTGACATAAAAACGTGTATATACTACGCAAATATAGTTTTTTTTGGTTTTACTATCTGTATTTGGTGATTTGTTTTCCATTTTGGTATTACTTTTATTAAACTTAAACAGCAATTAATATTACTATGAAGTTACTATAACCTTACTATAGAATTACTATAAATTGGAATGCAAACTGATTTATTATAGGTTTATTGTAAATTAATTAATAGTTTATTTTTTATTCCAATTAAATTTTACATTCCACTAAATGACATGTTTGCAGTATAGATAACGAATTATTAGTAAATTTATTTTTTTTCCACTTTTACAGTATAAGTAATCAAATACTCCTCTTTAAGTTTAATATGAAAATCATAAAAACCTCGTTTGTCAAAAGTGTGTTTCACCTCTAAAAGTTCATCACTATTTTTATTTATTGTTGGTTTAACCGAAGTTTTATAAGTTCCTGAAGTCATTTCAATAGTTATATTGCTTGTATCCATAGGATTACCTTCTTTTAGTAAAAAAATGACTTCTTGATTTTGCTTTACTTCCAAGTGTAGGGTTACTGGTTGAGTAGGAACAATGGCTTGTTTAAAAGTGGTTGGATACACTATTGGTCCATTTAAAAAACTAGTAATTGGAATTATGGTATCTGTCAGTAACCATTTGGTGTTTACTGGATAGTGATTTTTTACGAATAAGTTTGGATCTGTTAAAAAATATCCGTCGTTGTAATCATATTTGAAACTGTAGTGATTTAAATCATAAATACCGCTGGACCAAGTAGCGTCACAGAGATACCATTTATTATTGAGTTGGACTGCATTCCAAGAATGATTGGGAATACTTAATTCTTCAATGTTTACATCTGCTGTTCTCCCATAACCGTCTAAGATTTCACATTTTATTTCTGCCAGATTGGCTAATTCTTTAATGAGATATGCATAACCTGTACAAACTGTTTTTTGTTCTTTTAATAGTCTTTTAAATGTTTTTTGTGTAAAATATGCGTTCCAAGTAGCCAATTTTAAGCTGTCTTTTTTTAGTTTGTTACGAGTCTTTTTGTTTTTTAGGTAAGCGTAATAATCGTTTTCAATATTGGCACATACCCAACGATATATTGCTCGAAATTTTTCAACATCCGTTTTTAATGTACTCGTTAAATTATAGGACAAAATAGGTAAACTTTCTAAAGTTGCTCCTTTGTATTTATTTGCAATTGCATCAGCTTTTGTAAAGTTGATATTACTAAAATCAGATTGTTGCGCTTGTGTTTTTAGACTAAAAAAACAAAGAGCTAAGCATAATAGGTGTTTACTCATTCTTAAACCAACTTTTTACTCTTTGAACAAAAGAAAGTTTGGATTGATATACTTTTGCTACTGAAACTTCTCCAACAAAGCACAACATAGCATCATCCATTTTTAAAGTAATGTGATTTGTTTCATTTGTAACCTTAACCTCTTGCGTTGTAAAACCTACATAACTTACTAGTAAAATTGTCCCCTCCTTTAAAGGTTGTGGAAAAGTGAATTCACCATTAAAATTAGTTGTTACTCCAATATTTGAGTTTTTCAAAGCAACATTTGCACCTGCTAAAGGACCAATCTCATCTGAAATTATTCCTTTTACAATAATTCCTTCTGATTGATTTTCTAATTGTCTTTCTTTATTTTTAGTTTCAGTTTGAATCGTTGTCGGTTTTGTTTTGGTCTGTCCAAAAGATGTATTAAAATACAATAAAGAAAGTAAAGAAACACTAGCTAAACCAGCGTTAAACAACTTATATCTATTTGTTTTTAAAGAAGTTGAATCATTATCATAAGTCTTCAGTTGTTCTTCACGAAAATAACCGCAAGTATTTTGCGTAGTGTTTTTAAAATGATTAGCAACTTCTTTATCTGTCCAATTTATAAAGTCTGTTACTTCTTTTTGACACGAACTACAAAAACCTCCTTTTTCAGTTGAAAGAAAATTATCGAACTTTTCCGAACAAGGTGTGTTTATGGAAAGGGTTGTTTTTTGGTTCATAGCTTTTTATGTTGGTGTACTCAAATATACAAAATAGCTTAAATATATAAATTATGTGCTTAAGAATAATTTCAACTCTATCAAAACCTCATCCAAAATACTATTCAAAGTGTCATTTTTTCTTGATAATGAATAAACTGGTGTGAAAGGCATTTTTGAGCTAATCCAAAGTAATTGTATTCTGTTCATTTCCAAAAATTCTTTCGCATTGATATCCCAAACTACTGCAAGTCCCGAATGTTTTGATAGCGTATTTAGCATTTCATATTCTGAAGGTATTATATAATTCGCAACTAAGGAAGGTCTCTTTTTGTCGAAAACATGTAACCAAAACAATTTTACATGTGGAATTCGAGCATCATAACTGTACCATTTTTGTTGGTTTAACCAATTTTCCACTGCTGTTAAATTGTTAGTCTTAATCTCATTTTTCACAATATTTAAATCCAAATCGTTACTAGCAATCATAATTTGTTTTATTTGACCTATTTCTTTTTGAATGGTGTCAAAAGTGTCATATTTCTTGGTAACTATGGCAAAATCAATTTTTTTGGAATCGACCAATTGGAACAACTCATCATTTTCTGCATAAGTAAAGTCTATAAAATCGAATTTGGACAGCAATTGATTACCAATACTTGAAAATAAATGTTTGGAAATACCAACAGAAACCAACTTATTGGTATTAAAAGCTTTTTCTCTAAAACCATTTTCAACATTTTCGAGTCGGTCTAAAGCTTCAATGATTAAATTATTCAGCAACTTAGCATATTCTGTTGGCTCAACTCCTTTTGACTTTCGATTGAACAGTTTATAACCAACATGTGCTTCCAACATTGCTATTTGCTGACTCACGGCTGGCTGACTTATATATAATTCTTTCGCAGCATTTGAAAAATTACCGTTTTTATAAACCGATTTAAATGTTCTGTACCATTCTAAATTAACCATGGTATAATTATATTTATCACAAACATAATTTAAATTATTTTTACTAATATCATTTATGTAGTAATTTTGATAAATAATTAAAAAATGTTGAAACGTAAAACAGTAACCTTATCCGTAATTTTGATTAATAGAAAATCATGAAAAACATAGCAATAGCCTTATTATTAGTATTATCCATCAGTTGTAAAGAAAAAGAAGACACAACTGAAACAGTAACGCAAAACGAAGAAGCAACAACAAAAAAAGAAACCATGAGAAAAGTAGTATTTGTATTAACTAGTCATGATGAACTAGGAAACACAGGAGAAAAAACAGGATTTTGGATTGAAGAATTTGCAGCACCTTATTATGAATTAGCTGATAAAGGAGTTGAAATAACCATTGCCTCACCAGAAGGAGGTCAACCACCCATTGATCCTAGAAGCGCTGATTCATCTTCTGCAACAGAAGACACTAAACGATTTGATAACGATAAAGCTTTACAAGAAAAATTAGCAAACACAGTAAAGTTAGCTACCATAAATCAAGCTGATTATGATGCCGTATTTTATCCAGGCGGTCACGGTCCATTATGGGATTTAGCTTCAAGTGAAACTTCAAAATCTTTAATTGAATCTTTTTATACGAACAATAAGCCAGTGGCTTTCGTTTGTCATGCTCCTGGAGTATTGAAAGACGTGAAAGTAAATGGTGAATTCTTAGTAAAAGGTAAAAAAGTTACCGGTTTTACAAATGAAGAAGAAGAAGCTGTAGGTTTAACCAAAATAGTTCCTTTCCTATTAGAAGACGCATTACAGGCTGATGGAGCTATTTATAGTAAAGGAGAAAATTGGGCACCTTATGCTGTAGAAGATGGTTTATTAATTACAGGGCAAAATCCAGCTTCTTCTAAATTAGTAGCTCAAAAATTATTAGAACAAATAAATAAATAAGAAAATGAACAATTTCGAATTATATAATCCCGTAAATTATGTCTTTGGAAAAGGACAAATAGAAAAATTAAAAGATTTAGTTCCTGCCAACACAAAAATATTACTTGCTTATGGTGGAGGAAGTATTTTTAAAAATGGAGTGTATGACCAAGTAAAGAAAGCTCTATCCTCACAATTTGAATCAAATAATATTGTGGAATTTGGAGGAATTGAACCCAATCCTCGTTATGAAACCTTAATGAAAGCTGTTAAAGTGATTCGTAAAGAAAAAATTGGATTTATTTTAGCTATTGGTGGTGGAAGTGTAATTGATGGTGTGAAATTCATTTCAGGTGCTGTCAATTATGAAGGTGATGCTGCTGAAATTTTAAGAAAACGTATTTTATTTAAGGATGTATCTCAAGTGATTCCGTTTGGAACGGTTTTAACGTTACCAGCAACAGGTTCAGAAATGAATTCGGGAGCTGTAGTTACTATTGAAGAAACACAAGAGAAACTAACTCTTGGAGGCAGTGCTTTATTTCCTGTTTTTTCTGTGGTGGACCCAACAGTAATTACATCTTTACCAAAGCGACAATTGCAAAATGGTGTTGTAGATGCTTTTACACACGTTATGGAACAATATTTAACCTATCCTCATGATGCGATGCTTCAAGATAGAATTGCTGAAGGCATTTTACAAACGCTGATAGAAATTGGTCCAAATGTGGTTGAAAATCCTTCTGATTATAAATTAGCTTCTAACTTCGTTTGGTCTGCAACAATGGCTTTAAATGGATTAATTCAAAAAGGAGTTCCTTCTGATTGGGCAACACATATGATTGGTCATGAATTAACTGCTTTGTATGAAATTGATCATGCTAGAACTTTGGCAATTATTGGTCCCAACTTATACAAAGTAATGTTTGACACCAAAAAAGATAAATTAGCCCAGTACGGAAAACGTGTTTGGAATATCTCTGGAGATTCAACTGAAGCAATTGCAGAAAAAGCCTTAGAAAAAACGGTTGATTTCCTTCACAAAATGGGAATGAAAACCAAATTATCTGAAAACACAGAAAACTACGAAAAAACTGCTGACTTTATCGTAAACCGCTTTGAAGAAAGAGGTTGGAAAGCCCTAGGTGAAAAACAAAACATTACCCCTGAAAAAGTAAGAGAAATAGTGGAAATGAGTTACTAGTTTTTAGTAATTTTCATCCTGTTTGTTTGTAAGTTTGATTCCATTTTAAGAAAATAAATGCCTTTCTCAATAGTTGAGAAATCGATTTGAAAATTTTCTTGATTTGGAATCAACTTTTTTATTTCTTGTCCTAATGTGTTAAAAACAGTAACCGTCTTAATACTTTCAATCGAATAAACATTCAAAATATCTTTAACTGGATTAGGGAAAAGCTGTATTTGGTTATTCCCAAAAGTTTTTGTTGCTAAACTTCCTACTTCTATACTAATAATAAAAGAGCTAGTACCAAATTGATTAGAGACTGAAACTGTGTAATCAGTCATAGGAGATATTACTGAAGGTGTTCCTGCAATTTCTCCAGTAAATTGATTTAAAGAAAGACCATTAGGTAAACTTGGTGAAATTGTATATTTATATGTAGTTATTTTACGAATTTTATGATTCCCGTAATCAGCAATAATTACTTCATCATTATCGTTTACAACAATTCCTGTTGGTCCTTTAAATGTAGCTAAAGAAGCAACATCATCAATTGCTCCTTGACTTCCTGTTCCTGCAAAAGTAGTAACATCGCCTAAAGCATTAATTTTACGAATTTTATTATTGTCTTCATCGGTAACATAAAAATTATTTTGACTATCCATAGTAACAACAGCTGGGTGATTAAACGAAGCTATAATTCCATTATTATCTACCGCTCCTGCTATTCCAGAACCTACAAAAGTAGAAACTTGCCCATTTGTGTCAATTTTACGTATTTTATGGTTTCCATAATCAGCTACATAAATAATCCCTGAACTATCTAAGCAAAGACCAGTTGGACCATTAAATGTAGCTGTACTTGTATTGCCATCAATTGCTCCTGCACTTCCTAAACCAGCTACAGTTGAAACTAGCCCATCTGGTGTAATTTTACGAATACGATGATTACTGTAATCGGCTATGTATAGATTATCATTACTATCTATTGCCATAGCAGCTGGAAAATAAAATTTAGCAGAAAGAGCTGCTCCGTCTTGAAAACCAGCTATTCCAGTTCCTGCAAAAGTAGAAACTTGACCATTTATGTCAATTTTTCTAATTTTGTGATTGCTTTGATCCGTAATAAAAATATTGCCTTGAGAATCTACAATAGCTCCATCTGGGAATCGGAATGAAGCCATGTTTGAAGGGCCATTTACTGCACCAATAGTTCCTGTTCCTGCTATAGTACTAACGTTTTTAGTGCTGGAAATATTTCTAATCTTATGATTACTTCTATCAACCACAATAATATTATTTTGGTTACCCAATGTTACCACCGTAGGAAAATTAAATGTTGCTATACCAGAAGTTCCGTCTAGAGACCCAACAGAACCAGTACCCGCAAAAGTGGAAACCACTGGTTCACTTGGAATAATTCCACCAGTATTTGTAGGCTGTAAAGGAATTATTGTTTCATTTACAGAAAAAGTATTGGGACTTGTATAAGTTACATTAGGTGCTTGTGCTTGAAAAATCAGTAATTTAAATAAACATATAAATGACATATATCCTTTTTGCATAACAATAAGCGTTTATTAAGCATAAATATAACAAAAAAGCGTTCAAAATTCTATTTTGAACGCTTTTATTAACCAACCAAAAACTAAATAATTTAACCCAAATTATTTAAAATATATCTATACAACGCTTAGCTACAAGTTTAAATTGCATCGAAAAAATTAAAAAAATGTTAAAGTTAATGCATCAGCTTTATAAGGTATGTCATACAGGCATTTTCAATATTAAAAGTATTTCTTTACCTTTGAATTTCCTAAAATATAAATAAATGGAAAAACCAAAGTTTGCCGTTATTGGTGGTGGGAGTTGGGCTACGGCTCTTGCTAAGATGTTATGTGCAAATCAGGATAAAATTGCTTGGTATATGAGAAGCACTTACGCTTTAGAATGTATCAAACATCAAAAGCACAATCCTAACTATCTTAGCTCAGTAGAATTTGATAATAATAAGTTGTTTCTTACCAATGACATTAATGAAGCAATCGCATTTGCCGATTATATTATTTTTGCCATTCCTTCTGCTTTTTTAAGTGGTGAACTAGAAAAATTAACAGTGCCAATTTCAGAAAAAATTATTTTTTCAGCAATTAAAGGGATTGTTCCAGAATCTAGTTTAATTGTAGGAGAACATTTTAATATTAATTATAATATTCCTTTTGATAATATTGGTGTTATAACGGGTCCTTGTCATGCAGAAGAAGTAGCTATGGAGCGTTTGTCCTATTTAACAATAGCTTGTAATGATAGAGACAAAGCTAAGTATGTTGCCAAAAACTTAAGCTCCTATTACATAAAAGCTAAAACTACTGATGACATTATTGGTACTGAATATGCTGCTGTTTTAAAAAATATTTATTCAATTGCTGCTGGAATTGCTCATGGTTTAGGTTATGGAGACAACTTTCAAGCTGTTTTAATGAGTAATGCTATTCGTGAAATGAAAAGGTTTATTCGAAAAGTACATCGTATGAAACGAAATATTAATAATTCTGCTTATTTAGGAGATTTATTAGTAACTGGATATTCTGTATTCTCAAGAAATCGCATGTTTGGAAACATGATCGGCAAAGGATATACAGTTAAATCAGCTCAAATGGAGATGAGCATGGTTGCTGAAGGATACTATGCCGCTAAGAGTGCTTATCAATTGAATAAAGAATACAAAGCAGATACACCAATAATTGATGCTGTTTATCGCGTTCTATATGAAGGTAAAGAAGCAAAATCTGAATTTAAAAAATTGACTGAAAAATTGAATTAAAATTTAACATTTCATTAGATTATACTAAAATAAAGTCTATGTTTTTGAAAATCAATTACATAGACTTTTTTAATATCTTTATGAATAAAAGTAATAAGCTAAAAATCAAAAACTTACAACTTTACTCCTTGAAGCTAAAAATAGCTAATACATTCGCAAAAAAATCTAAAAAAAATGGACTCATTAATTAATCATCCTGTAATATTAAGTGTTTTTACTGTTGTAATCATTGGCATGTTACTCTTAGATTTAGGAATTCTAAATAAGAAAAGTCATGCTATTACAAGTAGAGAAGCTGCTTATTGGTCAATTTTATGGATTTCTTTGTCAATGGGTTTTAGTAGCATTATCTATTATTATTTAGGCTTTGAAAAATTCTCTCAATTCCAAGGTGCTTATTGGATAGAAAAAGCCTTATCTGTAGACAATTTATTTGTTTTTATTTTAGTCTTTGGTTATTTCAATGTAGGCAAAGAATTACAACATAAAGTATTGTTTTGGGGAGTTATTGGAGCATTAGTATTTAGGGCTATTTTTATTTTTTCTGGGGTTTGGATTTTAAATTATACTTATTTGCCAGAAATGATCTTATTTGGAAAAGAAGTTACTATTAATTACCTACTAACTATATTTGGTTTAATACTAATTGTTGCTGGTTTTAAATCTTGGTTTAGTGATAATGCTGACGATGGAGAGAAAGATTTTTCAAAAAGTCCTGGAGCACGATTGGTTCACAAATTCTTTAAAGTAAGCCCAAAATTTGATGAAGATCATTTTTTTACCATTCAAAATGGAGTAAAAATGGCAACACCTTTATTAGTAGTAATTACCATCATTGAATTTACCGATTTATTATTTGCTGTTGATAGTATTCCTGCTATTTTTGCTATCGCTCCTGATGATCCTTTTATACTTTACACTTCGAATATTTTTGCTATTTTAGGGCTTCGTTCGTTATACTTCTTGTTGGCCAACTTTATGTATATGTTTAGCCGTTTACACTATGGATTAGCACTCATTTTAGGTTTTATAGGTATAAAAATGATAATAGCCCCGTTTGTACATATCTCTTCTTTAGTTTCTTTAGGTGTTGTGGGAAGTGTTTTACTCATTTCAGTAATTTGGTCTATCCTTTCTCCTGTTAAGGATTAGCAAAACAAAATGTAACTTATTTACACGTATTTTGATTTGTTCTTTTCTCTTTTACACAACAGTTTATTTTATAAAAAATAATAAAACACTGATATTCAGTTATTTAATTATTTATATTTATTCTTTCTCTTCTGGCATGTTTTTTTCAATTACTTAAGCAGATTAATTAATAATTAAAAAAGTAAGTTATGAAAAAAGTAATTTTAACAGCAGTATTTGCATTTGCAACAGTAACAACATTTGCAACAACAGGAATCAGTTCGACAGCAACTCAAAATGTAGTTCTTCAAGAAGAGTTTAAAGAATTACCCGTAGAAGAATTGCCAAGCGCTGTTCAAGAAGCTGTAAAAAAAGATTTCAAAGATGCTAAAATTCAAAAAGCATATGTGAATGAGAGTAAAGAGTTTAAGTTAGAGTTAATAGTTGGTCAAGTTGCACAAACTGTGTATGCTGATGCTAACGGAAATTGGTTGAAAAAGGAGTAATATAAATTCACTTTCCTTTAATGAAAATGCTATCTCATATGAGATAGCATTTTTTATATAATTTTTAAGAAGATTACTAATAAAAATCTTTATTTTTATTTAAAAAAGAATGCCAAAAATTTTAATTGTTGAAGACGACACTACTTTTAACAATATGCTTTTACAATTTTTAAAGCGTAATAACTACGATGCTATCCCTACTTTTTCTATTAAAGAAGCTTTAGAAGAATTAGATTCTAACTCTTTCGATATCATTCTTTCCGATTTACGTTTACCTGATCGAGATGGCTTAGCCTTGCTCTCTATTTTAAAACAACAAAACAAATCCATACCATTTGTGTTAATGACCGCTTATGCTGATGTTAAAACAGCTGTAAAAGCAATGAAAATAGGTGCAGCAGATTATATTTCTAAACCTTTTGTTCCAGAAGAAGCCTTATTAGTACTCCAAAAAATACTTTCTAGTGATAAAAAACAAGAACGATCTGTACAAAAAGAAGACAAAATACCTTCTGATAAATCTGATTTTTATTGGGGCAAAGGAATTGCCTCCATTAAACTAAAAAAACACATCGATTTAGTTGCTCCTACTCCTCTTTCTGTCTTAATTACAGGAGAAAATGGAACAGGAAAAGAGGTTGCTGCAAAAACGATTCATAAAAAAAGCAATAGAAGTAATTTACCATTTGTAGCAGTGGATTGTGGTGCCATTCCAAAAGATATTGCTGGAAGTGAATTTTTTGGACATGTAAAAGGTTCTTTTACAGGTGCCATAAATGACAAGATTGGTTGTTTTGAAGCTGCTAATACTGGTACTTTATTTTTAGATGAAATTGGTAATTTATCTTATGAAAATCAGGTTTTATTATTACGTGCTATTCAAGAGCGAAAGATTAAACCCATTGGTTCTAATAAAGAAATTGATATCAATATAAGGTTAATTTGTGCTACCAATGAAAATTTAAAAAAGGCTGTTGCCAATGGAACCTTTAGAGAAGATCTCTACCATAGAATAAATGAATTTTCGGTTTCTATTCCTGCCTTGAGAGAGAGAAAAGAAGATATTGAAGCTTTTTCTTATTTGTTTTTAGAGCAAGCTGCCGCACAATTGAACAAAGAGGTCACTAAAATTTCAAAAGAAGCTTTATTAGCTTTAATTCAATACCAATGGCCAGGTAATTTGAGAGAACTTCAAAATTACATTAAAAGAGCCACACTTTTAAGCTTAGAAGACAATATAGACATCAGTTGTTTACCCGATGAAATTACGTCTTTTAATGAAGAGCAAGAATCTTCCGATTTAGGATTAAGAGATGAAGTAGAACGAAAAGCAATAGTTGATGCACTTGCCATGACCAATGGAAATAAAACTAGAGCTGCAGAAATATTAGGGATATCAAGAAAAACGATGTATAATAAAATTACACAATATCATTTATGATCAACTTTTCTTTAAAATCATTTAATTTTTGAAAAAGAAAAGTATAATCTGATGATAGATCTCTTTTTTTGGATTGCAATTCAATGCGTTGTAATGCAGTGTATAATTCTTTTTCTTCTAATTGTCCAATCATGGTTTGCATTTTATGACTTATAATGGCAATTTCTTTGCTATTTTTATTGGCAATAGCTTTTTCTAAATGAACTATATCATGAGTTAATTCTGCTTTATATTGCTGAATGAATTTTTGGATTTCTTTTGGATTATCTCCAATAAAGCGTTTTAAAACTGCTCCATAAGAATCTCCTTTTACCGCTTTTTGTTTCTCTATTTTTTTACCAGATATTTTAGACAACAAAGTCAATAGTTGATTCGTTGTATAGGGTTTTAATAAGAAATCATTATACTGTTTTGGTAAGTTTTTTTCATCATTTGGAATTTGACCGCTAATGAAAACCACTGGAAGATGTTTTGTGTTTGGTAACTTTCTTAGTTTGGCTACAAAATCATAACCACTCATTTCTGGCATTTGAATGTCTGAAAAAACAATAGAAGGAAGTTGCTTTTTACAAAATTCTAGTGCTTTATTACCAGAAGTAAAAGTAACAATAGAGTTAAAATAAGGTAGAAGCAATGATTTAGTAAGTTCTATTTGAGAACTATCATCATCTAAAACTAAACAAGTATCTAATTCAATCTCATTTTCCAACTTAACTTCTTTTGAAAAATTTAAAGGTAAACTAATGGTAAAAATAGAACCTTCTCCTAATTTACTTTCCAAAGTTATTTTCCCATCTAACAAATGTGCTAATTTTTTGCAGATGGAAAGACCTAATCCTGTACCTCCATATAACAATTCAATTTCAGCATTTTCTTGTGTAAAAGAATCAAATATTTTTTCAAAGGATTCAGACGCTATTCCTACACCAGTATCTTTTATGGCAATAAATAATCTATCTTCTTGAATTCTTGTAGCAATAGTAACACTTCCTTTTGCCGTAAATTTGAACGCATTTCCAATTAAATTATAAAGGATTTGCCTTATTTTATTATAATCTCCATAATATAATACATCTTCCGTTTCTTGAATAACATATTGTAAAATGACTTCTTTTTCCTGATGTAAATCGGCAATACTTTGTGCTGTTTCTTCTAATAATTCGTTTAATTCAAATTCTTGTGAAAAGACTTTAATTTTCCCTTTTTCCATTCGAACATAATCCAATAAATCTAAAACCAACTGCTCTATATAATGTGTAGCAGATTTAATTTTTATCAGTTTATTTCTATTTTGAAACGATTCTTCTTTTTCTAATAATTGAGAACCATATCCAATAATTGATTGTAAAGGCGTTCTAATATCATGACTTACTGCCGCCATTAATTGTTCTCTAGATTCCAAAAGCACTTCTGTTTTTTGTTTTTGAAGCTCTAATTCTTGTCTATATGTTTTGTTTTTAAGGAAATCTGTAGACAAAAGAATAAAGAAAAAGATCACTAGAAGTAAGCAAATTATTGCTGCAACAGTAACTAGTTGTAATGAATCACGCTGATTTTCTACTCTACTTACTCTTGCTTGTTCTTGTTCTTTCGCAATTGTTTCTCTTAATTTTGAAATAATATCCGTTAATTTTTGAGCAATAAAGAGTTCGTTTCTAAGCAATTCCACTTCTTTATTTTTTATGGCTATCGATTGTTGGTTATTCTTCTTTTGTGATTCTAATAAAATGATTTTTGAAGCTGTCAAAATAGAATCTGCTTCTTTTGCTGAAATTGTATTACTACTGTCTTTAGGAACATTTTCATTTAAATAATCTACAAAATCTTGTGCGACTCTTTTTTGATAAGGGTTAAAATCTTCGGTATTTATAAATAAATTTTCGATTTTCAATTTTCCTTTTACCTCCTCCAGATTTTCAATTTTAGAAACTACTTGAGTAATGGGAGAAGAATTGTTCGATTTTTTTTGCAATTGTAATAGTTGCAATACGTTCTCTTTTTTGTAATTTAAAAGTTGTTTTAGTGTATCAATAATTTCGACATCCGATTGTAATAATCCTGATTTTAAACTGTCTAATTTTTGAATGATTTTAGTGTTTTTATTTAAAAACAAATTTATATTCTGCTTGCTTTTCGTTTGTAAAGCAACTTTAGATTGGTTATCTGTTTCATATAAATCTCTTATTAATTCGGTGTAAGCCAATTGATTTTCATCCATAGAATCAGACTTTAACAGTTGATTTAATTTGTATTGTTGTTGAAACAAATACCAAACTGCAAAGGCCATTAAGCCAAGAAGTAATAAATAGCTAATTAATAATTTTAAAGAAGTATATCTAGAAGTATTTGTCATTTAAAACTTGCTTTAAAAACAGGCACTATTGTTTTAACGAAATTAATTCACTGTTATTTCATCAATAAAAATATAAGCATCACCATCGTAAGGATGACCTTGATGCCATTCGGGTAGTTTTCCAAAGTTTTTAGCTATGATTTTTACATAACGCCCTTTTTCTTTTACTGAAACACTAAAGTCTTTAATTACTGTGTTATATTCTTTGGGGTCAACAGTATTAACAACTGTCGCTACTTTTTTAAACGTCTTATTATCATTGGAAACATAAAATTCAACTTCCGTTGGCATTAAAATCCAAGCTCTAGTATCTTGTAAAAAATTAGCATTTAATTTATCTATTTTCATTTCCTTTTGCAAATCAATTATAGCTTCAAAATCCTTGCCTTGATAGCCCTGCCAGTCTCCTTTTCTCCAATTTACATCTCCATTAATTCCATCTAGCAAACCATCTGATCCTCCAGCGTGATATTGTTTATCTAGTTTAGGTTTGATAGCAATGGTGTAATTATTTGGTTTTTTGAAGAATTGAGCGGAAATGGTGTCGCTTTCATTTCTTCCTTCTAAATCTTCTTTAGTAAAAGCATAAATTTTAGCTGAATTTGAAATTTCAAAAGGTTTTGTATAAAGAGAAAACTCTTTTTGTCCTTCTATTTTATAGAAAATCATATAATCTCTATATTTTCCATTATCCAAATTATTACTGTCCATTGAAATCAATAATTTGTCTTTAAATGATTTACTTTCCGCTTGAATTACTGGAACTGGTAAGATCATTCTAGAATAATAATAGTCAGATGTATTAATTGGTCTCTCAATAAAGAATCCTAATTTTGAATTATCATTATTTAATACATTGACTGTTTTATCATTTTCAAAATGAACTTTAATCTTATCGAAATTTGGCTTAACTGTTTGCCATTTTGAAATTCCTGGAGTAACCGCATAAATCCCCATGGAACTCAACACATACCAAGCACTCATTTGTCCGCAATCTTCGTTACCTATTAAACCGTCTGGTGTGTTTTTGTAGAAATTTTCTAAAATGTATTTTACTTCTTCGTTTGTTTTTTCTGGTTTACCTACATAATTGTACAAATAAGCCATATGGTGACTGGGTTCGTTTCCATGTGCATATTGTCCAATTAAGCCTGTTACATCTACTTGTTCCCGACCTGTGGTTTTACTTTCACTGTTGAACATTTGATCTAATTTGGCTTCAAATTTTTCTTTTCCGCCATAAGCATCAATCATTCCTTGAATATCTTGTGGCACGAAAAACGTGTATTGCCACGCATTGCCTTCGGTAAAATTATTATTCACTTCACGAGGGTCAAACGGTTTGTCCCAACCTCCATTTTTCTTCGGTCTGATGAAACCTGTTTCCCAATCGAAAAGATTTTTCCAATTTTGAGAACGTTTCATGAAGTATTCATACTCTTTTGGCTTGTTTAAAATTTGAGCCATTTGTGCTATACACCAATCGTCATAAGCATATTCAACGGTTTTCGAAACACTTTCATGATCATCATCTATAGAAATAAAACCTTGTCTTTTGTAGGCTTCTAAGCCCAAAACATCTCTCATGGCTGAAGCTTTACTGGCTTCAAATGCTTTTTCATAATCAAACCCTTTAATCCCTTTAACCATAGCGTCAGCAATTACAGAAACTGAATGATACCCAATCATACAATCCGTTTCATTGGAAGCCAATTCCCAAACGGGTAATCGTCCTCCTTGTTCGTATTGTTTGAGGAATGTATTAATGTAATCTGACGTTCTTTTTTTATCGATTAATGTATATAAAGGATGTGCTCCTCTAAACGTATCCCAAAGTGAAAAAACGGTGTAATAATCAAACCCTTCTGCAGTATGAATTTTGTTATCTCTTCCACGATATTTTCCGTCTAAATCTTGAGCAATATTGGGTTGCATCATCGTATGATATAAAGCAGTATAGAAAACGGCTAACTTATCTTTATCATTTGAAGAGACTTCAATTTTAGATAATTCTTTATTCCAAAGTGCTTCTGCGTCTTTCTTGACTTTTTCAAAATCCCAATGTTTAATTTCCGAACTATTTAATTTGGCTCCTTCATAACTGGTTGGAGAAAGCGATACTTTTACCAAGATTTTTTCTCCTTTTTTGATTTGTTTGGAGAAACTCATTTTTAGTTCTGTTCCTGAATAAAAGTCACCTTTTTTCTCTCCATTTGATTTAACACTTGTTATTTTCATTGGAACATTAAACTCTATTCTTGCATAAACGTATTGATTCGTTGCCCAAGCTTCGCTTCTGCGTAACACTTCGATAGTTTTGTTATCAATTACACGAACTCTTCCTTCCAATAATTTATCGCGATGATTCAAATCGAGAATAATATTGGCTTGACCACTCTCGTTAAAAGTATATTCATGAAAACCTACTCGTGTTGAAGTGGTTAAACACACATCTATATTGTGTTTGTCTAATTTTACGCTATAAAATCCAGCGGAAGCATTTTCGTTATCGTGAGAAAAAGATGAAGAGTACACTTTATTATCGAGTGAAGGTTCGCCCATGTTTGGCATCAACATGATATCGCCATAATCTGAAACTCCTGTTCCGTTCAAATGGGTGTGGGAAAATCCATAAATAACTGAATCAGAATAATGATAGCCACCACAACCATCCCAACTTCCATCAATTCGAGTATCTGGAGACAATTGCACCATTCCATAAGGTGTTGTTGCTCCTGGAAACGTATGCCCGTGACCACCAGTACCAATAAATGGATTAACGTGTTTGGCAAAATCTTGTGCAAATGTAAAATTTGCGATAAAAAGTAATGTTAAAAGAAAATTCCTCATTTTACAACTTGAATTAGATTATAAAATTGAGGAATTTTTATGAGGATTGCAATTTTTTTGTGATTCCTAAATACTCATTACTCCGCGTTTCGGAATAACAGGTAAATCAGATTGCGCTTTATCGTTGATACTGTTTGCTTTGAAAATGAATTTCTTGTCGAACATTTGGTTGCCAATGAAATACGACAACATAAATTCATTGTTCAATTGTAAGACATTATTCTCTAAAAATTCGATTTTTACAGCTGTTTGTGGTTCAACTTTAGCAAAAGCATGACGCAATTGCATGGTATTTCTATTTTCTCCATTGATTAATCCGTAAGCACGGGAAACAATCATGGCCATTTCCAAAGTTTCATTAGTAGCATTTAATAAATAAGCATACCAACAATTTTCTTGAAAATCATCGCTCCATTCTAATATAGCTACAACGTGAACGTTTTCTACTTTTGGGATTATAATATCTGCTTTCATTTGAATAGTATTAAAACTAAAGTATTAAGACTAAATTGACGATTTAAATTGCTCTAAGAAACGTACGTCATTTTCATAAAACATACGAATATCTCCTATTTGATATAATAACATAGCAATTCGTTCAATTCCCATTCCGAAAGCGAAACCTGTATACTCGTCTGGATTGATGTTACAGTTTTTAAGAACATTTGGGTCCACCATTCCGCAACCCATAATTTCTAACCAACCTGTTCCTTTGGTTATTCTATAATCGATTTCATTATTTAACCCCCAATAGATATCTACCTCAGCACTTGGCTCAGTAAATGGGAAATAAGAAGGTCGTAATCTAATTTTAGATTTTCCGAACATCTCTTTAGTGAAATACAACAACGTTTGTTTTAAATCAGCAAAAGAAACGTCTTTGTCAATATATAAGCCTTCTACTTGGTGGAAAATACAATGTGAACGTGATGAAATATCTTCGTTACGAAAAACACGACCTGGAGAAATAGTTCGGATAGGTGGTTGGTTGTTTTCCATATAACGCACTTGCACCGATGAAGTATGTGTACGTAGTAAAATATCGGGATTAGTTTGAATAAAGAAAGTATCCTGCATGTCTCTTGCTGGATGATATTCTGGTAAATTTAATGCGGTAAAGTTGTGCCAATCATCTTCAATTTCTGGTCCCTCAGACACATTGAAACCTACATTTGAAAAAATATCAATAATTTGATTTTTCACAATAGAAATAGGATGACGAGAACCAATGTTTATAGGCTCACCTGGACGTGTTACATCTCCATAAATCCCTTTTACAACTTCTTTGCTTTCTAATTGTTCTTGAATAGCAGCGACTTTATCTTCCGCAGTGTTTTTTAACTGATTGACAATTAATCCAAAATCTTTTCGCATTTCATTTGGAACATTTCTCATATCTGCAAACAACTCTCTTAGCAAGCCTTTGCTACCTAAATATTTGATGCGGAATTCTTCTAGTTTCTCTTTACTATCAGTATGAAAAGCTTTAGCTTCTTCAATATGACTTTTAATCTTGTCTATCATTGCAAATCTTAAAATGGACTGCAAATTTACAAATTAAATTTTTTTCTTTTGATTTAATTCTAAAGTTTGTCTGTTTCTATAGTAAATCTTTAAAAAATCTAGCCTTTTTCTCTTGTTCCAAGTTTAGAAGCAATCACACTAATAATAAAAATTTGAGTCGCGTGAAACAACATTAATGGTAAAAGAATAATTCCAGTAGAAATAGTTGAAGGAAATAAAATTTTAGAGAAGACTGTTCCATGAACCAATGATTTTTTGGTTCCACAAAATTGTGCTGTTATTTGATCTTCCTTATTAAACTGTAGTTTTTTAGATAAAAAACCAATTAAAGAATACACTACAAAAAAGAGTGCGATGTCTATCGTAAAAATCAGCACTAAATCGAGTATTTTAACAGATGTAAATACATTTCCTTCAAAAGATTCAGCAAAGCTTTTATAAATAATTAATAAGATAACCGATTTATCAAATAAGGTTAATTGCTTGTTGTATTTTGCAGCGTATTTCCCTAAAAACCGTTGTAAACTAAGGCCTAAAATGACTGGTAGAAGAATTTCTGTTGCTAATTTGATATAAATTACACCTAAGTCAAATTCAGTTGTGGTTTGCTGTAAAAATAAACCCATCCAAAGTGGAGTAATTACTATCCCAATTAATCCTGAAATACTAGCATTGAAAATTGCTGCTGGAATATTACCATTCGACATAGAAACCATTACTACTGAAGAAGAAACTGTAGAAGGCAAAGCTGCTAAAAACAAAAAAGCCAACCAAATTATTTCTTGATTTTCTGAAGTGATAAAAGGTTTAAAAAGCAAGATTAAAATTGGAAACAATAAAAAAGTAGACAACTGCACCAAAACATGTAATTTCCAATTTTTAAGTCCGCTTTTAATTTTATCAGGATGCAATTTTAATCCGTAAAAGAAAAAAATCAAAGCAACACCTATACTTCCTATCAAATCAAGAGGAATATTGCTTTCTTTTGCGCCCAATTGAGGAAAAAGATAGGCAAAAAGAACTATTGCTATAATAGCCAATACAAACTTATCTATTTTCATTTAACAGCTATCAATTAATCTATTAATTCTTTATCTAAAAAATAATTCACAATAGCATCTTTCATTAGAATACTTTGTTCACCTGCTTTTAAAGGAGGTAATTCTTCTTTAACTTTGTAATGAGGCCAACCGTCGCTATCGAAAAATTCAAATTCGTAATAGCCATACGGTTCGAGTAAACGGCAAATAGCAATATGCATGAGGTTTACTTTTTCATCTTTTTTAAATTCTTGTTTGAATTTACCCAATTCTTGAATTCCAATCAAATAAATAATCGCATCCAAATCGAGTTCGTCTCCATCTGCGAATTTATTGGATAATATAGTGACAACGCTTTCCCAACGTTCTTTTAATTGTTCGTCTCTTGACATGTTTCAAAGTTGTAAGTTATAAGCTGCAAGTTGTAAGTAACCTCAACTACTAACATAATTTTGTGCAAAGATATAGCCGAAATTTGGTTTTAAATAATTTCTATTATCTTTATTCTTTAATCTATTTTCTTTTTAGAATGAGTTTTATTGATATTGTATTTGCTGTTTTGTTGTGTTATGCTTTGTATAAGGGAATTAAGAATGGTCTTTTTGTAGAATTAGCTTCTTTGATTGCTTTAGTTGCTGGAATATTTGTAGCGATTAAATTCTCTTATTTGGTAAAAAATATTTTGGAAACCAAGGTAAGTTGGGAACCCAAATATATTGAAATAACAGCCTTTGCTTTGACGTTTATCCTTGTAGTTGTGCTAATTTATCTTTCTGCAAAACTATTGACTAAAATAGCTGATTTTGCTTATCTGGGTTGGATTAACAAATTAGCCGGAGCTCTTTTTAGTGTTTTAAAGACCATTTTATTACTAAGTGTGGTCATTTTATTGTTTGAGAAAGTGAATATCAATAGTGCATTGGCAACTCAAGAAACCTTGGATGACTCTATTTTTTATAATCCTACCAAAGAAATTTCTGCATATTTATATCCAAAGATTGAAGAATGGTATGAAAAAAGCATAAAAAGTACTGATGAGGAGGAGAAGGAAGAAACGAATGAGAACGAACAAGTATAGTATTTAGTCTCAGTACTTACTTAGGAATCAACTTCCACAGCCACCACAACCGCCGCCACATGAACTACCACAACTGGAACCACAAGAACTTCCGCAGCTAGAACCACAACTTGTGCCACATCCTGAAAAATAATTAGAGCTGGTATAAGTACTTGCTAAAGGAATAAATGCGGCCGAAAGCAATGCTGTTCCATTTAAAAAATAATTCCATTCCCAGCCTGTGTGTTCGGTCTTCGATTTTGGAATAATTTCATTTCTAAACTGATCTGGAATACCTTTATAAACCATTATATTCCATGCTTTTTTTAAAAAAAGAAATGACAAATAAAAAGCCAAAACTAATAGTAGTACTAAATATATCACTGGTTTGTTTCTTAGTAATCCAATGACCAATCTAGTAACTCCTATTGCAAGAAAAAACACTATAAAAGCATAGTTAAATGCAAATAACTTTACATTATTTTTTGAAAAATTAATTGCTTCTTTGATTTTATTTGTTGCCTTAGGAATTTTTGAAAAAATAGGCTTGCTCAAAAGCAGTCTCAATAAATGACTATATTTTACACTACTACTTGAATCAAAAGAATCTATAATACTGTTTTCTATAGCGTTGCTCCCTTTTTTACCTCTATTTGATTTTATTATTTCTTTTGAGTCTGTAATTTTTAACTTTTTATCCACTACTAAATATTCACATAACCATGAATAACCACTTTTAGTTGGTTGGTTTTTAAATGAATTAATTCGCTTGCTGTTAATTTTTTAATAATGGGATTTGAGATTATTTTTTTTATATTTTTACCCACTACAATCTCATTATATATATTTAAAGAATAATAAATTACTACTGCTAAAGAAATGTATAGGATTAGAAAAAAAGGATTGTCAATATATACAAAGACATCATAAAGAACATATCGAAAGAATAAGACTAGAAAGAATAGCATTAGTAAACCGAAAGAAAGAATAGAACTTAAATGTATCTTTGATTTTTCAATCTCTAACGCTTCTGAAAATGTGTTGTATTCCCAAAATGCTTTGGGTTGTAACCCAAAAACACTTTCATATAATTCTTTAGTACGTTTTTTGGCAGCCATGAATTTATCTTTTTCTTCTCTGTTATGAGTAGAAGGAATGTGTTCTATTTTTTTACCTAGGATATCGCCAAATTCTTTGTAAGATTGAGTAAAAATCAAATGTTGATGCCAAACAATATCTACAATTTCTGAAGGAGAAACCATTTGATTAGAAGTAGCAGCCAAATACATGAATTTCTTATATTCTTCAATGGCTTTTTGAGTAAAGAATGTTGTCCATTCATTTTCGTAAGCCAAACGAGTAGAAAAACCATATTCTGAAAGAGAAAAATCAAAATCGAATTTTTCAATTTCTTTCCAAAGCGTTTTATCCATGTAAATAAAATTTCAACTTTCCCAAAAATAGAGAATAATTTTATTCTTTCAATTCTTTAATCGCCTCTTTTTTAATCCAACCTTCTGATTTATCTGTAAGCTCAATACGTTTCCAATTGTCTAAGGTTTCTTTTACAAAAACTTTCGTCCCTTCGTGAAGCATGAATGCGTTTTCTGAACTAGTTTTAGGCTCCGTTTTCACATTTACCAATTCTTCAAAAACAATTGCAGGTCGCACATTCCTCTCTAATTGCTTTTGCAGAAATGCACATGAAATACTTATAACTATAAAACCTATTAATACAAACATTCCCAAGAAGAATATTCGTTTTAAAATAGTTGTTGATGAAAAGTAATATCCTATAAAAAATAGCAATACCATAGTTGATAAACCAACAGCAATCCAAGCCCAAATATCATAAGAAAAAACGGCTGTTGTTTTGTTTAAAAAGTTTGAAAAACCCACTTTTGGCATCACTTTTATGTCGTCGATTGTTCTTTTTTGGGCAAAACTTAAGTTGGTCTTTATGGCTTGATCATCAGGGTTTAGTAATGCTGCTTTTTCGAAATTATATATTGAGGGTGCAATTTTACCTAATTTATAATAGCAATTTCCAAGGTTAAAATACAGCTCCGCTGATTCTAATTTATCTTTTGATAGAATAGATTCATATTTATCAATCGCTTGAGTATATTGTTCCTTTCGATACAATTCATTTGCACTATCAAATTGTTTTTTTGCGTTTTCTTGAGCGAAAATAAAATTCGTAATTAAAACAACTATGTAAATTAGTTTCTTCATCTTTATTACAATTGTTTTTCTAGGTCGGAAATTAAACTTACTGCTTTTTCGAAGTCTTGCTTCATTGCTACTTCTGTGGCTGGAGCATATCTAGCAAATTCGCAATCATTCATTAATTGAATAAATTGCTGTATCGTTTCTGGTTGTGCTTTTTTATTCTCTAATATTTCTTGAATATTCTCCTTACTCATTTCTGAAGTTTCAATGTGCAATTTGGCTTTTAGGAAATTGTGTAATGCTCTTTCCATTGCCATGTAAAATGGAATTTTATTACCCATTTGTTTTTTAGCTTCTGAAAGATATTTTTTGGCTAACTTATTATTTCTTCTGATTTTATTTCCAAATTCATCTGCATCAATCGCTTCTTTTTTCTTTCTAGCTAAGACTATTATTGGAATAAATAAAAACGGAGCTAATACTAATCCATAAAATAATTGAGTGCCAAAAAAGGCTGTTCTTTCTTTTGGAACAAAATCTGATTTTAATTTGATAAATTGAAACGTATTGTTTTTTACAACCTGTTGCTTATTCGTATCATTTTGAACCACATCTTGTTTAGTAGAAGTAAAGTTTGGATTATCTAAAACGTCTATCGTAATCTCATCTGAGGTGATTGTTTTGTATGATTTTGTATTCAAATCAAAATAAGAAAAATCAATTGGTTTTAGCGTATATTTTCCTTTAAATTGAGGAATAATAGTGTATTTATCGGAGATTTTTCCATTCATTCCAGACAAAGGAGTATTCACTTCTTCTTTGTGTTCTGGGTCGAAAATTTCAAAAGAACTTGGAAATTCTGTTTTTGGTAATGTAAACAATTTTAAATTACCTGTTCCTGTTACACTGATTTCAAGATCTAATGATTCACCACTTTTCAACTCTGTTTTGGAAGGTTTTACCTCAAAATTGAATTTCCCAACTGCACCTGCAAAACTAAGTGGTTTCCCTTCTTCTGGTAACGATTTAACGTTTAATGTTTTGGCTCCAGCCGAAATCGTTTTTGTGACTGATTTATATTCTGGTTCTAAAAAGAAATTTCTTCTTCCTGTAGGCACATCAATATCTAAATTAATCGTTAATGGTTCTAATGCTTTGGTTCCTACTTCTTGAGGATAAAGAATAACCTTTCTCCAAACCACTAAAGCATAATCTTTTCCGTCATACTTTCCTTGAACAGCTTGTAGTTTATCAATATTAATTTGTTGGCTCCAAAACCCGTTATATTTAGGGTTCTCTACCTCTTGTACATTTCTAACTTGAAATCTTGGATTAAAGTATAGTTTGTAAACAACCGTTACAGGTTCGTTTAAATAAGGGTTTCCATTTGAAACTTCTGCTACTAAATGAACACCCTCACCTACTTTGTAATCTGGATCATTTGGGTCTTTAGGTAATTCTACAGCATCAGTTACTGCCACTGTCACTGGTTGCGTTTTATATGTTTGTCCATCAAACTCAATTACACCTTGCTTAATAGTTATTGTCCCTTTTTGAGTAGGTTGTAAAACATAGGTATAACTTCTACTAAAAGACTTTACTCCATTAACCCAAGAAAAGTTTGTGGATTGAAAAGGACCACCTACTAGTCTAAAGCCTTCGAAATTTGGTGCTTGAAAATTATCACCATCTTCATTAATTGCAAAAGTTACTTGCAAACGCTCATTTAACCCAATAGTAGATTTACTGACTTTTGCTTCAAATTTAATTTCTTGAGCTAAAAAAGCCGTTTGAACAAAAAGTAATAGTACAATAAAATACTGTTTCATTTTACCAATCTTTTTCATTTGTTGCAGGAACACCTTTTACCTTTTTTTCATTTAACTTATCTTGTATTTTTTTCTCAGCATTATTTACAGCATCTAACAAGTTTTCTATTTGTTGCTTATTAACACCAGAAGGTTTTGGGTTTCCTTTATCATCTTCTTTTTTCTCTCCGTCTTGCTTGTCTTTTTTATCATCACCTTCTTTTTTCTTATCGTCTTTATCTCCTTTATCTGAGTCTTTTTTGTCTTTATCTTTTCCGTTGTCTTGCTTGTCCTTTTTATCTTGACCATCTTCTTTCTTATCCTGATTTTTCTGGTCTTGATCTTTATTTTTATCCTTGTCTTTGTCCTTATCTTTATTCTTATCGTCTTTAGGAGGATTTTCTTTTTGTTTTTTCTTTGCTAAAGCATAATTATAACGCGTTTCTTCGTCTAATGGATCATTACGCAAGGCATTTTTGTAAGCTTCTGCTGCAGCTCCATAATTTTCTTCACGCATTAAAGAGTTTCCTAAATTATGAAAAGCCTTATGTTTCTCTTCTTTAGTTTTAGCCGATTCGACAGCATTTAAAAACTTATATTTAGCTTCACTAGGTTGGTTCTGTCTATAGATACTATTTCCTAGATTATAATTAGCCACCGCTTTCTTCTCTTCATTGTTAGATTGCGAAATTCTAAAATCACTTTCGGCAGATGAATAGTTTTTTGTGCTAAATAATTCTGTTCCTTCAAATAAATTTTTGTCTTTATTTTGACTAAAAAGTATTGAAGTGATACATAATGCTATTGTAATAATTATCCTTTGCATACTATCTTTCATTAAATAAGTTCAATTTTTGTAACCAAGCTGTTTTTCTCTCTAAAAAGAAAATATCTATTAATAAAAGAAAAAAAGCAATGCCTATAAACCATTGATATTGGGTTTGATATTCTGCTATTTCTTGTGATTCAAACTCTGTTTTTTCTATGTTATCTAACACATTTTTTACTTGTTCTAAAACCTGTTTGGTATTATTTCCTTCGATATAAGTTCCTTTGGTGTTTTGAGCAATATTTTGAAGAATATCTGGGTTAAGCTTAGTAATCACAACTTCTCCCTGATTGTCTTTTTTATATTCTGCAATAACACCATTGTCTCCTTTTATAGGAATGGGTCCTCCATTTACAGTTCCAACTCCAATTGTTGTGATTTTAATTCCTTTTTCTTTAGCAATTTCACTTGCCTCATCGGCTCCATCTCCATGATCTTCTCCATCGGAAACCAAAATAATCAATTTACTTGTATCTTGAGCATCGAAAAAAGTGGTTGCTAAATTAATAGCATCATTTAAAGCTGTTCCTTGTGATGAAACCATGTTGGTATTCATGTTTTGCAAATACATTTTTGCAATACTATAATCGGTTGTCATAGGTAAAACTGGATAAGCACTTCCTGCATAACCTACAATTCCTATTCTATCATTTCCTAAACTATTAATAATTTGACTTATCAATTGCTTTGATTTTTCTAAACGACTTGGAGCAATATCTTCTGCCAGCATACTTTTTGAAATATCTAAAGCAAAAACAATATCAATACCTTGTCTTTTAACCGTTTCAATTTTTGTTCCTATTTTTGGATTAACCAATGCTAATATAAGTCCCGTTAAGGCTAGTAATACAGTAACAAATTTTAAAGTAGGCTTAAAAATTGATTTTGTAGGGCTTAACTTTTTTATTAATTCTAAATCACCAAATTCTTTTTGTTTTTTCTTTTTCCAATATACCTGAAATAAGAATAACAGTACTAACACTGGAAGTACTAGTAATAAATATAATAATATTGGTTCTTCTAACTTATGATACATTTTCTTATTTTTTTAAACAAACCCTTTAAAAATAGTGTTTCTTAAAGTAATTTCTATCAGTAATAATGCAAAAGCAAACCAAACAAAAGGTTTGAATTTTTCGTCATAGTTGAAATATTTTTTTTCTTCTATTTCCGTTGTTTCAAGCTTATTTATTTCTGCATAAATTTCTTCTAATTTCTTATTATTCGTTGCTCTGAAGTATTTTCCGTCAGTCGTTTTTGCAATTTCTTTCATTAAATCTTCGTCAATTTCAACTTTCATGTTTCGAAATAAAAATTGTCCGTTTGAAGCTTTAGCATAAGGAAAAGGAGCCATTCCGTTTGTTCCTATTCCAATAGTATAAACTTTTATACCATATTGTTCTGCAATATTTGCTGCCATTCTAGGGTCGATTGTTCCTGCATTGTTTACACCATCAGTCAATAAAATAATAATTCTACTTTTTGCTTTACTATCTTTTAATCTATTGATTGCTGTTGCTAATCCGACACCAATTCCTGTTCCATCTGCAATAACAGAATCGTCATATTCTACTGTTTTTAGAGATTGTAAAACCACTGTTTTATCAGACGTGACAGGTGTTCTTGTATAACTTTCTCCTGCATAAACTACTAAACCAATTCTATCGTTAATTCTGTCTTCCACAAATTTTGCAGCCACTCTTTTTAAAGCGTCTAACCGGTTTGGCTTTAAATCTTTGGCTAACATACTTCCGGAAACATCGATTGCCATTACAATATCTATTCCTCTTGTTGTTCTTGATTTTGCAGTTACATCAACACTTCTTGGTCTTGCTAAAGCTACTATAATTGCTGACAAAGCCAACATTCTTAATACAAAAAGCGCTGGTTTTATTTTTGATAGTATCGTTTTACTATTTGCAAAAGGAGCTAATGAACTCATTTTAATAGTTGCAGTATGTTTTTTCCTAGAATAAACATACCAAGCTATTGCAATTGGCAAAGCCAAAAACAACCAGAAAAATTCAGGATGTAAAAAAGTTACATTTTTCATTTCTCTGCAGTTTTTCTAAGTTCGACAGAAGTGATTACTCTTTCCATAATTTGTTTTGCATATTCATCGTCATTTTTATAGATAAGGAAAAGTTCTTGTACTCCACCTGGTTGAGAAAAAACATATAATTCGTAATTCATTTGTTGATTTTCCTTATCAATAGGATTAGTTACTGTAAAACTACCAAATGCTTTTTTACCAGTTAACCCTTTTGGGTCTTCATAATCTTCTTCTTTTACAGTAATGTTTTTTGCCCCAAACGACTCCATATTTTTTAAATCATATTCCACAACACGACTTAAGTCTACCGTAGTTGTATCTTTATAAGCAGTTGTATTCAAAGTAATTGAAAAGTTATCCAATACACTTCCATAAGTAAATTTAGCTGTAGCTTTTACATGAGCTGGTAGATTAGTTTGAATACGTTCATCTGAAACTCGTTTTAAAACCTTAGGCGTTGAGATAATTATTGCTGGATCACCATATTCTGAAGAAACCCATTCCTCATTTAATAAAGATTTTGCATTGTGACCCAACCAATTTTCTCTAATATAATCTGTTCCTTTAGAAATTCCTATAAAAACACCACCCAGAATTACTAAGAAAAGGACTAATGATAACGGAATGAATATTCGTTTTAATTTTTGAGAACGATTTCTTTTTCTTTTTAATTCCTCAGTAAACAAATTTTCTTTTTCTTCATCTGTTCTTGGAATAGCTTTATCCAAAGAAATTAAGAACGAATCCACCATTTTCTTATCGTTTTCAATTTCAAAGTCTAATGGTTTTGATTTGGCAAACTTAACCAAATCGGCATTTGACATAACTTTTTTAAATTTTTCTAAAATATCTTGACTTAGCTTAATTTTTCTCTTTTTTATAGTGCTTTTCAATGTTTGAAACAACTCATTAGAAGTACTTTCCATAGCGTGAATTTCAACAGCCTCTTCTAGATAATATCTAGTTATATCTGTCAATTCAGAATAATACGCTTTTGTTTCTCCTTTTTGCCAAAGTTCTTTGCCTTCTAAATTTTGTAATTGTGATAATGCTTTTTCAATTGGTGAAGCAAACAATATTTCGTCTTCTTCATTCTTTTTAATTTGTTTCTTTTTGATGAAATAATATGCTAAAATCCCAATTCCAATAATAGCAATTAATCCTAACAGAACATACAACCAAAAATAGTCGGTTGGTTTTTCAACAGTTATAATTGACTTAATATCATACATCTGTTGTTTTAAAGTATCTACCACTACTGGATTGACTACTATTGCAAATGAATCTGTTCGGACTGTCTTATTATTAATAATTACTTGAAGAGGAGGAATAATATATTGACCAGAATCAAATTGGGTTAACCCATATTTTTTAATTAATTCTAATTTATCGTTGTTTTTTATGGAATCTACCGGATAGGATTCTAAAATTTCTAATTGTCCAAAAAATTGTCCCTCTGGAAAAACGACTTTGTCTTTTTGAGAAACGTTTGCTTTAATCGTTAGGTTAAACTGAGAACCTATTTTAATTTGTGTTGAATCTACAGTAGATTGAATCGATTGAGAAAAAGCAATCGAAGTAAGTAACAAACAAAATAGTAATCTTATATTCTTTAACATCTTAATTTCTTGCTTTAAAATAGCCTAATAATTTGGTAACATAACTTTCATCAACTCTTGTACTCACTGTTCCCGCACCACATTTTGAGAAAATTTCAGTAAAATATTTTACATTCTCCTTATAATACTTTTCGTAATTCATACGAACACTTTTTGAACTTGTATCTACTAAAAAGGATTCTCCTGTTTCTGCATCAAGCATATTTACCATACCAAGGTTTGGTATTGATTCTTCTCGTTTATCAAAAACTCTAATGCCTGTTAAATCATGTTTCTTTGAAGCAATCTTTAAAGTCTGTTCATATTCCTTTATCATAAAATCGGAAATCAAAAAGACAATTGCCTTTTTCTTCATCACACTTGATAAAAATTTTAAGGCTTGAGCCAAATTGGTTTTCTTGCTTTTAGGTTTGAACTCTATTAACTCTCTTATGATTCTTAGAACGTGGGATTTCCCTTTTTTAGGAGGAATAAATAATTCAATTTCATCGGAAAATAAAATTAAACCTACTTTATCGTTATTTTGAGTAGACGAAAAGGCTAAAGTAGCTGCGATTTCAGTTACAATTTCGTTCTTAAATTGATTTTTTGATCCAAAAGACTCAGAACCACTGCAATCTACCATAAGCATCATGGTTAACTCTCGTTCTTCTTCAAAAACCTTTACATAGGGTTCGTTGTAACGAGCAGTAACATTCCAGTCAATAGCACGAACATCATCACCATATTGATATTGACGTACTTCGGAAAAAGTCATCCCTCTTCCTTTGAAAGAAGTATGGTATTCCCCTGAGAAGATATGATCGCTCAATCTTCTGGTTTTTATTTCTATTTTTCTAACTTTTTTGAGTATCTCTTTCGTTTCCATTCTTTTAGTGTTCAGTGATCAGTTATAAGTGATCAGTATAATTGTGAAACCGCATACTGTTACTGTTTACTGCCAACTAATTTTAAGGTACTTCAACTTCGTTTACTATTTTATTAATAATATCAACTGAAGTAATGTTTTCCGCTTCCGCTTCATAAGTAATACCTATTCTGTGACGTAAAACATCATGAACTACAGCTCTAACATCTTCTGGAATTACATATCCTCTACGTTTAATGAAAGCATAACACTTAGCAGCTGTTGCTAAATTGATACTTCCACGAGGAGAAGAACCAAAACTAATAAGCGGTTTTAAACTTTCTAATTTATATTTTTCAGGATAACGTGTTGCAAAAATAATATCTAAAATATATTTTTCAATTTTTTCATCCATATACACTTCCCTAACTGCTTGTTGCGCTCTAAGGATTTGTTCTATTGAAACCACTTGATTTACTTTTTCGAAAGAGCCTGATAAATTTTGACGAATTACTAAGCGTTCGTCTTCCATTTTAGGATAATCAATAACTGTTTTTAGCATGAAACGGTCAACTTGCGCTTCAGGTAAAGGATAAGTTCCTTCTTGTTCTACTGGATTTTGAGTAGCCATTACTAGGAAAGGTTTGTCCAGTTTAAAAGTAGTATCTCCAATAGTAACTTGTTTTTCCTGCATTGCTTCAAGTAAAGCTGATTGTACTTTGGCTGGAGCACGATTAATCTCATCAGCTAACACAAAGTTAGCAAAGATTGGTCCTTTTTTTATAGTAAAATCATTTTCCTTGATATTGTAAATCATCGTTCCTACAACGTCTGCAGGTAATAAATCCGGTGTAAACTGAATTCTACTAAACGAGCCATGTACTGCTTGTGAAAGGGTATTAATGGCTAATGTTTTTGCAAGTCCAGGAACACCTTCTAATAAAATATGTCCTTGACCTAAAAGCCCAATTAATAATCTTTCAATCATGTGTTTTTGGCCTACAATTACCTTATTCATTTCCATTGTCAATAAATCGACAAAAGCACTTTCTCTTTCAATTTTTTCATTAATCGCTCTAATATCTAGAGTGGCAGTATTTTCTTCCATTTTCAATTTATTTTAGTTCAAATTTTAAAAAAAAATTTAACAATTCAAAATTGAAAATTTATTTAGGACTACGATGTTAACATTGCGTTAAAAAAATTAAGTTTAGTCCTTATTTAAGCCTTATTTATGATTTTGTTTTTATAGTTTTAAGATTTTTTGCAATAAAAGTTAACTTTCAAGCAATAAACAATTTCTAATCAATACTTTCCTGATTCCTGTTATTTTATTAAAACAAAAAAAGCACATTTTAAAAATGTGCTTTTTAAACTAACTCATATTAATTTCTACAATGTTTCGAAAGAATATGTAATTGAGGCATTATTGCTAGCTCCTTTTTTTAATTGGGTTACATTTTGCTTTCTAATAATGTAATATTGATCAATTTCATCATCTGAATCTGTTGACCAACTTCCTTTTATTTCATTCAAAACGGATGTTATTGTATTTACAACAAATGGAGTCCAAACTACATCACCTGTTCCTAAAGTTACTCCTGTTCCTATTGCTTGAACAACAATATTTATTACAGATGCATAATTGAATCCTGAATCTTCTTCCATGATAATCATAGTTGCAGCATTTCTTGTATGTTCATTCCAAAAAACAAAAGGTTGTTCTGGTGTATACAGCACATTTTTCTTTTTAATATATGGCATCTGTAAAACTCTAAGTGGAGGAACAGATGGGTCGTTAAAGTTTTTATCAAAATTAAATACTATTGCATAAATTTCAGGATTTCCTTTAAACCAAGGCTCTTGAATATCTGATAATTTTACTGAATCTATTTTATTAAAATCTACTGCAGTAGATTTATCAGAAGCAGTATTAGTTACAGCATAATCAAACCCTCTACTCTTAAGTTCTTCATTGAATGAATTCATATTTTTTTGGAATTCAAATTTTCCATGTTGATCTATAAAAAGCATTGGTTTATCACTTGGTTTTAATGCATCAACGACTATTTTATTTCCATTAATATCTACTCCATACAATTTTTTAACATTGTCGTCAATTGGGACAAAAAGAATTTGTAAGTCGTTTAAAAAATTCGAGTTCATTTTTTCTTGATTGTATACAAAGCATTCTAAAATACCTTCTTTTTTAATCTCTGATGAAATGAATTCTTCATTATTCTTCATGTTTAATGATTTGAAAACATCTGTGAGTAATACTTCATTCTGATCTTTAAATTTATTATTGCTAAATAGATTTATTCCATTATTACTTTTAATGGAATTCGCTATATATTTTGCTAATTCTATTTTATCTGGAGATAAATAACTCGATTCTTGGTTGCCTTCTTCAACAACAGCATCGTTGTTACAGGAAAAGAAAAAAAATGATATTGCTACTACAGAAGCAACTTTTCTAAAGTAAATTTTCATGATTTTAAAAGTTTTGTTAAAATAATTTTAGGTTTTTTTATTTTTTGATAAAGTAAAACTACAACTGAAACTTAGTAATTTGGATACAAGTTTTTTGCCTTTATTGTTAAAGTTTTCAATAAGAATTAAAAGGCTGTTTGTTTTTTATAACAAAAAGAAAATCAAGATTATAATTAACTTATAAAACATTTTGAATGAGCTAAAATAAAACAGTAAATTAGTCACAAATTATTTCTAAAAATGCTAAATAAAAGATTACTGATAAAAAATTTATTAGCTCATAATGATGAGAATAGTTTTTATGATAAAAAAAGACAATTAAATCTACATAGTAAAGAAGGAAAGGCTAAATTTTTAAAGCATATTTGTGCATTATCTAATTCCAATCCTGTGAACAATTCTTACATTGTAGTAGGTGTTGAAGATGAAAATAATGAAATTGTAGGTGATGATTTTTTTGATGATAGTAAAATACAAAATTTAGTAAATGCTTATATAGAAAACCCTCCAAAAATTCAATATGAAAACGTTCCTTTTCCAAATTTACCAAAAGACAAAGTAGTAGGACTCGTTACTATTAAGCCTAAAAGCAAGACCTCTTCCTTTAAAAAAGGAATTCATACAATAATTGCTAATACTGTTTTTGTGAGAAGAGGAAGTAATTCTATGCCTACTGAAGAAAAAATTCCTTTTTCAAAAATTAATACTGAAACGATTATTAGTATTGAAAATAATTCTAGAAATAGTATTGAACATACACTAGATGGTGTTCAAGACTTCATCAACAATAGGCATAAAGATTTGTTTTCCAAATACAAAGTGTTCAAAGAGCTCTTTGTAGTTTGCTGGGCTGGTATTAAAAAAAATATTAGAAATAATGTTTTCTATTCAAGAGTAGATATTGAATTAATAAACGAGCAAGTAAAATTGTTTTATTCGGCACAAGATGATGTTACCATAGAGTATGATGATGTCTCTTTTACCATTACTGAACATATTGCTCTTGGCATCAATGACAAAACAAGTTATTATCCTTTAGAAAAACTTACTATCACTTTTTTTGATAATGGTTATTACAAAATGAATACACAAATGCTATTTGAACCTCCACAATACAATAGAAAGATGCTTCATCATATTTACAACTCAAACATTAGCATTCTAAAAAAAATGAAAAAAAACATCCCGTTAACGGAAAGAGAAAACAAAGAAGTTCTAAATATACCTTCTACACTTATGATATGCTACCTTAATGGCTTTGAAGAAGCAAAACAAAAGTTAATTGAAGGAAAAATTTATCTCAAAAAATTCCAAAATGCTGATGTTTATTTAGAATTTAAAGAAGTGATGCGTGTTCTAAGAAAAATGAAATACAATTAATTAATTTCTATTTTTAAACAAATCCTTGTTTTTTTGCTTCTCTAACTATATCTTCATCTGTTCCTCCTTTTACACAGAAATAATCTTTGATTTGAGCTTTTCTTTTATCGATTGAACTTTGAGCTAGATTAATATAATTAGGCAAATTTTTAGACAAAACACCTTGTGCTAACAAAGAAATTATAGTTCGATTATTTTCATCTAGGAAAACATTATTTTTTACTTCTAACATTTCTTGAATACTCTCTTTAACTGTTTTACTTACGTATTTTTCTTTATTAGAGATCACCTCAAAAGCTTTAAGAAATTCTTCAGCAGTAAAATCGCTTTTCACTAAAAGGCCATCTGGATCTATATTAGTTTGTATATCATATAAAATGAATGCTTCTGCATGTGATGTTAAAATAACAATTTTTGCAAAAGGGTATTTTTTCTTTGCAATTATTGCTAAATCTTGACCCGAGTTAATTTTTTTTTCTTCATAAGGAGGAAGACTTAAATCTAAAAAAACCATATCAAATTCATACAAATCTTCTGATTTCATCATTCTTTTGTAAGCGCTTTCACAATCAAAAGCTGAAGTTACGTTAATTTCATATCCTAAATCATTATAAGATAAAATACTCTTATATCCCTCAATCATTGAAGGATGATCATCAATCATGAAAATGTTTACTTTCTTAGAATTCATTATAATTTATAGTTTTAGTTGATTGGTAATTTAATAAATATTGTTGTTCCTTTTCCAATTTCAGATGTGATTTTAAAATCTCCTTTAACAGCTTCTGTTCTTTGAAGCATGTTTTTCATACCGATTCCTTTTTTAGCTTTATTAGTATTAAAACCATCACCATCATCTGTTATTTGTAAAGTTACAATTTTTTCTTGTTTATCAATATTTACATAAATATTTTCTGCATTTGCATATTTATTACAGTTATTTAAAGCTTCTTGTAGAATTCTATACAAATGCATTTTAATCTCGATATCGATATTTTCCCATACAATATCCTTATCAATCTCATAAACACATTCAGGATTATATAATTCTCTTTGTTCTGTTAGAAGTTCAGTCAATATTGTTTTAAAATTTCCTTTTTCTGAAAAAGTATCATTACTTAATTCATGAGCAATTACTCTAACTTCTTTTTCAATGTTCTGAATTTCATTTATATGACCAATACATTTTTTTATTGTTTCTTCATCATTTCTCTTAGTGAGAACAAATAAATTAAGTCTGGTACTTGCTAATTTATTCATTATTCCATCATGCAATTCTCTAGCAATTCTATTTTTCTCAATGTTTTTTACCTCATCAATTTTTGTTTGCTGATCAAGCATTAATTGATAAATTTCTTCGTTTGCCTTTTGTTGCTCTTGTGTAAACATTAATTCTTTTTGTTTTGCTCTTTGAAACAAAATAATAAACAACAATCCACCTATAAATGCAACAAGAATAGAAACTGTTAGTATTGTTTTTTTCTGACTTGAAATTTCTTGATTTTCATGAATAATCTCATCAGTCTCATATTCAATTCTGGCTAACTTATTTCTTGTAGCTCTCTCTAAATCATATAAACTATCACTCAAAGTAATATATTGTTTTGCATAACTCAATCCTTTAGATGGGTCAATTTTTGTATACAAATCTAAAGTTTTTAATATCTCATTATTATAATTAGATTCCTTAGCTAAATAATAAGCCTCATTATTTAATTGTAAAGCTTTAAAACTATTTGATTTAGAAAGATAATATTCTGTTAAATGGATTTTACTTTTTATAATTCCAGCAATATTATTAATACTATCTCTCAAGAATAATGCTCTATTTAACTCTTCAAATCCATCATTGTTATCAAGTTTGAATTTAGAATAAGCATAATTATCAAGTAATGCAGAATACAAAACGGGTTGAGTTCTTAATAAGTTATTAATTTTTAATCCTTGTGAAAAATTTGCTAATGCTTTTTCATATTGATTATTGTTTTGATAGACTAATCCAATATTATTAAAAGTTTGTGCTTTAAAATCTTCATAAAGGTAATTGTCTTTCAATTTTTCGATCTGAAGTAATGCTTTTTCATGGTAATACAAAGCCTTTTCATAATTACCTAATCCAGAAAGAGCACTTCCTAAATTCCCATAACATTGATAAACAAGTAATTTATCTGAAATATTTAAAGAAATATCTAAAGCCTTAATTGTCGCTGTTTCACTACCTAAAAAATCTTTTTCATAAAGTAATACATAAGCTTTATGTAAAATAGTATTGGCTAAATTTTCTTTATCATCTATCTTATTATATATTTTTTCGGCATTGTTATAGTACCAATAAGCACTATCGTTTTTAGCATTTTCAAAAAAATAATCACCCAAATAGTACAAAGCTTTTCCTATTGTTGCTGAATCTTTACTTTTTTTACCTAATTCTAAAACTTCATTAGTCACCTTTTTATATTTCTCTAATTCATATAATGGAAAGTAACGATTTGCAACTTTAAAATAATTCCTTCTTGTTATAGAGTCATTTTTATTTTTTCTAATAGTTTCATATGCTAAATCCCCAAACCTAATTCTCATCTCTTTAGATATAGTTTCCTTTTGCGCTAAAGAGAGGTAGTTATCAATTTTTTGACTTTGCACAGTCATTTCTTGCTCTTCTCTTTTACTTTCAGAACAGGATATAAAAACAATAAACAGAATTAGTAATGTAAAATATTTCAAGAATAAAAAATATTAAATAAATGCATTTAAACAAATTTAATGATTTTCTTACACGAATTAATCGTTTTTAATAATTAGTATAGGGTTATAAGAATTTCCTTCTCCTAATAAAACAATTTGATTAGTATTATTTTCTCGAATTATTTCCTCTTTTTCACTATTTAAATCTATTGTCAAGTAAGAAATAATTGAAGAAGACATTATTAATAATACTGTTAAAGAATATATTGCTTTCTTCATAATATAATAATTAAGTTTAAATTATAAATCGTTTTGGGATTAGTCTTTTTTTGGAATAATGATTGGATCTGTCTCTGCATCTGTTTGTCCTAAATCATCGGTATGAACTGAAGTATTGTTTCTTTCCATATCAGCATCATAGGAATCTGTAGTACAAGAAACACTTAATAAAGAAACTGTTAGAATAATTGCTAGGGTAAAGATTGTTTTTTTCATAATACTAAAATTTAAATATAAATCGTTTTGAGGTTAGTCTTTTTTTGGAATAATGATTGGATCTGTCTCCGCATCTGTTTGTCCTAAATCATCGGTATGAACTGATGAAGTATTGTTTCTCTCCATATCAGCATCATAGGAATCTGTAGTACAAGAAACACTTAATAAAGAAACTGTTAGAATAATTGCTAGGGTAAAGATTGTTTTTTTCATAATACTAAAATTTAAATCGTTTTGAGGTTAGTCTTTTTTTGGAATAATGATTGGATCTGTCTCTGCATCTGTTTGTCCTAAATCATCGGTATGAACTGATGAAGTATTGTTTCTCTCCATATCAGCATCATAGGAATCTGTAGTACAGGAAACACTTAATAAAGAAACTGTTAGAATAATTGCTAGGGTAAAGATTGTTTTTTTCATAATAAGTAAGTCTAAATTATAAATCGTTTTGAGGTTAGTCTTTTTTTGGAATAATGATTGGATCTGTCTCTGCATCTGTTTGTCCTAAATCATCGGTATGAACTGAAGTATTGTTTCTTTCCATATCAGCATCATAGGAATCTGTAGTACAAGAAACACTTAATAAAGAAACTGTTAGAATAATTGCTAGGGTAAAGATTGTTTTTTTCATAATACTAAAATTTAAATTTGTTTATATTATTATTTTTACTACTTTAAATAAAATACTGTGCATCTAATTATTTTTTGTAACACCTTATTTTTGTTGTTTCAAAAATAAGGTGTTACAAAGTTTTAATTTTACAAGTTTTCTGCCGTTTTTGTTAAAGTTTTAAAGTGAGTTAAACTATTTTTACATAATTATTTAATAGTATCTAAATGAAAACATTTGTTGTAGGTGATATTCACGGTGGATTAAAAGGACTGAAGCAAGTAATTAGTAAAGCTGGCATAGTTGCCTCTGATAGGCTAATCTTTTTAGGAGATTATGTTGATGGCTGGAGTCAATCTGATAAAGTTATAGATTTTCTTATAACGTTAAAAAAAACACATAATTGTATTTTTTTAACAGGAAATCACGATGATTTGCTTTTAAAATACCTGAACACAAAGAAACACAATGAAGAATGGTATAAACATGGTGGTCAATCAACTATCGATGCTTATAAAAAAGTAGATGAAAAAACCATAAAAAAACATATTACGTTTTTAAATTCTCTGAAGCCATATTACATTGATGAAAAAAACAGATTATTTATACATGCTGGGTTTACCAATTTGAAAGGCGTCGATTTTGAATACTTTAGACCTCTTTTTTATTGGGATAGAACGTTATGGGAATGTGCATTGGCTCTAGATAAAACTCTAAAGATAGAAAGCATTTATTACCCGAGTAGATTAAAGTTATACAACGAAATATATATAGGACACACTCCTGTGACAAGGATAAATAAAACAACACCTCATAATGCCGCTAACGTATGGAATATTGACACAGGTGCCGCTTTCAAGGGACCGCTAACTATTTTAAATGTGGAAACAAAGAAGTATTGGCAAAGCAATCCTTTACATGAGCTTTATCCAGAAGAAAAAGGAAGAAATTAACTTATATTTATATCTTTGCAACAAAATAAAAAAATGAAAAAAATAATAATAGTATTAGCATTATTCACTTTTGGAATAAATAATGCTCAAGTTTTCTCAGGGAAAGGAGATAAAAAATTTCAAGTAGGTGCTAATTTTCAAGAGAAGGGCACAGGCATAATAGCAACGTTTGATAATGGATTAGGTAAAAATATGTCGTTTGGTTTTACTGCTTTATATTTATTAGGCATAGAAGAAGTATTAGGTGAAAAACCAAATTTTGATGATCGTTTCGATATTAGAGCAAGGTTTAGTGCTAATATAGCAGACATTTTTAATATTGAAGAAAAAGTTGATATTTATCCAGGTTTAAATATTGGAATCAAAAATTTTGGTGGTCATTTTGGAGCTCGTTATTTCTTTTCAGAAGGATTTGGAATCTATTCAGAAATACAGTTTCCTATTGCTCAATATGACAACAATCCTGTAGGATTTGAAAAATACAATAATCAATTTAATTTTTCCATAGGAACAAGCTTTAATTTATAAGGAAATGAGTATAATTGAAAAAAAATTAAAAGACAGAAGTGACTCAAAATGTGAATTATGTGGCAACGAATATGATTTGCAAGTATTTAATGTTCTCCCTTTTACTGAAGAAAGTTTAGAGCATTCAATATTAGGGTGTAAAACATGTGTTAATCAAATTGAAAATATAAACGATGTAGATTTAAACCATTGGAGATGCTTAAATGATAGCATGTGGAACGAAAATCTTCCAGTACAAATTATTTCTTGGAGAATGCATGCAAGACTAAAAAATATAGACATGTTAGAAATGATGTACCTAGACGAGGAAAGTTTAGATTGGGCAAAAGCAACTGGTGAAGCAGACGATGATGAAGGGAAAATAATACATAAAGACTCTAATGGAAATATTTTACTAGATGGAGATTCTGTAGTACTAATAAAAGATTTAGATGTCAAAGGAGCAAACTTTACAGCAAAAAGAGGTGCTGCAGTTCATAACATTAAATTAGTTTGGGATAATGCCGAACAAATTGAAGGTAGAGTAGAAAACCAAAACATCGTTATTTTAACACAATACGTTAAAAAAACAAAATAATTAATTAATAATTTCTAAAAAAAGGAGTTGACTAAATTTAGTCAACTCCTTTTTTTATACCCATAAAATTGAGCAAATACCCCCCTTCCTTAAAAAGGGCATTTCCGTTATTTCTATCAAAAACCACCTAATTAAAAAGGTTAATAAGCCTATAAAAAAAATAGGTAATTTACTATAATTCAGAGTTTTAATTTATTGCAATTTTACAAAATCAAAAAATGTAAAATAAAGAAACAATTAAAACACATAAATTATGGCAAAAAAAGCAGTAATAATAGGAATAAACGATTATGCTCCTATTGGTCCAGGTGGTCCAGATTTAAATGGTTGCGTACATGATGCTCGTGATATGGCAAATACTCTTGTTATTTGTGGTTTTGAAGCAAAAGATATTAGAATTCTAACAAATCAAAATGCAACTAGAGATAATATTATAAGCTATTTAAAATGGCTAGTAACTACAAGTAAAAAAGGAGACTCACTTGTGTTTTATTATTCTGGACATGGAACAAGAGTAGCTAGTATGAATGATGATTTAGAATTAGATGGTCTTGATGAAGCTATCTGTCCACATGACTTTAAGACCGCAGGAGTTTTAAAAGATGATGATTTAAAAGCAGTTTTAAACACTTTACCTAAAGGTGTTAACCTAGACGTATTCTTCGATTGTTGTCATTCGGGTTCTGGAACTAGAAGAATAAAATTTGATGAGTTCAACAATCTTACAAACGAAACACCAAGATTTATTGAGCCTATGCTTGAAGATGAGTTCTATTTTAATTTCTCTAGAGAAATACAAACAAATTCTGAGAAAGAAATTGAGACAAAAGAGGATAAAAAATCAACAATGAAATCTTTGGTTAAAGTAAGGGGAATGAATCATGTTTTATGGGCAGCATGTAAAGAAAATCAAGTAGCCATGGAAGGAGATTTTTCAGGTCAAACAAGAGGGTATTTCACCTATAATTTATGTAAAGTATTAAGAGCTACAAATGGAAAAATTAACAGAAGCCTTTTAGATATTCAATTATCAAATGCTTTGACAGCTATGGGTGCAGCTCAAATCAATCAAACAGAGGGAAAAACAACAGAATTAAAACAATTCCTTTTTAATTAAACGAATAACAACTAAAAATGAAATAACATGAAAAATCAAGAAAATGAAAAACCTCTTTCTTCAAACGAGGTAAAAAAATTAAAACCTGTAAAAGCAAAAAAAACAGATGAATTAGATGAAAATGGTCTTTTAGAAATTGAAGCAATTGCTGTTGAAAAAGTAGTAAAGGGAGCAAGATCAATAGGAGATCTAGATGGTTTTATTCCAGAAAATGTAAGTCAAGATTTTAATCCCCCTGTAGACAAAAAAGGAGCAAAAAAATCAAAATTCATTGATAGAGAAACATTTATGCAGCCTCAAGGAAGCAGAACAATTTTTGGTCCAGATCAAAGAATTGTTTACAATTCAACTGCTTATCCATGGAGATGTGTAGGAAGAATAGAAACCGCATTAGGTTATGCTAGCGGAGTAATGATTGGGCCTAGACATGTATTGACATGTGCTCATGTAATTGACTTTTTAAGCAATGGTTCAACAGGCTGGGTTAAGTTTTCTCCAATGTATTACAACGGTCCAAATGCTTCTTATGGAACCGCTAATGCAATCAAAACATATTACAAATACAAAGTAAAAGGACCTACAATTGATAGTACTGAAGGTAAATACGATTATTCAGTAATTGTATTAGACAGGAATATTGGTAACACAATAGGATGGATGGGAGCAAAAGCTTATACCGATTCTTGGGATGGTGGTGCATATTGGACTCATGCTGGTTATCCAATGGATTTAACTGGTGCTCAAAGACCAATTTATCAAAATAGTATTGCTTTAAATGGTGATGATTCTACTACAGATACTCATCAAGCGATTTATCATCAAGGAGATGTTTGGCCGGGACAAAGTGGAGGGCCATTTTGGGGTTATTGGGGAACTACTCCTTATGTAGTTGCAGTTCAAAGCTGGCAAAATGCTTCTACAAATGCAGCTAGTGGTGGAAATGACTTGTTGGACTTAGTAAACAAAGCTAGAACAGAATATCCTTAAAAGCAATATTATGGATCAAAAATTAATTGATGATTTCTTCAATGATTTTGTTGATACTGAAAAAGTAAATCTTATAAAATCTACACTTGGAACAATTAAAAAGATAGATTCAATCGATTTTTTTGAACCAAATGAACAATTCAAAGCCTATTTAGAATACAAGAAAAAATTTGATGATTCAAATTCAGCCTTGCAAGAAATTAAAAAAAGAGCTGAAAACAAAGAGATTAAAGCAATTCATCAGTTAAGTATCTCTGGTTCATTACTCCATAAGATGATTAATTCAGCCTTAAATTCTTGGATTAGTTTAGGCTACAAGAATGAAGTAGAAAAAATTATCAACAATTAAAAGAATAGGCGGAAACCGAAAAGCCTTGACAGAGTAGGACAAACTATAAAAAATAAAATTATGCCAAAAGCAGCAAACGTTCTTCCCGAAGATCTAATGAATAATATGATGGGGAAGATATTCGACATTATTACGAATGGAGATGGTACAACTGTACCAAAATCCGAAGACAACTTTTTTGCTTGGACATCACCAGGTGTACCTTTTGATATAGAAGACTTTGATTTCTTATCACAAGGTTTTACGGGAGTATGTAAACCACAAATGATAACAAATCCAGATGGAACCCAAAGCACAGAACCTATGGATGAAAACAAAAGGCTAGCATTAGAAGCTCAAGATTCAACCAAAATGTATCAACAAGCTGAACAATTTGCGCGATTTGTTGATGTTATTCCAGATGCTTCTGGTATTGATGATACCAAAGTAAGAATGAATATAAAAAACGATGAAGGAACACTTTCTGATGTTTATGAAGAAACACTACGTTTCAGTCAAGTAGCCAATACTGAACTTACAGCTGCAGAAAAAGCTAAAATTGAAAGATTTAGACAGCTCCTTCAAGTTGAGCGAGAAAAAGAGGATTTAATAACTGGAGAAATGGTTAAAGTTATTGAAGAAAGTCCTTTAGTTAAATTATATAATGAAAAAATGCAAGCTTGGATGGAAGCTGCATTAGAATACAACAGTGCAAGAATAGATGCTTTAACAGCATCTACTCCTAGAGCTGTTCACAATTGGGCAATTAATGCAAATGTGTTAAGAGCAAAAGTAAAATTTTCATATAATGATTGGGTAAACAATGGCTATAAAAATGAGTTTGAAGGCATAGCTGCAAGAATAGATCAAATGTCATCTAGAGATTTATCATTATTAAAAGCGCTATACAAAGACACTCTTGAAAAATCAAGAATTACTGGTATAAGTAGTGGTGCCGACTTTTTTTACACTAGTCTTGCACCTGCAAATTTTGCAAAATCTAAAGGATGGACTCGTTTTACCTTTACAAATAATGATTATTCTTCTTATTCAAAAAAGACAACTAAAAAATGGGGGGCCTCTGGTGGTTTAAGTTTAGGGTTTTTCACTATTGGAGGCTCAGCAGGAGGACAAAAAACAGAGTTTGATGCAAAATGTGATTTCAGTTCATTCAAAATGTCTTTTGAAATTTGTCAAGTACCTATAGTTTATCCATGGTTAAAAAAGAATTTCTTAACATCAAAGACATGGAGATTTGCTCAAGGGAATGAAGGTTTTAAATCTAAATTCCTTTCAGATGGTAAAAAACCACCTCATAGAGATTCTATGCTTCCAGCTATTCCAACAGCAATGATTTTTATTAGAAACCTAAAAATTGAATTTGCAAATGCGAGCTCAGTAGCTCATGCTTTGGATTCAAAAATAGGTGGTGGTGGTATGGTAGGTTATGGTCCTTTCTTTATAGGAGGAAGTTATGAGTCAGGTAGTTCGGAAAAATCTAGACAACACCATAGCGATTCACAAGGAATTTATGTAGATGGCTTACAATGTGTAGGTTTTAAATGTCATTTACTACCTAAATCTCCAAATCCAGATCCTGCAATTAAATCTTGGGTATAGTATTTATCCAAAAGTTAGCTACTAGATGTTTTGAAGAATATCTAGTAGCTTTTTATTAAACTATAAAAAAATTAAAAGTTATGAATGCTTCATTTTCAATCCTTCAAAAATTAAAAAATCAGTTTTTTCAAAGTGTTTCTAATAAAAGTGATTATCATGTCGCTTTCGCGCCTTTTGCTTTTACTTTATCAAATGACGACTTTTATTTTCTAAAAAATAATATTACAACTGGTTCTCAAGCAAGAAAATACTTAAAAGAACAATCAGAATTTGCATTTATAGCAAATTCTATCTTAAAAAGACCAAATATTTGGGCAATAGACAACGATAATTTATTATATAATTCCTATAGAAATATTTTGGAAAACGCTTTAACAATAGACCCCGATGTTTTTTCACAAACCGAACTAACAAAAATTGAAAGTGCAAAAAAAGTGTTGTTTGAACCTAATGGTGATGATTCTGTAAAATACCAACAATATAAATCCTATGCTATTAAAGCAACAGATATTGAGAAAAACATAATAGATCTCAATGCATTAAAAAACACTATTGACCCTTCGGACACTTCAAGTTTAGAAAAATGGACTATTGATTTTACTACACTAAACAATCAAAAAAAAGAATTACTTATAGAATGGCAGGTTAAAGGCTTTAAAAGTGCTGTAGAATCCGCTAAATCATCATACGATACAGTAATTTTAAGTAAAATTAATTTTATTGAAAAATGGAATGATGCTAAAAATATAAAATTACCTTCAAGTGTATTGACTGATGAATATGGGGTTGAATTTTTGAGTACTACATGTGTGCCAAATTCAATTTGTGATTATCAATCTCCTATTTGGAAAAAACTAACGCTTACAAAACAAGAAATTACGCAACTTTCAAAAACATTTACCCAAGAAGTTTCTGCAGAAGTTTTGAATGAATTTGGAAATCTAGAACCTGAATTAGAATCTATTTCTTTCGAATACTGCATCATAGACATTCAAAGGCCTTGGTTTGATGAAAGTATAATTAATAATAACCTATGGAAATATCCAGATACAAATCAATTTTTATCAAAAGGAGATGATTCCATGAAAGGTGAGATTCCTGCTTATCCTGTTAAAATAATTTTATCAAAAAATATTGATTTAACATTTACTCCAAACAAAGCTGTGAATGAAGAGATAAAAAACAAACTTAAAAGTGGTAGCCGATTATTTTTTGGACCTTTATTACTAAAAACAATTCCGCTAAATCTTGCTAATGAAAGTATAAATTCATACAAAGTACAACAACTTTCAAACAATGAATTATCAGTTCTAACAAAAGTGGCTGTTCAAAAACCAGGTCTAATAGTAAATACTAAAGAAACTAGTAAATACAAAATGATTAAAATGATGAATAATCAGCCCCAAAGAATAATGCGAAAAAATGTGGAAGAAAAGTCGGTTGCACCTAGCATCAATATTGCCAAAATGAGCACAATAAAATATGTTAACCCTACTATTATTAAAACAGCAATGCTAGCAAATAAACCAGCAAAACCTGTCCTTGCAAAACCCGTTAATCCAGCAGTTTTAAGAGCGCTTCGCATGGATCGAATGATTATAAAACCTATTTTAGTTCCTGTAAAACCAGTTAAACCTGCTCAACCTAAAGTTCAAATAGTAAAAATAACTGGAAAAATTGTAGATACAGCAAACGAAGCTTTACCTGTTACAGAAATACAGCTAATGAATGTTAAAAATGCCTCTACGCAATCCGTTCTTAGTCTAGAAGATGGAACTTATACTATAGAGAACATTGAAAATGGAACTTATGAATTTAAAATTAAGAAAACAGGATATCTTACAGTAGAAAAAAAGATTGAACTAACAAGAGATATCAACTTTGATTTCTTATTAGAGTTAGAGCCTGTTCCTACTGAATCTTTTCAAGTTATGGGTGTTATTTGTAAAAAGCTTCCCTTATTACCAAATCCTCTTCCTGAAAACACTTACATATAAAACCTTTAAGCCATGCAAAAAAGTATAGAAACAAGATGGTTATTAAATTCAAATGAATTTAACACTTTAGAGCATTGGTTTAACCAAAAAGACATTCATTTTAAAACTACAAATGATTTTCCACGACAAGATTATTACTTAAAATTAGTAAAAAGCACTAATCTGGGTATAAAAATAAGAGAACCGAAACTAGTTAAAAACGAACAAAAGTCAAAACTAGAAGTAAAACTACTTATCAAAGATAATGGTGCTCAAAAATTCAACAATAACAATCAAGGCATTGTAAATACTTGGGAGAAATACAGTTTTGAAACCATTGGTAACGAACCAGAAACCGAAAAGATAATAGCTCTATTCGTTTTTAATGGTAGTGACCTCAATTCATGGATTAAAATAGAAAAGGATAGATTATTGATAAAATTTGACACTGAAAACAAAAAATTAGTTTCAGCTGACTCTTTAATACACGAAGGAAGCGGCATTGAACTAACCCGATTTAAAATCGAAAATAAAGTATATTATTCACTAGGTATTGAAACCTTTTCTAATTCAAAGAAAGAAGTAGATAATTTTAATCAAACAACAGATTTTATATTCAATACTATTAAAATAACTGGACTTAATGGTTTAAAATCTCTTTCCTATCCAGAAATTATTAGTAATCATTTTTTATAAATAATATTTTCCTTTTTAAAGATTTTAAAAACCCGTGATGTGATTTTTTAATTATAGAATTGTTAAAAAAATAATTCAAACAAAAACCCTGCAAAGAAAAATCTTCACAGGGCTTTTATCATTGTAATTTAGTTATATACTATAAATCAAATTTAATTCCTTGTGCTAAAGGTAATTCATCTGAATAGTTAACCGTGTTGGTTTGTCTTCTCATATACACTTTCCAAGCGTCTGATCCAGACTCTCTTCCTCCACCAGTTTCCTTTTCACCACCAAAAGCACCACCAATTTCAGCACCAGAAGTACCAATATTTACATTAGCAATACCACAATCGGAACCTGAGAACGATAAGAATTTCTCTGCTTCTTTCATACTATTGGTCATAATAGCTGATGATAATCCTTGTGCTACTCCATTTTGTAAATCAATTGCATTTTCTACTTCACCACTGTATTTCATTAAATATAAAATAGGAGCAAAAGTTTCATGTTGTACAATTTCAAAATGATTTTCAGCTTCAATAATGGCAGGTTTTACATAACAACCACTTTCATAACCTTGTCCTTCTAATACACCACCTTCTACTAATACTTTACCACCTTCATTTTTTGCTTTTTCAATAGCTGACAAATAAGTATTTACAGCATCTTTGTCTATAAGAGGTCCAACATGTTTTGTTTCATCTAATGGATTACCAATTTTAATTTGTCCATAAGCTCCAACGATAGCATCTCTCACTGTATCATAAACTGATTCATGTATAATTAAACGTCTTGTAGAGGTACAACGTTGACCACAAGTTCCTACAGCTCCAAAAACTGCTCCTGGAACAACTACTTTTAAATCAGCAGTTGGTGTAATAATGATAGCATTATTTCCTCCTAACTCTAATAATGATTTACCAAAACGTTCCGCTACTTTTGCACCCACAATTCTTCCCATGCGAGTAGAACCTGTTGCAGACACTAATGGAATTCTAGTATCAGAAGTCATCATTTCTCCTACTTTGTAATCTCCATTTATGATACAAGAAATTCCTTCTGGTAAATTATTTTCTTTTAAAATTCCTGCAATAATATTTTGACAAGCAATAGAACACAAAGGTGCTTTTTCTGAAGCTTTCCAAACACAAACGTCTCCACAAATCCATGCTAAAGCAGTATTCCAAGACCAAACCGCTACTGGAAAGTTAAACGCAGAAATAATTCCTACAACTCCTATTGGATGCCATTGCTCTCTCATAACGTGACCAGGACGTTCTGAAGGAATAGTTTGCCCATTTAACTGACGTGATAAACCCACAGCAAAATCACAGATATCTATCATTTCTTGAACTTCTCCATAACCTTCTTGTAAAGATTTACCCATTTCATAAGAAACCAATTTTCCAAGTGGTTCTTTTAATTCTCTTAATTTATTTCCAAACTGACGCACTATTTCTCCTCTTTGTGGAGCTGGCATAGTTCTAAAAGTTTTAAAAGCCGCTGTAGCTTTTTGCATAACTTTTTCGTAATCTTCTTTTGTAGTAGTCGTAACAGACCCTATTAACTGACCGTCTACTGGTGAGAAACTATCTATTTTTTCTCCGTTTGAAAACCAATCATTTCCTGTTGAAGTACCTTGATTAATTGATTTAACTCCTAATTTTTCCAATGCTTCTTGCATTCCGAATTGTTGTGCTATTGTTGACATTGTAACTTTTTTACGTGTTTTTGTTATATTTTTACAAATGTATGAAATTGATTTGAATTACTCGTCCTGATAGAATTGATAGCTTTTAAAAATGAATATTTTTGTTTTTTTAATATAAAACTAAATAGAGATAGCAGGAATAGCTACTCATCATTCTTCTGTAACAAATCGAGAATCTGTCTCCATCACTGTTCCGCAATGGGAACATGTTCGTAAGGCTTCTGAATTATAAAAATGATTGAAGTGTTTTAAAAAATCAACTTCTATGTTATTCAATTCGAAATACACTTCGTGCAATTTATGATTACAGGTGTCGCAAAACCAAAGTAAACCATCTTTTACAGGTAAATGATTACGCTTTCTTTCGATTACTAATCCAATTGAACCTTCTGTTCTGTTAGGAGAATGAGGTACTTTTGCAGGGTGCAAATACATGTCTCCTGCACTCAAAGTCATTGCTTTTTTTTCTCCCTCATCTTGAACATAAACGGTTATTTCTCCTTCTAACTGATAAAACAATTCTTCTGTTTCATTATAATGATAATCTTTTCTTGCATTTGGACCTGCTACAATCATTACAATATAATCTCCCGAATCTATATAAATATTTTTATTGCCAACAGGTGGTTTTAATAAATGTCTATTTTCTTCTATCCATTTCTTTAAGTTAAATGGTTTTTGTATGCTCATTTTAAACTGTTTTAGAAAAGTAAAGTTACAAAAAAGAAAAAAGGTTAACTGAATAATTTCAACTAACCTTTGACACTATATTTCTATTTTCTTAATTTACTTGTTTTATCAAATAAATATAAACGGGTAAGTGATCACTAAAACCAGGAACTCCATTTGAATTTCTTTTTGGATAGCCTTTCCATCTACCCTCGTTTTGAATCAAATAAGGCTTTTTAAATACGTTTGCTTTCCAATAAGTCCATGTAGAATAATCTCCTTTTACTAAAGGTTCAGATAACATGATTTGGTCAAAAATATTCCAAGAGTCTCTGTAACCTAAAGTACCTATACCTTGTTTATGCATTTTTTCCATAGGATTGTAAATACCCAGAGGTTTTAACTCATCTTTACTTCCAACTGCACCAACTCCTTTTTTAACACTTTTATTAGTAGGGTCATCATTTAAATCACCCATTGTAATAATTTTTGCTTTAGGATTAATTTTATAAAGAGAATCTATTATTTTTCTATTCAAAGCCCCTGCAGCTTCTCGGTTTGGACTACTTTTTTTCTCACCACCAGAACGAGAAGGCCAGTGATTTACAATAAAACTGATTTCTTCACCTTCTAAATAACCTGTTACTAATAATTGATCACGTGTGTAAATTCTTTTAGTAGAAGCATCTACCTCAACATTATCATCTGTTTCCTCTTCTTTTTCTTCTTTACTTTTCTTACCATTATTCTCAGCATCCTTATATATATATAAAGGAATGTTAGTATAGCTTACAGGTGTAAAGTATTTTTCTTGATATAATAAAGCTACATCTATTCCTCTTTTATCAGGAGAATCAAAATGAACAATCTTATATCCTTTATTAATTAGAGTTGGATGTTTTACCAAATCTTCAAGTACACGTCTGTTTTCAATTTCACAAGCCCCAATTACCACAGGAGAATTCGCAGGATTTTCATCTGTTCCTATTTCAATAATAACCCTACTTAAATTATCTAACTTCTTTCTGTAATTCTTATAAGTCCAACCTTTGTTTGGTAAATACTCTTCATCAAAAGTTATTGGATCATTTATAGTGTCAAAAAGATTTTCAAAATTATAAAAAGCTACTGTATGAATTTTAAATTTCTTATCTTGTGAAAACGATTTGTTTATTGCGAAAATCACAATAAAAGTGATTAAAAAATGTTTAATTTTCATGAAATGTATGTTATGTTAATATCAATTTTGGTACAAAATCGGTGCCAAAGGTAAATAATATTATTAAAAGTTATACATTTGCAGGCTGTTAAGTTTAAACCACTTAAAGTTTAAATTATTATTAATTTTTATTCTTTCTATGAAAAAACTTGTATTAAGTACATTATTAGTGCTACAAGCCGTTTTTGTTTTTGCACAACAAACCTCATCCTTAAAAGGTAAGGTAGTTGATTCTAAATCACAAAAGCCTCTACAAAATGTTGTTGCAACCATTCAAAGTACCAATCAATCTGTAGTAACAGATTCAGAAGGTAATTTTACAATTAAATCGCTTCCAAACGGTGAGCCTGTTCTTTTAATCAGCTCAACTGGCTACAGAACACAAACATTTGTTTTAGAGGTTACTTCTGGACAAAATTTAGATTTAGGTACTATTGTATTAGAAGAAGATATAACTTCAGAACTACAATTAAGCTTAGTAACAATTACCGAAAATGATTTAGGCGATGACAATACTGGATCAGAAAGTACTTCTGGTCTTTTACAAGCTTCAAGAGATACATATCAACAAGCTGCTGCCTACAACTGGGGTCAAGCACGTTTTAGAATTAGAGGTTTAGATAACCAATATGGAACTACCATGATTAATGGTATTACTATGAATAAGATTTATGATGGAAGACCACAATGGAGTAATTGGGGTGGTTTAAATGATGCTACTCGTAATCAAGAATTTACGATGGGATCTACCCCTTCAGAATACACTTTTGGAGGAATATTAGGAACACAAGAAATAGACACAAGAGCTTCTCATTACAGACCTGGAAATAGAATTACAATGTCAGGAACAAATACCAACTATAGTTGGAGAGCTATGGGAACTCATGCATCAGGATTAAATGATAAAGGATGGGCTTTTGTAGTCTCAGGTTCAAGAAGATGGGCTCAAGAAGGTTATTTTGACGGAACCGATTACAGTGCAAATTCATTATTTGCAAGTGTTGAAAAGAAATTTAACGACAAACACAGTATTAACTTCACTTCTATTTATGCAGAAAATAGTAGAGGAAAGTCATCACCAAATACTCAAGAAGTTACTGACTTAATGGGAGTAAAATATAATTCATATTGGGGATGGCAAGATGGTCAAAAAAGGAATTCAAGAGATAAAGATATTGCTGAGCCAATTAATATGTTATCTCACTATTGGAAAATAAATGAGAATACAACTCTTAATACTAATGTTGCTTATCAAACAGGTAGCATAGGTAATACTAGACTAGATTATCAAAACGGTAACAATCCTGACCCAACTTATTACAAAAAATTACCTAGTTATTTTAACAACTTAGGCACTTATTCTGATTCAGAAATTACTGGTTTTGAAAACGATTTCATCAATAATTCTCAAATTAATTGGAATGCTATGTATACTGCAAATCTTAATTCTGGTTTTCCAGGAAGAAGTATTTTTGTTTTATACGAAGACAGAACAGATGATTCTCAATGGAGTGCAAATTCAATCTTAAACACTAGGTTGTCTGATAATGTGTCTATGAATTCTGGAATTAATTTTAAAAAGTTAAAATCTCATAATTTCCAAAATCTATTAGACTTAATGGGAGGAACTTATTTCGCTGATATTGATCCTTTTTATTCTGGTGATAATAGTCAATCAGACTTAAATAACCCAAATAGATATGTAGGTGAAAATGATACTTATGGTTATAACTATAATTTATTTGCAACAGTTTTTGATGGTTTTACCCAATTTAAATTCAATTATAACAAATTTGATTTTTATTTAGCGCAATCTTTTTCAAGAACTGAATATCAAAGAGAAGGTCTATATAAAAATGGAATATATGCAAATAATTCGATTGGAAAAAGTCAAAAAACAACTTATGAAAACTTTGGTTTTAAAGGTGGTTTGACCTACAAAATTAATGGTCGCCATTTATTAGATTTTAATGGTTTATATATGACAAAAGCACCAATAATGAGAAATGTGTTTTCAAATGCACGTTTAAACAACAATATCACTCCAAACTTAACAGATGAGAGTATTGTTGCTGCAGATGCTAGTTACATTATACGATCTCCAAAATTAAAAGGACGTTTAACTGGTTTTTATAATAAAATTTCTAATAGTTCTGAAATTTCTTTCTATTATGCAGAAAGTATTGGAGATGCAACAAGCGGAGATACAGATTCATTTGTAAGTGAAATTGTTACAGGATTAGACAAACAATCTATGGGAGCTGAACTTGGTCTTGAATATCAGATTACTTCTACTATTAAGGCAACTGCTTCTGCTTCTTATGGGCAATATATTTATTCAGATAATGCTAAATTAATCACGAATGATGATGGTAGAGCAGCTGAAGGATTAAATCCTCTACGTGATTTTGGAACTGTCTATTTAAAAGATTATCATCAACCTGGTTTACCTCAACAAGCTTATTCTTTTGGTTTAGAGTATCGTGATCCTCACTACTGGTGGATTGGAGCAAATATTAATCATTTATCTGGTAGCTATGTTGATGTTTCAAGTATTTTAAGAACAGATAACTTTACAATTGATCCTACTTCAAATGATAATTATACTGGTGCAACTCCTGAAAATGTTAGAACTATTTTAAAACAAGAAAAATTTGATGACTTTATGTTATTAAACTTAATTGGAGGAAAATCTTGGAGAATTAGTTCAAAAAACAGAAATACATTTGGATTCTTTGTATCTATTAATAATTTATTAGATATTGAATACAAAACAGGTGGTTTTGAACAATCTAGAAAAGCAACATATCCAGATCTAGTTGCCGATCAAGCTAATGGAACTCCATCATTTGGAACAAAATATTTCTATGGATATGGAAGAACCTATTTTGTTAATTTCTATATTAACTTCTAAAAATTGCATTATGAAAAAAGTTTTAAAAACAGTATTTTTAATTATTGTAACACTAGGTTTAACAACTAGCTGTGTTAATGATGACGATTTTGTGATTCCAACAGTTTACGATTATTTATTTAATCAATCTTTTTCAGATATACCAGTTGGTTCTGGTTCAAATGAAGTAGCAATCGCACTAGATGGGTGGGTAAATGTAAATTTACAAAATACCGGAAAATTATGGCATGGAAGAAGCTTTAATAGTAATAATCATGCTGAATTTAGTTCTTATTATTCTAATACTGGAACTAATGACAAAGCTTGGTTAATTACTCCTAAACTAAATTTAACAAATAGTTCTGGGGAGATATTATCTTTCACTACTAAGTATAGATATTCTAACGGTGATGTTTTAAAAGTTTATATTTCAACAGATTTTGATGGTAGTGAAGCTAACATATCTACTGCAAACTGGATAGAGTTAGAAATTACTTTACCTACTACTGATGATGAAGTTACAAATAGTGGTGCAATTGACCTTAGTTCATATGAAAGTGATAATGTTCGTATAGCTTTTGTTTACACTGGAAGTAAAGCAGGTATTACAACTACTTGCCAATTAGACAATATTAAAATTTCAAAAAATTAATAAGCTATGAAATATATTAAAGTAATTTTAGTAACAGCCATCTTTACAACACTTTCAAGTTGTGTAACAGGTGACGACTACAACTCTCCTGATTTAACTGGAGAATGTGTAACAATGACTGATGATATTGCGATTGAAGATATTACTACAACAGCAAACTCAAATCCGCAATTATGGAATAGTACTAATGGTTCTATTTTAGAAGCATTTGTGACCTCTTCAGATGAGGGAGGTAATTTCTATAAATCTATCTCAATGGTTGCCTATGATGATAACCAAAATGAATTTGGCTTTAGTATTCCTGTAGATCAATATAACTTATTTAATGAGTTTGAACCAGGAAGAAAAATTTATATAAAGATGGATAATTTATACTATGAAATTTATAATGGATTAGTAGTTGGTAGTTCATATAATGGAAGCGTTGGAAGAATTGCTATTGAAGAATACAACAAAGTATTATTACACGGTTGTGAGAAAATTAATGAAGAAAATTTAGTTCACCATATTTCAATTACAGATGCGTTAAATGATTCCTATTTAAATAAGCTAATTGAATTTGAAAACGTACAGTTTGCAAATTCAGCTGTTGGTAAAACATATTATGACTCAAATAATACAGCTGGTACAGGAACTAATCATAATATAATAGATGCCGATGGAAATTCAATTATAGTAAGAACAAGTGAATATGCTAATTTTGCTGGAGAAAAAGTACCTGAAGGAAATGGAAAGATTAGAGGAGTTTTAACAAAATTTGGTTCAACTTACCAATTCTTGATAAGAACCTTATATGATGTAAAATTAAATAACCCAAGAGCAGATTATACTTTTTTAAATTCTGTTAACGAACCATTTGAAAGTTATGGAAATAATGCTTCAAGTTTTACAAAGTATTTCAATTTGGCAACTGCTGGTACTTATTTATGGCAAGTAAAAACTTTTAGTAATAACAAATACATTCAAATGTCAGCTTACAACTCAGGTGGTTCAAATAGAGCTTTATTTATTGTACCTGTTAATTTTGATAATATAAGTAACCTTTCTTTCAAAACTAAAGATGGCTATAACAATGGTAGTGCGTTAAAAGTGTACTATTCCTTAAATTTTGACCCACAAAACCCAAGTAACGGAACATTAACAGACATAACTTCCAATTTTTCTATAGCAACAGGTTCAACTTCTGGCTATGCTGCTAATTTTACAAATAGTGGGACTTATAACTTTACTGGAACATCTGGTTATGGATACGTGATTTTTGAATATGTAGGAAGTGCAACTGGTGTAACTACTACTATGCAAATTGACGACATTGTTTTAAATTAAAAATAAAATTTATTAAAATTTAAAAGCGGTTCATTTAATAAATTGAATCGCTTTTTTTATTGAAATAAAATAATAAAAACCTATTTAATAAGTAAAATGATAAGAATTTGTATCCTAGTAGTATTTTTAATTTTGAGTTCTTGTAACTTAAATAACAAAAAGAAATACCAAGAAGCAGAAAAAATAATTGAGCGCTATTATAAAACCTATAATTTTTATAGCGATATATCTGAGTTTGATGTTTTGTTAACAGATGATTTCAAAAGTAGATACAAGCAGGATTTTATTAAAAACACTCAAATGTTTAAAGATAGTTTTGGGCCCGTTATTAATTATAAAAATGAAAGAATGACTCTTCTCTCTGAGGGTTTAAGTACACAAAATATTAGAGTAGTCTATGATGTAGAATATAAGAAGTTTTATAATAAAGAAGTTTTTGATTTAACAAAAGACTCTGTAGACAATCGATTTAAAATTAATGCTTATAAATTAGACACATATAAACTTAAGGATTAAGACCTTTATTATTGAACTCTTTATGCTAAATAATCTTTACCTTTGTATGGTTAAAGAAAGGCTATGTTAGAAAAAATAGAACATCAATTTGAAAAAACCGCTATTGTAGGTATTGTTACACAAAATCAAGATGAAGATAAATTAAGGGAATATCTAGACGAGTTAGAGTTCTTAACTTATACCGCTGGAGGAGAAGTTGTAAAACGATTTTCTCAAAAAATGGATAAACCTAATCCAAAAACTTTTGTTGGAACTGGAAAATTAGAAGAAATCAAATACTACATTAAAGATAATGATATCACAACTCTTATCTTCGATGACGAATTAACCCCTTCACAATTAAAAAATATTACAAAAGAACTAGATTGTAAGGTTTTAGACCGAACTAACCTTATCCTAGATATTTTTGCGCAAAGAGCACAAACGTCTTATGCGAGAACGCAAGTTGAATTAGCACAATGCCAATATTTATTACCTCGTCTTACAGGAATGTGGACACACTTAGAACGTCAACGAGGTGGAATTGGAATGCGTGGGCCAGGAGAAACAGAAATTGAAACGGATAGACGAATTGTACGTGATAGAATTTCACTATTGAAAGAAAAAATCAAGACAATCGACAAACAGATGGGTGTTCAGAGAGGGAATCGCGGTGCAATGGTTAGAGTAGCTTTAGTAGGTTATACCAATGTAGGAAAATCTACTTTAATGAATGCTATTGGAAAAAGTGATGTTTTTGTTGAAAACAAACTTTTTGCTACGCTAGACACAACTGTTCGAAAAACGGTTATAAGGAATTTACCCTTCCTTTTAAGCGATACAGTTGGTTTTATTAGAAAACTACCTACTCAACTTGTAGAATCTTTTAAAAGCACCTTAGACGAGGTTAGGGAAGCTGATTTGTTATTACATGTTGTCGATATTTCTCATCCTGATTTCGAAGATCATATTGCATCTGTAAATGAAATATTAAAAGATATTAAAAGTAATGATAAAGCTACAATAATGGTTTTCAATAAAATTGATGCTTTTAAATCAGTATATTTCGACGAGAATGATCTAAGTATTGAAAAAACAACCAAACATTTTACGTTGGAAGATTGGAAACAAACATGGATGAATAAAATAGGTGAAGACAATACTTTGTTTATTTCAGCAACTGATAAATTGAATTTTGAAGAGTTTAGAGAAAAAGTGTATGAAGCAGTGAGAGAAATTCATATCACTCGTTTTCCTTACAATAAATTTCTTTATCCTGAATATAAAGAAGCGATTGAAAACGAATCTGAATCATAAGATAACAATCAAAAAGCTGGATATAGTAATCCAGCTTTTTGATTGTTTTGCTTTTTATTAATCTAATTTAAAACTTCTAGAAGATAATAACTTTCCTTTTGAACTGAAGATATTTAAAAAATAAACTCCTTTATCTAAGTTTAAACCTTGAGTAGAAAATTCTTCTTCTATTTCTGTAACTTGTTCCTCATACTCTACATTAGATTTAAAACTATAAACTAGTTCTTTATCATCAATAAAAAAACTTTTTGTCTTTCCTACATTTTTATTGTTAGTATCAAAAATCTGAACATAAAAAACATTCATTCTTTTATCATTACTCTTATCAACATATAGAGTGTACCTTAGACCCAAACTATTTACTTTAGAAGCACTTGTCGTTTCCTTTTTAATTCCTGACTCTTTTTTATGATAGGTTTGAACACTTGAGTTTAACAAACGAATGTTCTCTTCAAGTTCCCTAACAATTTCCTTAATTGGTGACTCTATATCTTCTTTCCTAGCTAAACTTTTATCTGAAGTTGCCTCTGATGAGTAATTGACACTTTCATCTGAAACCAATTTTTCTTTATTTGAAGCCCGTTTTTCAGCAGACAACTTATCATAATCCTTTCTCGCTTTTGCCAATTCATTTTTTAAAGACATTAGCTTAGACACATCTTTTTCTAAAGATTCTATTTTAGAGATTAGCTCTTCAACTTGTTGGTATTTTACTTCAAGTTCAGACTTAAGCGAATCGTTTTCTGTTTCTAAAGTTTGAAATTTTTCTAATTGCTCCTTAAGTTCTTGCATTAACAATTCTTTTTCACTAATTAGCTTTTCTATTTCAATATAAGATTTTTCTAAATCAGATTCTAGCTCAGAAGAATTAAAAATATTTAAATTTTTACCAAAACTTGTATTGGTAAGCAAGAAACTAGATGCTAGAACTATTAATGTTACACAAGATAACACCAATGACCATAAAGCCATTTTATACTTTTTTCTTACCATGGTGGTTAATAGTTTAAGGTGGTAATTAAAATCCGTAATTAAATCCTAAACCAAATACTTCTCTAATTTGAAATGCTCCAATTGCATTATCGTCATAAATAGCTTGGAAAGCTATATTTGTAGAGATGTATTTGTTAATTTTCATAACCAAATTCATTTGATAATCGATGTCCACATTTTGTGGATTTTCCAAATAATTTGAATATAAATTCAATATATTTTCCATAGAGACATTCTCCATGATATTAAATTTATAATACCCATTCAAAGCTGCTCCAAATTCAAAGCGTGATGATTTTCCTTGTTCTACACCAAAAGCAGATCCAAACTCAGTGAAATGCTTATGAACATAAATCAAACGTGAAGTAGCTGGTGCTATATTAACTTTTAAATTATCATTCTTTTTCCATAACATACCAGGACCAGCTTGTAAATAGGCTGGAGAAAAGAAGTGAGAGTTTTTTATAAAAATTATTTCACTGGTTACAGGATCAGCAGCTTTTACAAATCCAGCATCCATTTGTGTTTTGAAATTTAAAAATCCTGAATAAAACCAATATCCCTTTGCCTTTTTACCTATAAGAGATGTGAATTCTAAACGATCATCTGATTTAGTAGTTTCTTGTCCTTTTAATTTATTGATACCATAAGCAGCAATAAATTTATTATCCCAAATTAACTCAGGTGTCTTATAATTAAAATCATAATTTAAACCTGCATTTCCTGCAATGTTTGAAGTACCTCCACCTAACCATTCATTATTAAAAGCCGATTGATTAAAAAGTAAGACAAAATTTCCTCCTCTTTTCCAACCCATGTTAATCGTGTCTTTTGATTTCTTTTCAGCAGCAGATGTAGTGTTAATCAATTCTCCTTCAGTTTTCTGCGAAAAAACACTTAAAGATATAAAGGAAACAATTAAAAATAACTTTTTCATTTTTGTTTATTTTAAAATTTGAGGTACAAATTTAACTTAATCCTACAATTAAGGTATAAAAACTTACAAACAATGAATGGTATTTCGGTTTAAATGGCACTTTTATAAGACAAAATACACTATTTAGACTTAAATAAAGGTACAGCTGAACAAGCTTCACCAAACATAATGCTCTTTGCAAAAGGCATAATTTTTTGAATGGCCAAGGTATAAATCTCTTGAGGAACAGGCTTTTTGGCACAGCCTTTTAAAATTAAAGGTTTATCCATGTAGATGTTGTAATCTAATCCATCTAGTGTAGTCTTGTAAGATATTAAAAGATAATCTTCAATACTTCCATGTACAATATTCTTTGCAAATGGTTGTAAATAGGTTGTTACCAATGCAAAAGTCCAAGCGGGCAATATCGCATCTGAACTACAAAATAGAGTTATTCCTTTTCCTGCATATTGTGACCAATTATAATTATTTAAAGCTTCACGAAAGTCTTTTTCTTTCAAAATAAAGCCTTCAAATAACCATTGTGAAATATCTAAAACTATTATCTCTTCTCTTGGAAAGTAATCTTCTAAGTCAAAAACTTCTAATTTACTATTAGCAACTTTATTAATAATCTCTTTTTCCATTTTTCTTCTTTTTATTGATATCCTTCTGCCTGCAATTGAAATAATTCAGCATATAATTTATCATTATGCATTAATTCTTCATGTGTTCCTGCTTCTAAAATTTTGCCTTCTTCTAAAACAATAATTCTATCTGCTTGACGAACAGTACTAAAACGGTGAGAAATAATGACACTTGTTTTATTTTTAATCAAATGAATAAAACGCTCAAAAACTTCACTTTCTGCTTTCGCATCTAAGGCAGATGTTGGTTCGTCTAAAATCATTACCTCAGCATTCTTCATATAGGCTCTTGCTAACGCAATTTTTTGCCATTGACCACCAGACAATTCTTGTCCTTTTACAAAACGCTTTCCTAATTGTTGTTCGTAACCATAATCTAATTCTGAAACGACTTCTTCTGCTAAACTTAATTGGGCTGCTTTTTCAATGCGTTCCAAATTATCTATTTCATCTATTTTACCAATGGCAATATTCTCCTTAACTGTAAATTCGTAACGAAAAAAATCTTGGAACAAAACTCCAAAATAAGCTTGATACTCGCTTTTATTATATCGGTTGATATTAATACCATCTAATAAAATTTCTCCCTGTGTGGGTTCGTAAAAACGCAAGAGTAACTTCGTTAAAGTAGTTTTTCCTGCTCCATTTTGACCTACAAAAGCTATTTTTTCTCCTGCTTTAATGCTAAAATTTACATCTTTTAATATTTGATGTTCCGATTCTGGATAAGCAAAATAAACATTTTTAAATTCAAATCCTTGTTTAATTTCCTTAGGTAAAGGCACGTCTTCTTTGGTCTTGGGTTCAGAAGAAATATCAATGAAATCAAAATAATCTTTTAAATACAAAGCACTTTCAGATATTCTAGTAAATCGTGAAAAGAAATCTTGTAAACTTTTCATCAATCTATTAAAACTTCCAGATAAGAATGTTAATTCTCCTAAAGTGATGACTCCAGACAACACACGATAAATGATAAAAACATAAGCTGCATAATAACTTATGGAACCTAATAAGTTGAATAAAAAGCCGTAACTAGAACGTTTTATGACTAGTGTTTTGTTCAGATTAAAGTATTTGTTTGCCAAATTTTGAAAACGAGCTACTACAAAATTGGTTAACCCAAAAAGTTTAATCTCTTTGGCTGTTTTATCATTGGCACCAATGAAGCGTAAATAATCTAACTCTCTGCGTTCTGATGTCCAACTTCTAGCTAATGAATATTGTTGTTGACTAAATCGAATTTCGTTTAAGAAAGAAGGAATGATACTTAAAACTAGTAAAATAATTAAATAAGGCTCGAAATAAATCAAACCTGCAATTAACGTGATAATGGAAATCGAATTTTGGGCTTGACCCAAAACGTTTGACATTAAATCCACTCTTCCCATAGTTTGGGTTCTCGCTCGCTCTAACTTATCGTAAAACTCAGAATTTTCGAGTTGGCTAATGTCTATTTCATTGGTTTTTTGAATAATTTGAACCGATGTTTGAATATTATATTGGTCACCCAAAATACCATCAGTCAAAGAAATGGCTCTACTTACTAAGTCTGATAAAACCACCAAGATAAATTCAATAACAACATATTTCCATAAAACAGCATAATCTGTATCTGAAGTTGTTGTAATTCGAATGATTTCATCAATGATGATTTTTCCAATCCAAAGAATAATTACTGGAAGTAAAGCCGCAATTAAACGGCAAAAACTAGAAACAAGAAATAATTTTTTATTGGTTTTCCAAATTTCTTTAAAAAAACGAGGTATAAAAAAAAGCGAACTAAAAGAGGCTTTTAATCCGATTTTTTTCTTGTCATTTAAGGATTTGGGTTGAAATCGTGTCATTTTTTAGTGTTCAGTAATCAGTGTTCAGTATTGATAGCTAACTGCCTACTTTGTACTGAACACTGAACACTTTTTTAAAGCATTCCTAATTCTAATTTAGCTTCTTCACTCATTAAGTCTTTACTCCATGGTGGATCAAAAGTAATTTCAACCTCAGCAGATTTTACTACATCAATTGATTTTATTTTTTCTTCCACTTCCATTGGTAACGTTTCTGCAACCGGACAATTTGGAGAGGTTAAAGTCATTAAAACTTTTACATCATTATCTTCATTAATCATTACGTCATAGATTAATCCTAATTCGTAAATGTCAACTGGAATTTCAGGGTCATAAATTGTTTTTAAAACTTTTACAACAGTTTCTCCTAGGTTTATTTCGTCTTTATATTCTTCCATTTTTTTGTATTCAGTTATTAGTATTCAGTAAATTGATATGATATCTACTTAAATGACTTATGTGTTTAGTTATTTTTTGCATTAAAACCCAAAGCATACATTTTGATTTGTTTGATCATAGACACCAATCCGTTTGCTCTTGTAGGTGATAAATGTTCTTTTAATCCTATTTCGTCAATAAAATCAGTATTGGCTTCCAAAATAGCTTTGGCAGATTGATTTGAAAAAGCGCGAATTAAAATTGCAATGATTCCTTTTGTTAAAATCGCATCGCTATCAGCGGTAAATACAATATTTCCATCATTTTCTTCTGCATGTACCCAAACTTTCGATTGACATCCTTTAATGATGTTATCTTCTGTTTTGTATTTTTCGTCTATTAAAGGTAATGTTTTTCCAAGTTCAATCATATATTCATAACGTTGCATCCAATCGTCGAACATTGAAAACTCATCTACTATATCCTCTTGTATGGCTTGTATGTTCATTCTTTATTTAATTTTATCAGCTATTTTTAAAATAGTTTCTACCAAATTTTTAATTTCAGCAGGAGGAAAACCCCCATCAAAATCAGAAGTTCTAAAAGTTTCCTCCCCTTTCTTCACTATTAAGTTAGTAATTGGTGCTCCATCATAAAATCTTTTTTCTGTTGGAGCTTTTAAATTAGGGAATTCTTTTGGATTTACCCCTTTATAAGCTTCTTCTAACAATTTAATATCGCTAGAAGCAATTGCTACTATTTTTGATTCTTCTCCTCTTGCATTTTGAACGGCTATCTTACCATTTTCAATAGAAATTCTTCTAAAATAACCTCTAGACATGGATTCATAAACTAATACAGGTAGTGTTTGGTTTATTGTCATGTCTTCTTTATTTGCAGAGGATACAGTTTCTGTTTTATCATTTGATGTTATCATGGCTGTATCAGTTGCTTTTTTTTGACAATTACAACTACTAATAGTTATAATTAAAGTCGATAGAATGGTAATTGCTTTCATGTTGTTTGTTTTTTAAGATAACATTAGTTTTGCTTTTTTAACGGCTTCTACAAAGATATCAATTTCTTCCTTTGTATTGTAAAATGCAAAACTTGCTCTTATTGTTCCAGGAATTTTAAAGAAATCCATTATAGGTTGTGCACAATGATGACCAGTACGCACAGCTATACCTAATTTATCTATAATCGTGCCAATGTCATAAGGATGAATACCATCAATGTTAAATGAAATTACAGAAGCTTTCTTAGATAAGTCTTTTGGACCGTAAATCGTAACACCTTCAATTTCTTGTATTCTTTTAGTTCCATATTCCAACAATTCTTGTTCTTGCTTAGCAATATTGTCAAAACCGATAGCGTTCATGTAATCTATAGCTGCTCCAAAAGCAATTCCACCACAAATATTTGGTGTTCCAGCTTCAAATTTATGAGGTAAATCGGCATAAGTTGTTTTTTCGAATGTTACTGTGGCAATCATTTCACCACCACCTTTGTATGGAGGTAATTTGCGTAACCATTCTTCTTTTCCATATAACATTCCAACACCTGTAGGACCACACATTTTATGAGCAGAAGTGACATAAAAGTCAACATCCAAAGCTTGCACATCTGGTTTTAAATGCGGACAAGCTTGGGCACCATCTATTAAAACCGCTGCACCTACTTCGTGTGCTTTTTTAATAATATATTCAATAGGATTTAAAGTTCCTAAAGCATTTGAAATATGATTACAGAAAACTAATTTGGTTTTATTAGAAAGTAACTTATCATATTCGTCCATTATTAAGTCACCATCCAAACTCATTGGAATCACTTTCAAAATAGCTCCTGTATGTTCACAAAGCATTTGCCAAGGCACAATATTACTATGATGTTCCAAAGCTGAAACAATGATTTCATCACCTTTTTGTAAAATTGACGCAAAACCATTGGCAACCAAATTGATACTTTCTGTAGTTCCAGAAGTTAAGATGATTTCATAGCTATGCTTAGCATTAAAATGCTTTTGAATTTTCAAACGCGCTTCTTCATAAGCATCAGTAGCTAGTTGACTTAGAGTATGTACACCACGATGAATATTTGCATTGTATCTTGAATAATAATCTACAATAGCATCAATTACTACTTGAGGCGTTTGTGACGTGGCTCCGTTATCGAAATATACTAAAGGTTTTCCATTTACTTGTTGGGATAAAATAGGAAAATCGGCTCTTACTTTTTGAACATCAAACATTTCATATCAATTTGATTACAAATTTACAACTTGATTATTTAAAATGGGAATAAATAAAGGTTAAAATATATTGGAATTATTTAACAACTGTTGTTTTAGTTACTCCAGAGATTTTATAGATTTAATTTTTCTTATTTTAAGTTATAATAAAACAAGAAAACCACCTTTAAAAGATGGTTTTCTTGTTTTATTTAGAGATTTTTTACAATTCAAATCCCATTTTTACACCTAACTTGTTAGCTATAATCTTAGTGATTCGTTGCTTTAATTCTGGTATTTTAATGCTTTGTATCACTTCATTTGAGAACGCATACATTAATAAGGCACGAGCTTCTTTTTTAGGAATTCCTCTCTGTTGCATGTAAAACATTGCTGTTTCGTCTAATTGACCAATAGTACAACCGTGTGAACATTTTACATCGTCTGCAAAAATTTCTAATTGTGGTTTGGCATTAATAGTGGCTTTTTCGCTCACTAAAATATTATTGTTTTGTTGAAAAGCATCTGTTTTTTGAGCTTCTTTTTCTACATATATTTTCCCATTGAAAACACCTGTTGAGCTGTCTCCAAAAATACCTTTGTAATTTTGGTGACTTTCACAATTCGGTTGTGCATGGTGTACTAATGTGAAATGATCCACATGTTGCTTATCTCCAATGATTGTAATCCCTTTTAGAGTAGAATCGATACGTTCCCCTTGATGATAGAAATTCAAATTGTTACGTGTAATATTTCCTCCAAAAGAGAAAGTATGCACAGCAACCCTGCTTTCTTGTTTTTGAGCAATGTAGGTATTGTCAATTAAATTAGCCGTTTGTACATCATTTTGTATTTTATAATAATCTACATTCGCTCTTTTTTGTGCAAAAATTTCAGTCACACTATTGGTTAAAACAGGATTACTATTTAAACTTTGGTGACGCTCTATAATTTGAACATGTGCATTTTCACCAACAATTATTAAATTTCTTGGTTGCACCATTAAAGCAGCTTCGGTACCTGTTGAAAAATAAACAATTTCAATAGGTTTATCGGCCACTTTACTCTTAGGTATGTTAATAAAAGCACCTTCTTGAGCAAATGCTGTATTCAAAGAGGTTAATGTTTCGTCTTTTTTAGCGATTTGATTAAAATACGTTTCAAGAGTTGGTTTGTATTTAGGTTTGGTTAAAACCGAAGACAGCAAACACACATCAATTCCTTCGTGTGTTGTTGACGATAAAAACGAGCTGAATTTACCATCAATAAATACTAATTTATAAGTATCTACTTCGTGAAGGAAGTATTTTTTTACATCTTTAAATTCAATTGCGTTTTCATGCTTTGGGAAAACCGAAAAATCATTCTTTAAAATAGCATTTAAAGAAGTATATTTCCAAGCTTCCTCTTTTTTAGTTGGAAACCCTTTATTTTCAAAGTTTTTTATCGCTTGATTTCGTACCTCATGCAAATTGGAATCCATATCGAATTTCTCTTCAAATGCAATGTATGACGAAAGTAATTTATCTTTTAAATCCATTTTTTTGTTGTTGTCGGTTGTCTGTTATGAGTTGTCTGTTATGGGTTGCCAATTATTTGGTTAAACTGAGAACAGAAAACAGATAACTTTTTTAAACCAATTCTGCTTTTATCCAGTCGTATCCTTTTTCTTCTAATTCTAAAGCCAAGGAAGCATCACCTGATTTCACGATTTTTCCATCCATAAGAACGTGTACAAAATCTGGAACGATATATTCTAAAAGTCTTTGGTAATGCGTAATAACCACTACAGCATTGTCTTTGCTTTTCAATTTATTAACACCATTAGCAACAATTCTAAGCGCATCGATATCTAGACCAGAATCGGTTTCATCTAAAATAGCCAGTTTTGGTTCTAACATAGCTAATTGAAAAATTTCGTTACGTTTCTTTTCACCACCAGAAAATCCTTCGTTTAAGGAACGAGAAAGAAATTTTTTATCCATTTCCAATAATTCAGATTTCTCACGAATTTTCTTCAACATCTCATTGGCTGGCATGTCTTCTAAACCTTTTGCTTTTCTACTTTCATTGATTGCTGTTTTGATAAAGTTAGTTACCGAAACACCTGGAATTTCCACAGGATATTGAAAAGAAAGGAAAACGCCTTTATGTGCTCTTTCCTCTGGAGCTAATTCAGAAATTTCTTCACCATCTAAAAAGATTTCTCCATCAGATACTTCATAATTTTCATTTCCAGCAATTATTGAAGAAAGTGTTGATTTTCCAGCACCATTTGGTCCCATAATCGCATGAACTTCTCCAGCTTTAACCTCTAAATTAATTCCTTTTAATATTTCTTTGTCTTCTACTGAAGCGTGTAAATTTTTAATACTTAACATTGTCTCTATTTTATATAAAAGCTAATTTTATGTTTTGTGTTTCTTCAGGTTTATCTGCATTAAAATGCTTTTGTCCCAAATAGTGCATTCCTAAATAATCGGCCGATTTTTTAAAAGGAATGTAAAAATCAAAATCAATTTCACTATCGTGAGAATTGGTAATGACAGCCATATTTTTTCCTCTTAATTTTCTGCCTGTTTCTTTTTCTATTCGAATTAAATCGGAAAATCTATCAAAAAACACTTTCATTATACCACTCATACTGTACCAATACACTGGTGTAGAAAAGATTAAAGTGTCATATTTTTCAAGTATTCCTTTTATTAATTCAAAAAAATCGTCATCTCTATTTTTACTCTCATAATCATAATAAGAAAAATTATAATCACTCAAATTAATAACATCTAAATTATATTGATTCGCAACCTCAGTAGCAATTCTCGTTGTATTACCTATTATTCTAGAGGAACCAATTATAATTACCGACTTACTCATTATTTTAAACCGTTTTGTCAAATTCTATCTCAGCTTTTTCCTCAGGTAAAATTTCAATAAAATAATACACAATCTCTGAAATAGTTCCTGTAAAAACAAAAAGTAAAATCCACATTAAAACCTTATTGCTAGAATCATTTTTATTTGATCTAGTTAAATGTATGATATCAAATATCTTAATTCCCAATGAAATTAGTATAGTGAGTATTAAAATAACAAATGCACCTACAAACCCTCTAAAAAAAGCCAGAGGTGGTCTTCCTGTTTGTACATCATTTTCGAAATGCTCTAAACTTCCTAGAAAAAAAGAAAAAAAGAAAATGAAATAGAAAATCATTCCAATTATGGGAAGAAAGTGTAAAATACCAATTAGTGTTTTTTGTGTCTTTGTTAAATTCATAATTGTGCCTTTTTATCCTACAGAACCTTCTAATGAAATCTCTAATAATTTTTGAGCTTCAACAGCAAACTCCATTGGTAATTTATTCAAGACTTCTTTACTGAAGCCATTTACAATTAAAGCGATTGCCTTTTCTGTTGGAATTCCTCTTTGGTTACAATAAAAGACTTGATCTTCTCCAATTTTAGAAGTAGTTGCCTCGTGTTCTATTTTTGCAGATGTGTTTTTACTTTCAATATATGGAAAAGTATGAGCTCCACATTCGTTACCCATTAATAAACTATCACATTGAGAGAAATTACGAGCATTGTCAGCCCTTGATGAAATTTGAACTAAACCTCTATAGCTATTTTGAGATTTCCCAGCAGAAATACCTTTTGAAATAATGGTTGACTTAGTATTTTTACCTAAATGAACCATTTTTGTACCAGTATCTGCTTGTTGAAAATTATTAGTTACAGCTATTGAATAAAATTCTCCAATGGAATTATCTCCTTTTAAAATACAAGAAGGATACTTCCAAGTTACAGCAGATCCAGTTTCAACTTGCGTCCAAGATATTTTTGCGTTCTTTTCACACAAACCTCTTTTGGTTACAAAATTATAAACACCACCTTTACCCTCTTTGTTACCTGGAAACCAGTTTTGTACGGTTGAATATTTAATTTCTGAATTATCCAAAGCAATCAATTCAACCACTGCAGCATGTAATTGGTTTTCATCACGACTTGGAGCTGTACAACCTTCTAGGTACGAAACATAACTTCCTTCATCAGCAATTACAAGTGTTCTTTCAAACTGACCTGTTCCTGCTTGATTGATTCTAAAATAGGTTGAGAGTTCCATTGGACAACGCACTCCTTTTGGAATATAACAAAAACTACCATCAGAAAAAACAGCAGAATTTAAAGCCGCATAAAAATTATCTTTTGTTGGCACAACTGTACCTAAATGTTTACGAACTAATTCTGGATGCTCTTTTATAGCATCAGATATACTCATAAAGATAATTCCTTTTTCTGATAATGTTTTTTTAAATGTAGTAGCTACTGAAACAGAATCGACAACAATATCAATTGCAACATTATTAATTTTCTTTTGTTCATCAACAGAAATCCCAAGCTTTTTATACATAGCTAACAATTCTGGATCAACATCATCTAAAGTTTTATTTGGATCTGCCTTTTTTGGTGCAGAATAATAAGATATTGCTTGAAAATCAGGTTTAGTATAGTGTACATTTGCCCATTCTGGTTCAATCATTTCTTCCCAAGCACGAAAAGCTTCTAAACGCCACTCAGTCATCCATTCTGGCTCACCCTTTTTTAAAGAAATAGCACGAACTATATCTTCATTTAAACCAATAGGAAAGGTATCTGATTCTAATTCAGTGTAAAATCCGTATTCGTATTCTTTGTTTTGTAATTCGACTTTTAAATCGTCTTCTGTATATTTTGACATTATTTTATACTATTGAAAGATTTGAAATTGAAGGATTTAAAAATTAAACATATTTCTTTAATCTTTAAAACTTTAAATTTTTTCAATCATTTAATTATTTTATAAAGAAAAAGATTCTCCACATCCGCAGGTTCGTTGCGCATTAGGGTTGTTAAAAACAAATCCCTTTCCATTTAAACCTCCTGAAAACTCTAAAGTAGTTCCTATTAAATAAAGAAAACTCTTTTTCTCAACAGCAACTTTAACATTATTATCTTCAAAAACTTTATCGTTTTCTCCTATTTCTTTGTCAAATTTTAATTCATAGGACAATCCCGAGCAACCTCCACTTTTTACACCAACCCTAACGAAGTCATTTGTTGCATCAAAACCATCGTCACTCATCATTTCGATGATTTTTTTTCTAGCAGTATCAGATACTTTAATCATAGCTAAGTTATTTTGATTTTGTCTAAATTAACTGCAAATATAAGTCATATAATGCTTATTACAAGGTTTAGTAACATTTTTATAACTTATAAATCCATAACTTTTATTTATAACTGTTATTCGATTCAATTTCTTTTGAAATTTTGTAAATTGCAAAAAATTCTACAAATGAACTTATATCCTATTGAAGCTGGTAATTTCAAACTAGATGGAGGTGCAATGTTCGGTGTTGTACCTAAGACCATTTGGAACAGAACTAATCCAGCTGACTCAAATAATTTAATTGACATAGCAGCTCGTTGCTTATTAATCGAAGATGGTGATCGCCTAATTTTAATTGATACAGGAATGGGCAATAAACAATCTGATAAATTTTTCGGATATTATCATCTTTGGGGTGATGCTTCTTTAGACAAATCCTTACAAGAAAAAGGATTTCATAGAGATGATATTACCGATGTTTTTACGACTCATCTTCATTTTGATCATTGTGGTGGCTGTGTAAACTGGAACAAAGAAAGAACAAGTTACGAAATAGCTTTCAAAAATGCAAAATATTGGACAAATGAAAATCATTGGGAATGGGCTACAAAACCAAATGCAAGGGAAAAGGCTTCTTTTCTAAAAGAAAACATTCTTCCTATGCAGGAAAGTGGTCATTTACACTTCATTTCTAAACCTAAAAATGGTTTTCTAAATGAAAGCGAACTTGGCTTTGGTATATTTTTTGCTGATGGTCATACTGAAAAACAAATGATTCCTATGATAAACTATAAAGGAAAAACAATATGTTTTATGGCAGACTTGTTGCCAACAGTTGGTCATATTCCGTTGCCTTATGTAACAGGATATGATACTAGACCTTTATTATCTATGGATGAAAAAGATATTTTTTTAAAAACAGCAGTTGACCAAAATTACTATCTTTTTTTAGAACATGATGCTCATAACCCTATCATTACTTTACAAAATACTGAAAAGGGAATTCGTTTAAAAGAGGTTTTCTCTTGCGAAGAAATCTTAAAATAGTGTTAATACGTTAGTAATATGTAATTTTTAAAGCAGAATTTTGTCTAATACTAATACAATAAATATATAATTTAATATAAATGAGAAATCTAAGACCAATTTATTTATCTACTGCATTAGCACTTATGCTAGCAAGTTGTGGTGGAGCTAAACAAATAATTTCAACACCTATAGAGAATATTGATTCTTTACCTCTTAAAATTACTCCATTAGCTGAAAATGATTTAAAAAGATGGAGTCACTTAGATTTGGTGAAAGATACTGTACCAGGAATGAGTGTGGATAAAGCTTATGCTGAATTATTAAAAGGCAAAAAAAGCACTACTGTAGTTGTAGGAATTGTAGATTCTGGAGTTGATATTCGTCATGAAGACTTAAAAGGTGTTATTTGGGTTAACCCAAAAGAAATAGCTAATAATGGTAAAGATGATGATAATAATGGCTATATCGATGATGTAAATGGTTGGAATTTTCTTGGTGACAGTAATAACGAACAGTTAGAAATGACTCGTATTGTTAAACAAGGGCCAGGAACAGCTAATTATGAAAAAGCTAAAGCGGAATTAGAAACAGAAGTACAAACCGCTACTCAAAGAAAACAGTTCTATGAAGGTCTTTTAAAAGCTGCGAAAGAGTTACAAACATATCTTAAAAAAGAAGACTTTACTGAAGCTGATTTAAAAGCAATGCAAACAGATGATGAGGCTTTAAATAATTACAAAGAGTTTTTCTTACAAAGAGTTTTTCCTGATGGAACCGTTGTAGAATTTAAAGAGCAAATAAAAGGTGGAATTGATCATTTTGCTGATCAATTAAATTATAATTTCAATGTAGATTTTGATGGTCGTTCCATAGTAGGTGATAATCCAAACGATATTAATGACACTAAATACGGAAATAACAATGTAATTGGTCCAGATCCAGAGGGAGCTAAACATGGTACTCACGTTTCGGGGATTGTAGCGCAAGTTCGTGGTAATAAAAAAGGAGGAGATGGAATTGCTAACAATGTTAAAATCATGGCTGTAAGAGCGGTTCCAAATGGAGATGAGTATGACAAAGATATTGCATTAGGTATTCGTTATGCTGTGGATAATGGTGCAAAAGTAATTAATGGTTCTTTTGGAAAATATTATTCGCCTCATAAAGAATGGGTTCAAGAGGCATTAAAATATGCAGCTTCTAAAGATGTTTTAGTAATCTTTGCAGCTGGAAATGACTCTAAAGATTTAGATGTTGAAAACAAATATCCTAGTGATTCTTATGATGGTGCTCCTGAAATCTCAAATAATGTTTTAATAATAGGAGCATTAGCTCCAAGTTATGGATCTAAAATGGTAGCTACTTTTTCAAATTATGGATCTAAAAATGTAGATATTTTTGCACCTGGTGTTAAAATCTATGCTACAACTCCTAATCAAACGTATGAGTATTTACAAGGAACTTCAATGGCTTCTCCTAATGTAGCTGGTGTAGCTGCCTTAATTCGTTCTTATTACCCAAAATTAAGTGCTAAACAAGTAAAACAAATAATCATGGATAGTGGAATTCCATTGAAAAATGAAGTAGCTGTTGGAGAAGACCAACATAAAGCAAATTTTTCAACGATTTCAAAAACTGGTAAAATTGTCAATGCTTATAACGCACTAATAATGGCAGAGCAAATGTCAAAATAATAAATCACAAACTGTTAAATCAACAAACCACAAAGAAAACAACAGCTTTACTTTGTGGTTTTTAATTTTAAAAAGTATGAAAAAAATAATTGTATTCACATTATTTTCATTTTTTGGCTACAGCCAAAATAATCCAAACCCTGGTTATTGGCAACAACATGTCGATTATAAAATGGATGTCGAAATGAATGTTAAAAACTTTCAATACAAAGGTGCTCAAGAATTAATTTACACAAATAATTCTGCTGATACTCTATATAAAGTTTTTTATCATTTATATCCAAATGCTTTTCAACCTGGAAGTGCTATGGATTCTCGTTTACAAACCATTTCAGACCCAGACAAAAGAATGGTTAAAACTTTTAAAGTAGCAGATAAAGAAGTAAAAGAAAGCAGAATAAGTACTTTAAAACCAGATGAAATAGGTTTTTTAAAAATTACTAATTTCAAACAAGATGGTAAAGAAGCTAAGACTAAAGTAGTGGGTACCATTTTGGAAGTTGAACTAAACCAGCCTATTTTACCAAATCAAAAAACTACTTTTACATTAAACTTTGACGGTCAAGTACCTTTACAGATTAGACGATCAGGAAGAAACTCTGAAGAAAACGTTGCTTTATCTATGACACAATGGTACCCAAAAATGGCTGAGTATGACTTTGAAGGTTGGCATTCTGATCCTTATATTGGTAGAGAATTTCACGGTGTTTGGGGAAATTTTGATGTAAAAATTACTATAGACAAAGCTTATACAATTGGAGGAACAGGCTATCTTCAGAATAAAAATGAAATAGGCCACGGTTACCAAGACAAAGACATAGAAGTTAAATATTCTAAAAAAACAAAAACATTAACTTGGCATTTTGTAGCACCAAACGTTCATGATTTTGCTTGGGGAGCTGATAATGATTATATCCATGATATGATTTTAGGTCCAAATAATGTGGAATTGCATTTTTTCTACAAAAACAAAGCTGAAAATCTTGAAAATTGGAAAAAATTACAACCAAAAACAGCTGAGCTTTTAGAATTTTACAATAAAAACATTGGTTTATATCCATACAAGCAATATTCAGTTGTACAAGGAGGAGATGGTGGAATGGAATATGCTATGTGTACACTTATTACCGGAAACAGAAGCTATGGAAGCCTAGTGGGTGTTACCGCACATGAATTTGCACATTCATGGTTTCAACATATCTTAGCTTCTAATGAATCCAAACATGAATGGATGGACGAAGGTTTTACCTCTTTTATTTCAGACTTAGCCATGGAAAGCGTGATGCCATCTAGTGATGGAAAAGAAGAAAATGTTTTCCAAAGTGCTTATAATAACTATCGCTTTTTAGCTAAAACTGGAACAGAACAACCATTATCTACCCATGCTGACAGATATGATGTTAATAGAAATTATGGAATATCCGCTTACAGTAAAGGAGAAGTTTTCTTAGCACAATTAGGGTATGTAATTGGAGTAGAAAATTTAATGAAAACTTTAAAAAGATATTATAGTGATTATAAACTAACTCATCCAACACCAAACGACATTAAAAGAAGCGCTGAAAAAGTTTCAGGAGCTAATTTAGATTGGTATTTATTAGATTGGACGCAAACTACAAACACCATTGATTATGGAATTAAGGAAATAACTGAAAACAATTCTAAAACTACAATTACTCTTGAAAGAATTGGAAGAATGCCAATGCCAATAGACCTTTTAGTTGTTTATGAAGATGGAACACAAGAAACCTTTTATATCCCAAATACATTAATGCGTTGGGAAAAACCAAATCCTTACTCTTTAACTAGAACTGTTTTAGGAAGTTGGGATTGGGCTTCACCAACATTTTCATTCTCAATAGAAAAACCAAAATCTAGTATACAAGCAGTGGTTATAGACCCTAGTGGTTTAATGGCTGATGTAAATTTAGAAAATAATGTTTTTGAGAAAAACTAATTCTTAAAAATAAGATAAAAACAAAAAGGGAATCTAAGTTTAGATTCCCTTTTTTAATGCATTGAATTAATTCTTATACTTGCTTTGACTAAGGCTAGAGCTTTAATTTTAGACATTTCAACATCTTTATCTTGATGATGTTTATTCTGGCTTACTAATCGAACAGAACCAATTTGTTCTGATTTTTGAATATACTTAACCGTTATGTACTCTTCTCCACTCATATCCATACTTAACAAATACATTTCTCCCCAAAAAATCTCATTTTTAATATCGTTTATTTCTTTGTACAAAACAATATCGCCACTTTTTAAAAGCGGATACATACTGTCTCCAGTAACATAAACAGCTCCATCACATTTTGGTAATCTAGGAATAGAAATATAATCTAAAGGAGTTTGAGTAGTTCTATCTTGAAATAAAGGAACTAAACCAGCAACAGCTTCGATGTCATATAAAGGAATTTGTTGAGAATCTAAACTCCTATCTGTTTGTAAAGCAAAAGTATCAACACTTTTGTTAAGCAAAAAATCTTCGTCTTCTTTGTACATAGTTCCTTCACCCGTAAGAAGCCAAATCGGGTTTAAATCAGAATAAATAGACAGAATATTTTCTATCACATTAGAACCTATACTTTTACCTTCTTTTACTGCTTTAGAAATACTTCCTCTACCTGCTCCAAGACTGTTTTCGAAAGCATAATAACTAAATCCTTTTTTGTCAATATATTGACCTAATCGTTCTGAAACCATGGTTATAGCTTTAAAATTTATACAAACATACGAATATTTTCATTAAAAACAACAATTGTTAGATTTTTTTCTGACAATAAAAGATACATGCTGTTTAAAATCACAATTTATTGAATAAAAAAACACCATACAATTTTACAAACTGTATGATGTTTTAGAATTATTCAAAATATCTTACCCTACTTTTTTTGAATAATTCACCCTAAACTATGTTATTTTATAAAAGAGATTCTACATAATCTTTTAACATATTTGGTCTATGATTACTAAAACCATCTCCCGCTAAAAGTTCAGTTATATAAAGCACATTATCTTTCAATTCCATTTTAAAATCTTCATCTTTATCAGAATTTGAAATATGTATTGCTTTAACACTTTCTTTCATAGCTTCTTTACCCATATCATCTGAACAAATTCCTTGAACAAATTCTGTAATATCACTAAACACATAATTTGCTAATCGATTTAAAGGATATTGATCAAAAGAAGTAAATGTGTTCCAATCAATTTCCACATTTAAATCATATCCTGAAAGTTCGTTTAATTTTGATTGAAATTCAGGTAATTTGTCTGTTTTAATACTTTCCGCTAAACGTTTTTCTGCTAATCCCATGATTATTGTTATTTGTTAAAAATTATACTGCAAATTTAGGTTTACACTTTAAAGCAGGAATCACTATTTATAGTGATTTTAAAAGATGAAGATAATTTATCAACCTTTTTTCCTTACTAACTTCTAAAACAACATTTCAATTTTTTCTTTTACACAAATCACCAATATCTTATTAATAATATGTGTTTCCAAATCACCAGCAACGACTATTTTAAGGATATTTATTAGAGTTTTTACTTCATTAATACTTATTTCATCAAGTAAAATACTTTAAAAATCAAGTAGAATTTGCTTTAAAATTCTACGAATTAATTCTTGATGAATTTCCAATTCCCCTTCTAGTAACACAACTATTTTCTTATCTAATAACTTGCTTACTATCTCCTCTACATTTTTTCTAAGTCTTTTCAACTCTAAAATTCCTATAGTTTTTGTTTTTTGAGTTTCACATAAAAGATGATATACGTTAAAGTCAACAATAGTAGTTCCAGAAATATCTTTACCATTTAACAATGTAATACTACTCTTTGTATCACTTTGATTTCTAGTTACCAACCAAACATCTTATATTGATGAAAATTCTTGAAACTTCACAATTTTACCTCTTAGTAGCAAACCATTTACTAAAAGCTAATCTACTTTTAGTAATTCTAAGCTGTCTTCTACTTCTTCTGCAAGTAAACTCATTTTTCTACACATTTCTATTACAGAAGTGGACTCTACTGTTTTAAAACATTCTAAATATATTTTATTAAATAGAAATCATCAATTAAGCATCTAAAAATTCATAAATGTTATACAAGCAAATCTATACTGTATTCTGTGATTAGAAATCACTATTAATAATGATTTATCTCTAATAAGCATTTATTACAAAAGATTTATTTCATATATAAATCGCAAATAATCATATAAATACAAAATAAATAGATTATTTTCTTCAATATATTTGTTTAATAGATTATTTTCTATTATATTTGCACTGTGATTAATTCGAAAAGAATTGTTGCTAAGAATATATTCTTTTTAAAGGAATGCGCAATCCTTTAAACCAATATTACCTAATTTAATTTATTAAAAAAAATGAGTACACAAATTAAAAACACGCTCTTCCGATTTGTAACAATGAGAGCTCCAGAAGTATTAGAAAAAGAAGCTGTTGACAAAGCATTCGTAAAACATCCAGAAATGGAGGAAATTAATGAAACCTACACAAGTATCTATCTATCAGAATTACAAGGAGTCAAAACAGGAAAAAAAGAAGCGTTAAATGATGCTAGCGACAACTTTGAAGATTTTGCATTACAAAGAAAAGAACAACTATTTGAAAATGGATTAATTTCAAAGGGATTCTTTGATTTTGCTATTTGGTTAACAAAAAATAGAACTCGTTTTTCAATAACTGAATTGAATGAAAAAATTACCTCAAATCCTGAAATTACAGAAGGGATTGAAAAAAGTGTAATTGTTGCAATTTGGGATAATTTATTCTATCAAATTACCAATTCAAAATCCAGTTATTTAAGAGATACTATTTTGTCTATTCTAGTAGCTGATTTTTTTCTTAAAAATTACGCTACGGTTGCTGTTGATGATTTAGATCAATTGAGAAAATTAGCACAAGCTAGAGTAATTGTTCCAAAGACATTGTTTGAAAAAGAAGACACTTCTACTAAAGACAACTTGAAAAAACAGACATTGTCAGCGTTACCTATTACAACTAAAAATTTAGATAAAGAAGTAGTAACAATTGCAAGTAATCAAAAAATTGAAGTACTTAAAAAAGCTACAGAAGAATTAAAGCTAGCTAAAGTAAAATACTTGAAAGAAAATCAGAAAGCCTATAATTTTGCCCAAAAAGAGTATCATGATGACATAAAATTAGCTTATGATAATTCAGAAAAAGTACAAAAAACGTATGTTGATCCAGAAACCAATCAAGAAAGAACAGTAACAGAGTATGTAGATTTAGTATTACCTTCTTTTGAGTTTACGAATTTAGAAGAAGCAAACATGACCACTATTACAACAAGTGTTTCAGAAGAAACCGCATCATTAGTTGAAAATATTATTGCTATTCACAATTTTGAAACATTTGACGAAATCAATGATTTTATAAATTCTGAAATAATTTCCTTATCTAATTCTATTTTTACAAATAATAATTCAAATCAAACGCTTGTTAGTACAAATGGAGTTGTAATTCCTGTTTCTAATTTAAACACAGATACTTCAAATACGTTTACAGTTACTGGACTTGGTTTGGGTTATATTCCAACAATGCCTTTGCAGATTTTATTTAACCAAATTCCAAATGTATCAGATATTGTTTCTGCCTCATATACGATAGGAGGTAAAACAACAAACTCGATAGCAAGCACAACATTTGAAAGTACGATTATAAATGGAAAATTGGCCGTAACAATTTTTACTGAAGGGTTAGCTATTAATCAACTACCAAGTTTTGACCTTTCAGGTGAATTTGTTTTAACCAATGGCACTAAAGTGATTTTTTCGGGTATGATTAAAATAAGCATGCCAAAACTTGCAATGATAGGAAGCTATGATGTTAAAGGAAAAGGAGCTTTCGAATTAGAACTCCTAAATGACACTATTGACATTGGAGATGGAAACACAGGTAATGTTGTCGATTATATTCCTACTGGTTTTGGTATAAGTCGATTAGGTGTAGCCGATTATAGAAAAGTAGAACAAGAAGTGTGTTGTTATGTTCCTGGTGAAGTTTCTCACATTGAAAACGTTATGGCTCGTGAGTATAAAGAAAAAACGACACGTCGCTTAAGAAGAACTGAAGATACAACTACAGTTAGTAACGAACAAGAAATTGAAAAATTAACTGACACAACCTCAACCGATCGCTATGAAATGAACCAAGAAGTGAGTTCTCTTTTAGCAGAAGACACCCATCAAGGAAGTTTTGTTAATGCAGGACTTAATTTTAATCATTTCTCCTTAAATGCTGGAGCAGATTTCGCCACAAACACCACTTCAGAAGAGTCTAATTCACAAGCAGTAACTCATGCTAAAGAAATTACAGAAAGAGCGTTAGACCGTGTAGTGAAAAAAGTGAAAGAAGAACGTATTTCTAAGATTATTGAAGAATTTTCCGAAGAAAACACACATGGTTTCGATAATAGAAAAGGAGATAATCATGTTTCAGGAGTATATCGTTGGATTGATAAAGTGTACAAAAACAAAATAGTAAATTATGGCAAACGATTGATGTATGAATTCATGATTCCTGAACCTGCTTCTTTTCATAATTTAGCCACTCAGGATAAAACCAATTATGATTTAATTCTAGAAAAACCTATCGATCCTAGAAAACCTTCAGATGAAACTGCTTTAGTATTAGATAACACATTTGAGCAAAAATACTTGAATTGGGCAAAAAAATACAATGTAGCTATTCCTGAAAGACCTGTACAAAAGATCAAAATAAGTAAATCGGTTGATTTTTCAGGAGATAGGGCAGGTTCAAGTGGAACAAAAGAATTTACTATTCCTACAAACTATGCCATTACAGAAAATACAAAAATTCATTTCTCATGGAGAAAATGTGAAGCTTATCCAGGAATCATTTTCTCTGTAGGAAATACATCTTATTCCTATTCTGGTGGACATGGAGATATTTCCATTAATTCCAGTCAATTAAAAGGGATAACAGACACTTTAGCGGTTAGTTACACTTCATGGGACATAAACAAAGTGACAATCTCATTTACAATTGAATGCGAATTAGTATCTGAAATCAAAGAAAAATGGAAATTAGAAACTTTCAATGCAATTATTAAAGCGTATGAAGAAAAATTAGCAGCCTACAACGAACAATTAACAGCCTTAAAATCGGTACAAAGTGAAAAAGTAAAAACAAACCCAAATTTTTACCGCCAAATTGAAAATATGGTGCTACGCAAAAACTGTATTGAATATTTAATTAGTCAAGAAGCTTTAGGGAAAGACTCTTTGGTAACAGGGATAACCGTTCAGAATACAAGAGTAGATTATAATTCCCCTGCATTAGAAAGCTATGCTGCCAAAGTAAAATTCTTTGAACAAGCTTTTGAGTGGAACTTAATGAGTTATCACTTCTATCCTTTCTATTGGGCAAACAAAGACCATTGGAAAACATTATACAACATTAATGATATAGATGATTCTACTTTTAAAGCCTTTTTACAAAGTGGCATGGCTCGCGTTATTATTACCGTAAAACCAGGTTTTGAAGAAGCGGTTAACTGGTACATGGCAACAGGTCAAGTATGGAATGGCGGTCAAGTGCCTACCATGGATGATGAATTATTTGTTTCAATCATTGAAGAACTTCGCAATCCAGAAGGAGAAGTAGAAGAAACTTGGGAAAGCAGAGTGCCTACTTCTTTAACCCTTATTCAAGCAGGAAGCATTGGCTTAAATGTAGAAGGATTGCCTTGTAGTTCCGATTGTGGAGATCACTTATTGTTTGATTCAGATATGAACCCAATTGTGCAAACCAATACAGCAATAGGTGATCCAGAAACCACTTTAGAAACACCAACTGGTGCAGAACCACCTGCAGATGCCTAATGTTTTGTATAACCCAAAACCCCAACAAATTGTTGGGGTTTTTAAACTAATTGAATGATGAGTTCCATAACACCACTTATAAACTATCTGAAAATTTTTAGACGGAATGATCAATCCCAAAAGAATGAAAAATATATTGAAGGAAGTGTTCTCGATGAAAATTATAAAGATGATGATACCGATTTAAAAATTGTTATTGAAAAAGAAAAACTTTCAGAATCGCTATATTTTACTGAATTGAAGAGTACAATTGCAGGTTTTACATCACTATATATCCAAATAAATAGCGAAGAGCCATTTTACGATTATTCTATTAGAAATGAAATCACTACCTCAACAGGTATAACTAGTTACCAATATAAAAACATTTTTGGAGACAGTTGGGAAAACTCATCTGGTTCTTATATAGAAATCCCTATTGTTTCCTCGGCTGACAACTATTTTTATAGTCACGATAGCAAAAGGGTTGTTTTACTTCCCTTAAACACCATTTTTGGTTTTCCAGATTGGTTGATTTATCATCCTAATGCTATTCCTGAAATTACAAATGATGATTATACCTTCAATTACAAAGACCATGAAGGGTATACCAACGATGCCTTAGATTTTACTTTTCGTTTGATTTTAGAGCCTGTAGTTGAATTTATAAATAATCTCAGAAAAAGAACGGTTGATGTAGAGAAAAGTCAAATTCCTGGCAAAATGTATTTGTATCCTCATATCACTACCGAAATGAACAAATATGTATTGTATTACAATTTTGTAGGAACAGATAAAACGTTTTTTAAAACCGCGCAAAACCCTTACGCAATAAGGTTAGAGTTTAATTACTTAGGAGCCATGCTCGAATTTTTAAACCAAACCATTTTTTATGAAGCCGATTCTATTTCTTTTGAAGAAGGAAGCGGTTCTAAAAAGTATTTTTTCGAACGCTATAAAAGACTAGTTAATGCTGAAATACAATTGGCTTTACAAAAAAACATAGCTAATGTTCTTGAAATTTTATACTATACACCAAAACTCTTTCTAAAAGAAATAAACACCAATACACTTTGGGATATTTTAGAAAAAGCGATAACTGGTAAAAGTTTAACTAATATAGGATTAAACGAGGAAGATGTAGTCCTCGTTTTACTAGAAGCTTTAAGCGAAATAGAAAAAACAGAAAACATCTTTTTACTAAAATTAATAGAAGAAAAACAAGACAAGAAAAGTTATTTTTCCTTGTTATACGAAAAAATGAATGGCCAAAATTTCGTAAAATTAGTACAATTCTTGTATAGTGTTTGGTTAAAAAGTTCTTTTATAAATTTTGACAATCCTTACTATAAAGACGATAACGGACCTCTTACCATTCCTTATAAATCGCAAAAATTTGCTGGATTTTATAGTAGCAATAGAAATTTTGATTTTAAAAAAGGGAAACACATAGAAGTAAGCGAAGATGAAAGTTGGATTGACAATATTATTAGTGCTTTTGACCCTAATCTAGGAGAGTATGTAAACCAAATAGTAGAAGAGCAAAACAAGTTTAGCTATCATCTTTTTCAGCCGATGATGCTAACGGATATAGAACAAGAAAGCCCGATACCTTTACCAAGATTGCTTCCTGCTTTTTTCTTAAAAGCCAATGAAGACAAAGCCTTTTGGAGCAATGTGATAACAGGTATAGAATACACAGTAGATGCTATAACCACACTTTCAGGATTTGGTAATTTGGCAAAATTTAGGCATTTACAAAGAATTGTAAAAGTGGCTACAAAATATAAGTTTTTTGATAAAGCCAAGAAATTTAATTACTTAGCAAAAATTCGTTTTGGCGTAAGTGCTATTGAAATAAGCAGTGGTTCTTTAAATGCTTTGCTAAAATTAACAGGATTAGCCGATACCAAATTTGGAAAATCTTTAACCGAGTATTTATTTTGGTTAGAATTATTATCTTTGGGAGGAGAAATAACAGCAGCCATAAAAGGAGGTTTACGCAAAAGTGCCAAAGAAGTTCTAGAACATACTGATGATTTAAAGAAAACAGCAAAAAATGCTGATGAACTCAAGCAAATAGATGAGGTTATTGAGCATTTAGAGGAAACTTCAAGAAACTTTAAAATTGACAATTTTATAGAGAGAGGTATAAAAAGTGGAAAAACAATTGGAAAAATAGATAAAGCTACTATCATTAGAGAATTGCATAATGTAACTGAAACAGCTACTGAAGTTTCTAGAGCTCTTAAAAAAGGAAAAATAAAACTAGAGAAATTAGATGATATAGATTTTTTTAAAGCAATCAAAGAACCTGGAGAAAGTTTAGAAAAAATTAAAGATGTTTTAGCGTGTCAAATAAAAAATAAAATTTATATAAAAAACAACACCTCATTGGACAAAGCTTTTGGAGAAATAGTACATGAAGGTAAACACGCATTAGATTATGTCAATGGATTGTTCAAAGATATTAAGTTGTTGCGAGAAGAAACAAAATTAATAGTACATGATAAGGTTTCTATGAAAAGTTTTGTTGATAAAATGAGCGATGACCAAGTTATAGAATTAAGAGCTAGGATAGTTGAACGAGAATTTCAGATAGCAGCTAAGCAAGCTTTAGATTTTCGTTCAGTTGAAGCAATGATTAGCTTTATATTTGAAAAATACAACAAAGTAAAATAAAAATTATGAATACAATTAGTAAAAAATTAATGCTAGAAATAATGTCTTTCCTTAATTCAAGAGATTTTAAAGAGGATGATATTTATGTAAAAAAAGCAAGTCAAAGAATAAAAAGTGAAGTTTTAGTTAGTAGATTATCCGAATTATTAGATTGGATAAATCCAAGGTTTCACTTTTCATTTACAAATTTAGATAGATATGAGTTTTCTGAAGATTTTATGGATCAAGAAACTATTAATGAAATAGCAGAGGAATATAATTTATTATTTAAAAATTTACCAGAATTAAATGAAATTTTTAAATTAAAGAAGTTATACATTGAATTTAATCCTTCATTAACTAAAAGCGACATACAAGAATTGTATAAATTTGTAGAGGATAATTATGTTATAAATCCAAAGCATATGACTCGATATATAAGACCTAGTAAAGATTAATTTTTAACCACCTTAGGGTGGTTTTTTTATACTTTATAATTAGCCCTTCAAATTATTATCTTTGTTAGTCTAGTTTAACAGCAGCCATAAAAGGAGGTTTACGCAAAAGTGCCAAAGAAGTTCTAGAACATAGTGATGATTTAAAGAAAACCGCAAAAAACGCAGAGGAAGCCAAGCAAATAGATGAGGTAATTGAGCATTTGGAAGATGTTGCTGGAATGGCTGAAAACATTTTTCAACCTATTAAAATTTCAGTAGATGAGTTTGAAGCAGGACTAAAAAGATTATCAAAAATAAAGCCAGATGAAGCATTAGAAAATTTAGATGAAGCGATAAAATATTTTAATCATCATGTCGTAGATGGTCGTATTGCTCAGGTATCAGATATTAACTGTGTAAATGTAGTTGAAGTTGTCGAAGAGTTTTTGAGAACTGGAAAAATTAAGCTAGCACAATCTTCGAACGCTCAAAATATTTTTAATTTAGAAAAAATTTATAAAAGATCTTTTTTAGAAATGAAGATACCTTCAATAAAAGCCGTCATGAAAGAAGGAGAAAGGGGAATTATTTTTGGAAAAAGACCTATGCCAAAAATAGGACATGTAATAAATGTGATGAAAAAAAATGGTGAATTAATTTTTATTGATGGGCAAAAATTCTCTGGTAAAGCCGATCTTAAAGCTGGTTATGAATCATTTAAATATTTAAAAACTAAATAATTGAAATAGTATGTTATCAGAAAAAGAAATTTTACAAATAGCTGAAAAGTATGTTAAGCAGATTGAAGAAGAATCCAAACTTAGTCTTATAATAGCTACAGAATATACAATTAAAAAAAAATATGGTCATATTTATTTTTATACAGATAAAAAATATTATGAAACTAAAGATGAGAAATATAACACATTAGCTGGTGGCGGACCTTTTTTAGTTGAAAATGAAACAGGTAAAGTTATACAGTTTGGCTCTTCGCAAACAGAAGAATATTATATTCAAGAATATGAAGCTGGAAGATATCCTGATAAATAATCCATAAAAATAATTTAAAATTTTAAAGCTACTCATAAGTAGCTTTTTTTTATATTTAAAATAAAGTTCTCAAATCATTTTTATTAGCTTGGTTTAACTTCTCCTATAAAAAAACTTATAAAAAAGTGCCAAAGAAGTTCTAGAACATACTGATGAGGTAAAGAAAAAGTTAGATAATCTTGTAATTGAAGAAAATAATTTAAAAAGAAAACTAACCAATGATGAGATTGATGATTTTTTTAAGCATTTGGAAGATGTTGCTGGTTTAGATAATATTGCTAAAAATTTAGATTCAATAAGGTTATCAAAATTAGATTTAGAAAATTGGATAAAAGCTATTAGAAAATTAGGTGGTGAGGTAAGATATAATACATCATCAAAAAAGATGGTAAAATATTTTAAAGAACAGAATTGTGGTGCTTGCTTTGACCCATGGGAACAACCTCCAATAATTTGGATAAGAAAAGATGTAACAGATTTAGAAATGTTTCATGAGTCGATGCACTTTGAAGATTTTTTAAGAAGAGGGAAAGAAGCATATATTAGAGGAGAAGCTAGAGAAATACTAAAGGTTGGTAAACAAATACAAATACCCTATAGAGATCAGTTGATAAGCTCATTCATTAAAGAAAAATACGTTTTAGATAAAATAATAGAAGAACAAACCAACTGGATTAAGAAATATGGTAAAGGTAGGTTCACAGACCAAGAAATTGAGTTTAGTAAAAAATATTTTAAATACTGGGTTGAAGATAAATGTATTGAAGAAGGTATTGATATTAGTAAAATAACCATTAAAAAATAATATAATGACAACAGAAGAAAAAAAGAAATTTCTCACAGAAAAAATCAAATTGATGCTAGATGATATTGGTTATGGAATAACAAGTATTATGACGCATTTTTCTAAAGATGCATTGTTGAGAGACGGTACATATAGAGATGTGTTTATAACTAGTTTTTATGAACCTGTAATGTGTAATAGTTTAGGAGTTGTATCAAACGCAGACACATTAGATCATTTATATGTTCAAACTGGCCCAATGAATTTTGTAGATATAGAAGATTTTTTCAAACCCAATGAAGAAAAAGAGTAATGGGATTTATTTAACCACCTTCGGGTGGTTTTTTTATGCTTTATAATTAGCCCTTCAAATCTTATCTTTGGGAGGTGAGTTAACAGCTGCCATAAAAGGAGGTTTACGCAAAAGTGCCAAAGAAGTTCTAGAACATACTGATTATGTAAAGAAAGAGTTAGATAATCTTATTATTGAAGAGAATAATGTAAAAAGAAAACTAACTAATGAAGAGATTGATGATTTTTTTAAGCATTTGGAAGATGTTGCAGGTTTTAAAAAAGCAATAAATCAATACAGAAAAATAGTTTATTCTAAAGGACTTAGGGGTGAAGCAAATTTAACTCTAAAACAAAAAGATGAAATTTTAGAATATGCAAAAAAATATAATATTGATGAAAAAAATATTGATTTTAAGGATGGTATATCTGATCATGAAACAGGTTATTCATTGATGTTTGGGCTGGACAGATTAGTTATAAATACAGATGTTATGCCAGGTAAATTTAACACAGCTAATTCAAGGTTAAGTTGGAAAGCAGCAATTGCTCATGAATTGGAAGGACACCGTTTAGCTGCCTTAAATAACAAAACTTTTTTTGATTCAAATTTAACAGGAAGTCAAAATAATTTATTAGAAGAAATGCAAGCAAGTATTAGAGCAAGTAAACATGGAAAAGATTTAAATAAGGTTGACCGTTTAGATTTATTAGATGACGCTTTAGAAAGATTTAAAAGTCATAAAGATATATTAAAAGGAAGTAAATATGAAAACTATAATTTCGAACAAATAACACAATTATTATGGATTACAAAAAATTAAAAATAATACATCTAGACAAATTAAATGATAATATAGTAGTAGGAGTAAATTTTAGAGATGAAAACACTAAGCTTAAAGCTATTGATAAAGATAAATCATTTTTTTTAAACGAATTTAAAAATAAGAAAATTAGAATTGAAGGAAGTAATTATTCAAAAGAAGCTAATATTGTTGACATAGAAGTGTCATCTAATATAGCAGAGATGAAAATGATGCATTTTTTAACAGATTTAAAATCAATAGATGAAATGAAAGAAAACGATAATGTAGAAGTTTTATAAGCTTACAAAACCACCTCAGAGTGGTTTTTTTATGCTTTATAATTAGCCATTCAATCTTATCTTTGGGAGGAGAAATAACCACTGCCATAAAAGGAGGTTTACGTAAAAGTGCCAAAGAAGTTCTAGAACATACTGATGATTTAAAGAAAACAGCAAAAAATGCTGATGAAGCTAAACAGATTGATGAGGTAATTGAACATTTGGAAGATGTTACAGAATCTTTTAAAAAAAGAACTAAACCTAACTAGAATTTCTAAAAAAGCGGATATTGAAACAAATTCCGCCTTTACTTTGTGTTTTAAAAAAGTATTAAATTTATTCAAAAGAAATCAGAGCTGAACTATCAAAAAACTGTGACAAAATAATTTTATGAAAAACATTTGTCACAAGCTTGTGGCAAAAGCAATTGTGATAAAAAATTTTGTCACAACTTTTTTTAAAAAAATAATTAAATTGAACAAAGAACCATTAATCCTAACATTCGAAAAAAATATAGGATCTATTATAAAGGAAATAGAAAGTTCTGGAATTGATATAACAAATATAAAAATCACAAAATAATGACAAAAGAGCAAATTATAGAAAAAGTAAAAGAAAGGTGAAGTCAACCTAAATCACACTTCTCAATTTCTCAATTTTTTCTACCACATTACCTCTTTCAAACAAACGTAAAATTTTAAAAATGAAAGATGGAATATAACCAGGATTGGTAATTAAATCGGCAATTTTAGTAATTTTATTATCCCTGATTAATATACTTTGTGTAAACTGAACATTATCTAATGGAGCCAGTTCTAACGCATACTTCCAAGCTCCGTTTCTAGCTTCTTGCATGCTAAAATCAATTAGAAAAGTATCTACATTTTTCGTTTTCTTCAAAACCCATTTTAGAAAAGGCCAAACATCTGACATAGCTGTTTCTACATTACCTACTAACCCAGATAATATGTGATTAATCATATTAAAATCGGCTTGCAAATCATGTATTTCATTTCCAGGAGCAACTTGTGCTGCTGCAATGCTTAAATCTAAATTAATATGTGCATTCATCCCTAATAACAAATGTTGCAAAACCACCATCCAAAAATCAGAAGCATATTCAAAAGCTACTTGCCAGCAAGATGAGGGTTGTAATCCAAATTTATATTCATAATAGGCTTTGATATATCTATTTGCAAAAATTACATCAAGCTTCTCCATTCTTGGTCCGTTTTGAAACATACCCTCAGTAATGCCTTCTTTTACTTTTTCTGTTACTTTACAATATAAAACTGCAAAATAACCCATTGGAGATTTTTCGTTTATAGTTTCACCAATAATTTCATTTAAAAGTAAAAGAACCTCATCTATAGTTCTTGCTTGCGGAATTGTTTTAGCCATATTTATGGGGTTTTATAAAATACTAACTAAAATTAGTGTATTTAGTGTGGTTTTTAAATAAAAATTTCAAAATATTTTTTTTATATATTTGGCACTCATTAAATACATCATGGCATTACAAGAAGAATTAGAACAACAAGGTGTTTGGTTATTTCGATATAGAGGGGTTTTACCAGTGCTAATTTTAGGAATTGGTATGTTACTTTTTCTACAAACAGAATTGTATCCTGAAACCTTTTTTCTAAAGAAAACTCCTTATGAAATTTATTATGAAATGCTATGTTTAGTTTTCAGTCTTTTCGGTTTATTCCTTAGAATTTGTGTGATTGGTTATGTACCCAAAAACACTTCTGGAAGAACAGTAAAAAAGAAAGTGGCAGATAGCTTAAACACCACTGGAATGTATTCTTTAGTTAGACATCCTTTATATGTAGGCAACTTTTTTATGTGGCTTGGTCCAGCTATGTTATGTGGAAACTTTTGGTTTGTGGTTTCTTTTACACTTCTTTATTGGGTTTATTATGAAAGAATTATGTTTTCTGAAGAACAATTTTTAAGGGGTAAATTTGGTGAAACTTACCTAAATTGGGCTGAAAAAATTCCAGCATTTGTCCCTGATTTTAAAAACTTTGTAAAACCTAATCTTACTTTTAGTTGGAAAAAAGTTGTAAGAAAAGAAATTAATGGTCTTTTTCTATTATTTCTTGTATTCTTCTTTTTTGACTATTTAGGTGTCTTAACTAAAAATGAGACTGCTTTTAATCCCTTTTTATTTTATAGTTTAATTATTCTTTCTGTAGCAATCGTAGTTATCAAAATAATTAAAAAGAAAACAGATCTTTTAAAACAAGAAAACAGATAAAATTATACTAATTTTTCTTTAAAAAAACTATATGTTTCCAAGCTAATATAGCTCCTGTTTCATCCTATCTTGATGTTATGTCGTTATAAATTCAGGATAAACAAAAGCCCTCTACTCCACCAACTTTACCATTACAGTCTTTGTGCGATTTTAAATACTCATAAGCTGTAATAAAATCTTCCAACATTTCTTTAGATTTGGTAAAAAAGTATGTTTTTATGTGTCAAAATAGTATTAATATTCGATGCCGTTTTAATATAAATAATGCTAAAATGATTCCAATTACTCTAAAAATTGTGATTTATTAAGCTGTTTTTCTGTTTTTGAAAGCTCAAACATCTAATTTGTATTAAAATTCTTCTTATATTTACTATATGAATTAAGCCCACTAAATGTTGAAAAAAACGATTCCTTTATTCATAATATTACTTATAGTAGCTTGGGCAATTTCTTGTTCAAAATCCCCTCTATTAACCTCAGAAGAAAAAAATTACCTTGAAAAAAACGATAGTATCAAAGTAGCTGTTTTTCCTTATTATCCTCCATATCAATTCACCAATGACCAAGGATACATGGAAGGCATTTTTATTGATTTTTTAGAATTAATTGAAAACAAAACCGATTATAACTTCAAAAAAGTTTATTATACTGATTGGGGTCAAGTATTAGAAGATGCTCAAAATAACAAAATAGATATAATTCTTGAAATTCAAAGAACAAAAGATAAAGAGGATTTTTTAACTTTTTATCCACCTTTATTTGAATCTAGACATGCCATTGTTCAAGAAAAAGAAGATTCTACAATTAAAAATTTGAAAAATTTTGGTACAAGAAGGCTTATTCTTCCCTATAAATATTCAATAGTAGAAACCATTCAAAAAAAATATCCAACTATTACAATTGGTTATGGTAAAGATGAATTAGACTGTTTGCAAAAAGTTAACACTGGTGAATATGATGCCTATATTGGTCCTAAAGCTATTATAAAATATTTAATTACTAAAAATAATTTAAACAATGTCACAATTTCTTCTGAACTTGATATTTCTTATAGTCCAGGATTAGCCGTCGTTAAACAAAATAAAATTTTACAATCTATTATAAAAAAGAGTCTTAACAGTATTTCAAATAAAGAAAAAAAAATTATTATAGATAATTGGCTTTTTAATATGGTTACTCCTTTTTATGAGAAACCTAATTTTTGGATTTGGGTAACTTTCTCTATTGTCTGTTTATTACTGATTATTCTTCTTATTAACCGCTATTTAAATTTCAAAATAAAACAAAGTACTAAACAATTAAGAATTGCTAAAGAAAAAGCGGAAGAGAGTGATCGTTTAAAGACCAATTTTATTCAAAACATTTCTCATGAAATACGCACTCCTATGAATGGTATTATTGGATTTTCTGAATTACTAATTAAAGAGGATGTTACACTAGAGGAGCAAAAACAATTTGCAAAAATAATAGTCAAGAACAGCAAGGAACTTATTGTGATTATCGATAATATTTTAGAAATTGCAAAGCTTCAAACTGAAAAAATAATCATCAAACCTGAAACAATAGATTTGGATGTGTTATTTGAAAGTATTGATAAAAAATACCATCAAAAAGCTAAAGAAAAAAACATAAATCTTGTTGTTGAGAGCAAGCTTTCCACAAAAACAGATCTAGTCTTGATAGACAAACCAAAACTTTTTAAAATACTTTTAAATCTAATTGACAATGCTATTAAATTTACCAATATCGGTTCAATTATTATAGAGTATACTATTGTAGATAAAGAAATTATTATAAGTATAAAAGATACTGGAATAGGTATAAAAAAAGTAGACCAAGAAACTATATTTAATATTTTCACGCAATCTGAAAAAGAAATTTCAAAGAATTATGGAGGACTAGGTTTAGGACTTTCGATAGCAAAAAAAAATGCAGATTTACTAGGTGGTAAAATAGAAGTAGAAACATCAGAAAACCAAGGAAGTACATTTACATTAACACTACCTTTTATTGCTGCACCAAAAACAAATGATATTACACTTAAAAATACATTTGACAATAAAGAAAAACCTGAAAAACATATTATTTTAATAGCTGAAGATGGAGATGTTAATTTTATGTTTTTAAAAACAGTTTTGTCAAAAATGCCTGAGTTTAATTTTGTAATACATCGTGCTGAAAATGGTAAAAAAGCAGTTGATATTTGTAAAGAAAATAAGCAAATAGAATTAGTTTTTATGGATATTAAAATGCCAATAATGGATGGTTATGAAGCAACAAAACAAATAAAACAATTAAACCCTCTACTTCCTGTTATTGCTCAAACAGCTTACTCAACTGAAGAAGACATACAAAAAGCTATGGCAGCTGGTTGTGATGATTTTATTTCAAAACCTATTGATAGAAGTTTATTAAAACCTATTATATCTCGTTATATATTTAAAACTACCTGAATTTTCTAATTTATTGCTTTTTGAGTTACACTAAAAATTTCACCATTTACTCTAGATTGCAGATAAACAACTACCTTATAATTAGAAGGTGACCATTCTTTTTTAAATTCAATAAAAATACTTTCTTTTTCTTCTTTTACAGGTTTAGTTACTAAGTCATATACAATAGCATAATTTGTTTCTTGTAAACCTTTATTCTCGCCTCTTTTAATTGTAATAAAGTCCTTTTTCTTAACCAATACAATATTAACTACACTATTTTCTTTCAAAAAACTAAGACTATAATCAACTTTTAAACTATTTTCTTTAATTAAAAGATTATCTATACTTATAATTTCCTTTTTAAGAGAAGTCAATTCTTTCAAAACTATATTTTGTATCTCATTTTCTTTACTTCCTATTAGTTCATATTTGCCATTAATAATTAATTGAGGTGTAAATAAATTGCTTTCCATTTTAACAGCATATTCATGCTGTCTAGTGGTGAATTTTGCCTTACTAAATGGATCTTTCCAACCTAAATAATTCCAATAATCAACATGAAAGGCTAATGGGATACTATTTGAATTATCTTGTAAAGCATATTTTTCTAAGACTTTATCAGCAGGTGGGTAACTACTACAGCCTTGAGAAGTAAAAAGTTCAAGAACAACGAAACCTTTTTTATTTACCTGTTTTGTCTTTTCATCCATTTTTTCTTCAGAAATAAAACTAGAAACTAGGAAAAGAAATAATAGTCTATTTCCAATTTTTAAAGCAATCTTCATTTTTCTTTTTTTAACTAATTTAAACTAATTATAAGCTATAAAATGTAAGCTAATTTATATATTGTTAAAAAAAGAAAATATTCTTATTTTGTCTAAAAAACGATTTGTAAAAGGTTTACACATATGCTTAAAAATCAATTGTATTACTTTTTTTAGATTATTTTCTTTGTTTTTATTTGTTTGTTAGATTATTTTCTATTATATTTGTATTCTAATTAAATACTAAAAAGTGGACAAACATACCAAACAAAGAATACTAAAATTACATCCAACTATTAGGAGTGAAGTTTTTAAAATTATAAAAGAATGTGATGCGACATTAACTGGAAAAGCTAAAATAAGAATAACGGAAGGGTTACGGACTTTTAATGAACAAGATAAATTATATGCAAAAGGTAGAATTACCACAGGAAAAAAAGTAACCAATGCTAAAGCAGGACAATCTATTCATAATTATGGTTTCGCTGTTGATATATGCCTAATCATTGACAAAAAAATTGCTTCATGGGACACTATTAAAGATTGGGATAATGATGCCATAGCAGATTGACATGAATGTGTTACAATATTCGAAAAATATGGTTGGAACTGGGGTGGAAACTGGAAAAATTTCAAAGATTTTCCTCATTTTGAAAAAAAAGAATATAATAATTGGAGAAAATTATCTAAACTAAAAAAAGATAAAAATGATTATGTAATTTTATAAACAAACTACATGAATGTTAAATGTAATTAAGAATTCAATAAATAAACTTTAAAAACATGAAAACCTTAAAAATTAAAATCGCATTATTTGCGATAGTTGTCTTAACAAGTTGCCAAGCTATTAAAACAGCTGTTTTTGATCAATATTCCTATCAAAAAACAACTGAGTTAAAAGTAGAAACAATTATACTAATAGAAAATGCTACATCTCCATATGAAAATCATAAAGAAATAGTCGAAAAACTACTTTTAGATATTGAGAAATTGAAAGAATATGAAAAAAACAAACCTAATAATGAAATCACTTTTGCAATGTGGACTGTTCTGAGCGATAAAGAAAAAAACCTAGTAGGTAGCTTTTTTAAACTTTGGAAAGAGAAACAAAAACTCTCACCCACTTTTGTAGAAGAATCTAAAAAGCAAATAGAAGAAGCGTTTGATCTATTAATTCAATATGAAATTAAAAAAGATAAAACTTCAAAAGACAATTTATTAGCAATTATATCACAATAACAAACATATAAACAATCATGGATTTAGAAAAATTAGTAAATGATTTAAAAGAGTCACTTTTAACATTATTAGGTAATAAATACAAAGAATTCAAGCCAGAAATTCAAAAAGACATTACTGCTTTCTTAAAAGAGTCAGAAGAAAAACTAAAACGTTGGATAGTACTATTAGCAGAAGGTTCGTTGACCAAAGATGAGTTTGAATGGCTTTTAAAAAGTCAAAAAGACATTGTTGCTTTAAAAGCACTTCAAACAGTAGGATTGTCCAAAATAAGAATTAATAACATTAAAAACAGTATTATAAAAACAATATTTGATATTGTGGTAGCCACTGTAATAAAATAACAAAGTAATGGCAAAAAAAATCAGAGTATTAAGTTTAGATGGAGGAGGAATAAGAGGGATAATTACGGCTGTGGTTTTAAAATACATACAAGAACAATTACAACGAATCGATAATCCTAATGCAAAAATTGGTGATTATTTTGACTTAATAGCTGGAAGTAGTACAGGCGGAATATTAACTGCTGTTTTACTGTTTCCAGATAATACCAAAAACGCAAAGTTTTCAGTAGAAGCTGCATTGGATTTGTATGCCAAAAAAGGAGATTCCATTTTTAATGTCTCGTTTTGGGAAGAAATCATCAATCCGTTTGGGCTGTTTAATGAAAAGATTTCCCAACGTAACTTAGAAAGACAACTAAAAGAAGTGTTTGGAGATTTAAAACTTAATGAACTCATAAAACCATGTTTAATTACCACTTATGACATCAATCAAAGAAAATCAAAGTTTTTTTGTAGTCATGAAGCCTATACTCCTTTGGAAAACTTTTATGTTAGAGATGTTTGTAGAGCAACTAGTGCTGCACCAACGTATTTTGAACCTGCTAAAATAAAATCGCTTTATGACCAAGAGTTTACATTGATAGATGGTGGAGTTTATGCTAATAACCCCGCGATGTGTGCTTATGCAGAAGCAAGAAAAATACCATTTTCAAAAGTATTACACGATTCGCAAAAAATAGATTACCCAGACATAAACGATATGGTTATTGTTTCTGTAGGAACAGGAGAGGTTTTAAAACCTTACACCTTTGAAAAATTTGAGAATGCAGGAAAAATAAAATGGATCTCACCCTTGATAGATATATTATTGTCAGCCAATGTTGAAACAGTTAATTATCATCTTTCTAAAATGTACGAATCATTAGGTCCAAGAAACAGAAAAAATTATTATCGTTTAATGCCACAACTTAGAAATGCTTCACCAGAAATGGACGATACATCAAAGAAAAACATCTACGAACTCATTCAAGCTGGTTTGTATTTTGTAGATCAGAACAGAAAAATGTTAAATGAAATTGCTAGAAAGTTAGTGAAATATAAATAAAATAAAGAGATTCAAGGTGCACATTGAGTTTCATTTATAAATACACGCAAATAAAAAATTACACACAAATCATGAATTTAAATGAACTCGATGAGCAAAGCAAATCTTTTTTTGACTTGCTCAACCAACCCATGAACCAAAGACTCACTTTTGAGCAAATCAAAAAAGGATTTATCGGAACCAGTCCTTTTGAAGGAATAGGAACAAATAAAACAGCCAGACAAATTTCAAATGAAATAGCTTTGGAATCGCCTTTTGGTAAAAGAAGTTTGTTTTATAAAGCAGAATTTATTGATAAAAATATTGATTTTGTAAAACTTTCAGAATTTATCAAAAAAGGAGTAGATGCATCATTCGATTACAAAGATTTTATAGGAAGAGAAAGTCGAATTGTTTCCAATGTTGTTTCTTATGGAGAAGATGCAAAATATGATCGATTGGCTGGTATTCCAACAAAATATGACAGCAAAGAAACTTATGATACTGAAATCCCTTTAAAACAACAATCCTTTGCGGGAGAGCGAATACTACAATTAAAAGGGAAATTATACAAAGAAGATATTGCAATAGTAAACATAGGAAAAGATTATGAAGGAGATTTTACAGGTGGTCTAGAATTTGAATTTGATTACAAAAGAAGGACTGTTAGTTACAAACTTCATTTTTATTATGTAGGCAAAGCGCTAGTTTATGAAAAAGATAATGTGGACAACATTGCTTTTACAGTTAGTTCTTCTAACTATGAAGATTTTTACGCTTTCATTGAAATTATTAATAGAAAATACCCAAATAACAATTTTAAAAATGAAATTGCAAACAAGTTTGTAAATACGATACAATCTATTAAAGAAAGAGTTGGTAAAAAAACTCAAAAACAATATGATGGAATCGATTTTAGAGACTTAGAATGGTTATACCAAAACATTCCTTATTTTGCTGCAAAACAATTAGATTTTAATGCTACCATTGAACATGTTTTTAGACTTAATTTAGCCGATGTTAAAAGTCCTCTTCTTGATTTTACAGCTGCTATAACTTCTATTTTACAAAAGTTAGACAGTCAAAAAGTATATGATTATTTTTATGCAAATCCTCAAAAATTAATATCGCTCTATAATGGTTTTAATGAAGAAAAATTAATAAAACCATTTTGTACTTATCTTACAGCAATTACCTTTTTGTATGGCAAACAAGACATTGAAAAAGCAAGGAATTTTGCGTTAAGTGATAGCACTCATATAGAAACTAATATTTTGTATGGTGATGAAAAAGGAAAAGTAGCACTAGCAAATGAATTACAATTACCAACGATAGGATTCAATGGATTAAATTTTATAAATTTGTTTTCAGATGATATTGAAATAAGTAATCCACAGAATCAAAGCAATCAGTTTCATCCGTTAGACATCATTTACATTAGTCAATACGACGAAAACTATCAAGAAGTTGAGAAAGTTCCTTCTATTGCCTTGTATGGTAAATATTTAGGAGATGCATCTGAATGGAGCGATGTAACAGATGCCACACTTGCAGTTATAGATGTTATAAGTATAATTATTAGCGGTGGAGTACTTGTTGCAGGAGTTAAAGGAGCAGCCCGATTATTTGCTATTATAGATATTGCCATTAGCACTATAAATCTAGCGGTTTTAAATCCAGATTTACGCAATCGTCTTAACAAAACAGAAGCAGGAAAATGGTTTGTGAGTCATTGGGGAATTATTAGTTTTTGCGTGAGCCTAGGCACGATTTCTTATTATCTTGCTAAAGGAGTTTTAAAATACAACTCACAACTAAAACAACAACTGAAAAATGAACCTGAGCTAGCTAAACAAATTGATGAATTAGTTGAGGAGAGTAAAAGGGTTGTTGATGTTACTGTTAAAAACATAACTGGTTCTGGTGGATTCTTGAAGTATGAAAAAATTATTTCAAGAAATATGATTGAGCAAGAACATGCAATGACATGTGTTGCCGCTTGTGTTAGACAAATAGCTAAAGATTTTGGTTTAAAAAATATTTTGACTGAAAAACAAATTTTTGAAATCGTTAATGTTAAAAATTTTAACGAAGGTTTAGATGAATTAGAACTTCTAAAAATATTAGAAAAAATATTTGATACTAAACAAATTATTGCAAGCAATTATTTCAAAAATATTGATGCAAATTTTTCAGAGATAGTTAGAGATATCACAAATGAAGGAAGTTGGATAGCGCTAATTCATCCTGAAAACGGGAAAAAACATGCAATAATTGTTGAAAAAATAGTTGGAAAAAAAGTTCATATAAGAGATCCATGGCCTTTGGAAGGTATTGGTAAAGGCAAAGGTGTTGAGGCTATAGTTGATTTAGATTCATTTAGCTATATTTGGTTAAAAGCAGGTGCCAGTAAATTTAAAATTAAATAATTATGTTAAGTTTAGAATTAGTAAAAAAAGAATTAGAAGTTAATAATTATTCTCCTGTAATTCATAAAATTTCAAATAAAGAAATTTTATTATTTTCTGTTGAAGATGAAGATAAAATCCCTATAATGAATAAAATTTCAAATGTTGTAATTGAAAATGAAAATATCGTATTAACTTATTTTAAAAAGCAAATTGATATTAAAAAAGAATTTAAAACAATTAATGATTTTATAAAATTTGTAAAAGAAATATTTCCAGTTTCTAAATAGTGTAATTAAAAAAAGATTTTTAATCATGCCCCAATACTGTTTAACTTTTTGGGGCATTTTTGCTTAAAACAAAGCCTGAACTTGCCAAACAAATTGATGAATTAGTTGAGGAGAGTAAAAGGGTTGTAGAGATAGATTATTTAGCAAACATTAGTGGAAGAGGAAGAAGACTAGGACAAAGACTAACAAAAACAGCTTTAAATAATTTAGTAAATTATTTAAAAAAATCTAGAGTAGATTTTGAAATATTTCCAGAAAAAGGAGCTTTTGAAATAAAAGATTTTATTGGATCAAATGGGAAAAACTTAGTGATGACAGAAACAACTCAAGCGGCATTCGTTTATACAAGTAAAAATGCGAAATTTTGTGTTAGAGAAGGTGTAACCATTTATGAATTTATACATGAATTTATACACTTTAAACACTCTAGAAAATTAGGGCTAAAAAAATATCATAGTTTAGGAGGTTATGGCACGCCAGGAGAATTAATAAAAGAAAAACAAGTTTTTGACAAGCTAATTGAATTCAAGGATTATTTAACTCGAGAAGAGTTAAAAAGTGCTTTAAACTATTTGAATAAAGATATTTATAATATAAGAGGAATTAATCCTATCTCTTTTGATTTTGACATTAACAAAATCCCTGAAGTGAGAAAAGAAGTTGATATTAAAAAATTGTTTTACTTAAAATAAAAAAAATGATAACAAAAGAAAAAGCTAAAGAAATTGCTGAAAGTTTTATTAAAAATAGAAAACTAGAATACGTTAGATTAAATCATGCTCCTGTAAGTTTTTATGAAAATGATGAAATTCTTCATGGTAAAAGGAAGGGAGAAATCTTAGATGTATATGTTTATCACTATACAATGCCAGGAGTATTAGAAGAAACAGGTAATTTAATATATCTGGATGCTAAAACTGGTGAAATTTTATGTATTCAAACACATCATTGGTATTTGGATATTGAATAAATTAATTTATAAGCTACTTTCGAGTAGCTTTTTTGATTTAAATAAAAAGGTTTTTAACCTATTAAAGCCTAGGCACGATTTCTTATTATCTAGCCAAAGGAATTATAAAATACAACTCACAACTAAAACAACAACTCCAAAACGAACCTGAACTTGCCAAACAAATTGATGAATTGGTTGAGGAGAGTAAAAAGGTAGTTGAATTAGACTATTTAGCTAATGTAAGTGGAAGAGGAAGAAGACTAGGGCAAAAGTGGTCAAAATCAAGTTTAAATGAGTTAGCAAATTATTTAAAAAAGCAAAAAGTAGATTTTGAACTTTTTCCAGAAAAAGGGAGTTTTAAAATAAAAGGTTTTTTTGATGAAAACGGTAATCCTGCAATATTTCCAGATGGAAAGCAAGCTGCATTTGTTTACACTGCAAACGAAGCTAAATTTATTGTTAGAGATGGGGCAACTCTTTTCGAAACTTTACATGAATTAATACATATGAAGCATGCAAAAAAAATTGGATTAAAAAAATATCATAGTTTAGGAGGATATCAAACCTCTGGAGAACTTATTAAAGAACAATTAGTTTTTGATAATTTAATGAAATATAAATCATTTCTAACTAAAGAAGAAGTAAAATGGTCATTGACTTACTTAAATGAATATATCTACTCTATAAGAGGGATTGAACCAATTCAACTTAACTTTAATATTAACACTATACCTGATGTAAGAAAAGAAGTTAACATAAAAGAAATTTTAAATATAAAAATTTAATATGATGATAACGAAAGAAAAAGTAAAAGAAATTGTTGAGAAATTTATCAAACAAAAAAACATATCGTACACAAAATTAATTGATGAAATTGATTTTATTGGATTAGAAAAAAACGATGTGAATAAAATAAAACTTTGGAAAAACAAGGAGATTTTACATGGAAAAAGAAAAGGTGAAACCACTGATATCTACACATATATTTACTCAATGATGGGAGTTCAAGAGGAAGAAGGGTGTGTTGTGTCTATAGACGCACATTCAGGAGAAATATTATATATTCAAGCTCATCATTGGTATTTAGATATAGAAGATTAATTCTTATAAGCTACTTTCGAGTAGCTTATTTTTTTGTGTAAGTTTAGGTACAATTTCTTATTATCTTGCTAAAGGAGTTTTAAAATACAACTCACAACTAAAACAACAACTCCAAAATGAACCTAAAATAGCCAAACAAATTGATGAATTGGTTGAGGAGAGTAAAAGGATTGCGGATGAGGTTGATTTAATGAGTAAACCTCCAAAAACAAATGAATTTACAGGAGGAAAATTAATGAGTGAATCAAAAATCAGGAAATACAAAGGTGAATTGAGACAAAAAGGAATTGAGCCCTTTTTTGAAGAAGATTTACTAATAAATAAGGCAGGCAAAAGAATTCAAAACAAAGCAATCTTAAAAAAATTCAAACCATTTACTGAAAGTGGTATTTATTTTGAAAACCCCCAAGACTTTTACTTTTTTATGAGAAAAAAAGGATATGACGGTGCATTTCATGCTCAAACAAAACAATTATTTTTAACAGAAAAACCTACTGAATATCTAGCATTTCATGAAAGAGCACATGTAAAACATTATTTAGAAATTGGCGATGAATATCTTACTTTAGCATCATGGAAAAAAGAAACCTACGTTTTTAATGAAATTTGGAAAAATAAATATTTATGGACTAAAGATGAATTACAACATGCATTAGATTATGTAAACGATGTAAGAAGAAAAGCAGGTCAAAAATTAATAACTAAAAAAATATAATTTATGAAACATACAAAAGAACAAATTATTGAAAAAGCAAAAAATATAATGAAAGATTTAGATGGTAAATTCTACTTTGAAGATTGTATTATTGATGCTTTTTTTAGTAAAGATAAAGTGTCAAATTACAGTAAATATGCTGGTAAGAAACATTCTTCTTGGATAATTGGTATAAAAGCAATTGCAGACAATGAAGACTTGCTTTTTATTTCAGACGAAACTGGTGAACCAATTTACTACATGAACTTTAACACTAAAGTCTTCGATATAGAAAATGATCAGAAAGGTTATTTTAGAGTAGGTTTACCAAGAGATTAATTTTTAAAGCTACTTTCGAGTAGCTTTTTTATTCTACAAATACTCAGTAATCCATTTTTTAAACAAAACAGAAGCAGGAAAATGGTTTGTAAGTCACTGGGGAATTATTAGTTTTTGTGTAAGTTTTGGAACAATTTCTTATTATCTTGCTAAAGGAATTGTAAAATACAACTCACAACTAAAACAACAACTCCAAAACGAGTCTGAACTAGCGAAAAAAATTGATGAGTTGGTTGAGGAAAGTAAAAGGGTTGTAGATGAGATTATTGAAAACACTAATAAAACAACAACTGGTTCAGGAGGTTTTTTTAAATATAATAAAATACTATCACGAAACATGGTTGCTCAAGAAAAAAACATGTCTTGTGCTGCAGCTTGCATAAAACAATTAGCTAAGTATGATGGAATTGAAATATCCGAAGAATTAGTTAGAAAATTTGCAGGAACAGATGATTTTTTAGGTACAACAGATTTAGGCATAGTTTCCGGATTAGAAGAAGTTTTCAAAAACAAACAAATTATTGCTAACACATATTTTAGAAATTCAGAAAAACAAATTCCAGAAATTATTAGGGATATTTCTAAAGATGGCAGTTGGATTGCAAGTATTCATCCTGTTGGAGCGAAAAAACACGCAATAATAATTGGTAAAATTCTTGGGGATAAAGTATATATAAGAGATCCTTGGCCTATTGAAGGAATTGGCAACAAAAATGGAATTGTAGCTATAACAAGCTTAGAAGAATTCTCAAAAGTGTGGTTAAGAGCAGGAGCAAATAAATATTCTATTAAACAATAAAATTATGAACTTAAAAACTTTAGAAGATAGCTTACATAAAATTGGCTATATAACACAAATACATGAATCAATTAATTCATTAACCATTGCTTTACCAGACATAGATGGTAATCCAAAATTTGGGTCGAATTCAAGAATTGAAATAGACAATAATAATGTTAGCTATATTTTTTATACTGGACAAATTCCCGTAGAAAAAAACTTTGATGATGAAAAAAAACTAATTGAGTTTATCAAACAAAAATTTCCAATTGAAAAATAGATGTTTCAAAGCTACTTACGGGTAGCTTTTTTACTTTCTAAAACAATCAGAAGCAGGAAAATGGTTTGTGAGTCATTGGGGAATTATTAGTTTTTGCGTGAGCCTAGGCACGATTTCTTATTATCTAGCCAAAGGAATTGTAAAATACAACTCACAACTAAAACAACAACTCCAAAACGAGCCTGAACTTGCCAAACAAATTGATGAATTAGTTGAGGAGAGTAAAAAAGTATTAGAAATAGATTATCTAGCAAATGTAAGTGGAAGAGGAAGAAGATTAGGGCAAAAATGGTCAAAGTCAAGTTTAAATGAGTTAGCTAATTATCTAAAAAAGCAAAAAGTAGATTTTGAACTTTTTCCAGAAAAAGGGAGTTTTGAAATAAAAGGTTTTTTTGATGTAAACGGTAACCCTGCAATATTTCCTGATGGAAAGCAAGCTGCATTTGTTTACACTGCAAAGGAAGCTAAATTTATAGTAAGAGATGGTGCAACGCTTTATGAAACTCTTCATGAATTGATGCATTTAAAACACTCTAAAAAAATTGGATTAAAAGAATATTATCTTTTAGGAGGTTATCAAAGTACAGGTGAACTTATAAAAGAGCAATTAGTTTTTAATAAAATGATTGAATTCAAGGATTATTTAACTAGAGAAGAATTGATACATTCTTTGGATTATCTTAATGATAATATTTATGGACTAAGAGGAATTGATCCTATTCAATTTGACTTTGATATTAGAAAAATTCCTGAGGTAAGAAAAGTAATCAACATAAAACAAATACTAAACTTAAAATTATAAAAATGATAAGCAAAGAAAAAGCAAAGGTGATAATTGAAAATTATATAAAAAATAAAAAACTCCCATACATAGAATTACTTAATGATGTGAACAAAATAAATCTAAAAAAAAATAATGAAATCGCATATGGTAAAAAAAAAGGAGAAACTACTGATGTTTATACATATAGATATGTGATCATGGGTGTTCAAGATAAAGAAGGACAAATTGTATACATTGATGCTAAAACGGGTGAACTATTGTATATTTTAACACATCATTGGTATATAGATATAGAAGATTAATTCTTATAAGCTACTTTCGAGTAGCTTATAACTTTTATAAACAAAACAGAAGCAGGAAAAAGGTTAGTGAGCCATTGGGGAATTATTAGTTTTTGCGTGAGTCTAGGTACAATTTCTTATTATCTTGCTAAAGGAGTTTTAAAATACAACTCACAACTAAAACAACAACTGAAAAATGAACCTGAGTTAGCTAAACAAATTGATGAATTAGTTGAGGAGAGTAAAAGGGTTGTTGATGAGATTATTGAAAACACTAATAAAACAACAACTGGTTCAGGAGGTTTTTTTAAATATAATAAAATACTATCACGAAACATGGTTGCTCAAGAAAAAAACATGTCTTTTGCTGCAGCTTGCATAAAACAATTAGCTAAGGATGATGGAATTGAAATTTCTGAATCAGCAATTAGAACTATTACAAAAACAACATATGATGGAACATATGCAGACGGAATAACAATTGCATTGAAAAAATACTTTAAAGAAGAGAAATTAGATATTAGATTAATGTATGATCCTAAAATAACTGATATTGAAATGATTCGAAACATTTCTAAGGATAAAAATAGTTGGATAGCTTGGATCAGTCCAATGCCAGATTCAAATACAAAACGCAATTATTATTGACAAAGTTGTTAAAAACGATGTTTATATAAGAGACCCTTGGCCATTAGAATCTATCGACTTAGAGTCATTCAAGCAATCAAAAAACGGTGTAATTGGAATTGTCGATATTGAAGAGCTTGCTGTTCAGTGGGCAAATGGATTTAATTTTATGTTTAAAATAAAAAAAAAAGAGAAAATGAAAAATAATATTTTACAAAAGAAATTAGAAAAACTAGGTTATAGTATAAGAGAAAGAAATATTGATGAAAACATTATTTTACAATGTTTTGTAACTAAATTTAATGATTTCTTAAGTTTTGGCATTACTAAAGAAAATAATAAATTCAAAATATGGAATGCTAATGAACAAATTTCAACACCAAAGTACTTTGATAATGAAAATCAACTAATTGAATTTATTAAAGAAAACTTTCCTGTAGAAAATTAATTTTTTAAAGCTGCTTTCGGGTAGCTTTTTTATTTAGAATAATTTTCATAAATGAAAAAAACAGATAATACAACACTAATAATTTATAGAAGATATCGAATTACAATAACTCCAAATGATTTTACATATCTTTACACCTTCTAAAAGTATTATGAATTTCAATTACCCAAAAAACGAAAAACTAAAAAGCAAAAACACTATTGATTTACTTTTTTCAGAAGGCAAATCAGTTTCTAAATATCCATTGCGTTTAGTTTACGTTGAGAATCCTTCAGAAAATGAAATTTTAAAATTCGGAGTTTCCGTCTCTAAAAAGTATTTTAAAAAAGCGGTTGACCGCAATTACTTCAAGCGTATTTTGAGGGAATGTTATCGTTTAAACAAAACTATTTTATTGGAAAATATAGAAAAAAACTACGCTATCATGTTTTTTTACCAAACTAAAGAACGACTGACGTACCAAGAAATCAATGAAAAAACAGTTTTGTTGTTTGAAAAATTCATTTCCGAACTAAAAAAATAATTTCTGGCTAAGTTTTTGTGAATCACTATTTGTATATTTAATACTTACAATAACTTATCTTGTTTAGCCATGAAAAGAATATTCTCATATTTCCTTTTGTCTCTTTTAGTTTTTTCCTGTAAAGAAGAAATGATTGAAAGTAGTCTTACAGAAAATGCAAATTATAGTTATGATGCCGTTGAGGAATCTGAACCACTTTCTATTTCAAATTTAAAAAATATTGATGCAAAAAGTAAAATAAATTCAGAAGATCCTAAAATCATCAAAACTGCTCATTTACGCTTTGAAACGCAAGACTTACAAAATAGTTTTTCAAACATTTACAAAACTGCTAAAATCTATAAAGCGTATATTCAAAATGATAATTCAGGAACGGATTATGGTTCTATATACAGAAACATAACACTTCGTATACCAAACACTAATTTTGATGCCTTTATTGCTGAAATAAGCAAAGGAGTAAGTTATTTTGACAGAAAAGAAATAGCTGCCCAAGATGTAACTGAAGAATTTGTAGATATTGAAGCTCGTTTAAAAGCGAAACATACTTTGGAAATTCGTTATTTAGAGATTCTAAAAAAAGCCAATAAAGTATCCGAAATTTTAGAGATTGAAAAAGAACTTTCTGCTATAAGAGAAGAAATTGAAGTAGCAGAAGGGCGCTTAAAATATTTACAAAACCGCGTTTCAATGAGTACCATTTCTATAGAAATGTATACAGAAAAACCAGAAGGTACAGGAACAACAGTTTCATATGGAAGTAAGATGTGGAATGCGGTAAAATCTGGTTTTAATGGATTGTCAAGTTTCTTCCTTGGAATGTTACATATTTGGCCTTTTATCCTTATTTTCGTGGTGTTATTCTTTTTCGTCAGAAAAAAAATTAGAAATAAAAAGAAATTATAATGAAACGATTTTTAAATAAAAAATATATTATAACCCTATTTAGTATTGGATTTCTATTCTTAGCGGTAAGTTTTAAAAATGATTTCTTTGAAATTGCCAAACAAATAGAAATCTTTACTGAAGCTTTTAAAACAGTAAACCAGAACTATGTAGATGAGACCAATCCTGGTGAATTAATGGACATTGCTATTAAAAACATGTTGGCCGATTTAGATCCTTACACTGTCTTTTTTAATGAACAAGACGTGTTGAAGTTTAAAATTAACAATACAGGAGAATATACAGGAATAGGAGCTGTAGTTCAAAGAAAAGAAGGAAGAGTCTTTTTAAAGGAAATATACAAAGGGTTTCCAGCTGATAAAGCGGGTTTAAAAGCGGGTGATGAAATTACACAAATAGGTGATATTAGTCTAAAAGAATATAAAGAAGATGCCTCTCAATTATTAAGAGGCACAAAAAACACTAAAGTAAACATAACTTATGAACGCCAAGGCAAAAAACAAAATACAGTAATTATTCTTGATGAAGTAGAAGTTAAAGCCGTTCCTTTTTATGCATTACTAGAAGATAAAACTGGTTACATTGTTCTTTCAAAATTTACAGAAAAAGCAAGTAATGAAACCAAAGCAGCTTTATTGGAATTAAAAGGAAAAGGTGCAACAAAAATCATTTTGGATTTAAGAGGAAATCCTGGTGGTTTGTTACATGAAGCAGTGAATATTTGTAATTTATTTGTGCCTAAAGGCGAAGTAATTGTGACTACAAAATCAAAAAATGAAAAACACAATAGTACTTATAAAACAAATAATCAACCTATTGATTTAGAAATCCCTCTAGCCATTCTAATCAATGGTAGTAGTGCTTCTGCATCTGAAATTGTTTCTGGTGCTTTACAAGATCTAGACCGAGCTGTTGTCGTAGGAAATAGAAGTTTTGGAAAAGGACTGGTACAAAGACCTTTAAATTTATCTTATGGCACGCAAGTAAAAGTTACCATTTCGAGATATTACACTCCTTCTGGAAGATGTATTCAAGCATTGGATTACGCACATAAAGATAAAAACAGAAAAGCCATTAAAATAGATAAAAATGATTTTAATGCTTTTAAAACTAAAGGAGGAAGAACAGTTTATGATGGTGGTGGTGTTTTACCAGATGTAATTGTCGAAGAGACTAAAAAGAGTACTATCACAGATGCCTTAGTTAAAAATGATGCTGTCTTTGACTATGCAACTACTTTGTATTATAAAAACCCCAATCAAACTGGAATACCAACAATTTCAGAAACTGATTTTACTACTTTTAAAAGTTTTGTGAAACAAGAAAAATACAGTTTAGATAGTGAAACAGGAAAAGCTCTAAAAGAATTATTAGAAAAAGCAAAAAAAGAGAAGATAGATGATGCTATCATAACGGAATACAAATCCTTACAGTTAGCTTTAGAAAAAAGTCAAGATGTTGAGGTAAGTAGAAACAAAGAAGAATTAAAAAAATTACTACAAGAAGAGCTAATTACTCGTTATCAATACAAGGAAGGACTTTACGAATTTTATACTCAGAATGATATTGACATAAATAAGGCTAAAGCCGTGTTAAACGATAATAGTAAATATAATTCAATTTTAAAAAAATGACATGAAACGTTTAGTACTTTTTCTTTTACTCTTAAGTTCCTCATTATTGAAGGCACAAGAAGAAGAAGTACACTCTATCTATTTTGGATTTGATAAGTTTAATTTAAAAGAAAATCAAAAAAAATCACTAGTAGATTTTATAAAAAAAATAGATACAATAACCATAGAAACTATAGAAATATTTGGATATTGCGATGACAGAGGCAAAGACAAGTATAATTTCATTCTTTCTACTAAAAGAGCAAATACAGTTAGAGATGAACTTCTGCTAAATGGAATAAAAAATAAAATAATTATTACAATTGAAGGTAAAGGAAGAATTTTAATTGATGATGATTTATTAGATAATATTCCAGAAGTTCGATCCAAAAACAGAAGAGTTGATGTTGTAGTTAACTATAAACCCATCCTAATAGAAGAACTTAAAATTCCTGGTGTTTATGGTTCCATACCCAAAAACCCTATTGTTGGAGATCGAATTTATTTAGACAAATTACTCTTCGACAGAGGAAGTAGTGAATTATTATTTCCTGCTAGAAAAGAATTAGATAGATTAGCAAAACAACTTCATAAATTTAAAAATATTGAGTTTGAAATTCAAGGTCATGTTTGTTGTACGCCTTCCTTTCAAAAAGAAGCCATAGATAGAGGCACAAAAAAAAGAGAACTTTCTGTCAATAGAGCACTAGCTGTTTATAAGTATCTTGGGATAAAGAAAATTAAAAAAGACAGAATGACTCATAAGGGATTTGGAAATAGTCGTCCACTTGGAAAAGGTCCTTTATTAGACAGACGTGTTGAAATCGTAATTACTAAAGTAAATTAACTTCTTTTCATTTCAATATGTGGAATATCATCTTCTAAATACATTTCGCTAGTTTGCACAAAACCTAATGATTCATAAAATTTAGACAGATATTGTTGCGCAGAAATAGTAATTTTAGTATCATTAAAATATACTTTAACTGCATCAATTGATACTTGCATTAATTGATAACCCCATTTTTTATCACGATATTTTGGGCTAACCACTACTCTACCTATAGACGCTTCATCAAAGTAAAATCCTTTATCAAAAATACGTGTATAAGCAACAATCTCATTATTGTAATAACCAATTACATGCAATGCGTTTTCATCTTTACCATCAATGTCTTGATAAATGCAGTTTTGTTCTACCACAAAGACTTCCGATCTAAGTTGTAATAAAGAATACAATTCATCAAGAGAAAGTTCCTTAAAACGCTTTATTTTAAATTCTATTAAAGGCTCCATAAATAAAAAGTAAAAATCTCATTAAACGAAAGTCTAATGAGATTTATATTATACTAACAAATGTATGTTATTTATTTTAAAAATTTTACCGATTTAATGATTGCTTCTAGTTCAAATACTAAATCACGTTTTGATTTAGATGGGTTGTAAGTAAAACCTTCTAACACTAGGAATCGATTGTTTTTTGTGTCTTTAATAGCATAATTCAAAAATGGTCCTGCCATAAAATCATTTTTCAAGTACCAATTCCCTTTTGTTTCATACGTTTTTCTTCCAGCAATTGAAACATCAAAAAATAAAGGTGAATAGGCTTCTTCAGTAACCATCCAAGTATTATCTAGTGTACCATGAATAAATTTTTTACCAATAGAATCACGCATTTTTACAATATTATTCACCACATTAGAATCATTCTCTATCACATTAATAGGCATTTCATAAACAAGAATACTATTGTAACCTGAATTAAATTCTTTTCTAATCCATAAAAAATCATCTTCTACCATGTCATATTTGTAGCCATATCCAATCGTTAAAGCTACACCAAATCTTTCTCTAACTTTCGCATCAGTGACAGCTGCTTTCTTTAAGCGAATTTGATTTTCAATAATCTCACCCTCTTTAATGGCTTGAATAATTTCATTAGCTTTTTTTTCTAAAGTAGCTAAAATTTCATCTTTCGTTTTACCAACAATATAAAAGACTTGCTGTGGCTTTGCAAATTCATCTTTTTTTGCACTAAAACCTGATTGATCAGACTTTTCTACTACAATAATATTTCTACTATTTCTTACAAAACCTTCAAAAATCTTTGATGGATATTGATTTAATGTAAACATTGGTTCTTCATTTATAAAACCATCAATAGGTGCTGCAAATTTCTTTCTAATACTATCACCTATTTCTCCATTCCAAAGATTCTCATCCATTATAATAGAGACATTATTTATTTTACCATTAGATTCCGTTAAAACAGCCTTTTTATCAGCTTCGCTTTCTTTACAAGAAATCAAGATAATTAAACTTAAAAATGTAATAAATAAATGTTTCATAAAATTGGTTTTTTAGCCATTAATATTTAGTTTCATGCCTGGTTTAATATTATTACTGCTAATACCGTTCCATTTTTTAATATCATCTGCAGAAATACCTGGAAATTTTTTTGCAATTGAATATAAAGAGTCTCCTTTTTTAACCTTATACACTTGATTACTCCCATTATTACTAGAACTAGTATAACTTTTAGAAGTAACTCTTTCCGATGAAAAAATTTTCAAACTTTTTCCTGCTTGAATAGAATTTCCTCTTAAGTTATTCCAATTTTTCAATTGAGAAATAGTTACATTGTATTTGTCAGCAATTAATCCCAAACTTTCACCTCTTCTTATTTTATGATATTTAGTTCTACTAACTAAAACATCATTAGCATCTGGTAATATAGTTTTTTCTTTAAAAGTCTCTAAAAAATCAATGTAGGCATAAACCTTATCTTCGTTTGAAACAAAAAGGCCTAATTTATTCTTTGGTAATCTTAAATAATGAGCTTTATCTTCCTGATATGGAATAATATCTAATTTATAAATAGGATTTAAAAAAACAATTTGTTCAAAAGGTACGTCTAATAACTCCGATACTTGCTCAAAAGAAATACGCCTTTTAACCATTACAGTGTCCGTTTCAAAATAAGTTAAAGGTGCTTTCTTTGGGACAAATTTATGTTCTTTATGATATTCATAAATATACATTGTTGCTAAAAAAGCAGGAACATAATTAGCTGTTTCTCTAGGTAAATTTTTTCTAATATTCCAATAGTTTTGACTTCCACCAGAACGTCTTATAGCTTTAGATACATTTCCTGGTCCAGCATTATACGATGCTAAAACCATACTCCAATCACCAAAAATTCTGTATAAACTAGATAAATATTGACATGCTGCTTCCGTTGCTTTCAAAGGATCATAACGTTCATCTACAAAAGAATTCACTTCTAAATCAAATTGTTTTCCAGTAGGATACATAAATTGCCATAAACCGCTTGCACCAACTCTAGATTTTGCTCTTGGATTTAAAGCAGATTCTACAATTGCTAAATACTTAATCTCTAAAGGTACATCGTATTTTGCTAAATGTTCTTCAAACATTGGGAAGTAATATTCTGAAATGGCCATTAATCTTTCATAAGCACCTTGACGTTTCTTTAAAAATGTTTTAATAACATTTTCTAGAGCAGGGTTATATTCAATATTAAATGGTGATTTACTATCTAACTTCTTAAGTCTTTTCTTTAACAATTCTGTAGATAAATCAAAAGTAACTAAAGAATCCATATCAATTTCAGTAATATCTGAATACATATTTTCAAATATTTCTTCATTAGACAATTCCGCAAGCCATCTTTCATCAATACAATTACTTGTATTGTGATTGGTAAAGGTCGCTTTAATAGAATCTAAATAAACTGTTTTTAAAACAGCTACATCCATTTCTTTTCTTGGCTCTTGTGCAAAGAAACTACAGGTTAACAAAAGAACAACAACTGTAAATCTAATTTTTCTCATTTTTATAGTTTTAGTTTATTTGGAGCATATTACTATAACTAATATATATTTAATCTTTTAAAATAGCAGCAATTCCAGGTAAAACTCTACCTTCAAGCATTTCTAACATGGCTCCACCACCAGTAGACACATAGCTCATTTTTGGTTCTAGACCAAATTGCTTAACAGCTGCCACACTATCTCCTCCACCTACTAATGAAAAAGCACCACTTTTAGTAGCTTCTGCAATAGATTCTCCAAGTGCAATAGTTCCTTTTGAAAATGTTTCCATTTCGAAAACACCTAATGGTCCATTCCATAAAATAGTTTTAGAATCTTTCAAAATTCTATCAAATATTGCAAGTGATTTTGGACCAGCATCAAGACCTTGCCATCCATCTGGAATTTGTTTTACATCTACAATCTGCGTTTTTGCATCATTAGAAAAAGAATCAGCAGCAACTACATCTATAGGTAAATGAATTTGTACACCTTTTTCCTTTGCTTGTTTTAAAATCTCAATAGCTAAATCCAATTTGTCATCTTCACAAATTGAATCTCCTATTTTACCACCAAGTGCTTTAACAAAAGTAAATGTCATTCCACCACCAATAATCATATGGTTTACTTTATCTAAAATATTTTCAATAACCGTTATTTTTGAGGACACTTTACTACCGCCTAAAATAGCTGTCACAGGTTTTTCAGAATCAGAAAGCACCTTATTTATACTTTCAATTTCTTTGGCTAATAATAAACCAAAGCATTTTTTATTTGGAAAAAATTGAGCAATAATAGTTGTAGAAGCATGAGCTCTATGAGCAGTGCCAAAAGCATCATTAACATAAATATCACCAAACTTTGAAAGTTTTTCAGCAAAACTTAAATCACCTTTTTCTTCCTCGCTATAGAATCTTAAATTTTCAAGTAAAAGAACTTCACCTGTTTGTAATTCCTTAATAGCTTGTTCTACATCAGAACCAATACAATCTTTAACAAATTTCACTTTGTAATCTAGTATTTTTTCAACAGAACCAACTATGTGCTCTAAAGAATAATTGTTTTCAAATCCTTTAGGCCTTCCTAAGTGACTCATTAAAACTACACTTCCACCATCTGAGATAATTTTATCAATTGTAGGTTTTGCGGCTTCTATTCTGGTAGTATCTGTTACGTTGAAGTGCTCATCTAAAGGAACATTAAAATCTACTCTTATAATAGCTCTTTGATTGTTAAAATTAAAATCGTTTAGTGTTTTCATTTATTCGTAATGTGTTTAATTGTTAAAGTTTACTACAATCCCAAAATAGAACTGTAGTAAACTTTTCAAATGTAATTGTTTATTTTTAATATACAATTCTATTTTGAGTACATGGACAATTACTTAAACTTTGCAAAAAGTCAAAACCAATAGTAATCATGTGTGTTCCAGAATTATATGATAAAAGCTCATTTGTATTAATTTGATAGGAATAACCAAAATAGAAATTACTTTTTCTAAGACCTACAACTGGTCCAACGGTTACTGGAGTAAGAGATTGTTCATTTAAGAATCTTGCAGTTGCACCTATCCAAAAATAATCTTCGTAAAAATGCTTTTTAAACTTGATGTTTAAATCCGTTGTAGAGCGACCGTCACTTTGATAATATTGCACTAAAGCTGAAGGTTCGATTTCAAAACTAGAACCACTACTTCTAAACTTAGTTCCAAAATATACTTGATGATTCAATAGTAAATCTGGTTCAAGAAAATTAACTTCTCTTATGTTTTTATCTAAGATATTTGAAGCATTATAACTTATAAAAAAGTCTTTATACCTGTATAGAAACCCTATATCGAAATTATAATTTTGAGTCGCTCTATCCCCATTAATTGCAGGATCAAGTTGATTACTAAAGTTTTCAATATCAATTCTAAAATGATTTAAATTGAATGAAATTCCTAAAGATAAATATTGTTCACTATCATAATCTAAAATCAAATGCTGAGCAAAAGATAATTTAGCACCATATTGTCTCGTGTTACCATTTTTATCATTATATAAAAAAACACCAACTCCTGATCTATCAGCTATACGAAAATCTGCTGCTAAAGACTGATTTATAGGAGAATCTTTTATTCCAACCCATTGAGTAAGTCCATTAATACGAATTCTTGCGTTATCTCCAATACCAGCAAAAGTAGGAGACAGAGAAAAAGGATTATCAGCTAAATACTGCGTTTGTTGAGGTATTGTAAGCTCTTGTGCTTCCAATTGATACAAACTAAATAGTATTAAAAATAGGGCTATTTTTTTCATTTTAATATCTTTTATTTAATACTAAGCCTATTGTAGAATAGGCTTAGTCTTTTTTTTATTATCTATATAATGTGAAGTTACCTATAAACTCTCTTGCATCAGTCTCTCCATTTAATTTCAAGACATACCAGTAATCTCCAGATGGTAAATCATTACCCATATAGGTTCCATCCCAAGATTCTCCAGGATGTAAAGTAATTATTTTTCTGCTATACCTATCGAAAACATAAGTAACTGCTTTAGGATAATTATCTAAATAATTAGGACTCCATGTATCATTATTACCATCACCTCCTGGTGTAAAATAATCAGGAATTTCAACATCAAAGAACTCTATGAAAATATCTTTAGTATCTGTACATCCATTTGCATCAGTAACAATAACAGTATAAGTATCTGTTTGATTAATGAAGTAGACATTGTTAGATCCAACATAAAGAACAGTACCATTACTATTTAGAATTGTATACTCATACGGTGCTACTCCATCTGTTGTTGACATGGTAAATTGATTTAAACCACTTTCCAAAACAGTTAAATTAGGAGTCGATGGTAAAACAACAGTAAAGTTAACCTGTTGTTGACATGTATTCGTATGAGTTACAGTAACAACATGAGGTCCACTTGTAACATTCTCGAATATATTTTCTCCAAGTGGTAGAATTTCTGCACCATTATCTAGATCAAATGTAAGTTCAGTTATATCAATTGTATCATTATATAAAATAGTCACATTAGCTTGTGGTACATCATTCACACAAATTGTTTCAATTAAGTAATCTGCTTGGATATCCTTACCTTCGTCTATGGTAAACTCAATAGAATAAGCACAACCATTAGCATCAGTTACTATGAATTGATAATCTCTAGGAGGAAGATTTGGAAAACTAAAATCTCCAGTTGGCGAATTTTGAGTTAATGTTGGATCAGTAGTTTCTGTTGCAGTATATCCCGTTGTTCCAGGTGTTGCTCCAGAAACACTAAATGTTGCTGAACCACCATCTCCAAAACAAATCTCTGCAAGAGGAGCCACATCTACAAGATTAAATTCTGGTGCATTGTTTATTGTAAAAGGGAATGGACCAACACTACATCCACTTTCATCTTGTACATAAACTGTATAAGTACCTGGTGCTAAATCTGTAAACACACCCGAATTAACTGTTTCATTTGGTGCTGATGAAATAGAATACTGAATTGTTCCTGTTCCACCACTTGCAACAACTGTAATTGTACCATTTGTTGGATTATCGGCACAAGTAACATCAGTTGATGTTGATGTTGTAATATCTATTGCTGGTGGTTCTGTAATAGTGAATGATTGAGAAACACCACTACAATCACCATCTATTACTTCAACAGTATAAGTTCCTGCGGAAACATTAGTAAATACTCCTGGATTACCCTGAATCGCACCATTGTTTGGTACTAAATTATATGTATAATTACCTAATCCATTAGTAGCTGTTGCAGTAATTGCAGTAGTAAACCCATTACAACTGATTGAAGTATCCGATAAATCTACAGAAACAGAAACAGGTATTACTGGTTCCACAACTTGAGTATTAGAAACCACTTCAATACAGTTGTTAGCATCCAATACATAATATTCATAAGTACCAGCAGGAACTGTAAATTGTACAGAATTAGAACCTCCAAAAGGTATATATGTTCCTCCAGAAGTTAAGCTATAACTATATGGAGCAGTTCCACCAGTAGCAGTTAATTCTAAAATTGCATCTGTTTGACAAGTTGGATCATATATTTGAGCTAAAGTAGCAACAACTTGATCAGCTGGTTCTGTAATCGTAACATTTACAGTTGTAAAAGTACAATTGAAAGAATCAGTTATGGTAACATTATAAGTTCCTGCTCCTAAATTAGGAAATATATTATTTGTTTGTGGAGCTGAGCTTATATTTGGAGTAACAGAAATAGTATTTAAACTATATAAGTAACCACTTCCATATCCGCCCGTTGTACCAGATACTGTAATTGTAGCAGTATTATCACCCACACACAATAAAGCAGTTGGTGTTGCACTAATTGTAGCTGATATAGGAGTTGGGTCAACTAAATCAACCGTAGTCGAAACTACACATCCAACATTATCTCTCACACTTACCGTATAAGTACCAGCACTTAAGCCTGTAAAACTAGCTGTTGATGACCAAGCTACATTAACTGGGCCTTGAATTTGATATTCATAAGGTCCTCCCCATCCATTTGAACCTACAGCAGAAATACTACCATCATTACCTGGATTACAAGTAATAGGTGTATTTGTTGTAGCAATAGTTAAGGCTGCAATTGGTTGCGTTATTGTAAAGTTAGTAACCGCAGGACAATAAGGACTTCCTGTTAATGTAGTCGTTAATTGATAAACTCCAGCTGGTAAGTTATTTACAGTAAATGGTCCTGCGGATAGACTTGAACCAGACGCTACAGAAACATTAGATGAATTTAAGATGTCATAAGTAAATGGCCCAGCATCATTTGTTGGTGTTAAATTTTGATCAACAAAAGTGAAACTCACACTTCCATCTGTACCACCAAAACAAGTGACATTGTTGTCTACAGTTGCATTAACAATGAATGTATTTGGATTAAACACATAATGAATAGTTTGAACTATACATCCTGTAGTCGCATTTTCTACAAAAACATCATAACTACCAATTGTTAATCCTGTGAAATTTGGATTGTTTACTTGGGTTACGTTATATGGTAGAGCATTTGATGGATAACCAGTTACCGTATAATTCAATGTTGTAGGAACTCCACCAGTTGTAGTCACGTTGATAGTAATATCTTCCAATGTTGTACAAGTAATTGGTGAAGTAACTGTTACCGTTGGATTTGATATTTGAATAAATGGAGCTATGGTAGCTATTGTAGATCCAATACATCCATTATTATCGTATACTTCAATTGTATAATTTCCACCAGCAACATTAGGTTCTAAATATGTATTACTAGTGCCTGATTGAAGAGTTGTACCTCCTTGAATAAACACATAATTAATATATGTTCCTGAACCACCAGTTACACCAGTTACAACAATAGAAGCATTGTTAACAGTATTAGTACCTGCGTTACATCCAAACTCTGTTACTGTCGGTGTTGGAACCACAATTAGAGCTGGTTCATTAACTGTTATAACTTGAGTTGTTGTACATCCTCTTCCAGAAGTTACTACTACTGTATAGTTTCCTGCTGGTAATCCGCTAAATACATTACCTGGTTGAGAAGGAAATGTTACTGGACCTGCAGTAATTTCATAACTATATGGAACATCAGGGTTAGAACCTGTTAAATTAATTGTTATTAAACCATTAGAACCACCATTACAAGTAACATCTACGACAGTATTTGTAAAAGAAGGATTTGTTGGTTGAACCAAAGTGACATTTGTATTTATAAAACATCCTGTCGTATTATCAGTTACAGTAACTACATAAGACCCTGCTGGAATATTTGAGAAAACATTTCCAGATTGAGTTATAGGTGCTCCGTTAGGAGTTATTGTATAAGTATAGTTTCCTGAACCACCTGCTGCATTTACAGTTATAATTCCATCACTAGAACCACAATTTCCTGTTACTGCAATAGAAGGAGTAATATTTACATTCAATGGAGGATTAATAATAATGGTTTCTGTTTCTGTACAACCATTAGTATCCTTAATAATAACTGTTTGCGTACCAGAATTTAAACCTGAAACCGTAAATGGATTTGTTGGATATGTTGCAAAAGCACTTCCATTTACACTATATGTGAATGGTGGCACACCAACTGCAGCATTTGTTGTAACTGTAATACTATAACTTCCATCATTTGGGTTACAAAGTGTTGCTGGGTCAAGAACTACAGTTATATCTGGACTAGTATCAGTTGGTATATTTACACTAGTAAATGGTTGAATACAACCATTAGCATCTTGAATATATATATCATAAGAACCACCTGCAAGATTACTAAATACATTTGATGATTGACCTGGCCATGAAGATGGAAGAGGAGCTGGATTACCTGTACCAGCAACAATTTGATAACTATATGGTGGTGTACCATTAGAACCAGTAACAGTGATTTGCCCTGCTTCAGAACATAGATTATCATTATGAGTCACGGCTGCTGTTACAGATAACAAGACAGGCGATTCAGAAATTGTAAAGTTTACAGATGTTTGTGTACATCCAGTATTTGAACCATCATTTTCAGTTAAGAGAACAAAATATTCTCCTGGAGGTAACACTCCAAAATTATTTACTGTAAAAGGAGCCCCTGTTAGACCAGTTGTAGTTCCAATTACTCCGAATGGAGTGTTATTTAAAGCTTGATATATTTGATATGAAACACTTGTTCCTGAGTATCCACTAACTGTAAACGACACACTTCCATCATTAGCTCCTGTACAAGTTACATTATGAGGTGTAACTGTTGAAGTAATACTAGACAGTGTAGGTATTGGTCCTGGAGCTGTCTGAAAATAATAACAATTTGTACTCTCATCATAAACGATAATACTATAAGTAATACCTGGAATTAAATTAGTAATTGTCGTACATAAACCAGAAGGATCTGATGGATCAGCATCTTGATATACAGCACTTGGATATGTTGGATAAGGTGGGTTTGTAGGAGATAAATCTTGGTAAATTGCAAAATGGTATGGTCCTCCAGCAACTGAAGTATTTACACACACATTAAGTGAACCAGAAGAACAATCCGCAGTTGGAAGAACAACAATATTCAAACTATTTGGAGGTGAAGCAATTCTAATATTGTTTTGTACCAAAACACAACCATTAGCATCAACTACTTCAACGGTATAGATTCCAAAATTTAAAATAGGAAAAGAATGATCTTGTCCTGAAGCTGCAATAAAAGTATCTGTATAAGTACCTGTAGAATTATCAATATTGTATGTAAATGGAGCCGTTCCTCCTGTTACATTTGTTACATCAATTGAACCTGGTTCTGTACCTGTTGCACCACACTGTATATCTGTTTTAACTATGGTAAAATTAATAGGATCGGGTTGAGTTAAAGTTATTGTTTCTGTTTCAGTACATGAATTGGCATCCATAACTGTAACCGTATAATTGCCTGCTGTTAACCCTGTAAAATTATTTCCAGACTGAAAATTAGTTCCATCAATACTATATGTATAAGGAGATAAACCACCAGAAGCAGTAACTGTAAAAGCACCATTACTATCTCCGTTACATAAATTAAATGCTGTTTGTGAAAGTACAGGAACATTCAATACTGGTAATGGTATTACAGTAACTGTTGTAGTCGTTACTGAACAACCTATCGCATCAGTGATTACGAATTGATAATTACCTGGATTTGCTGTTGTATAAGTAAAGGTAGAACCTGTTACAGGGAAAGTTCCTAAAGATGCTGTATTAAATAATACTTCATAAGTGTAAGCAGGTGTTCCTCCATTTATGGTTACATCAATAGCGGCATCTGGTGAAGTTGAACAATCTAAATCACTTGTTAAAACAGCATTAGCAGTTAATTGTGGAGCAATATTTACAGCTGGTAAGGTAACTTCACAACCATAATCATCTCTTACAATAATGGTATAGTTACCAGGTGTTACTGCAAAAGTATTACTAGTTCCAAATGTACTTCCATTAATACTATAAGTATAAGGAGTTACTCCTCCTGAAGCTGTAACTACAATTGTAGCACCATTAACTCCATCATAACATAAATCAGATGTAACATCAATTACCGCTGTTGGTGGAGTAGGTACTGGAATATTTATAGCTAAATCAATAGGATCTGTACATAATAATGCATCTTGAACCACTACAATATAATCACCTGGTGGTAAATTAGAAAACACATTATTGGCGCTTAAGCTATAAGGTGCAATAATATTTCCTAAAGTATCTTGTAATTCATATTGATAATTAGGTGTTCCACCCGAAGCAGAAGCAGTAATTGTACCACCAGTTAAACAAGTAGCAGGACTAGATAAAACTGCACTAGCTACTAGAGCATTTGGCTGACCTATAACTTGAGTAAATGGGAATGAACAAGGTGTTGAAGATAAATCGTATTGAATATCAATGGTATACGAATCAGCTCCTAAACCTGTAATAGTTACAGGTGAAGTAGTTGAAGCAATTGGACCTGTTACATTGTTACTTGAATCTGTAATTGTATAATAAAATTGAGTATCAAAGTTTTGAGCAGCAATTGTAATTTGACCGTCATTAGCTCCATTACAACTTACATCGCTTGAACTAGTAATTTGTGCAGAAAATGCTTGATTACAATCTATTGATACAGGAAAATCAACTTCTGTAATACATGCTATTGGTAATTGAAAAACATTTATATCATCAATAACTACATCGTTTCCATTAATTACGTTACTATATGAACGAATAACAAAACTCAACGAAGTATAAGCTCCAGGGTTTAAAGCCAAGCTATAGGTTTCCCATTGATTTGACTTAGGAACATTAATTGGAGAAGCAGTTGGTGTAGTAGCAACAATTACCTCAGAAGGTAGACCAAGATCATAAATTAATTGAATTGTTAAACTAGGATCACCTAAACCAGGGCTACCACTATTAATTAAGTTCATTGCCCATAAAGACACTTGAATATCTTGATTTGGAATAATATTATTTATGGGCTTACTATATAATATTCCACCAATACCAGCTGTACCTCCTATGTTTACACATAAAAACCTTCCGTTAGGGTTTGTTCCATTTGAAGTATGATCTCTAGGATCGTTCCATGAACCAAACCTTGGGTTAATTCTTGGAGTAACTCCATATTCTCCATCATTAATAAAATCATCTAAATTACATGTATATCCAGGAGGATGTACACCCGATTGATTTTCAAAACAATAAGCAGTATTAATACCTGGTGTTGTAGTAGGTGCTCCTACTCCAAAATCTTCGAATAGTAAATTACTATATGTTGGGAATGTTAATGTTTCATATTGAACAGTAACATTATGTGGTCCACAAGGTACATTAGTAAATACATTATTATCTGGAGGTGTATTAGGGTTTCCATCTAATAAATAGGTATAAGAAAAATTTCCTCCATTATTATTTACTGTAATAGTAGTAGTTGCTGAACCGTCACAATTAAAATCTGGATCATTTACTGTAATAGTTGGCTCTTGTGGAGGTGGATCTATTGTTACACTAGAACAAAAACTACATAAATTTGAATCTCTAATACAAACTACATGAGTTCCTGGAGGTAAATAAGCTTCATTTGCTGCTATCCATGTTGAACCACCATCAAAACTATATTCATAAGTTCCTGTTCCTCCTTGAGGGTTTGTAATTCTAACTTTACCTTCTCCGTTTGGTCCACAACCTGCTAATTCAGAAACTCCTGCAGAAGCAGTTAAGGCAATGGCTGGTTGAGTAATTGTAATTGTTTGAGCTACAGTAAAACAGTCATTGCCATTTAGTGAATATTGAATTAAAGTCTCGTATGTTCCTGCTGTTAAATTAGAAAAAACAGGATTTGAACTAAAATTACCACCATTATCTATACTGTATAATATAGTATAACCATTAGTATTCGTTACATTAAATACAATCTCTCCTGTAGACTCACCGTAACACAAAATATCTGTTTGAGTTACTGTAAAAACAGGTGGAGGAATTGCATCAATAGTAACACTAGTAGTTGCTGTACAGTTATTATTATCAGTTACTGTAAAGTCGTAAGTTCCTGGTGTTGTTATTACAAAATTTGGAACAGAATATAAATCTGGATCACCACTAACTGTATATATGTATGGAGGTGTACCGCCTACTGGATAAAGTGTTATTTCTCCATCTGTACATGTAAGAGGAATAGTGACTGCACCTGTAACCGTTAATAAGGGTGGATTAGATATTGTTATATTTTGGGTGTATGTACATCCATCTGTTGTTGTAACGTTAAGCGTGTAATTTCCAGCATTTAAATTTGAAAACGTGTAGTCATTTGCGTCAATTGGTCCAGCTGAAGCAAATGGGTTGCCTCCTAATAATAACTGATAAGAATATTGCGGTTCTACATTATTTACTTGAACTCTTATTTCACCTTTATCTCCATTACAAAGGGCGTCTTGAACAATGACATCAACATCAAAATTTCTTAAATTTACAACCACATTTGGAATACTAAATAAACAGTTTCCAACACCACCACCTATTTGCTGTGTGTATACTGTATAAGTACCTGCTGAAACATTATTAAAAATATTATTGTTTTGTTGCCAAGGTCCTGTTGGACTAGTTATACTGAATTCATATCCTGTTGGTGGCACTCCATTTACAGTAATCGTACCAGGAGTATTACAAATTTCATCCGTTGCAACAACTGTAGGAGTAAATAAATTCTTATATACATTGAAGTAGTAGGTTCTAAAACATCCGTTTTGGAATGTAATCGTTACTCTATATTCTCCTGCATTTACTGCATTATAATTTGGACCCGTTCCCACTTGTGTCCAATCAGAATCTGGACAAGTTGTATTTGGACAAGTTGGTGGAGGAGAAGTGGTACAATTTGCAGTTGTACTTAAAACTTCCCAAACAATCGTTTGAGCATTTAAAATACCAGTTTCAATCAATTGACTATCGGAAGCACCGCATAAATAAATTTTTGGCAATTCAGAACCATCAATAGGACAAATATCAACTTGATCCGCGTAAGGAATTACTGGATTAGGTACTACACCATTAAAATCAACTACATTAAATGTTTCTACAATTGAAAGACATGGAGCAGGAGCTGTATTCACAACACTATATGTACCAGTTGCACTTACAGTATAAGATTGGTTAGTTGCTCCAGAAATAGCATTTCCTGCATTAGGCGGAGAACCATTGTGCCACTGATAAGAAGTATAGCCACTACCAGCCGTTAATGTAACTGACGAACCACACAAAACTTCTTCAGCTTCAAATGTACAATCATCTATATCAGCTATAAAATTTGTTGCTCCTGGAGTAGGAAATAAACATGCATCAATTCCTGAGGCACTTGGTTGTTGATTTTCTACTACATTTCCAGAAGTTGAACTGCTGTATGTTTTATAGGCTGTATTTGTTATCTCATTTGAACAAGCATCTCTTAAATCATAACAATTTTCTGCTACCCTTACTCTAATTCTTATTTGATAATTTGCACCAAACTCTGTTACTAAATTATCAGGTATTGTAAATGTTAAGGTATTTGTAACTGAATCAAAAACATAAGTTACTCCTGGAGGCACTACAATGTCTGCCGGCAAGAAAGTAACATTAATAGGTAATTGATCCATAATAGTAAAGCCAATAGCATCGTCATTTCCTATATTTTGAAAATCTAAATCGTAATAAATTTCTTGACCTAAAGCTACGGTAGAGTTTCCAATATCATTTCCTCCTAAATCTCTTACAACTTTTACTAAATTAATTTGCGGTTGAATAACTTCAATCGCAAAGGCATTCATATAATATACATAAGAGTCATTACTAGTCTCTAATCTAATGGTTGCATTAGTTGCATTATTTGCAATAACTCCATTTCCTGGGTTGGGTACATTGATAATACCAGCGTCAAAACCAAGTAAATTAGTACTATTAATATTTCTAGCTGTATAAGCCCCATTTATATCATTTATTGTACTATTAAAAAAGTTATTTGCAGCTCTAGTAGGAATTGTCATACTAGTTCCATTAACTCTTAATCTATCATTTGTATAAGCATAATCACCTTCTAAAGCAGCAAAAGCCAATTGCGCTCTTACAGGGCCAATTGGAATAGAATTAAAACCAGAAATTGGAATATCTAATGCTGGATCACCACTTCTAATATTACTAAATCCATCGAATATAGTTATATTTTTTGCAGTGGTTAATGGATCCTCGTATACCATTATCAAATTCCAACCTCCCGAAGTATTACCTCCTAAACCAGATTGTATGTTTCCGACACCATATGTCCCGTTTGCACTAGGAAGAGCTTGGACTAAACTAGTAACATCATAATATGCCGCGTACCCATAATTATCACTTGAAACTGGCTGACCTACTGTAAAAGTGTCAAATATTGTGGTTCCAGTTATATTAATGTAATTGCCTCCTGGTAATTTGAATTTAACCTGATTTAACTTAGTTCTATCAACTTGATTTCCAATATTGTTAGGATTATAAACACCCGCCCAATATAATCCTGCATAAACAATTCTATAACAACCTGCGGTTGCAACTGGAACTGTCAAATTAGCAGTAGATGAATTGAAGGTAGAGGCATCACCGTCAATATCAATATATTGCATATTGAAACTATTATTTACATCTGTTCCGTTATAAGGATTATTGGCACCCAATGGTCCTGAGCTTCGGTTTAGGATATTGTTCCCAATTTGGAGCATATTTCCTTTTAGTCCAACAAAAGTTCCCTGTGCTCTGGGGTTAAATGGTACAAAATTCTGGGCAAAAATAGTTGAACTCGTCATAATTAGAGCGAGATATACTATTTTTCTTAGTAGGGTAATTTTTTGTTTCATAGTATTCTAGATTTTAAGACCTTTAAAAGTAATAAAAAAAATTAATATAAAATTAACATTTAACTTATTGAACCTGAACTATTTTCATTTTTTTATTATATGATTTAGTTCCTCTTTTACTTAATTCGTTTGTTGCTGGACTCAATTCGTCAAATTTACCTAAGAAAACGTAATAGTTTCCGTCGTAAATATTATAAAACTGATTCACACTTGTTCCTCCTTCTGAGACAACTTGTTTAATAAAAGCATCTCTTTGTTTAGTGTCCTTGAACTTACCTAAGACAACATAGTATCCACTTGCAACATTATTCATTTTCTTAACAATAGGAATATCGTTAGTTACTGGTTCATTATCTAATAAATTACCACTTACTTCTTGTCCTTGTGTGTTTTGACCATTAGTTGCAGAATTTTTGATATTCTCTAAGTTTCTCTGATCATTTTCAATTCTTTGCTGTTCACTATTATATTCTGCTTTCTTAATTCTTCTCAATCTCTCTTCTTCGACATCAGCATTAATTTGTTTAATTTTTGAATCTGCTAATTTTTCTAAATCAATATATTTTTGTTTTTTATTTTTCAAATCAGTTAATACACTGTCATAATACTCATTTAACTGTTTAGCATCTTCATTATTTAAACCTTTTTCTTTCATTTCATTTAACCTCGCTCTATTTGCATTTTCAAAATCAAAAATTAAATCATCAAATACTTTTTTGTTACTTGAAATTTGACTCTTAATAGCATTTAATTGAGCATTTTGTTGAGTTGTACTCACAAATTTTCTTGCTGGACCTCTATAATTAGGATCATCTTCAGCTATAAATGCTTTTAAATCTAAATCACGCTCAGTAACAAGTGAGTCTAATTTCTTAATTAAATCATCCGATTTTTTAGTTCTTTCGTTAATATCACTTTTATAATCATCTAATAAATTATTAGAGATATTCAATTTGCTTTCAATATTAGCAATTTTATCTCCTACTGAAAGTTTTGCATTAGCTGCTTGTTCTCTAGCTAATCTATCCTTTTCAGCTTGTTCTCTAGCTAATCTGTCTTTCTCAGCTTGCTCTCTTGCTAATCTATCTTTTTCAGCTTGCTCTCTAGCTAATCTGTCTTTCTCAGCTTGCTCTCTTGCTAATCTATCTTTTTCAGCTTGCTCTCTTGCTAATCTATCCTTCTCAGCTTGTTCTTTAGCTAACCTAGCTTTTTCTGCTTGCTCTCTTGCTAATCTATCTTTCTCGGCTTGTTCTTTAGCCAATCTTTCTTTCTCAGCTTGCTCTCTAGCCAATCTTTCTTTCTCAGCTTGTTCTCTAGCCAATCTATCTTTCTCGGCTTGTTCTTTAGCCAATCTTTCTTTCTCAGCTTGCTCTCTAGCCAATCTTTCTTTCTCAGCTTGTTCTCTAGCCAATCTATCTTTCTCGGCTTGT
>NZ_VEVQ02000004.1:171478-370255 GCF_006491595.2 Flavobacterium jejuense
TCTTTAGCTAACCTTTCTTTTTCTGCTTGCTCTCTTGCCAATCTATCCTTCTCAGCTTGTTCTTTAGCTAATCTGTCTTTCTCAGCTTGTTCTTTAGCTAGTCTATCTTTTTCTGCTTGCTCTCTTGCCAATCTATCTTTCTCGGCTTGTTCTTTAGCTAACCTTTCTTTTTCTGCTTGCTCTCTTGCTAATCTATCCTTCTCAGCTTGTTCTTTAGCTAATCTATCTTTTTCTGCTTGCTCTCTTGCCAATCTATCTTTCTCGGCTTGTTCTTTAGCTAACCTTTCTTTTTCAGCTTGTTCTTTAGCTAGTCTATCTTTTTCTGCTTGTTCTTTAGCTAGTCTATCCTTCTCAGCTTGTTCTTTAGCTAATCTGTCTTTCTCAGCTTGTTCTCTTGCCAATCTGTCTTTTTCTGCTTGTTCCTTAGCTAATCTATCTCTTTCGGCTTCTTCTTTAGCCAATCTGTCTCTCTCCGCTTGATCTTTAGCTAATCTCATTTTCTCAGCTTGCTCTCTAGCCAATCTGTCTTTCTCAGCTTGTTCTTTTGCTAGTCTATCTTTTTCTGCTTGCTCTCTAGCCAATCTATCTTTCTCAGCTTGTTCCTTAGCTAATCTATCTCTTTCGGCTTCTTCTTTAGCCAATCTGTCTCTCTCTGCTTGATCTTTAGCTAATCTCATTTTCTCAGCTTGCTCTCTAGCCAATCTGTCTTTCTCTGCTTGTTCCTTAGCTAGTCTATCTTTTTCTGCTTGTGATAAAGCAGCTAACCTATCTCTTTCAGCTTGTTCTTTAGCCAATCTGTCTTTCTCTGCTTGAGCTAACGCTGCTAATCTATCTTTCTCTGCTTGTTCTCTTGCCAATCTGTCTTTTTCAGATTGAGATAATGCAGCTAATCTATCTTTTTCAGCCTGTTCTCTTGCTAAACGCTCTTTCTCAGCTAATGCCAATGCAGCTAATCTATCTCTTTCGGCTTGAGCTAATCTTTCATTTTCAGCTCTTTCTATAGCTAATCTTTCTCTTTCTGCTTTAGCTTTATCTATACGCTCTTGTTCTAATTTAGCAAAAGTTGTATTGACAGCTCCTTTCTTTTTTGCATTCCTTTCTCTTAATTTTTGTGCTCTTTTTCTATAATTGAAAGAATCATCATAATCATCAAATCTATAAGATAAAGAAAACTCATGACTTGAACCAAAAAATAACGAATTACTAATTGATAAATTGTAAGCATAGCCAATTAAAAATTTACTTGAAATTGCTACTCCTATACCTGCATTAGCACCATATAATGAATTATAGCCAGCTTCCACCCAACCCATTTCCTTTTGATCTAATAAAAAGTTTCCTGCAAGTGCTGTAGTACCATTACTATTATGGACACGTACCATTGTAGAAAAGTTGGCTCCATCAAGAAGATTATAATAACTGTCTAATTCTTTAGTATACATTAAATGTCCAGAAAAAGAACTCGATTTATTTTCTTTTACAGACTCACTAGTTGATAAATTATAAGAGATTATATTATCTGCAGCGATACCAATATCAAAATTATTGAAGTTTAAATTAACTCCTGGTTTTACAGAAATTACTGTTGTTGCACTTAGATTTCCAAAAAGAGGTTCAGGAGATTCTGTGATTGCTTTATTGACATCAATACTATTACTTGAAAAATAAGTATTAATACCAAATGTAAAATTAGCTTCTTTTTGTAGTGGTACATTTAAAGCATAATTTAAAAAACCTCCTGTGTTTTTTGAAATTCCAATGGATTGAGAATACCCACCAATACCAAATCTTGATTCGTTACTTAATCTTCCTTGGTAGTTTATTAAATATAAAACAGGAGCGTCTTCAAATTTCACCCATTGCCTTTTATTAACTAGATTTATAGTAGGAGCTGTTTCTCTTACATAACTAAAGGTAGGGTTTATAAGAAATCTATTTAATCGTATAGAATTATTTAACGATACATCAAAAGAAGTGTAAGCATTTTCCTGTGAGAATGCCGTTGTTGTAAAAAATACACATAAAATTACACTTAAGTACTTGCTTTTCAATTGATTTGTTTGTAGGGTTATTTAATGACAGTTAAAATTCCTTCTTTTATTACTTGACTATCTTTTGACATTTTATAATAAAAAAATGCTTTGGATTGAAAAGCTTCATCTACATTCTCAGGCCATGTATTTTGATAATTTTCAGTTACATAGACTTGTTTTCCGGAGGAATTATATATTTCGAGGCTTAGGTTATTAGAACTTGTTAAGTTGTAAGGAACTTTAAATTTATCGTTAACTCCATCATCATTGGGACTAATTAAATTAGGTATTTCGTCCACACTTGGTTCGATAACAAGTAAATTCAATTCAATTGTTGAAATACAACCTGAGTTTTCAGTTACTATTACTGTATATTGACCAGCAGCAGCTATGTTTAGAGTATTAGTTGTTTCTGTTAAAACAGTTCCATTAAATGACCATACAAAAGAAGGTGATATTGCATCTGTTGTTACAATTGCATTAAAATTTTCACCTAACTCTAACTCATAGGGTGTTCCTACATTTAATGTAGCATTAAAAGTTATATCATCTAAAATGTAAGCTTGACTATCAGGAACACTCACGGTACATGAACCATTATTTAATGATGCTGTATATGAACCCCCTTGTGTTGCTAAATAGGTATTTGAAGTTGCGTTTGGTATAAGTTGACCACCTAAATACCAACTTATAGGAGAACCATTAGCTACAGGATCACCTGAACTATCTTGTAAAAGTAATTCAACTCCTATTGATTCACATACTTCTGTCTCTCCATTTATAGTGTTAATTTGTAAAGCATTTCCTCCACTAGCGACTGAGACAGTAACTTGAACTGATTGTGCAAATGTATTAGGTGATGCCGAACTGGAACATTCTGAACCATAATTAACTTCAACATAGTACACACCTGCAGCAGAAACCGTTAAGTTAGGCCCTGTTTGATTTGCTATTATATCAAAAACATTACCATTCTTTTTTCTCCAAATATATGTTAAATATGGATAAGCTAATGGCGTTGAGTTTGGAGTTCCAGGATCTGTAATAGAAATTGTAAAACTAGAACCAGAACAAATTATCACATTTCCATTAGTTACATTTAAAGGTATACCTGCATTAAAAATTAGATCATACGCAGAAAATACTTGTGAAGTAGCAAAACTAGAAAGTGTAGTGCTTTTTACTCTTATTTTATAATTTCCACCATAAGTTTGTGCAGGAAAACTAAAAGTAGCTGAATAATTACCTGTTGTTGTTACAGCACCAGTAAAACTAATTGTTGGATTCAAAATCTGAACCTCTGTATTAAAATTATCATTAGACAAAAATAATTGAAACTGATTACTTCCACTTAAATTGGCATAATTAGTAACACTAAAGGTAAGTGTACGTGTAGGATTAGCAGCACTTTGGCAAAATGTTACATTTGGGTCAGTTAAGCTAAATCCAGGAAATTTAACATTAGAAATATTAGGTGTTTGAAAAAATAAATTAGCATTTTCATCAACGGTATTCGCATTCATATTGAATACAAATAAAATTGAAAAAACAAGTACAAACTTTATGTTATTGATCCACATCATTTACTAAATATTATTAATCATTTTATATTCGTTTATAATAACTAAACTGTTAAAATTGTAATTTATCAACTACAATTTTAACAGCTCTAAAATAATTTATTTTGTAACCTGTATTTATACTTTTAATTAATGCTACCTATTTTAATTCTAAAATCTGGAGTTTTTGGATTATTTGCATCTACAAACAAATCTTGAGAAGGTGTTTTGGAATATCTATTTCCGTAAGACTTTTTCCCATAATATCTTTCTAGGTCATCATTCGTTACTCCACCATTCTCTGAAACAATATTGTTTTTACAATTATTTATAAATATTTTTTGTAGTTGAATTTTAGATAATCCTTCTTCTTCGATAGGAATTTTACCATCAAGATATAATGCAGAAGCAAAACCCGTTACTACACTATTTTTAAAATCGAAAAGACAATCTTTGTGAATATAAATAGCTTCTTTAACAAGCCCATCTGCAACTTTACCATCAGATTCATTTACTATTGTAAAATTATCTAAACTTACATTTGTTACTGGTTTTGAAAAATCCGTTAAATCTTTGTTTATGAATGAATTAATAGTAACTGCTCTATAGTTTGAACTAGCAGAGAAATAAGGATTTCTTATAGCTAAACCGTTATTCACTTTAGCAATCGTTCCTTGTGTAAAATCAAAATCGCTACTCTTAGATCTATAAGATACTAACTTAGAGGCTTTAGGGTTTCCTCCTATAAATTTAAAGGCATTACCATTAGACATACTAATTTGGATTGATTCGAAAATAGTTCCAGATCCTACACCAACCAAAGTTAGTGCATCATATACTGCATACCTGTCTTTTCCTTTACCAGCAAATTCAATTCTTACATTTTTCATAACACCAGAATTATCTGCTGCGTTATCTCCACCACCTACAACAAAGTTACTTGGAATATTACTCTCTATACGAGACATACTTCCAAAAGTGTTTATTGGTGCATTCCCTAAGATAAAAATTCCTCCCCAATCTCCTGATTTACGAGCATTTACTGGCTTATCAGATGTGAATACGATAGGATTTATTACTTGTCCTTCAGCAACTATTTTTGATCCCTTTGTTATGATTATTGCACTAAACTCACTTGAACTTGCTCTAATTACAGTTCCTGGTTCAATTTTTAAGGTAGCATTATTAGTTACATACACTTCACCAACGAGGCTATATGTTTCAAGATTTGTTAGTGTTAAATCTGAAGATATATTACCTGTTAAGATTTTTGTTGTTTGTGGATAGTCTTTTCCAACTGGGTTAAAAGATGACCATCCATTTAACCAATTATTACCACCCACAATTCCCCAATTATCTTGAGCCTGTATTGAAAGTCCTGATAGGACTAGTGCAATTAATAAAATAGTTTTTTTCATAACTTAGATTTTGTTTTTTTTGTTGTCTACTCTACTTGAACTTGATGAACAAGTTTTAATACTTCTTCATAAAATAGAATGGCAGTAATTATATTACTAGTATCTGAGTAAGGCAAAATACCTTTTAAAAACTCAGCATTGTTTTTTAAAAATTCTTCTCTGTTTTCAGATTCAGTGTCCAACAATTTAATGTTTTCTTTTGAAGCTGGTATACCCAAATCTGTAAAAGTTACTCCTGATTTATTTGTTACTCCAAAATATTGAATGACACTAAATAAAATTTTAACCCTTTCCAAATACAACGGCATCAATTGTCCTTTTGTCATTGCTTCTAAATCTTTTCGATCATGATAAGAACCGATACCTCTGATATCAATAATAACTTTTTGGCCGTTTTGAGCTACCACATCAACTGATGCTAGTAAAAATAATGCAACTATGCATACGTAAAATTTTCTCATAATAAATTTTGTTAATTTTTCAGTAAATAGGCAAAACAACTACAAATATATGTATTTAAATGTTTTAACAAAATATTTTGATAAAAATGTTGATAAATATTTTAAAAAAAAATTTATCGTAACCCTTTTTTATTCATAATTATATTTGCCGTTAATTAATTTTTTAATCAATATATCAATTAATATCTAGGTATTCAAAATGCGTGCCAAAGTTTTTAAACTCATATAATTCAACTATATAATTGCTATAAAATATTTAAAATAAATATAAAACATTAACATATGAGCTTAAAATCCTTTTAATAATCCTAGATAAAAAGCAAAATTCTTAGATAATCATCAATGTACCTTTTTATAAAGTTACAAAATAATTTATATTGTTTTAGAATTAAATTGTTAAAAAAACTTTCTCTGTTTACCAATAAAAAAATAAAAAAAAGTCATTTAATTAAAAAACAGATTGTTAAAAACTTATTTTAAAAACTACGACTAAAAAAGCTCCATTTACGATAATAGTAGGTTTCTTAATAATGTTATTATTATATTTGTTTCATGCTTTTTAAAGATATTTTAGGACAAGATCATATAAAAAATCACTTAACCAAAAGTGTTTCTTTAGGTAGAATACCTCATGCTCAATTATTTGTGGGTCCAGAAGGTTCTGGAACATTAGCTATGGCAATTGCATATTCCCAGTATATATTGTGTTCTAATTCCAATAATGAAAACAATACGGGTAATCCAAGTTGTAATTTAAAGTTTGAGAATTATTCTCATCCTGATTTACATTTTGTATTTCCTGTTGCTACAAATGATAAAGTTAAATCTCATGCCGTAAGTGGCCATTTTTTGCAAGAATGGAGACAATTTTTAAAAGATACTCCTTACGGAGGTTTATTTGACTGGTTTAAAAGCATTGGTATTCAAAATAAACAAGGTCAAATAGGGGTTGATGAAGCTGCAGAAATAAATAAAGCTTTATCGTTGAAGTCTTATGAAGGAGGTTATAAAATTATGATTATCTGGATGGCTGATAAGATGAATACTGCAGCTTCCAATAAACTATTAAAGCTTTTAGAAGAACCACCTAATAAAACTGTTTTCTTATTAATAACAGAATCAGTTGATGATATTTTACAAACTATACTATCTAGGTGTCAAGTACTAGATTTTATTGGTTTAAGTGAAAGTGTTATTACTGAAGCCCTTGTTAATAAAGAAAATTGTGCCGAAAAAGAGGCACAGAAAATAGCCCATCAGAGTGAAGGAAATTTTAATAAAGCGATGCATTTATTAAAAAATGATACCGAAGATTTTCCTTTTGAATCTTGGTTTATTGAATGGGTGAGAAGTGCTTTTAAAGCCAAAGGAAATGCAGCAGCTATTCAAGATTTGATTACTTGGAGTGAAACTATAGCCTCATTAGGTAGGGAAGTTCAAAAGCAATTTTTACATTATTGTATTCATTTTTTTAGACAAGCTTTACTGTCTAATTATCAAGCTACTGATTTAGTTTTTTTAGAACCCAAAGAAAATAATTTTGATTTGAAAAAATTTGCTCCTTTCATAGATGGAACCAATATTACTCTTATATTTAATGAATTAGAACAAGCTATATACCAAATAGAAAGGAATGGTAATAGTAAAATTATTCTAACAGATTTGTCTATTAAACTAACCCGTTTATTACATAAAAAATAAAATTATGATACAAGTTACCCCTATTTTACTACTATTGTTATTGACTATTACTTTTTTACAATCTGGTTATGATAAAATTAAGGATTGGAAAGGTAATGTTTCTTGGCTAAAAGGTCATTTTACAGGAACTATTTTTGCTAATTATGTTCCGTTAGCCTTGTTTACTATTTTAATTTTAGAAATATTTTCTGGTGTCCTATGCATTTCTGGAATCATTGAATTATTTTCAAATACGACTTCTCAAATAGGGTACTATGGAGCTATTTTATCTTGTATAACTCTTTTATTTTTACTTTTTGGACAACGTATTGCAAAAGATTATGATGGAGCAAGAACTATTGTTATTTACTTTATTCCAGCTATAATGGCTGTATATCTTTTAGGGTAGTTATTTTAAAGTAGCTCTAAATAATTTTAATTCATCCCAAGAAAAAGCCTCTCCATAAGCTTCTTTTAATTGGGCCAACCCTTCATTTTCATAACTTTTAAAAGCTTTTGTTAATGCTATGATTTTATCATTAGAAAGAATTTCTGAAATTTCAATGACTTCCATTTGAATCAATTTGGTAAAATGGTTGTATATAGTAGCTTCAGTAAGCTTTCTTTTTTTAGCAATTTCAGGAATTGATAAATGTTCTTTAAATAACTCCAATGTTTCTTCAATAGTAGATTTTTTATCCTTTTTAGTTTTCTTTTTCTTTGGTCGTTCGTAATAAGATACTGAATGTTCCTCATCATCTATTAAAGTACTATTTTCCTTCTTAAAACGTTCTTTTACAAGTTCTAATTTATCAGATTTATAGTTTTTTATTTCATTCGAATATAAATTTTCTTTATTTATTTCTTTTTCTTCAAAGAGCAATTTTGCAATGATTCTTGCTTTCGCTAATTGTATAATAACAGAAAGTAATAATTCTTCTAGAACTATTAATTCGTTAAAATAAGCTTTAGCATTTTTTGTTCTTTTAATTTCTTCAATTTTAAATAACAAATCTTCAAAAATTGTATCTAAAGGTTTAAAGAAATAATTAAAAGCTGCATCACATCTTTCTTTAATAAATTCATTATCAATTATTTCCTTATTAAAAATGGATTGTAATTGCAGAAGGAATTTTTCTGAAGGAATTTCCAAAACTATGATTTTCTCATATTGAATAGTCACCCAATCTAAATGCTTTGCTTTAATTGATTTCGATTCTTCTGATTTATAGCTATAAAAATGATTTCTCCATTCTTGGATTACTTCTTTAAATTGAAAACCTTTACTCAAATATTCTAATATAAAGTATTGTTTTTCAATAACTAAAGAATTCTTCAAATCATCCTCAGTTGCTTTGTTAGAAGCATAATTAAGTACATTTTCATCGCTAGAAATTCCGTTCATTTGTAAAGGAGACAGTAAAACTAAACCTTCTAAAGATCGCAATCTAGAAAGTGCTACATAAGCTTGTCCTGGAGCAAAAACTTGTGAAACATCAAGTGCTGCTTTTTCAAAAGTTAATCCTTGACTTTTATGAACTGTTATTGCCCATGCTAATTTAATAGGGTAGTGGACAAAAGTACCTATAACCTCTTCTTCGATTTCTTTAGTACTTTCATTTACTTTAAACCGTACGTTTTCCCACTCATACTTTTCAACCTCAATTGTTTTATTCTCCTCAGGAAAATGAATTAAAATTTCTTCCTTTGATAAAGATTCAATAACACCCATTTTTCCATTAAAGTATTGTTTATCAATACTTAAGTCGTTTTTAATAAACATGACTTGAGCTCCAATTTTAAGTTCTAACTTTTCATCAATAGGAAATATTTTCTCAGGAAAATCGCCAACAATATCTGGTAAATAAGTATATAGTTTCCCTTTTAAATCCTGCAAAGATTGTTGATTGATCTCGTTCGCTTTTGCATTATGTGTTGTTAATGAAATATAACCTTTATTTTCCTTAGCATTAAAATTAGGCTCTACATATTTATTTAATAAAACAATATTTTCTCTTGTAATTTTATTCTTACGTAAGTTGTTTAATAATTCAATAAAAACAGTATCAGACTGTCTGTAAATTTTACTTAATTCTATGTACAAAGGAGGAAACTGTTGCATTACCTGAGCATTAAAGAAAAACATACCAGAGTAATAGTTTCTTAAAACTTGCCATTCAACTTGTTTTACTACTGGTGGCAGTTGCAATAAATCTCCAATGAAAATAACTTGAACACCTCCAAAAGGTTTTTCTATTTTTCGTGTCTTTCGCATCATAAAATCAATGGCATCAAGCACATCTGCTCGTAACATAGAAACTTCATCGATGATTAACAACTCCATATTTCTTATCACAGACCTTTTTATAGCATTCATTTTAAAATGACGTAATAAAGAAGATCTATTTTCGATTTTTATACTAGAAGAAAAACTTGTAATGTCTTTATGATCAGGAATAAAAGTAGCAAATGGAAGTTGAAACATCGAGTGAATAGTTACTCCTCCTGCATTAAGAGCAGCAATACCTGTAGGAGCAACAACAACTGTATTTTTATGTGTAGTATTAATAATTTCTTTTAAAAGCGTAGTTTTTCCAGTTCCTGCTTTTCCAGTTAAAAAAATAGATTTTTTAGTTTGATTTACAAATTGTAAAGTGTAAATGGCTTCAATAGATAAAGTATTCATATGGCTTATAATTTAAAAAACAAATATAAAGAAATGAAAATCAATAAAAAAGCCCCAATAAGGGGCTTATTCATATAATTAATTAGAAAAAAGACTATTTTTTTTCAGTTTCTTTTTCATCATTTTTTTCAGCTTCTTCCTTCTTAGCTTCACCACCATTTTTAGCAGTAAATTCGTCGTTTAATTTCTTTAAAACTTTTTCAGTAATATCATATGGATCTTTTGCAAATAAAATAGTAGCAGCATCACCTGTACCATAAATATAATCGTATCCTTCTTTTTTACCGTAATCTTTGATATAGTCTTTTAATTCTTTAACGATGGTTGTTCTAATACTATCACTTTCCGATTGAATTTGTCTTAATAAAGCATCTTGCTCCATAGAAAGTTCTTGTTCTCTTTGCTGTAATTCAGCACCCTTTTGTTGCGCCCAAGCCATACCTTTAATTTGTGCGTTTCTTTGAAAACCTGAAGCTTCTGTTTGAAATGCTTTTAATTTAGCCTCTAAAGGACGACCCATTTCTTGCGATTTCACTTTAAACTTTTCATCTTCATCTTTAAACTTCGCATAATCCTGAATTAATTTTGCAGTATCTATATAAGCAGTTTTAAAACTTTCTTTGTTATCTTCTTTTTTGTCGCAAGAAATTAGTGCAATTGCAACTCCTAAAATCAATAAGGCTTTTTTCATTTTTAATTATTATTATTTGCTTTAAAATATATATTTTGAAATTTTTGGTAAAAATAGTAATTCCTTGCTAAGTACCAAACTATGTGCTTTTTTTAATTATAACTAAAATTTATAAGATTTTACCTTTTTAATAACAAACAACTATTAAAAACAAGTTAAAATAAAGCGATTTAAGCAATTATTTTTTAAAAGTAATATACTTTGTTATTTTATTACAAAACACGTATTACCAATCTTTACAGTTCGTTTTAATGCTTTTTTAGACTTGTTTTTGGCAATAATTGTAGATTTTTAAGTTTATCAAAAGTTTTTACATAAAAAACAATAAAACTTTTACAAAATTATTTTCAATACTATCTAAAATTTAAAACAAAAAATCACACAAGAATTCTGTAAAAAGTTTTTTATGATACTTCTTTTTTTGCAATAAAAAAATAGAGTAGCGCTTTTATTCGATAATCATTAACTAATTTTTTGGAAGACATTTCTAAAGAAAACAAAAAAATGTATTCACGAAAAATTCGATTCTTTTATTTAGAAGCAGAAAAATATTTCTTCAAAACAAAATCAAACCTGCTTTCCACTATATCTTTTCTTTTTTTTAAGAAAAGGTTCAATAGTAAAAAAGAAAAGGATGTCGTTACTATCAGGGCTATTAAAAATGTTATGAATTTAATAGGCACTTTTCCAAATCTTTCAAATGAAATTTACATCAAATAACAAGTACTAGAACTTATTTAAAGCTTAATTTTTAAAAATAATTTCAGAGAATAAAAATGCTACAAAAATTGATAAATTATTCTGAATAATTAATAAAATAAAATTATCAGTAAAATATGAATTAGTTACTAAAAAAGTTAAAAATTGTGTATCGTTTTTATTTAGTATTATTTTTTAATAAATAAATATGAGAAGAAAATTCTCTTCTAAAAATTCCTAAACAATTAGAAGAAAGTCCTATAAGGAATCCTTTTATAAAATTCATTTTTCCATTTTTATATTTTTCTGATAGTAGAGAAACATAAAAACTATCAAACCACATAGGTTTCACGTGAAACAATTTTATATGCTGTTTCTGGAAAAGTTTTTGAATAGCAGTTCTAGAGAAATGCCAAAGATGTCTTGGTACATCATAAGCGGCCCAAAACTCTTTATAATATTTTGCGTCAAAAGAATTATAGTTAGGAACAGCAATAATTATTGTTCCATTTGGTTTTAATAATCTTTTCAATTGAATGATTTGATATTCTAAATTTGGTACGTGTTCTAAAACATGCCACATTGTTATTACATCAAATGAATGATCCTCTAATTTTTCTAATGAATCTGAAAAAGTCACTTTTTTTGAAATAGCAATTTCTTTCGCTTTTGAATTTGGCTCAATTCCAGTTATTAACCAACCTTGCTTTTTTGCTGCTACTAAAAAGTCACCAGTTCCGGCACCAATATCTAAAACAGTTCCTTTTTTATTGTATTTTGAAAGTAGACTGACTTTTTTTTGAATAGCATTTTTTTTGACTAATTGGTAAACTTTTTCAAATACTGTTCGTGTACCATCTGTGTGAGAAATATAATCTTCACTTTCATAATAGGAATCTAAATTATCTAAAGTAGGTTGTGGAACTGTTTTTAATAATTGCAATTCTTCATCCATAATCAAAGAAAAAGATTCTCCTGAAACAGAAAAATCTTTAACTTGAATATATTTATTATTGTCTTCGAAATTCATTTTTAATAAAAACTCAAAAGAGTAGTGGTAATAAGGTTTAACAAAGTTGTTTCACGTGAAACATTATTTTTAAACTTTTAGTAATTGCATCAAAATTAATAATTACTAAAAAGCTTTTTATCGTCCCATATAAATTAATAAGACTGAAATATCACTTGGAGAAACTCCACTTATACGAGAAGCCTGTGCTATCGTCTTTGGACGAATTTTATTTAATTTTTGTTTTGCTTCAATAGAAATGGATTTAATTTTATTGAAATCGAAATTATCTGGAATAATAGCATCTTCTAAACGATTCAATTTATCAGCATGATTTTTCTCCTTTTCAATATATCCAGAATATTTAACTTGGATTTCCGCTTGTTCTATAATTTCATTATCTAATTCATGATCTTCAATATAGCGTTTTACTTTTTCAAATTTGACAATATCTTCTAAATCAATTTGTGGTCTAGAAAACACTTTAAACATTTTATCAGGTTGTGACATTGGACTAGATCCTTTTTCTTCTAAAACAAGATTGGCTTCTTCTGGTTTCAAACTAGTTTCTCTAAAGAAAGTTACCATAGCTTCTGATTTAGAAAATTTCTCTTCCATTCGAATTAAACGTTCATCACTTGCTAAACCAATTTCATGACCTTTTGGAGTTAAACGAATATCTGCATTATCCTGACGTAATAGAGTTCGATATTCTGCACGAGAAGTAAACATGCGATATGGCTCTTCGGTACCTTTTGTAATAAGATCGTCAATTAAAACACCAATATAAGCTTCATTCCGTTTTAAAATAAAAGGTTCTCTTTCTTGTACTTTTAAAGCAGCATTTATACCAGCCATTAAACCTTGAGAAGCAGCTTCTTCGTAACCTGTAGTACCATTAATTTGTCCAGCAAAATACAATCCATCAACTAGTTTGGTTTCAAGAGTGTGTTTCAACTGTGTAGGAGGGAAGTAATCGTATTCAATTGCATAACCAGCTCTGAAAAACTTTACATTTTCAAAACCAGCAACAGAACGCATTGCTTTGAATTGAACATCTTCAGAAAGTGAAGTAGAAAAACCATTTACGTAAACTTCAACAGTATTCCATCCCTCTGGTTCAACAAATAACTGATGACGTTCTTTATCAGCAAAACGATTAATCTTATCCTCAATAGAAGGACAATATCTAGGACCAATACTTTTTATACGACCATTAAACATTGGACTACGATCAAACCCTTCTCTTAAAACATCATGAACATCATTAGAAGTATATGTCATCCAACAAGAACGTTGGACAGCTAATGGTTTTGTAATATTTGAATAAGAAAATTTATCTGGAACAGCATCTCCAGGTTGTTCTGTCATTTTTGAATAATCTAAAGAACGACCATCTACACGAGGAGGTGTTCCGGTTTTCATTCTACCAGATTCAAAACCTAATTGTAATAAATCTTCAGTTATACCAAAAGAAGCACTTTCTCCTGCTCTTCCACCACCAAATTGTTTATCACCAATATGTATTAACCCATTTAAAAAAGTACCATTAGTAAGAACAACACTCTTTGCTTTTATCTCAATACCCAAAGCTGTTTTAACACCAACAAGTTTTCCGTTTTCAGAAATAATACCAGAAACCATTTCTTGATAAAAATCTAAATTAGGAGTTTGCTCTAACATTAATCTCCATTCTTCTGCAAAACGCATTCTATCACTTTGTACTCTTGGGGACCACATTGCTGGTCCTTTTGATTTATTAAGCATCTTAAATTGAATTGCTGTTTTATCAGAAACAATTCCTGAATAACCTCCTAGTGCATCAATTTCTCTTACAATTTGACCTTTAGCAATTCCTCCCATAGCAGGATTACAAGACATTTGTGCAATATTTTGCAAGCTCATTGTAATCAATAGGGTAGAGCAACCCATATTTGCAGCAGCAGCAGCAGCCTCACAACCAGCATGACCACCACCAACAACAACAACATCGTATTTGTTTTGAAATAAACTCATTTATATTATAAACATTAAAGGTAAAATTAGATTACATTTATCTAAAATCGAAAGCAATTAAGTAATTAAAAATATTTTTAAATTTATGTTCCACGTGAAACATAACTCTATAGGTTTATATAATAGTTCCACGTGGAACTATTATATAATAAGTAAAATTAAAGTTCCACGTGGAACAAATTAATTTTTTCATCTTCTTTTTGTCTCATTAAAACAGTGTCTTTTTCTGTTTTATCTTTATAACCACAATAATGTAAAACACCGTGAGCCATAACTCTTTTTAACTCGTGCTCAAATGATACATTAAAATCATTAGCGTTATCTTGAACACGTTCAATAGAAATAAAAATATCTCCTTGAATTAGATTAGCTTCTGAGTAATCAAAACTAATAATATCTGTTAAAGTATCATGATTTAAATATTCAATATTTATTTTTAGAAGTTGTTCGTCATTGCAGAAAATGTAATTTATATCTCCTAAGAATTTGCTTTCTGATTTAATTATTGAAGCAATCCATGATTCATAAACATTTTCTTCTTCTAAAACAAAATCTATCTCGTAGTTAAAACTAATCATTGGTCTTGAAATATTGTTGTACTTTTTGATTATAATTCGGTTGCAAAGGTAAACTTTGTCTGTTTAATATTTCTATACTATTTAAATATTCTTTAAATTCTTTTGATAACTCTTTATTAGAACCATTGTAGTCTATAATATTTGATTTAGATTTACGTTTATTATCTTCTCCTTGCTGTTGAATTGCATTTTCTAATTTAAGTAATTCATGTTTTAAATTAAGCATCTTATTCAAGGTCTCGTTCTTAAAACCTTTATTAATTAATTGCTTTTCGATATCTTTCATTTGCTGTAAAGCGTTTTGCCCTAAACCAGACATTCCTTCTTTATCTAAAGCTTTTTGCAATGCATCTCTAAGTTTTTGTTGTTCCTTAATGATATCTAATACTTTTCCAGCATCTCCCTCTTGACCATTTTCTCCTTCACCTTCTCCAGATTTATTTCCATTATCACCATTATTTCCTTCTTTTAAACCAGGCTTTTCTCCTGGTTTATCACCTTCCTTCATTCCTTCTTTCATCTTTTCTCCTAAACCTTCTTGTTTTTTTATAATATCAGGAAGTTGCATTCCTTGACCTTCTCCTTTCTTTGGCTTTCCTGAACCACTTCCTTGCATTTTCATTTGATCACGAACGTTACTTAAAAAATCAGCTAAAGTATTTGCACCAGTTAAAACATATTGTTGATGAGAAGCTCCTTTGTAAATATTATTATCAGCTAACACTTCTAAAGATTTATCTAGATTATAATGTATATTTCCTATTTCATTTAAAATAGTTTCAGTAATCATTGGATTACGTAAAGAGATTGCAAACAAACTATCGTCTATATGTTTAAATTGGTTCTTTAAATCTTGTTGTTCTTTTAAAAGCTTGTTAAATTGTAAAGATTTTATAGCGACTTTCTTAGTTTGATTTAACAATTTCTCTTCATCAAAAGAAAAAGAAAGTAAGTTGTCTAAAATTTGACGTAATAATTTAGCATCTTCTTCCATTTGTTCACTTTCTCCACCAGACATAGACATGGTCATTTTCTGAGCCATTTCCTTCATTTTTTCACCACCTGATTTCTGTTTTTGTTGTGCTTTACTATTGTTTTCTTTTTGTAATTCTTCCTCTGATTTATCTAAATCATTTTGAACATCTTCTTGTTCGTTTTTATCATTCGGAATATCTAAGGGAGATTTTAAATCTTTATTTTCTTTGTCTAAATTCTCTAATTCTTTCTTAATAGCTTCAAATTGTTTAGTTAATTCTTTTTGTTTTTCTAGAGAATTATTCTTGTCTTTAGCTAAATTTTCTTCTTTATTTCCTAGTTCGTTTAATTTCTCGGAGATTTGTTCAGCTTTCTTTTCAACATAAAATCGTTTAGTCAATTCTACTAATTGTTCTAAATTTTTAGTTTGATTTTTACTGTTTTGTTTTAATTTATCAGCTTTTTCAAAAAGCCTGTCTTTCTCTAGTTTCTTAGATAATTCTTCTAATTCTTTAAGAAGCTTTTCATTCTCTTTGGATTGTTTTTCCGCTTCATCTAGACGTCTTATTAATTCCTCTTTATCTTTGTCTAATTCTTTAGGATTAAAATCTTCTAAATTCTCAGAAAGTTTTTTAGTGAATTCTTTCATCATTTCATCTTGTTCTTTTTGATGATTAATGAAATCTTCAACCTTCTTTTGATCTTTAAAATCTAAGTTTGATTTTTCTTTATTTATCTTTTGAAGTTTGTCTAATTCTTTAATTTGCTTGTCTTGATTATGTAATGATTTTTCTAGACTATTAATATTTTCATTCTGTTCTTTTAATAAATTATCTTCTAATTCTGTTTTAGTAAGCTCATAATGTTTAAAAATGGAAGATTTAGTACTTTTGTAGTTATTAATTTGGTCATTATCAAATACTTCAAAATAATATTCATAATTAATTCCTTCTTTTAATTGGATTCCATTTGGAAAACTATAAACAAAACGATCTACGGCTTCTTTATTAATGCTTAAACTATATTTATTTAAAACAGAAGGAATGTTTTTATCATAATAAACTAACTGCAATTTTGATAAACCATAATCATCAGCAATTTGACCAATGATAATTTTTTCTTTAATTCTTAAACTATCAGGAGCAAATTGAGTTGTAATTGTTGGAAATTGATCTTTTATAATATTAATTTGATATTGTAATCTTTCAAAATTAGAAATATTAGAATTAGAAGTTACAATTTCATAATTAGTGGCATTATTTACTCGCATTGAATAAGTGAAAAGATTATCTGAACTCTTAAAAGAATTACTTTTTGAAGCAGAAATAAAATCAATTTCTGAAGTAGAAGATGAAGCAATTTTCCAATTAATTAAAGTTCCTTCAGGTACAATAGCATTTCCAGAACCTTCAATAATTTCTGCATTTTTCTTTAAATAAGAAGGGTATTGCAAAAACATCTGGAAATTTGAAATAGATGGAACATCAATAACTTTTAAAATATGTTCTTTACTAACAATATTATTTGATTGTAAATAAAAACTGATATTAGTACTTACATTTTTAAAAGTAAAATTAAAAAAACCATTACCTCTATTTTCTAAAAAATATTCTTCATCTCCAATTACTATAGAAGCATTTTCTGGAACAATAGTCCCAATTGTTTTTACTGTTAAAGTAAAATCATTATTCTGTTGGGTTGATAATTTATCATTAATGATTACAAATTGGAATGGAGCGGGAGGAATGTATTGTGTTTGAAAATGAACTACTCTATCAAAACTATTAGAGATAATATTAGAGTTACCTGAAATAAAAAATAATACTAAGAGTAAAACAGGAACTATTACATAAGGCAAGAACTTTTTATTATTTGAAAAAGAAATAGCGTTTGAAAAAGGTATTGGTTTTAAATTATTTGCTTTTTGTTCTATAGAAGCAATCGCTAATTCAGAAGGAGTTTCAATAGAAGATAATTGCAAAAAATTTAAAAGAGAATCCTTAACATCATCAAAATGATCACCAATAATTTTAGAAGCTTCCTTATAATTTAAACCATGAGTTAATTTGAATAGTTTAAAAAGTGGAAAACAAATAAAACGAAATAATAAATACAATTCAACTAAAACGAATAACCAAAAAAGTAACGTTCTACCAATAATAGATAACCAAAGAAAATGTTCAATTAATAGAGTAAGGATAAAGTACAAGAGTCCTAAACCAATAAAAAGCAACGTTCCCTTTATTAATTCATTATAATAGAATTTTTTTATAAATAATTCGAGCTTACTGTAAATAATAGATTTTGCTTCCAATGTAACAAGAGTTTATAACCGATAAATTTACAAAAATTTAATTTTCAAACTGTTAATATTAATCAAATTAAAAATAACAAAATTTATTTATAATTTAAAAACATGAACTTAGATTGGTATTGTATCTTTGCTTAATATATTTTAAACAAAATTAAAATCAATTTTTTAAGAAATGTCAAAACCAGTTAGAGTACGATTTGCTCCAAGTCCAACAGGTCCATTACACATAGGTGGTGTAAGAACGGCTTTATTTAATTATTTATTTGCTAAAAAAAATGGTGGTACTTTCTATATACGAATAGAAGATACAGATCAAACCCGTTTTGTAGCCGAAGCTGAATCTTATATATTTGAAGCTTTAGAATGGTTAGGAATTGCACCTGATGAAACCATTGGAAAAAATGAAAAATTTGGTCCTTATAGACAAAGTGAAAGAAAAGATATTTACAAACAATATGCTGATCAATTAGTAAATTCAGGTTGGGCATATTATGCTTTTGATACAGCAGAAAAACTAGATGAATTAAGAAAAGAAGCAGAAGCTAATAAAAAAACATTTATTTATAATCATACTGTTAGAGAAACTTTAGATACATCCTTATTATTATCAAAAGAAGAAACAGAAAAAAGAATAGCAAATGGAGAACATTATGTTATTCGATTTAAAACACCAGTAAATGAGGTTTTAGAAATTGAAGATATTATACGTGGAACAGTAAAATTTGATACCAATCTTTTAGATGATAAAGTATTATTTAAAAGTGATGGAATGCCTACTTATCATTTGGCAAATATTGTAGATGATCATTTAATGGAAACTTCACATGTAATACGTGGAGAAGAATGGTTGCCAAGTGTTCCCTTACATTATTTATTATATAAAGCTTTTGAATGGGATGCACCACAATTTGCACATTTACCATTAATATTGAAACCTGTAGGAAACGGAAAATTATCAAAACGTGATGGAGATAAAATGGGCTTTCCAGTATTTCCTCTTGAATGGAAAACCGCAGAAGGAACCTCTATGGGTTACAGAGAAAACGGATTTTTCCCTGAGGCTGTAGTTAATTTTTTAGCCTTATTAGGTTGGAATGATGGAACAGAACAAGAAATTTTTTCTTTAGAAGAACTAATAGAAAAGTTTGATTTAAACCGAATTCATAAAGCAGGAGCGAAGTTTGATCCCGATAAAAATAAGTGGTTCAATCATCAGTATTTACAAAAACAAAATGATGAGCATTTAGCTGAGTTGTTTAAAATTGAATTGGATAAAAAAGAAATTTCAACTTCACTTGACTTAACAAAAATTGTTTCATTAGTAAAAGAGCGTGCTAATTTCGTTACAGAATTATACGATTTATCAGATTATTTTTTTGAAGCACCAACTTCCTATGATGAGAAATCGTCCAAAAACTGGAAAGAAGAAACTCCTGAATTAATGCAAAAAGTGATAGAGGAATTAAATAAAATAGAAGATTTCATTTCAACAAACATAGAAACTGTTTTAAAAGAATGGATGACAATAAATGAAATAGGAATGGGGAAAGTAATGCAACCGCTTCGTTTAAGTCTTGTAGGAGCTTTAAAAGGACCTCATTTATTTGATATTATTGAAATGATTGGTAAGGAAGAAACAGTCAAAAGGATAGAGAAAGCAATTGAAACTTTATAAAACAAGAAACCCAGCGATTTGCTGGGTTTTCTCTTAAAGATAAAAAGTAATCATACCACTTAGAATTCCATAATTAGCTTTGAATTTTTTGTCTCCATTTAATAATTTTAAATCGTCCTTTTTATTTAAATTATTCATAAAATTATTAACTCCATACTGATAAGCCACATGTAAACGCACATTTTTTATTCCAGCAGTAATTCCAGCATAAATATTTCCATTTATTTTGGTAACATCCACAATATCATTTGCTGTTAATAGAGGGCTATCCTTTAGAAACTTCAATTTATCTTTTTCATCAATACCTAATTTTCCATTCACTTGAAGTACGGGTCCAATTTCAACAGTCAAATGATTTTCAATAATCATATAACTACCAGTTAAAAAAACTTGCACTCCAGATAAAGTATACTTAATATCTTCAGCTCCTACTAATGGTTGCAAAGAAAAATTACTTTGAGTAAAGTGCATTCCAAAAGCCATTTGCCAGTCATTATAATAATTTCCTCTTAAAGAAAAACCAGCAGTCCAACCCATTTCTGGTTTTGCATTAAATTGATCAGAGAACAAATCCATTTGGGTTATACCACCCGAAATACCAATCTGGTTGCTATCTCTTCTCCCATATTGAGCGTGAATAGTGAAACAAAAAAATAGGGTTAATAAACAAATAATTTTTTTCATGTTATAAATTTTTAATAAAATTAAGGTTATTAATTAAATCGTGTAACTTTTTTCGATAAAAAGCGTATAATAACTATAAACCAATTAAACATTCATTATGAATCCCATTTTAATTATTTTCCTTGTTATAGGATTATTCATTTTATTAAGTTCATTCTTTACTGTAAAACAACAAACTGCTGCAATTATAGAGCGCTTTGGTAAATATGCAAGTACTAGAACTTCTGGATTGCAATTAAAAGTTCCAGTTGTAGATAGAATTGCTGGAAAAGTTAATTTAAGAATTCAACAATTAGACGTTATTATTGAAACAAAAACAAAGGATAACGTTTTTGTTAAACTAAAAGTTTCTGTTCAATTTAAAGTATTACAAGAAAAAGTGTATGAAGCTTTTTACAAATTAGAATATCCTCATGATCAAATTACTTCTTATGTATTTGATGTAGTACGCGCAGAAGTTCCAAAATTAAAGTTAGATGATGTTTTTGAAAGAAAAGATGATATTGCTGTAGCTGTAAAAAGAGAATTGAACGAAGCGATGTCTACTTATGGATATGATATCATCAATACGTTAATTACAGATATTGATCCAGATATTCAAGTTAAAAATGCTATGAACCGTATTAACGCTGCTGATCGTGAAAAAACTGCTGCTGAATATGAAGCAGAAGCTGGAAGAATCAGAATTGTGGCAAAAGCCAAAGCAGAAGCAGAAAGTAAAAGATTACAAGGGCAAGGTATTGCAGACCAAAGAAGAGAAATTGCTCGAGGTTTAGTAGAATCAGTTGATGTACTGAATAGAGTAGGTATTAATTCTCAAGAAGCTTCTGCACTAATAGTTGTTACTCAACACTATGATACACTTCAAGCTATCGGTGCAGATACAAATTCAAACTTAATTTTATTACCTAACTCTCCACAAGCTGGTAGTGAAATGTTAAATAACATGGTAGCTAGCTTTACAGCGAGTAACCAAGTGGGAGAAGCTATGAAAAAAGCAAATAGCAATAAAAGAATAAAATCTGGTAAAAAAGATATTTTTGGAGGAACAGAAGAAAATGAATCTGAAGAATAGATATTAAATTCTAAAAAAAATTCTTAACGACTACTTTGAAAAAAGTGGTCGTTTTTTTATAATCTACTTTTTAAATCATTAAACAAAAAAACTATAAATTAAAAAAAATGCTTTTTAAACTTTAAATAAAATAAAAAATAAAAATATTCTTTTTCATCCTTTAAAAAATGTAAAAATTAAATATTTTTTTATTAAAACTTAAAATAAAGCTATTTAAACAATTATTAAAGTATATAATATAAAAATACTAAGGGTAAAAAATAAAATAGATTTAAAACAAGATATGAAAGTTAATTTTAAAAGTAAAAATCTATTATTTTTATAAAACTAATAGATTTTTTATATAATTATCATTTACTATAAATTATAAAATAAACATCAGATAAAACTATTTAAATAAAAAGACTGCTAGATTTTTATTTAGCAGTCTTTTTTATTTAATGGGATAAAATTATTGAACACTAACTTTTGCCCAAGTATCACGTAAACCAACTGTTTTGTTAAAAACTAATTTTTCAGGTGTTGAATCTCTATCCACACAGAAATAACCTAAACGTTGAAATTGAAAATGATCTAATTCATTAGCGCTTTGTAAACTTGGTTCCACAAAACCAGTAATTACCTCTAATGAATTTGGATTAATATATTCTTTAAAATCAACATCTTTATTTCCATCAGGATTTTCATGTGTAAATAAACGATCATAAACACGAACTTCAGCTTCAATAGCATGATTAACCGAAACCCAGTGAATAGTTCCTTTTACTTTTCTTTTACTTGCTTCAGTTCCACTTCCAGACTTTGAATCTACATCATAAGTACAATGAATTTCAGTAATATTTCCTTTTGAATCTTTTATAACAGATTCACCTTTTATGATATAAGCGTTTTTTAAACGAACTTCTGTTCCTAATGTTAATCTAAAGAATTTCTTATGTGCTTCTTCTTGAAAATCTTCTCTTTCTATATATAATTCTTTAGAAAAAGGCAATTGACGATAAGTCATTACTTCATCTTCAGGATTATTTTCTGCTTCTAAAAACTCTTCTTTTCCATCTGGATAATTAGTAATTACCAATTTTACTGGATTTAAAACAGCCATTACACGTGGTGCTACTTTGTTTAAATCTTCACGAACACAAAAATCTAATAATGAAACATCTATTAAATTATCTCTTTTAGCAATCCCAATTGTATTTGCAAAATTACGAATAGCTGTTGCTGTAATACCTCTTCTTCTCATTCCTGAAATGGTACTCATACGAGGGTCATCCCAACCCGTAACATGCCTTTCTTCCACTAATTGTAATAATTTACGCTTAGAAACAACTGTGTGGGAAAGATTTCTACGAGCAAATTCACGTTGTTTTGGTCTAACCTTAGAATCATCATAAATTTGATTTAAAAACCAATCGTATAATTCTCTGTGAGGTAAAAATTCAAGCGTACAAAATGAGTGCGATACTTGTTCTAAATAATCACTTTCACCATGAGCCCAATCATACATTGGATAAATACACCAATCATTACCTGTTCTATGATGATGTGCGTGCATAATACGATAAATAATTGGATCACGCATTAGCATGTTATTAGCATTCATTGATATTTTAGCACGTAAAACATGGGCACCTTTTTCAAATTCTCCATTTTTCATACGCTCAAACAAATCCAAATTCTCTTCAATAGAACGATTTCTATAGGGAGAATCTGTTCCAGGAGTTGTTGGAGTCCCTTTTTGAGTCGCCATTTCTTCAGAAGACTGACTGTCTACATAAGCTTTATCTTTTTGAATCAAAAGAACTGCCCAATCATATAATTGTTGAAAATAATCAGAAGCATAACATTCTTTTTCCCAAGAATAACCTAACCATTCAACATCTCTTTTGATAGCATCTACAAATTCTTGTTCTTCTTTTGAAGGATTTGTATCGTCAAAACGAAGGTTAACTGGAGCTTTATAATCGATTCCAAGACCAAAATTCAAACAAATAGCACTAGCATGACCTATATGTAAATATCCATTAGGTTCTGGTGGAAAACGAAAACGTAATTTATCTTGGGATAACCCTTTTTTTAAATCTTCTTCAATGATTTGCTCTATAAAATTCAATGATTTTTCTTCCGTTGACATAATAATTTTCAATGTTTTGACAAAGATAGAAAATGTTTAATTGTTTAAAGTTTAAAGTTGTTTAAAAGTTAAAAAAACATCCTAACTTTGAACTTAAAATAGAAAATTAAACAATATGGGAACTATCATACTACAAAATATTCGCACGTATTCTTATCATGGATGCTTAATTGAAGAAGGAAAAATAGGAAGTGATTACAAAGTGGATTTAGAAATAAAAACTAATTTAAAGAAATCAGCTAAAACAGATGAATTACATGATACAGTTGATTATGTAGATTTAAATCGAATTGTAGTAGAAGAAATGGCTATTAGAGCTAAATTATTAGAACATGTAGCCCAACGTATTATGGATAGAGTATTGAAAGAAATACCTACTGTTACTAAAGTAAAAATTGGAGTATCAAAACTAAATCCACCTATTGGTGGTGATGTGGAAGCCGTGACTATATGGATGCAACAGAAAAGATAATTTTTTTATTAAAACCTTAAAAAACAGAAAAATAGTACACAAAAGAGAAATATTTGGAATTTGTTTTTTGAATATTGAAATTTTTATATCTATATTTGCACACCTAAGAAAGGGCGTCGTGGCCGAGCGGCTAGGCACCGGTCTGCAAAACCGTCTACTCCGGTTCGAATCCGGACGATGCCTCTAAAACCTCCAAGTAAACTTGGAGGTTTTTTTATGTTTAAGAATTATGATCTTAATCAATTATTTTAAATTCGATTGGAGCAGTCTTACAAATCATAGCTTTTATATTATGATCAAATTTTGTAACCAAAATAACAAATCTAGATCCCTTTTTATATTTATTTAAAATATTAAATATTTCATCATTAATAGTATTGCCAATTACTTCAATATTTTTTCTCTTTTTACTTAAAGGAATAATACTGAACTCTTTTATAGTAAATTCAAAATCTAATAATCTATCAGCAAAATCCATTGATAAAGTAGCATTTTTTAAGTCATTTCTTGATAACTCGATAAGACAACCTTCACAATCATTATCATTAATCATAACTATTGGACCTCTAATATCTTTTATTCTAAAAAATATACTTTCATAAACAATAGAATCATTATTTAGAGTAATTTCTAATTTAACTTCAGTTTGTAAACCTTTATCTGGAAATAAATAATATTTATTTTCACTTCTCTTTTCTAAACCTAAACCATTTGCTTTAAATAATTTAGCATTTGGAACATATATTGTAATAGGGTTTTTTAGACCTCTATAAACAACATTTTCAACTTGTTCATTTTTAACAAAAGAATATTTCTTTATTGAACTTTTTAAACTATCTTGTGCAATACTATTCAAACAAAAAAGAAAAGAAATAAGGAATAAAGTAACTTTCATATTTATTCACTTTTAAATAATTCAAATTTCTTTTGTAATTTTTCTTTTTCATTAGGAAATATACCTTGTAATACAAAAAACAGTCCAAAAAGAAGAATAACAATACTGATTACTCTTTTAATTTTATAAATATTTTGAGGAGTTAGTTTGTTTTTTAATTGTTTGGCTAATAATATTTTAGCTACATCAAACAATAAATAAAAAAATAAAATAGCAGCAAAGAAAATTGTAATTCTTTCGGTATTCATATTCATTTTTGGTCCATGAGTTATAATAATCATTAACCAAAAACCTAAAACACCAATATTAATAAAGTTCACTAAAAAACCTTTGAAGAATAAAGCAAAATAATTATTTTTCTGAATATTATCTTCATCTTCAACAATCTCTTGTTGTTTCTTATAGCTTCTTTTTAATAGAATAAAAGACACTAAACCATATCCTAACATAATTAATCCTCCAATTATGAAAAGTGTAGGGTTATCTTTTAATTGTTCTAAAAGCTGATTAGTACTCAAATAAGCAATTAAAATGAATAAAACATCACCAAAAACAATACCTAAATCTATAGTAAAAGCAGCTCGAAAACCTTTGGTAATACTTGTTTCTAATAAAACAAAAAAACCAGGTCCTATAGAAAAAGCTAAAAGCAATCCCCAAGGAATTGCTGATAAAATATCTTGCCACATAAAAGTTTAAAATCGCGTTTAAAAAACGAAGTTAAGTAAAAAAAACTACTTCACTTGTTCTATAGTTCCACCTGCTATCGTTTTCTGGTTAATTTGCTTAGGTTTTCCGTGAATTAAAATAGTTCCACCAGCTCTTACCTTAGCATCTACTAAATCAGTAGCATAAACGTCTGCTTGTCCACCTGCATTTCCTGTAATTGTAGTTTGTTTCGTAATTAAATCTTTAGCTTCGTATTGCGCACCAGAATTTACTAAAATATCTGCATAATCAACATTTCCAGATAATTTTAAAATACTTCCTTGTGAAGCTCTTGCTTTTAACTTATCAACATCTAAATTAATTTTAATCTCAGCTCCTTCTTTAGCAATAATATCAAAAAGTAAACCATCAAAAATTTCATTAGAAGAAACTCTTGAACCTTCATTAGCTTCTATCGCATCGATTGATGTATAATAAACGGTAGCTGAAATATTATCGCCTTGTAATAAATTCCCAAAGCTCATTCTAATTTTAAGTTCACCACTTTTATTGACTAATTCAACATCTTCTTTTTTATCTCCTTTTAAAACTACTTTATTTTCAGTACTTTTTATTAAATAAACATCAATTTTATCAAAAGCGGTTACTTTTGAAAATTCTCCAACTTGCTTTTCTACTTGAGAAAAACCAAATGCACTTATAAATAATAAACTATAAACTAATTTTTTCATGTTTCTATTTTTAAAACTAATTACTATTCACTAACAACTAATTACTTAAAATTATTCTTTCTTTTTTATATACCAAAAATCCAATTGTTTCTTTACTAAATCAGCATTTTTGACTTTGACATACACTTCGTCTCCTAATTGTAAAATATTCTTTGAAACTTCACCTACTAAAGCATATTGTTTGTCATCAAACGTGTAATAATCATCTTTTATTTCGCGAATACGACACATTCCTTCACATTTATTTTCGATAATTTCCACATAAATTCCCCATTCAGTTACACCAGAAATTACACCTAAAAATTCTTCATCTTTATGATCTTGCATGTATTTCACTTGCATATATTTGATAGAATCTCTTTCTGCTTGAGCTGCTAAATTTTCCATATCTGAAGAATGACGACATTTTTCTTCATATGTTTCTTCATCAACACTTTTTCCTCCATCTAAATAATATTGTAACAAACGGTGTGCCATAACATCTGGATAACGACGAATTGGTGATGTAAAATGACTATAATAATCAAAAGCCAATCCGTAATGACCAATGTTTTCAGTAGAATAGACTGCTTTACTCATGGTTCTTATCGCTAAAGTATCTACTAAATTTTGTTCTTTTTTTCCATTAACATCTTGCATTAATTGGTTTAAAGATTTAGAAATATCATTTTTGTTACGTAAATCTAATTTGTATCCAAATTTTGAAATTAAAGCCTGAAGATTGAATAACTTATCTTCATTTGGTTCATCATGAATACGATAAATAAAAGTTTTCTTCTGTTTACCAATAAATTCTGCTACTTTTCTATTGGCTAATAACATGAATTCTTCAATTAAATGATTAGCATCTTTTGAAACTTTGAAATAAACTCCTGTAGGTTCAGCTTCTTCATTTAAGTTAAATTTTACTTCTACTTTATCAAAAGAAATAGCGCCACTTGCCATTCTTTTTCTACGAAGTATTTTTGCTAATTCATCCATTTTTAAAGTAGCCTCTACAATTGCTTGAGGTGCTTTGTATTCTTTTCCAGTTAAAGAAATTTCTGCTGGAATTGTATCACTTTTGCTTTCAATAATACTTTGTGCTTCTTCATAAGCAAAACGTTGATCACTATAAATAATCGTTCTACCAAACCAAGAATTCATGATTTCTGCTTTTTGATTTAATTCAAAAACAGCTGAAAAAGTATATTTTTCTTCATGAGGTCGTAGCGAACAAGCAAAATTAGATAATACTTCAGGTAACATTGGCACTACTCTATCAACTAAATAAACTGATGTAGCTCTATCATAAGCTTCTTTATCTAATATTGTATCTTCTTTTAAATAATGGGAAACATCAGCAATATGAACTCCTATTTCATAATTTCCATTTTCTAACACTTGAAACGATAAAGCATCATCAAAATCTTTAGCATCTTTTGGATCAATTGTAAACGTCAAAACCTCTCTCATGTCTCTACGTTTTGCAATTTCTTCTGGAGTAATGGAAGTATCTATTTTATTAGCATAAGCTTCTACTTCGATAGGAAAATCATAAGGTAAACCATATTCTGCTAAAATTGCATGAATTTCTGTATTATGCTCTCCTGGTTTTCCTAATACTTTTATTACGGAACCAAAAGGTGAATCGGCTTTTTTAGGCCAATCTTCCATATTCACTAGAACCACATCTCCATGTTCAGCTCCATTTATTTTTCCTTTCGGAATAAAAATATCAGTGTACATTTTAGCATTGGTTGTGGTAACAAAAGCAAAGTTTTTTTGAATATCAATTACACCAACAAATTCTGTTTTAGCTCTTTCTAATATTTCTAAAACTTCAGCTTCAGGTTTACGAGAACTTCTTCTGTTATAAATATATGCTTTAACTTTATCATTGTCTAAAGCATGATTCAAATTAATAAACGGAACATAAACATCATCTTCTAGTTCATCACAAACAAAATAACCCGATTTTCTCGAAGTCATATCAATAGTTCCTTCATAATATTCTGACTTGGAAATAATTTGATATTTTCCTACTTCAGTTTCATGAATTTTATCTTGTGCTTTTAATAACTTTAAATCTCTTATAATTTCGTTTCGACTTTTGGTATCACTTAATTCTAATGCAGCTGAAATTTGTTTGTAATTAAAGGATTTAGATGGTTCTTTTGAAAGTATTTTAAATATTTGTGCGGTAAAATCTTTATTCTTTTTACCAAATTTTTTTGGTTTCTTACTCATTGTATCTTTTCTAATTAATGTGGAAAGTTACGAAGAAGAAATTAGATGGAAGAATTTAGAATTTAGAATTAATAAAAAAATAACTTATTTGTATCTTTAAACAAATGATTTTCAAATGAAACAATTTATAACAGTTGCAATTTTTAATTTTCCTCATGAAACATTTATTCTAAAAAATCTTTTAGAAAATGAAGGCATTTCTCACTTTTTTGAAAATGAAACGTTAGTTGCTATTGATCCATTTGCTTCTATTGCTTATGGAGGCATCAAATTAAAAGTACATCCAAACGATCTAGAAAGAACAAAAGTAATTTTAGATCGATTTAAAAATGACAATCATTTAAAAATTGTTTAGTTTTAAAATTTTGAAAGTTTTCAACAATTATTATATACAACAAAAAAGATTTAATTAAATTTTAAAAAAATTGATGGTTATGATAGCTTGTTAATATGTAGTATAAGTTTTAGATAATAGCTTTAATTTTTAAGTTTTACATAGTTATACATAGTTATACAATTCTATTAACAGCTCTTTTTTTTAGTAAAGTATTGATTTTTAATTTAGAGACAATTTTGTTTTTTTAGTTATTAACAACTGTTAATTTCTATTTTTGTAACAGTTTTGTAAATAACTTCCATTACTATTTTTGTTAATAACTATGGTTAATAAACTCATAAGTTTGGAATAAAAAAGTAAAACTATTTGTGATTTATACATTCCAATTTTGGATTATAAAAAAAATGCTACGGTTCTTAAAAAACTTCTCTTTTTTTGTCTTTAGTTATTAACATAGTTTGTTAATTTAAGGTTACCTGATTATCAATGGATTGTAAAATACTATTAACAATGGTGTGAATTAACTTTAACTTTATATTTAAGTAACTAAAAATAAAGAGTTTATATAATTCTAATAAATTTAATTAGACAACCAATAAAGAATGTTTACATAAGAACAGTATATTCCTTATTTTTGTAGCAATAAACAACACAACAAGATTATTATGAAAATTTCAATCGGTAACGATCACGCTGGTCCAAATTATAAAAAAGCAATTGTTCAATTTTTAGAAGAACAAGGTCATGAAATTATTAACCATGGAACAGATACTTTTGAAAGTGTAGATTATCCCGATTTTGGTCACGAAGTAGCTTATGACATTCAAATAAAAAATGCTGACCTAGGGATTGTGATTTGTGGTTCAGGAAACGGAATTGCAATGACAGCAAACAAACACCAAGACGTTAGAGCTGCACTTTGCTGGACAAAAGAAATAGCGGAATTGGCTCGTTTACATAATGATGCTAATGTAATTAGTATTCCAGCTCGTTTTACTTCTATAGAACAAGCCGTTCAAATGGTAGAAACTTTTTTAACAACTCCTTTTGAAGGTGGTAGGCATGCTAATAGAGTAAATAAGATTGCTTGTCAATAAATAAGATTAAGATTTTTCGAAAAATCGAAAAATAAAACTTTTGAAAAAGCTATATAATGCCTCACAATCACCATCACAAACATCAAGTAGAAGGAAAAAATTTATTACTTTCTATCATTTTTAATGTCATTATTACTGTTGCTCAAGTGATTGGAGGAATTCTTTCGGGAAGTTTGGCTTTAATATCAGATGCTTTACATAATTTCTCCGATGTTTTATCATTAGTATTTAGTTTTGTTGCTCATAAATTATCAAAAAGAAAAGCTTCTTTAAATCAGACTTTTGGTTTTAAAAGGGCTGAAATTTTAGCTGCTTTTGTAAACGCAGCAACTTTAATAATTGTTGCTTTTATTTTAATTTATGGAGCTATCGAACGCTTATTTCATCCTCATAAGATTGAATCCATATTGGTAATATGGTTAGCTCTTTTAGGAATTATTGTTAATGGATTTTCAGTATTGTTATTAAAAAAAGATGCCCATCATAATATGAATATGAAATCGGCTTATTTGCATTTATTAACCGATATGATGGCTTCAGTAGCGGTATTAATTGGTGGTTTATTAATGTTGTTTTATAAAATTTATTGGATAGATAGCATAATGACTTTCTTAATAGCAATTTATTTGATTATTGTTGGATTCGATTTATTAAAAAAAGCCACAAAAATTCTAATGCTTTTTACACCCGATGACATTGATATTAAAAGTATTGTGAGAGAAGTTCATAAAATAAAAGGAGTAAATAAATTGCATCACATTCATGTATGGTATTTAAATGAAGAAGAGTTACATCTTGAAGCTCATTTAGACTGTTCAGAGGATATAAAAATGAGTGATTTTAATGAATTACTTCATGAAATAGAAGAGCTTCTTTTAGAAAAATTTGATATCAATCACATTAATATTCAACCCGAATTTAAAAAAGAAGATCCAAAAGATTACATCGTACAAGATTAATTTTTCTTATAAAAGTAGTATCTTACCATTATGAGTAACGAGAAACAACAATTAAAAAAAGAATATTTTCCCATAAACGAACAACTTCGAAGTTATCTTGATAAATACAAAAGGTTAACCAAAACAAATGTTTTTTATGACGATTTGTTGCGTTTTCAAGGTGCTATTTCAGTTTTTGATAAAGAAGGAAAAGACACACTTTGGGTTAGGGTGTATTATAACGAATACGAAAGAGCAGAGATAGATAAAAACCTTAAAAAAATATACACGCTTTTACATTCTGATGGTAACGAAAGTAGTTTTGCATTTTTAAATGTCGACCAAATTGATTTTTGCACTTTTGGAAATTCAAAACCTTTTCGGATTAAAGTTAGAAACATCTTAAATGATAATTATACTCATTTTTACATAAAAAAAGCAGATGCTTCCCGAATTTACGGCCTCGAATTAGAACACATTTTATCACCTAATAGAATCAATTATTTAGTCTTTAGAGATACCATTATTGAGGAACATATTGTAGGCATTCCTGGAGATATTTTTATCGAAAACAACCTAAAAGAATGTACCGAACACGAGAAAGCTCAAATTGCCAAACAATTTGTAAAATTTAACGAAAGGTGCATGATTGGTTTATTGGGAGATATGCGTTCTTATAATTTCGTTATTATTCCTATTTATGATTTTGACCAATTGGTTTTTAAAATAAGAGCCATTGATTTTGATCAGCAAAGTTATGAAGGGAGTTTTAAATTGTATAAACCACACCTTTTTAAAGAAAATTTTCAATACAATCAATTAGTTCAAAATAAATTAAGTCAGAGTTCTATCGAACAATATCAAAATGAAGAACGTTCCGTTTTGGTAAAACGATTAAGAGATTCTAAAACGAGAATTCACGATTTATTACAAGCAATGAAATCAACAGCATTAGCACCAAAAGAACATGTTGAGCAATTGGGAAAAGAGATTTATGATTATACGCTTGATGTCAATTTTAAAAAAGCAGATTCAATGGGAGAAATCGTTGAAGCCGCTTTAAATTTCATGAAGAGAAACTTCCGATTTGAAGGAGATGATTAATAAAAATCGTAGTTTAATTAGTATTTTTAGAAGCACAAAAATTGTCCTTCGTTAGAAAATTACACCCGCTATTCGTTCTATCTTTTCTTTTTTTCCTAAAAAAGAAAAGGATGCCACTACTATCGGGGCTATTATAGACGTTTATAATTTCTAGACACCATTTCAATGAAAGTTTAATTTCGGTAAAAAAACTATAAAAAAATGAAAATTGTTGATTTAGCATTTATAAAAACCATTTACACAAAGAGAAAAGAAAATACTCATAAAGGAAATTATGGTCATGCACTTTTAATTGCTGGAAGTTCTAATAAAATGGGAGCGGCTTTAATTGCCTCAAAAGCGTGTCTAAGATCTGGTGTTGGTTTGTTAACGGTTTCCATTCCTAAAGACGAAAAACTGGCTCTACTTACTTTTTTACCAGAAGCTATGATCCATTTTCGAGAGGCTATAACAGATTTTTCAGTATACAATGTAGTAGGAATTGGCCCAGGATTAGAGCAAAATGAATCGGCTCAAAAAGAAGTTTATGCGTCATTATTAAAAGCAAAAGCTCTAGTTATGGATGCAGATGCGTTAAATATTTTGGCCATAAATCAAGATTGGTTCAGTCAATTACCTGTAAATACTATTTTAACACCACATCCTAAAGAATTTGACAGATTGTTTGGTATTCATCATTCAGAAGAAGAAAGAAGAAATACAGCTGCTGAAAAAGCAAAACAATATAATTGTGTACTTGTTTTAAAAGGACATCAAACTTTTATTACAAACGGAACTGATTCTTTTGAAAACACAACTGGAAATTCAGGATTAGCAAAAGGGGGTTCTGGCGATGCTTTAACAGGAATAATCGTCTCTTTTTTAGCACAAAACTACTCACCTATTCAAGCTACTATTTTAGGAGTTTACCTTCATGGATTAGCAGCAGATATCACTTTAAATTCCCAAAGTAATGAAAGTATGTTAATTACAGATGTGATTGAAAATATAGGCCTAGCTTTTAAAAAAATTCAAGAATAAATTACAGATAATTTCGTTACTATTTACTACCAACTAAAGTAATTTACATAAATTGCACTTTAGAAATTTTATATAAAAATGAACCAAATACAATTCATAAAAGCTGTTGTTAATACAGCTGATAAAAACATACAAGCTACTTTACAATTCCTTTCAGAAGATTGTACAATTCCTTTTATTTCACGTTACCGAAAAGATCAAACTGGAAATTTAGATGAGGTTGAAATTGAAAACATTGCCAAACTTGCCAAACAATATGACGAAATCGTAAAAAGAAAAGATTCGATTTTAAAAACCATTGAAGAACAAGGACAATTGACTTCAGAATTAAAATCGAAAATTCAAAATAGTTTCGATTTACAAGAAATCGAAGATTTGTATTTGCCTTACAAAAAGAAGAAAAAAACCAAAGCTGATGTTGCTCGAGAAAATGGTTTAGAACCTTTAGCAAAAATCATTATGGCTCAAAATAATGATGAAATTGAGTTCGAAGCCTCTAAATACATTTCCAAAAATGTAGTAAATGAAGATGAAGCTTTACAAGGAGCAAGAGATATAATTGCCGAATGGATTAACGAAAATATTTATGTTAGAAAGAATTTGCGACGTTTGTTCCAAAGAAAAGCTACAGTAACTTCCAAAGTGGTTAAAAAGAAAGCAGAGGAAGAAGAAGCTCAAAAATTCAAGCAATATTTCGATTGGTCAGAACCCATTTCAAAAGCACCTTCACATCGATTATTAGCGATGCTTCGTGCTGAAAAAGAAGGTTTTATCAAACTAAAAGTAGAGATTGAAAACGAAGAAGCTATAGATTTTATTGAAGAAAACATTTTAAAAGGAAGAAATGAATCTACAGAACAAGTCAAAATTGCGATAAAAGATAGTTACAAACGGTTATTAGAACCAGCAATTTCAAATGAAACTTTACAAGAAGCGAAAGCCAAAGCTGATGAAAAGGCGATAGACGTTTTTGCTGGCAATTTAGGTCAATTATTATTGGCTCCACCATTAGGAGAAAAACGAATTTTAGCGATTGACCCTGGTTTTAGAAGTGGTTGTAAAGTGGTTTGTTTAGACGAAAAAGGAGATTTGTTGTACAACGAAACCATTTATCCACATGCACCACAAAATGAAAGCGGAATGGCTATGAAAAAAATACGTTCTATGGTAAATGCGTATGGTATTGAAGCGATTTCCATTGGAAATGGAACAGCCAGTCGAGAAACTGAATTTTTTATTAAGAAAATCGCGTTTGACAAACCCATTCAAGTGTTTGTGGTATCAGAAGCAGGAGCATCAGTCTATTCAGCATCAAAAATTGCAAGAGACGAATTTCCAAGTTTTGATGTAACAGTTCGAGGTTCAGTTTCTATTGGAAGAAGACTTTCTGATCCTTTGGCTGAACTAGTAAAAATTGATGCCAAATCCATTGGAGTTGGACAATACCAACATGATGTGGATCAAAATAAATTAAAAGAAGAACTAGATAATACTGTTGTCCGTTGCGTGAATTCAGTTGGAATTAATATCAACACAGCTAGTAAATCACTATTAAGTTACGTTTCTGGAATTGGAGAAAAAATGGCTGAAAACATTATAGCGTATCGTTCCGAAAATGGTCCTTTTGAAGACAGAAAACAAATTAAAAAAGTACCAAGATTAGGAGAAAAAGCTTATCAACAAGCAGCGGCTTTTATTAGAATTAAAGACGGAAAAAATCCTCTAGACAACTCAGCCGTTCATCCTGAAGCCTATAAAATTGTGGAAAAAATGGCCAAAGATTTAAAAATTTCGGTTAACGAATTAATAGCCAATAAAGAAAAAATCAGCCAAATAAAATTAGAGAATTATATCACTGAAGAAATCGGAATGTTAGGTTTGAAAGACATTGTAAAAGAGCTTGAAAAACCAGGATTAGATCCAAGAAAATCGGCCAAAGTTTTCGAATTTGATCCTAACGTAAAAACCATAAAAGATTTACGAACAGGAATGATTTTACCAGGAATTGTCAATAACATTACCGCTTTTGGTTGTTTTGTAGATGTAGGAATCAAAGAAAGTGGTTTGGTACATATTTCCCAACTAAAAGAAGGTTTTGTTTCAGATGTCAATGAAGTAGTAAAACTACACCAACATGTTCAAGTAAAAGTTGTTGAGGTGGATGAAACAAGGAAAAGGATTCAATTGACGATGATTCTTTAATTTTTAAAAATGATATAAAAAGCTAATTCCAAATGTATTTTGAGTTAGCTTTTTATCTATTGAAAAAGTTTCTTCTTTACGTTTAAAAACTATATTTTTTGCATTAGCAAATGAATAAGTAAGCCCTATAGACCATTTTTTATAAATCGCATATTCGAGTTGGAATAAGTATCCGAAATATAATGTTTTAGCATTAAATTTTTGTGATTCATCTAGAGTTAAGGGAAGACTTTCAGAAGAGCCTTTAAATGTGGATTCATAATTGCTAATAGCACCAAAACAACCAATGGATGGAGTAAATTTTTTTATTTTCCAATAGAATTGTATTGGCATTTGAAATTGAAAACCTTTTGTAACTAATGATTCAAATAACTTTGGACTACTTTCATCATCAGTAAAATAAAAACCGTTTAAAAAAGAATCTGAAGTAGCATTGTCTAATTGAGAGGTATTCATTGTCAAATAAGTTTCAAAACCGGTTCCTATAGAAAAATCAGGATGAAAAATCGCTTTTTTAACAAATAAACCTATTCCAAGATTAAGTTGATTTTTAGCATCAAATTCTTTTAATAAAGTATTTGAATTAAATCCTAAATATAATTTAGAACCGAAATTCCAATTGAAAATAAAATTCTTTTTCTTTTCTTCAATCACTAAAGTATCAACGGGAATAATTGTTTTTTTGTTGTTTTGAAAAATTGTAATTTGTGGTTTTTCACCTCTTTTTAATGGTTTAATCGAAATCTTGTTGATTTTTATTTTCTCTAAAGGTTTTTCAATATAGATGGTGTCACGTACGATTATTTCCTCATAAATATAAACGGTATCCACTTTTTTTTCTTGAGAAAAGCTGAAATTTAGCACAAATATGAGCAGAAAATAAAGATTATTTTTTTTCCACATAAACGGTATCTTTTTTAATAATTTGTCTTTTTACTATTACTATTTCTTTAGGTTCTTCCATACTTAAAGAATCTTTTTGCCAAGTAATTTTTGGAGTTATTTTCTTTGCTTTTACTTTAGGTTTAATTTCATTTTTAATTAAACTGTCTTTTTTAACAAAAAGGGTTTCATGGATTGAATCTTCTGTAATCACTTTTACCTGTTTTTTATTTACAATAGGTGTTTTAACAGTTGTAATAGGTACATTTTCTTCTTTATAAAAAAAAAGAATAAGTAATACAACTCCTAATAGTACAACACCAGTTTTCATATAATTTGAAAAAGCATTCGATTTTATTAAAAAAAACATTGCTATATTTTCAATTTTTTTAGAGGAATCAAAAGCTTTTTTAGGTGTAATTTCAAATGTATTAAAGCTTTTTTTATAATAATTAGCAAATAATTGATTTCCAAAACCAAAAAACAGTAAAAAAGCAATTCTTCTTTTTTTCTTTTCGTCAGTTTTATTTTTCAGCTTATCAACTAGGAATTGTTGCACATTTTTTCTAGCTCTTGACAAACTGGATTTAGAAGTTCCTACTGATATTTGTAATAACTTACTAATTTCTAAATGTGAAAATTCATCAATAATATACAAATTGAAAACCGTTTTATGATTTTCGGAAAGAGAATCTATGGCTTCCAGTAAATCTTCATGACTAAAATCAGAAGCTAAAATAACCGATCTTTTATCTAATACTACTGTGTTCATTTCTGTTGTTTCATCGATATATTCCAAATTAGTTGTATCAGCATAAGAAGTTAATTTTTCATTTTTCAAATAAGAAATAGCTCTGTTAATCACAATTCGGCATAACCATCCTTTTAAGGCTGTTTTGTTTTTTAAATCACTTTCTTTTTGAATAGCCACAATAAAAGAGTCTTGAACAATATCTTCTGCAGTTGCAATATCTTTTATGTATCTACGACAAATCCCCAAGAGTTTTGGGGAAAATGCAGTGTATATTTCATGCCAATTCGTTTTTTGCATTTAAATTAATTTTGGACAATAAATAAATCGTTAAACTGATTATTTCCTGTACTTGTCATTATTGTAACATTGTTTATTTTTAATTTATAATTACTTCCTATTAAATCAGAACCAATAATTACATATAAATTACTATCTAATACTTTAAGTTTAGAAACAGATGCACTTTCAGTGTAAATTAAAGTACCATTTTTATATATTTTGTTATCTGTTCCTGCATAATAAATATCGTTATTTTCAAAGTCTAATTGAGTAATAGTATCATTATCATTAAAAATAACACCAACATTGTTATTACTTATCATATTGTAATAAAAACTAGTAGTTAAAAAATCAAAACCATATACATAAATATCATTATTATTAATGGCAAAATCAATTACAAAAGAGTTGGTTATAGTAGTAAAAACTCCATTTTTATAATATCCACCAAAATTTTCACTATTCATAAATTGAGAATAACCAGTTACGTAAATATCGTTTCCGAATACTTTAATTTTTGATTGTGTTATTTCAAAATTACCACTAAAAACATGTAGAATAGTCTTAGTATTATTTTTCCAATATACATGTTTGTTTTCAATATTTGTAGCTGAAGTAGATACTGTAAATCCTGTAAAATATATATCATTACTTATAATTTCCATATCTGTAATTGCAGTTACAGCATCAAATAAATCGCTAAATTGAGATGTTAAGTCTGTTAAAACTCCATTTTTCCAGTATAAATAATTGATATTAAAATTAGTATCGAAACCAAAGCCTAAAACATAAACATCATTATTAATAACAATTATTTTTGTGGCTCTAACTGATGTAAAACCACTAGAATTTAATAATGTTATCTGACTGTTTTTCCAATAGCAAGCTTCACCATTATTGGAACCAGCTACATAAACATCTACAGAATTTTGAGTACTTGGGTTAATTATATCGTCATTATTACAACGAATAGACAATATAATAATTAGGAATAAAATTAATTTTTTCATCTTATTATTTATTAAAGGCTCTTTTAATAATGACCTAAAAAAGTAAAAAGGTTGCAGTAAGGTAATAAAAAAATCCAAAATCCAATTTTAGTAGTAAAATTGAAGTTTGGATTTTAAATATTTGATTTTTTTTAATTTAGCTTTTAGCTTTCAAATTTGGATAAAGAGAACTTATTTTAGTATAAAACTGCTCTCCTACAACTTGATTTTTTGTTAACCTATTAGAGTAATTATTCCCAAACATAGAAGTAATGTCAGCATTAAAAATTAACGTATTATGAACAGCTATGGTACTTTTTTGACCTTCAATATCAAAAGTAAATAAATATTTATTACCCATACTTTCTTTTGCTTTTGATGTAGCATTTTCAGATGATTTTTTGACATCTAATGTAACTATAGCTTGGTTCAAGCGTTCAGCGTTAAAAATTAAATGTTCTTTTAAATCTCCTTCTACGTCGGTACTAAAATAATGCATTTTTCCTTCACTTAAAACAACAAAAGAAGGCGTTTCTACCGTTGTATATTTTACAGTGCCTAAAGTCATTGCAGATTTTAAAACATCTTTACCAATATCTTTAGCTCTATCCATTCCTGTATAAGGTATCGAAGCAGATGTAAATGCATCAATTGAAGCGTTTTTCATCCATTTTTTTATGTAAGGATATTCTTTTTCTAAAAGTTCTTTTTGATATTGATCACTATATACTCTTTCTTTCTCTAAATCTTCATTATTAACATGATTTTTATTTTTTTTCATCATGTAAAACATCATAAAAAAACCAATAGAAAGAACAATTCCTGAAACTAGAAATGGACTCATAATTAAACTTCTTTTGCTTCAACGCTATCTTCTTTTTTACCTACATAACTCCAAATGATACCTGCAACTAATAAAAGAACTATTATTTTACCACCATATTTATTATAAAAAGGAACTTTTAAAACATCTTCTTTAGTGATATTGTTTTCTTTTAAGATAGCAGCTATTTCTTCTTCTGGAACTTCATAGTACGTTTCTAACTTTTCATTGTATAAAACCAATTTAGGATCTTGAGTAATCCACAAAGGTAAAATCCAAGCAATATTAAACTCTTCATGTAATGTAGCTAGCTCTAAATATTCTTTACTTCCCTCACTAGTTTCATACATTTCATTATCTGGTAGTTCAGATACAATGTTAATAACTTCTTTTTTACCAAAAGGAATTTTTGCTCTTCCAAAAGAATTAGTGACCCCAAAAATTAAGAGACCAAATAAAAGTACATGTTTAATTTTTTTCATGTTAGAAATATTTTTATTAGCTGTAAATATATATTTTAAATAAAATATGTAAAGTGTAAAGCAAATAAAAAACCTGAATATTAACATAATTTTATGTTAATATTCAGGTTTTCATTATCTAATTTAACAAGATTATTCTTTAGAATCGTCTTCTTTTTTTGTCAATTTTTGATCTTCTTCTTTCATAGCGTTTTTAAATTCCTTTACTCCACCACCAAGACCCTTCATTAATTCTGGAATTTTTTTCCCACCGAAAAGTAATAAAAGAGCTAGACCAATAATTACCCACTGACCAGGACCCATTACACCTAAAAATATTGTTAATGCATTCATAATTTCAATAATTTATGATACAAAGATAACAAGAAAATGATAAACCTTTATTTTTTAACTAATAATTATACTGTTTAACTTAAAAAAACCTTTGTATTTCTTATATTTGTAAGTAAATAATTAAAAGTTTAATGGCAAAAAAAAGAAGAAAAAGACAATTACTTTTAAACAAGTTATTCAATAAAAGAAGGTTAGTTATTCTTAATGAAGATACTTTTGAAGAAACATTCTCTTTAAAACTAAATTTAATGAATGTTTTTGTTGTTGTAACTTTATCTGCTATTTTTTTAATTAGTATTACTACTTATATAATTGCTTTTACGCCTTTAAGAGAATATATTCCTGGTTATGCTTCCACACAGTTGAAAAAAGACGCTATGAATTTAGCTATAAAATCAGATTCACTTCAAAAATCAGTTGAATTAAATGACATATACATTAATTCGATAAAAAAAGTATTAACAGGAGATTTAGAATATGCAAAATTGAATAAGGATTCTTTAATTGCCTCTGAAAAACAGAATATTGATGAAAACACTATAGTTACTTCTGAAGTTGAAAAGGAATTGAGAAATAAAGTAATTCAAGAAGATAAATACAATGTTTTTGAAAACGCTAAGCCTAAAGTTAATTTTGTTTTGTTCTCACCTGCTCAAGGAACAATTACAGAAAATTATAGTGCAAAAAATAATTTTTTAGCAGTTAAAGTTGCTTTGGCAAATAATACACCAATTAAATCTGTTGCTTCAGGTACTATTATTTTCTCTGAATGGACTCCTTCTTATGGATATGTTGTAATTGTAGAACATCAAGAGGGAATATTATCTGTTTATAAAAATGCAGCTTCTGCAACAAAAAAACAAGGAGATACTGTTAAGTCAGGAGAAGTTATTGCTTTAGCAGGTACTTCAAATAAAGATGAAAGTATAAATCTTCGTTTTGAACTTTGGAAAGATGGTTTTCCAATCAACCCTACACAGTTTATTAATTTTCAATAAGACTATGTCAATTAAGACTTTTGCAGCAAAAATTTTCGCAAAACAAGTACATCAGAAAAATCAGAAATGGATTAAAAATCCTATTGAAACACAGAAAAAAGTATTTCAACAATTAATAGCAGCAGCTAAGGAAACACAATTTGGTAAAGACCATCATTTTAGTAACATTACGTCTTTTGAAGATTTTACTAAAAATGTCCCAGTAAGAGACTACGAACAATTAAAACCTTATGTAGAAAGAGTTGTAAAAGGTGAAGAAGATATACTTTGGAGAGGAAAACCTCTTTACCTTGCTAAAACCTCGGGAACAACTTCTGGGGCTAAATATATTCCACTTACAGAAGAATCGATGCCTTATCATATTCAAGCAGCCCGAAATGCTATTTTATCATATATAAACGAAACCGGCAATGCAGATTTTGTAGATGGAAAAATGATTTTTTTACAAGGAAGCCCTATTTTAGAAGATAAAAATGGAGTAAAATTGGGAAGATTATCAGGAATTGTAGCACATTTTGTTCCAAAATATTTACAAAAAAATAGGATGCCAAGTTGGGAAACTAATTGTATTGAAGATTGGGAAACCAAAGTAAATACAATTGTTGATGAAACTATAAAAGAAGACATGGCTGTTATTTCAGGAATTCCTTCTTGGGTACAAATGTATTTCGAAAAACTAAAGGAAAAAGCCAATAAACCTATAGGTGAAATTTTTAAAAATTTTAATTTATTTATTTATGGAGGTGTTAACTATGAACCATATAGAGCTAAATTTGAAAATTTAATTGGTAGAAAAGTGGATTCAATTGAACTTTTTCCAGCATCTGAAGGTTTTTTCGCCTATCAAGATTCACAAAAAGAAAAAGGAATGTTATTATTATTAAATGCAGGAATTTTTTACGAATTTATTAAAGCTTCCGAATTTTATACTGATGATCCAAAACGTTACACAATAGGAGAAGTTGAGTTAGGAATCAACTATGTGTTAATTATTTCAACAAATGCAGGTCTTTGGGCATATAATATTGGTGATACAGTTCAGTTTACCAGTTTAAAACCTTATAGAATTATTGTTTCTGGTCGAATAAAACATTTTATTTCAGCATTTGGAGAACATGTTATTGCTAAAGAAGTTGAAAGTGCTTTACAAGAGGCAACTGCAGGAACTACTATTTCTGTAAATGAATTTACAGTTGCACCACAAATTACTCCTAAAGAAGGACTACCCTATCACGAATGGTTTATTGAGTTTGAAAATGAACCAAATGATATAGAAGCATTTGCCTTAAAAATAGATCTGGCTATGCGAAAACAAAATGTATATTATGATGATTTAATTGTGGGTAAAGTTTTGCGTACAATTGTCATTTCAAAAGTTAGTAAAAATGGGTTTCAAGAGTATATGAAATCGATAGGAAAATTAGGAGGTCAAAATAAGTTACCAAGATTGAGTGATAACAGATCAATTGTTGAAAAATTAAAAAGAGTTTAGATTAAAGACATGAAACAAAAAAGATTGTTAACCTTATTTTTATTATTAATTACATTTTTTCTTTCTGCACAGGTGAAAGGAATTGTAAAAGATAGTCTTACAGGAAAACCTATTTCATTTGTAAATATTTGGGTAGAAAATGAAAATATAGGTACTACTTCTGAAATAGATGGAACATTTTTGTTAGATATTAAAGAAGAAAAAAACATAATCTTTTCAGCTATAGGTTTTAAAACTAAAAATGTAAAATCCACAGCAATTGAAAATGTTCAATTAGTTGGAAAAGTATATGATTTAAATGAAGTTGTCTTAACGTCATCTAAAAAAACAAAGCAAATTAAAATTGGAAACTATGACGCAAGCGGTTTCCGCTATCGATTAGATTTTAATTCTAATGCTGTTTTTTTCGAAGCTACTGAGGATGTATTAAAACATCCTTATTTAAAAGAAATAAAGTTTCATACAATTTCAGATATCGATAAAGCTATTATAAGAATTAGAATCTTAGAAAGTAATGTTGATAAAACACCTGGAGACGATATTATTAATGAAGAAATTATAGTTGAAGTAAAAAAAGGAAGTAAAGCTAATAAAAAGGATTTTACAGATTTAAATATTAAAATACCTGAAAATGGTTTTTATATTGTTTTTGAAAAATTATTAATTGAAGAAAACAAATATTATAGTGAAAGAACTTATAAAGACAATTTGGGTAATAAATATAAAAGAAAAGAGTTTTCATATCAACCAAATTTAGCATATGTACCGTCAGAAGAGAATAATTTTTGCTATTCGCCCAACTCAACTAATTGGAAACGTCGTTCAAAAATAGAATTAAAAAAACCAAAAAGTTATGAGAACCTTTTAATGAGAAAGTATCATAATAAATATTTAATACCTTCATTAGAAATTATAATGAGCAATTAGAATGAAATACATATTAATCTTCTTGCTATTAACTAAATTTTCTCTTTCTGCTCAAGTGAAAGGAATTGTAAGAGACAGTCTTACTGGTCAACCAATTCCATTTGTAAATATTTGGGTAGAAAACGAAGAAACTGGAACCACATCAGATTTTGATGGAAGTTTTTCTATAAACGTTAAAGGAACCAATAAAAAATTAGTTTTTTCAGCTTTAGGATTTCTTAAAAAAAGCGTTAAGGTTGTTAATGCAAAAGAAGTTTATTTAAAAGCATCAGTAATAGAATTAAACGAAGTAGTTCTTTTAAATAAAAAAGACACAAAAGAAATAGAAATTGGAAAAACACCAAATACTATTTTACAAACATTTGATAATGGACCTAAAATTGAAGCAAAATATTTTCCATACAAGGATTTTTATAAAAAGATAAAGTTTATCAAAAAAGTTAGTATTCATACTGATAGTAAGATAGAAAAAGCCACTATAAAAATTCATTTTTATAGTGTTAACGAAGACGGTTCACCAGGAAAAGAATTATTAAATAAAGATTTTTTAGTATCTATAAATAAAGGAATTTTAAAAAACAAGTTTGATATATCTGATTACAATTTGGTAATACCAACAAATGGTATTTTTGTGGCTTATGAGAAATTAATGATTGAAAGCAATAAATTAGAAAGACAAATAATAGATCCGTATACAAAAAGAGAAAAAACCCAAAAAACATATTATCCATTGGTTTTATATAATTATGTAGAGAGAGATTTTTTATATAGTTTTTTTGGTGGAAAATGGAATAAAAAAACAAATGAAAAAGATCCATTGGATAAATTAACAATTTTCGAACCGGCTATTAATCTAATATTAACCAATTAAAAAATAAAAATCTTACCTTTGTTGGTTAGATAAACAAAATATTAATGAAGGACATTAAAAACATTTCGCGTTCAAGAGCGCAAGAGTCGTCAGCAGCTATTGAACGACTGTATATTACAATGAGACATTTATTTAATAGAGGTTTTTATAAACCAATGGGTGTTTCTGGAGAAACTTTAAGAGAAGCATTACTTTCACTTCGACCTGAAATTTATGGAAGTATAGCCGAAGAAAAAGTAGAATTAAATGGATTATTATATGTAATTGAAAGGCTTCCAATTGGAATTGAAGAATGCCGCTATATTAATCTAACTTCGGATGAAGGATATTCAAATTCTCATTTTAAACCAATTGTTCCACCTAAAAGAAGAAGAAATTGTTATCGTATAGACGATGAACAAATGAATGTGGAAATTACTAGAGGACGTTCTGATATTTATGATATTTTAACGCATTTAACATTTATTTTTATAGAATCTCACAAGATAAAAGATAGAGTTTTAATTGCTGATGATGGTTCGGTTACAAGAGATTGGCAAAAGCTAGAACAAGTAGTGAATCAAACCAAAAAACTAACGTTAATTGAAAGAGAAAAAGCAATTTCTCATGCGGCAAATGTATTAGGAAGAACATTTGCTGAGGTAAAAGATATTTATGATGATTTTGCTACTTCAGAAGCACCGGATCGTTTTATTCATGTAGTATATTGGTTAGGAAAACTTGCGATTGAAGAAATTGTAGATAATAATAAACGTACAATAACGTTTAGTCCTATTTTGAGAGAAAGATTAGGACATCATATATATGGAGATATTTGGGCAACCAATATAAAAGAAGTCTTATTAACTAATAATTTAATTGAAAGACCATTACATATTATTAGTGCTAATATGCATAGTGTAATGAATTCAATTTTTGCTGAACCTGTAATAGGAAAAAAATATAAAGAAACTTCTGAATTCCAAATTTTTGAAGACTTGAGTAGTTCTAATAATAAAGAATTACGTAAAAAAGTAGAAGATTATGCCTTTAAACAAGGAATGATTTCTATTCCAGACACATCAGGAACAAATATAGACGTTCAAATTTTTGACACAGCCAAAATAGATTTAAAGAAGACAATATTCTTTAATTCAAAAAATGGAGAAGAAAAACCAGTTTTAATAGTAATGGATTATGCTTTTGGAGAGCAAGCTTTTGAAACAATAGATGAATTATTAAAGCCATTTAAAACAGATAAAAAAAGTAAGTTACTTTTAAATGTTGAATCGGTTTCTATAATGGGTAAAGCTGGAATTTTACAAGGAGGAAAAGGAGATATTATGATTCCAAATGCTCATGTAAATGAAGGAACAGCGGATAATTATCCTTTTGAAAACGAATTAACTGCTAAAATGTTTGAGGGTAATGGTATACCAGTTTTTTCGGGACCTATGATTACTGTTTTGGGAACATCCCTACAAAACAGAGATTTATTGAAGTTCTTTCATGAATCAACTTGGGAGGCTATTGGTTTAGAAATGGAAGGCGCATATTATCAAAAAGCTATTCAATCTGCTTCAAGAATTAGAAAAAGTATTAATGCTAATGTAAAGGTGCGTTATGCTTATTATGCTTCTGATAATCCTTTAGAGACAGGTAGTACACTGGCCTCAGGAGGTTTAGGAACAACAGGTGTTAAGCCAACTTATCTTATTACAATTAAAATACTAGAACAAATTTTCAACGTAAACTAAATTCTTTATGAGTACAAATTCTCAAGACCAAGAAATTGATTTAGGACAAGTTTTCCAAAAAATAAAAGATTTTTTCAATTTTTTCTTAGATTCAATTTTTGATTTTATTCTTTTTATTAAAAGAAATATAATTGTATTAATTATTTTAGTTGCTATAGGGTTTGGTGTTGGTTTTTTTTTAGATAAGAACAATAAAGCTTATAGCCATACTATTCTAGTAACTCCTAACTTTGGAAGTTCAGATTATCTATATGCAAAAATTGATTTATTAAATGCAAAAAATAAAGAAAAAGATACTTTATTTTTAAATTCAATTGGCATTAAGGATATTGAAAATTTTGGTAAAATAGAAATTGAACCAATAATAGATGTTTATAAATTTATTGCTAATAAACCAGAAAATTTTGATTTAATTAAATTAATGGCGGAAGATGGTGATCTACAGAAAATTATTGAAAATGATATCACTAGTAAAAACTACCCCATTCATAATATTAAATTCAGTACCAAAGGAACAACAAACTATAAAAAGACTGTTGAGCCTATTTTAGCTTTTTTAAATACCTCAGAATATTATGAATCTATAAAGAAACAAAATTTGCAAAATATACAAGAAAAAATTATTGCAAACGATAGTACTATAGTTCAAATAAATTCTTTATTAAATGAGTTTGCAAGTACTTCTTCGAATAATCAAAAAAATGATAAACTAGTATATTATAATGAGAATAGTCAACTAAACGACATTATTGAAACGAAAGAAGCATTAGTTGAAGAACAAGGAAATAATAGAATAAACTTAATTAATTCAGATAAAATAATAAAAGAAATTAGTTCAACTATTAATATTAAAAACACAGAATGGATTAAAAATAAAATGAAGATAATTATTCCTTTTGTTTTATTATTTTGCTTTTTTTTACTAATAGTCTTTAGAAATTTTTATAAAGATCAAATAGCCAAAAGAAATTATTAATGAAGTATATTTTAATTACAGGTGGAGCAGGTTTTATAGGGTCAAATTTTATTCCTTATTTTTTAGAAAACAATACAGAATACCATTTAGTCAATTTAGACGCATTAACTTATGCAGGTAATTTAGAGAATCTTAAAGAAGTTGAGAATAATTCTCGTTATACTTTCATAAAAGGAGATATTTGTGATAGCCATTTTATTGAAGATTTATTTAATAAATATCAATTTCATGATGTTATTCATTTTGCAGCAGAAAGCCATGTTGATAATTCTATCTCTGGACCAGAAGCATTTATTAAAACTAATGTTTTAGGAACTTTTAATCTTTTGGATTCTTCAAGAAAATTATGGATGAATGGACCTAATGAGTATAAAGATATTTTTAAAAAATCACGTTTTCATCATGTTTCTACAGATGAAGTTTATGGAACACTAGGAGAGACGGGTCTGTTTGAAGAAACTACACCTTATGCTCCAAATAGCCCTTATTCTGCCTCAAAAGCAGGATCAGATATGATTGTAAGAAGTTATTTCCATACTTATGGAATGAATGTGGTTACCACTAATTGTTCTAATAACTATGGTCCAAAGCAACATAATGAAAAATTGATTCCAACTATAATACGTAAAGCAATTGCTGGTGAAAATATCCCTATATATGGAGATGGTAAAAATATTCGTGATTGGTTGTACGTTATTGATCACTGTAAAGGAATTGAATTAGCTTTTAAAAAGGGTATAGAAGGAGAAACTTATAACATTGGAGGTAGAAATGAACGTAATAACTTATACATAGTTGATACTATTTGTGAAATTTTAAATAAAAAACTACCTAAGGAAGAAAGAAGATATCAAGACCTAATAACATTTGTAAAAGACAGACCAGGACACGATAGAAGATATGCAATTGATGCAACAAAAATTGAAAATGAATTAGGTTGGAAAGCAGATGAAAATTTTGAAACAGGTATAGAAAAAACTGTAGAATGGTATTTAAAAAAGTTTCAATTTTAAGTTTATTTTAACCTTATAAATTATTGATTATGAAAGGAATAATTTTAGCTGGTGGATCAGGAACACGTTTACATCCATTGACATTAGCAGTTAGTAAACAGCTAATGCCAATTTATGATAAACCCATGATTTACTATCCATTATCAACATTAATGTGGGCAGGAATTCGTGAAATTTTGATTATTTCAACTCCACAAGATTTACCTTTGTTTGAAAAATTATTAGGGGATGGTTCTATATTAGGTTGCCGTTTTGAATATGAGGTCCAAGAAAAGCCTAATGGGCTAGCAGAAGCTTTTATAATTGGAAAAGAGTTTGTAGGTGACGATAAAGTTGCTTTAATTCTTGGAGATAATATATTTTACGGAACTGGCTTAGCAGAATTGTTGCAAGCTAATAGCAATCCAGAAGGAGGAATTGTTTACGCTTATCATGTTCATGACCCTGAACGTTATGGAGTTGTAGATTTTGATAATGGAGGAAAAGTTCTTTCCATTGAAGAAAAACCAACTAATCCTAAATCTAATTTTGCCGTTCCAGGGATTTATTTCTATGATAATGAAGTATTAGAAATTGCTGCTAATATAAAGCCAAGTCCTAGAGGTGAATTAGAAATTACAGATATTAATAAAGTTTATTTAGAAAAAGGTAAATTGCAAGTTTCTATTTTAGATAGAGGTACCGCATGGTTAGATACAGGAACTTTTCAATCTTTAATGCAAGCTGGACAATTTGTTCAAGTAATAGAAGAAAGACAAGGATTAAAAATTGGAGCTATTGAAGAAGCAGCTTACAAAATGGGGTTTATCAATTCCAAACAATTAAAAAAAATAGCAGAACCCTTATTAAAAAGTGGTTATGGCACCCATTTAATGAGCTTAATTAAAGAATAATGCAGTTTACTGAAACAAAATTAAAAGGATGTTTTATCCTTGAGCCAAGAATAATAAAAGATGAACGCGGTTATTTTATGGAGAGTTTTAATGAAAAAACATTCTCAAAAGGAGTTGAACAGGATGTACATTTTGTTCAAGATAATCAATCTTTTTCTACTAAAGGGGTTTTAAGAGGGTTACATTATCAAACAGGCATATATGCACAAGCAAAATTAGTTCGTGTCTTAAATGGAGAAGTACTTGATGTTGCAGTTGACTTAAGACCTGATTCTTTAACTTTTGGACAGTATGAATCGGTTGTTTTAACTGGCGAGAATCAGAAACAATTTTTTGTTCCAAGAGGATTTGCACATGGTTTTTTAGTTTTAAGCGAAACAGCAACGTTCTTTTACAAATGTGATAATTTCTATAATAAGGAAAGTGAAGGAGGGGTGATTTTTAATGACAAGACCATTAAAATAGATTGGAATTTCCCTTTAGAAAAACTAATTATTTCAGATAAAGATAGAGTATTGCCCATAATTGATAATGCTAAAAAGGTATGGTAATCTTAGTTACTGGAAGTAATGGTCAATTGGGTCAGTCAATACAGTCGGTTGTTGGGAAATATTCCTCAATCGATTTTATTTTTTGCACTTCTTCACAATTGGATATTACTAATAAAGAAAACTGCACTAAATTTTTTAAAAAATACGATCCAGATTATTGTATAAACGCTGCTGCATATACAGCTGTTGATAAAGCAGAAAGTGACCCTGAAAAGGCTTTTGAGATTAATTCAAATGGAGCTCAAAATTTGGCTGAAATTTGTAAAGAACACAATACAGTTTTACTTCATGTTTCAACTGATTTTGTTTTCGATGCTTATTTTTCAGATGGAATAGCATTTTATGATCGAGAATTACGTTTGCCATTAAAAAGTAACTTAGGATTACAAGAAATAGACGTTCCTTTTCCTAACGGAATTTATGGTTTAACAAAACTGCAAGGAGAGCAAGCTATTCAAAACACATGGGAAAAACATTTTATCGTTAGAACATCATGGGTATATTCAGAATTTGGAAACAACTTTATGAAAACAATGTTGCGTTTAGCCTCAGAAAGGGAAACATTATCAGTTGTAGAGGATCAAATTGGTACACCAACTTATGCGGTTGATTTAGCAGAGGTTTTAATAAACATATGTATCATTTCAAGTGGGTTCGAAAAGGCAGAACTTAATTTCGGTATATATAATTTTAGTAATGAAGGAAGCTGTTCATGGTATGAATTTGCAAAAGAAATATTTAAACAAAAAGAAATAACTATTGAGTTAAAACCAATTTCAACTTCTGCTTATCCAACACTTGCAAAAAGGCCAGCTTATAGTGTTTTAGATAAAAGCAAAATAAAAGCAAAATTCAATTTATCTATTGAGGATTGGAAAACAAGTCTTTCAAAATGTCTTCAAAAGGTATAATTAAATGAAAAAAAGTATTTTCCTTTTATTATTTTTAGTTTTTACTTTTTCTTTTTCACAGAAAAAAGAAAAAAATAAATCTTATTTTGATGCTCAGTTTTTTAGAGGAAATATCTACAAGCACACAAATGATATTACTCATTTAATTTCAGGTCATCCTGATGGATTTATGTTGAGTTACAACTGGAAAACATTTGGTAAAAAAGAATGGGAGCAAGTTTATAATTATCCTGATTATGGTATATCTTTTCATTATTTAGATTTCAAAAACAAGTATTTAGGACATAACTTTGCTTTAGGAATTCATTATAATTTTTATTTTTTTAACAGGAATCTAATGTTAAGAATATCTCAAGGAATAGGTGTAACTTCTAATCCTTATGATAAAGAAACAAATAATAAAAATAATGCTTTTGGAACAAGAGTAATGGATAACACATATGCTTTGTTACAATATAAAAAAGAAAATATTATTGATCGGGTAGGTTTACAAGCAGGTTTTATGCTTACCCACTTCTCTAACGGTAGGTTTAAGGCACCAAATAGTGGAATTAATACAATAGTTTTAAACTTAGGATTAAATTATAATTTGGATGAAAAACAAGAGTTTATTATAGATTCTTTACCTTCAAAAGAAAAATACAAAGAGAGAATTAAATACAACATAGCTTTTCGAACAGGAATTTCTGAAGGACCAGTTCCAGCATTAGGTCAAAGACAGTTTTATCATTTAGGTTTATATGCAGATAAGAGAATTGGCAGAAAAAGTGCTCTACAATTAGGTACAGATGTTTTTTTCTCAAGGTATTTAAAAGAATATATTAATTTTGTTTCTGTAGCATTTCCAAAAGAACATAAGGATTATACAGATCCAAATACAGATTACAAAAGAATAGGTTTATTTGTAGGGCATGAATTATTTATTAATAAACTATCTATTGAAACACAATTAGGATATTATGTTTACAAACCATTTGATTACGAAACGGATATTTACCAGAGAATTGGTGCAAAATATTATCTTTACAAAAATTGGTTTACAGGAGTTGGTTTAAAAACTCACGGTGGAAGAGCAGAAGCTATTGAGGCAACTTTAGGAATAAGATTATAATGAAACAGTATAAATATATAGCAATTATTAGTTTATTATTTATAATAACGAGCTGCGGTATTTCTGAAGATTGTTTTAAAGGGAATGGGAATAGAATCTCACAAAATTTTCCTTTAGAGAGTTTTACAAAAATAAAAATATATGATGGAGTAGGTTTGATAATAAAAGAAGGATTAGATTATGAAGTAAGAGTAGAAACAAGTGAGAATATTATTGATGAATTAGATGTGAAATTAGAAGGAGATATGCTGGTTGTGAAAGATAATTCAACTTGTAATATTGTTAGAGATTATGGACAAACGAAAGTTTTTATTACAATTCCAGACGGGACAAACCTTCCATTAATTCAACAATTAGAATTGCATTCTAAAACAGAACAAAATATTCAAAGTGAAGGCGTTTTACATTCTCCAATTATTAGATTATTTTCTTTAGACGAATCAGAAGGTTCAGGAACAGGAGATTTTTACATTAGTGTAGATAATGGACAATTAGTAGTTGAAACAAATAATGTTTCAAATTTTTATATAAATGGACATTGTGATGAAATGTTATTAAACTTTTATTTTGGAAATGGACGATTATATGGGGAAAAATTAGATGTAGAAAAAATAAAAGTTTTCCATAGAGGGTCTAATGATATGATTGTAAAGCCGATTCAGAAAATAGAAGGAACTATATATGCAACAGGAAATGTTATTTTAAAAAATGTTCCATCAGTTATTGAGGTAGAAGAAGTTTTTCGAGGTAGAATAATTTATTAGTTTAGACTTCTTTTTTTAAGAAGTCATAACAGGATTTTATACCTCCAAATATACTTGTAAATTGAATTGAAGGAAACATTGATTTTATTTTAGAGTTATCTAAAGAAATAAACGGATTATCGCTATTTCTCTGCTCCATATATTGCACTTTATACTCTTCTTTTACAATTGAATCTATTATGTTTAACAGTTCATTTATACTTAAATTATCATTTGATGAAAGATTGTAAATATTTGATTGTTGTAGTTCAGTTTCTAATGATGTTAAAAGAAAACTAATAACATCTTTTATATATATATAATTTCTAATCGTTTCACCATTTCCAAATATATTAATATTCTTTTTGTGGATAATGTTTTCTAAGAAAGTATTAATTATTCCAAGACCTTTACTAGTATCTTGATTTTCACCATATATATTTGAAACTCTAAAAATATCATAATTTAAATTATTTTTTTTCTGGTAATAATTTAAATAGTATTCCATTGTTAGTTTGTTAATTCCATAAGGAGAAAAAGGTAATTTATTTGTTTTTTCATTTAGTTTTTCGTTAGAAGAACCATAAACAGTACCTGCACTCGAAATAAAAACAACTTTTTTTATATTCGAAAGGCTAACACATTCTAAAAAATTAAGAAAAGGTAAAAGATTTTGTTCTATTTCAATTTTTGGATTTTCCCAAGAAGTCACAGGAATAGATGCAGAAGCTAAATAGTAAATTAGATCAAGGTCCTTTATTTCTTTAATAGTTTCCTCTTTATTAGAGACATCAATTTTTATATATGGTAAGTTCAACTTTGTTAGATTAAAATCGGATTTGCCAAATAGTTTTAAATTTATGCTTTTATTTTTCGACATAGTTAAACACAAATGTTTACCTACAAAACCATTACATCCAATAACTCCTACATTCATTATTATAAATTTATAGTTTCTTCAATTACAGTAAAAGGTCTATCTCTAACTTCATCATAAATACGAACAATATATTCGCCAATTATACCTAAACAAATTAAAATCAATGAACTAAAAAAAGAAATGATTATTATTAGAGAGGTATAACCTTTAACAGGAATTAAGTTTATAAAATATTCAAAGAGAATATATCCAGAAAAGATAATAGCAAAAGCTAATCCAATTGATCCTAATATTGTTATTAATCTAATCGGAAAATTTGAAAATGAAAAGATACCATCTTTTGCTATTTTAAATAGTTTCTTAATTGTATAACCAGACTCTCCTTCAATTCGTGCTTGACGTTCATATTCTACCCCAATTTGTTTAAAACCAATCCAAGCCCTAATTCCTCTTAGAAAAGGATTTTTTTCTTGAAGCTTTAACATGTTTTTTACAACCTTTTTATTCATAACACAAAAATCACCACTGTCTATTTGGATTTCAGTGTTACTAATTTTTTTTAAAATCTTATAAAAGGTTGAATAACTTAATTTTTTTATAAAAGATTCTTTTCTTTTTTTTCTTACACCATAAGCAACATCATATCCAGAATCTAAGTAAGAAAAAAACATTGGGAGTAAACTGGGAGGGTCTTGTAAATCATCATCAATAATTGCTACATATTCTCCTTTACAATAAGTTAGTCCAGTTTTAACAGCAATTTGATGTCCAAAATTTCTTGAAAGTTTGATTCCTTTAATATATTTGTAAACTGATGCTAATTCATTTATTTTGTTAAAACTTAAATCTTTACTACCATCATCTATTAAAACAACCTCTATGTCCCAGTTATTCTTAATTTTTTCAACATGAATTGCTTCTATTAGTAGGTGTAAAAAACTTTCAGAATTATAAACAGGTACAATAATAGAAATTTTGGTATTATTAATCATTTTTAATAGATAATTTGTTTGTAAAAATAATGCTTTTAATTATATTTAATACAATGATTCTTATTTACATTAAAATACTACTTTTGGTTTTTTTATTCAATAGGTAATTGTACTCCTTTTGTGTCACCAATTTTTACAATTACAACATTATTTATTTTCTTTACTGAATCTGGATTTGGCCAAAGAGGCATTGGTTGAATTGAATCTTTAATTTTATCAAATGTCTCTTTATTATCTAAAAATTTATAATAAGCAATATCATTAAATTTAAAAAAATTTATAATTCTCCAGTTGTTTCCACCATCCCAACTAAATAATGAACCACCGAATACTTCAGAATTTGGAAGTCTTAATTTCTCATGATTTGATTCAGGTAAAGCACCATAAAAATAAACATAATCTTCATTCTCATCAAAGTTAGAAAATTTATCATTTATAGTGTTATTTATTTTTTTAGCAACTTCTATATCATGTTTGAAAATCTTGTTACTAGAGTAAAATAAATTTGTTATGAAATATATATTAGTCAATACAATTATTAGAATTAGAAAAAGAATATTTCTAATGTATTTTTCTCTAATTAATTTTAAAGTGGAAATAATGATAAAACCAAATACAATTCCTGAACCAACATATAGTCGAGGAGGGTTAGTACCATTTGAAATAAAGAATGAGATAATAAAAGGCCCTATTAACAAAAACAATAAGCAAAAAGATTTTAAAACAAAAAACCTTTTTTGTTTTATAAAGAAAATGAAAAGAATTAATGAGGCAATAGTTGCAATCATAAAAGTTTTATCGCCATAATAAAAATTACCCCATATATTATCAACCCATATATTATAAAATGATATAATTCTATTATTTGAATCTCCAGAGGTGTATGATGATAGATAGCCACTTTCAATAGGTGGACAAAATATTTTAATAGAAATATAATAAAGAATTACTGACACAATAAGTAAAATAATAAAATAAAATAATTTTTTAAAAGCATCTTTAAATTGGAATTCATCATTAATATTTACACAGAAATATATGGCATAAGTAATTATAGGAATAAAAATTAAAGCTTGGTAAATAGAAATTGTAAACATTATTAATAAACAAGAAAAAACTAACTTTAACAGAGAAGTATTATTTTTTGTGTTTTTTATGCCTTCATTAAATAGATTAACAGCTACTACGGAACAAAAAAAACCAAACGGAACAGCATCTGCTTGCATAGTAAAAGCTAATTGATATGCATGTTGAGGAAAAGTAAGAAATAAAGTACAAAAAATATAACTATAAACTCCTTTTAACTTAAAAATTTTGGTTAATTCAACAGATGAAAGGCTTAAAAAAATTAAACCAAAAAGAAGTGTAAAATAAGGAAGATGACCTTCAAAAATTCTGTATCTAAAGAGGTTTGTTCCCCATCTTCCTAATGACATTGAATAATCTGAATAAGCAGGTGATTCGCTATCTATAGCCAAGCTATAATTTGTTAAAGCAAACCCATAACTGATTATACTAACAAAGATAGAAAATAAAATGAGGTTGAATTTTTTTGTTAAAAGGGTATTCGTCATAATTTCTTTATTTTAATCAAAAATAGAAATAAAATAACTACAAAAAAAAATACTATGATATATATTAATGTGAAGTAAAAATAACTATTTTTGTAGAAATTTTTTTAATGATGAAATCAAAATTTATTACATTAGGAATTTGTATCATTTGTTTTTTAATTTCTTGTAAATATGAAAAAAAAACGGACTCTAAAGAGGTTGTTGACAAAAAAGAAATAATAGATAATTCGTTTAAAGTTATTCTTGATGTTATAGTTAAAGAGAATGATGATTTTAGTATTTTTTATACTGAAGATGGCTCATCTGATTTTACAAAAATACCACCTATTTGGTTAACAGTAAAAGGATCTGAATATAGTCAAAAAGTTTTATTTTCCTTACCTGAAGATGTAATACCTACTCAATTAAGAATTGATTTTGGAATTAATGAAAATCAAAAGGATATAATATTGAATAGTGTTGAAATGAAATATATGGAAAATGCTAAAAAAATTGGTTGTCCACAGTTAGTGTCATATTTTAGAGCAGATGATTCAAAATGTACTTTTGATCATGTGACTGGGAAAATAGTAGCTAAAATAGTAGACGGGAAAAGACAATTTCCCTCTTTATACCCTCACGAAACAGTTTTACAACCTGAGATAGAAAAATTGATACAATAAAATTTTATTTTTTAGTATTAGTATAGAATTAAAATAAAAATAAATGCGAAGAATAAAAATATTGTTTTTTTGGATTTTTTTTAATAAAAACAATATTAGTTTTTCTGAATTAATACGATTTTTAATTAAGCCAAAAGTAAGTTCTATTGCTAGAAAATATATATATCAAATTATAAAAAACGGTGATTACGAAATCTCTTTTAATAATTTAGATAAAAAATTATATTGGCCCTCAAAGTTTTCAATTTCAAGATTAAACCAAGTTATTGCAGAATCTTTTGACATTGAAGATTGGCATTATTATCAAAAAACACACACTGAAATTAATGTAGACGAAGTAGTCTTAGATATTGGTACTGCTGAAGGATTGTTACCTCTTTCAGTAGTAGATAAATGTAAATACATTTATATGATAGAACCCAGTACCTTATTTTGTAACTGTCTTAGTAGAACCTTTTCTGATTATAAGAATAAAACGACTATTTTTAATGTTGCAGTAGGTAATGAAGATGGTATAATTAATTTCGATGAAAATTCATTAGATGGAATGATATCTAATGAAAACACTTCATTTTCTAATGAAATACCAATAAATAAAGTTGATACATTGTTAAATAATCAAATTATTACGTATTTAAAGGCTGATATAGAGGGTTTTGAATTAGAAATGTTAAAAGGAGCAGAACAGACAATAAAAAGAAACCAACCAAAAATTGCTATAACTACTTACCACACCCAGAATAATCCAAAAGAAATAATAGATTTAATAAAAAGTTTTGTGCCTGAGTATAATTATTATGTAAAAGGGATTTATGAGAAAACACCAAAACCTGTACTAATACACTTTTGGATATAGAATATGATTGAAAACAAGTTTACATCTTTTTTTTTAAATAAAAAAAAAACAAATTTTTTTATATATGGATTTGGACAAGTTTTTAATTTAATTAGCCCTTTACTGGTTGTTCCTAAAATTGTATTTGTTTGTGGAGTTAGTGCATTTGGAAAAGTTAGTTTATCTTTTTCTTTATGTTTATTTCTCATACTAATTGTTGATTATGCCTTTGATATAAAAGGAACAAAAGAAGTTTCTGAAAATAGATATAATGCCCATAAACTTCAAGAAATTCTTAACACTACCATTTTTACAAAAATTGTTTTATTTATACTTGCATTTATACTTGCTATACTAGTAATTTTCTTTTTTAAACTTTTTTACCAAGAAAAGAATTTATTTTTAATGTCGTTAGTTATCGTTTTTGCACAAGTCTTTAATCCAGTATGGTTTTTACAAGGAGTAGAAAACTTTAAACTTATAACTATATTAAATATTGGTTCTAAATTACTTTATGTTTTGTTAGTTTATCTGCTTATTAATACAAAAGACGATTATTTATTTATAAACCTTTTTTTAGGTTTAAGCTCTTTGTTTTTTAATGCAATTGGACTTTTAATTATAAAAAAAAAATATGTTTTTAAAATCGTATTTCCAAAATACAATGTAGTTAAAAACATAATCAAAAAAGATTTTTCATTTTGTATTTCTCAACTTTCTTTATCAATAAGACAATTATCACCACTAGTATTGACTAGCTATTTTTTAGGTTTTTCATTAGCAGGACAATATAAAGTTTTAGAACAAGTAATTAGTTTATGTAGAACATTTATCCAAGTGTTTTTAAAATTCTTTTATCCAAGTGTTTGTTTAAAATATAAAAACAATAAAAAAGAAGGAATACATTATTGGAAAAAGTATACAATTTTTATAGTTTTTATTATTTTTTCAATAATTTCAACAATATATTGTTTTTCAAATGCAACATTACAATTTTTTCATTTGACGTCGCAAGACATAAACTCGATTTCTTCATTATTTAAAGTTTCTTTAATTGTTTCTTTATTAATGTCTATATCACTACCCTTAGAACAATTAATGTTTGTTCAAGAAAAACACATTAAGTATGTTAGAACAACAATTTTAATTACACTAACTAATCTAATCATAATACTTTTATTCATTCATAGTTTTCAATTAAAAGCAATAATTTTTTCATTAATCTTTGCAGAATTATTATTTATATTTTTCTATTATATATTCACAAAAAAAGGAGCTATAAATAACATAAAAAAGTAGAATTGATTTCAGTTTATAACTTTTTTATTGAGCAAAAGAGATAATAAAAAAACAAATAGTTATCAATTAGGTTGCTTATATAACATATTTTTTTAAAGTTTTTAACTCTTATTTTATTAAAGAAACTTGTATAATCATTATATATTAAATACTTTTAAAAAGAAAAAAACTAAAAGAAATAAAATGCTAAATAAAATAAAATTACTCTATAAAAAGGTTTATCAAAAATGGAATTATGATATACAAAAATCACTAGTTTTAAATGGTAAAATTTTAGCAGACATAAATAATAATAAAAAAGAAGTATTATCATTAGACGAAGTTGAGTTCCAAGTATTTTCACAAAGAGGAGAAGATGGAGTAATTCAATATTTAATTAATAAAATTGATATTCCAAATAAAATTTTTGTTGAGTTTGGAGTTGAAACCTATACAGAATCAAATACAAGATTTTTATTAATAAATAATAATTGGTCAGGTTTAATAATTGATGGGGATAAGAATAATATTAACTTTATTAAAAAAGATTATATTTATTGGAAATATGATATTACAGTAAAAGAAAGTTTTATTACAAAAGAAAATATAAATCAAATAATTTCAGAATATACCAAAGAAAAAGACATCGGAGTTTTAAGTGTGGATATAGACGGAAATGACTATTGGATTTGGAAAGAAATTGAATGTATTAAGCCAAGAATAGTTATCTGCGAATATAACTCAGTATTTGGAGATAAAATGAGAGTTACTGTACCATATAATGAGAATTTTATTAGAACAAAAGAACATTATTCAGACTTATATTTTGGAGCTTCTTTAGCTGCATTTTGTGAATTAGCTGAATCAAAAGGATATGATTTTATTGGAACAACTAGAGCTGGAGTTAATGCTTATTTTGTTAGAAAAGATTTATCATTACCATTTAAAAAATTATGTACCAATTCAATATATAATGAATCTGATAATCGTGATTCGAGAGATGAAAAAGGAAATTTAACATTTTTGAGACATAATGAAAGATTAGAAGTTATCAAAAACAAAACTGTTTTTGATTTAGAGAAAAATGAGGAAGTTTTGATAAAAGAATGTTTTAAAATTTAAAGGATGCGTATTTTACAAAACAAAAGTAATTTCTATAGTATTCTATTTTTTCTTTGCATTGGAGTTTCTTATTTAAATAATTATGAATTAACGTTCATGGTTTGGACAATTTCTTTTTTATTAACAATTAAGGATAAATACTCTTTAAGTATAATTAAATGCATTCTTCCTTTTGCTATTATTTTACTAATAGCTTTTGTAGTATCTTTTTTTTATACAAGTTCTATTTATTTAAAGATTAGAGATTTTACTTATTTATTTAAACCTATACTGGGCTTACTATTGGGGTATCAGCTTTTAATTGTAAACCCTAAAGAAGCATTTAAAATTATAGTAAGAACAGGCTTTATAATTGCACTTATTCATTTATTATTAGTTGTAAAATCGATATTTGAAAGTGGTGCTTTTATTGTAAATCATATTAGGCAAGTTGGAGGCTATTTTAGTGATTTTGAAGTTTATGTGATTATAATTTTGATTTTTTATAAACATTATAATTTAGATTATTCATTAAAAAAAAGAAACACCATATTATTAATAGTTTCGGTCTCTTGTTTTCTATATTTATCTAGGACTAATTTTATTCAATTTATAATTTTTTATTTAGCACTAAAAGGATATTTAATATTTACAAAAAAAGCAGTTAAAATAATTTTAATTTCTTTAATATCAACTCTTTTAGCATATTCTGTAGTCTTATATATTAACCCTAAGAGACAAGGTAGAGGTTTAGAAGCTTTTTTATATAAGGTTAAGATAGCTCCTATTGAACCTTTTAAAACAAAGATAAATAAAGAGGATTGGAGAGATTTTAATGACAACTATCGATCATATGAAAATATTATAACTATAAAACAAGTCTCCAATGAAGGTCTTTTGGCAGTAATTTTTGGTAAAGGATTAGGTTCAAATATAAACTTAGGAAGGAAAATAGGAACAAATGATGGAACTATTGTACAGCTCATTCCAATTTTGCATAATGGATTTATTACTGTTTTTTTGAAGTCAGGTATTATAGGTGTTTTTTTTCTTTTCTTTTTTCTTTTTTCTTTATATAGACAAAGAAAATCCTCTATCCCTATTGTAAATTATATTAATTTTCTTTTGATGGGAACAGCAGTTTTCTTAATTGTTTCTAATTGGGTATTTATGGGTTTATATCTTAAATTAGATAACAAGTCTATTATGATTGGTTTTTTATTATCATTAAGAATTTTAATTTTAAAAAAAGAAGAATATCAAAACTTAAATGAATGAAAAAGAAAAGAATCTTAGTTGATTGTCATAAGTTTGATGAAGATTACCAAGGAATTACAACATATATAAAAGGTCTTTATTCAGAGTTAATAAAAGATAGTAATTACCATTATTATTTTATTTCTTATAATAAAAACAAACTTAGTAAAGAATTTGGAACACATGAAAATGTTACTTATTTAAAGTATTTTTCAAAAAATAAATGGATTCGTTTATTATTAGATTTACCTTTTAAAATTTTAATTAATAAAATAAATGTTGCTCATTTTCAGTATGTAGTTCCTCCTATAAAGTTTTGTAGATATATTGTTACAATTCATGATGTACTTTTCTTAGATTTCCCTCAGTTTTTCAAAAAAGAATATCAACTTAAAAATAATTTTTTATTTAAGAATTCAGCTAAAATTGCTGACATTGTTTTAACTGTTTCTGAATATTCTAAAAAAAGAATACAGTATTATTATAAATTAAAAAAACAAATATTTGTAATTCCAAATGCGATAAATGAAGATTTTTTATACTCCTATGATAAACAAGAAAGTATAGATTATATAGAGCAAAAATTCGGAGTTAAAAATTATTTCCTTTTAGTTAGTAGAATTGAGCCAAGGAAAAATCATTTAATTTTATTAAAATCATTTGTTGAAAATAAATACTATAGCGATAACAGTTTAGTTTTTGTTGGTAAAAGAGATTTACACTATGAGGAATTTGAAAACTATTACATTAAATTAACAGAAGAAATTAAACGTAAAGTTTTAATATTAGAAAATGTAAATAATAAAGATTTAGTTGCATTTTATCAGGCGGCTAAAATCTTTGTTTATCCATCTTTTGCTGAAGGTTTTGGAATACCACCTCTAGAGTCTTTATCTGTTAACATTCCAACTATTTGTTCAAATACAACAGCAATGTCTGATTATACTTTTTTTGAAGACTTTTTATTTAATCCAAATGACTCAAATGACTTAAATTTAAAAATTAAAAAAGCATTACAAAATCCCAATCTCGATGAAATTATAACAAAAATGAGAAAAAATTATAATTGGAAAACTTCTTCTAGTATATTTGTTGATGTCATAAACAAAATAAAATAATCTTATTACTATTTTTGTTATTGAAAAAGAAAGAAATGAGAATAGGAATACTTGGAACTAGAGGAATCCCAAACCATTATGGAGGTTTTGAGCAATTTGCCGAATTTTTTGCAACTTATGCCGCAGATCAAGGACATGAGGTATATGTTTATAATTCTCATAGTCATCCATACAAAGGAAAAAACTTTAAAGGCGTTCATATTGTTCATTGCTATGATCCTGAAAATAAAATAGGAACAGTTGGTCAATTTATCTATGACTTAAATTGTATCAAAGATGCTAGAAATAAAGATTTTGATATTATTTTACAATTAGGATATACAAGTAGCTCTTTCTGGTATTCATTTCATCCTAAGAAGGCAATCGTTATAACAAATATGGATGGTTTAGAATGGAAACGAACTAAATATTCTAAAAAAGTACAGAAAGCGCTTCAAATAGCAGAACGGTTTGCTGTTAAAAAAAGTGATTTTTTAATTTCAGACTCAATAGGAATTCAAAAGTACATTACAGAAAAATACCAAAAGCAAAGTACTTATATAGCTTATGGTGCTAACAATTTCAACAACCCTAATCCAGATATTTTAAAACATTATCAAGTTGAAAAAGAAAAGTTCAATATGATAATGGCTCGTTTTGAACCTGAAAACAATATTGAAATGGTGCTTGAAGGTGTAGCCGAAACAAAAACAAAAACTCCAATTCTTGTTATAGGAAATCACAATACTAAATATGGTTCATATTTAAAACAAAAGTTCTCAATCTATCAACACATTAGGTTTATTGGTGCAGTATATGATTTAGAACATTTGGATAATCTTCGTTATTATTCAAACTTATATTTTCACGGTCATACAGTTGGTGGAACTAATCCTTCATTATTAGAAGCTATGGCTTCTCAGGCATTAGTAGTGGCCCACAATAACGATTTTAATAAAGGAGTTTTAAAAGAAAATGCCTATTACTTTTCATCTAACGAAGAAGTTAAAAAAATCGTAAATTCAATAAAAAAAAGTGATAACTTGCAATTTGTACAAAATAATTATGATGCAATTGAAAAATCCTTTAATTGGGAGAAGATAAATGAACAATATTTACAACTTTTTAAACAGTGTTTGGAAGGACATAATACAAGAGAATAGACAAAACAAATCGTTTATCCCTTTTTTATTATTGATAATTACATTGCCAATATCAATGGCACTTAACAATATTTTGTTATCAATTTTTATACTCAGTTCATTTTTCTATGTTACTAAAAAAAGAAACAAGTTTTCTATAATATTATTATATCCAATAATTTTATTTTTATGGATGACATTATCTTATTTTTGGTCAATTGATATGAACAGAACACTTTTGGCAATACCAAAAGAAATTGGTCTATTGTTAATCCCTTTAGTATTTATTTGGATTCCATTATTTAGTAAAAAACAAAAAGTAAAGATCATTACTTATTATAGTTATACAATGGTTTTTTATGTATTGTATTTTCTTTTAAGGGCTTTTGTTCGTTTTATTATAACAAATGATTCTAGTGTATTTTTTTATCATGGACCAGATAATGATATAGATTCTGGTTTAGTTCCTAGATTATTAAATGCAATTCATTTTTCAGTATATGTTGCAGTAGCATTTTTTTATTTTTTTACTAAAGAATATAAAACAAAAATGGATCAATTTTTGTCTGTTTTACTTTTTGCTTTTGTTATTTTGTTATCCTCTAAAAATATTATTTTAATTTTTATATTTTTAATTTTAATTCAAATTTTCTTCTATTCCAAAATAGCTAATCGTTTTCGTCTACGAAACGTAACACTTCTCTTAATTTTATTTGGTTTTTTTATATCTTTTAATAAAGTTAAAGATCGTTTTTTAATTGAGTTTACTAGTAACACTAAAAAAAGTATTTCCCACAATGTGAGTGTTAAAAAAGTAGAGGGAGTTAATAATATTAGTATTTATGAAGCATGGACACAAGATAAGTTCACATACAATGATTTTTTTCCAGGAACTTCTTTTAGGGTCTACCAATTTAGAATGTTTTTAGAATTTTTAAAAGAAGAACCCATTTTTTGGAAGGGTTTTGGTTTAAACGCTTCACAAAAAAAATTATTAGAAAAAGAAAAGTATTATAATTTGTACCCTAGTTATGGAAGTTTTAATTTCCATAATCAGTATATTCAAAATTTTGCAGAATTAGGTATTGTAGGTTTCATTTTGTTATTGATTTTACTATTTATAAATATTAAAAACGCATTAAAAAGTAAATATTTTACACATATTGCTTTCGCAGTTCTAATGATAAGTTTATTTTTGACAGAATCATTTTTATGGAGGCAGCGTGGAGTATTATTTTTTATTATTTTTTATTGCCTCTTTAATACTACGAACTATCCTAATTTAGAAAAAAAATAAAATGAAAAGAATATTAATTACAGGTGCTGCGGGTTTTTTAGGTTCACATTTGTGTGACCGTTTTTTGTTAGAAGGGTATTTTGTAATAGGAATGGATAATTTAATAACTGGTGATTTAAAAAATATAGAGCATCTTTTTAAAGAAAAGAATTTCGAATTTTATCATCATGATATTACAAAATTTGTACATGTTCCAGGTAAATTAGATTATATTTTACATTTTGCTTCACCAGCAAGTCCTATAGATTATCTAAAGATTCCAATACAAACTTTAAAAGTTGGTTCTTTAGGAACACATAATTTGTTAGGTTTAGCAAGGGTAAAAAAAGCACGTATTTTAATTGCTTCTACATCTGAAATTTACGGAGATCCATTGATTCACCCTCAAACAGAAGAATATTATGGAAATGTAAACACAATAGGTCCTAGAGGTGTATATGACGAAGCAAAACGTTTTCAAGAATCAATTACAATGGCCTATAACACATTTCATGGTGTTGAAACCCGTATTTTAAGAATTTTTAATACTTATGGACCAAGAATGAGATTAAATGATGGAAGGGTTATTCCAGCATTTATAGGACAGGCTTTACGAGGAGAAGATTTAACAGTTTTTGGTGATGGAAGCCAAACTCGTTCTTTTTGTTATGTAGATGATCAAGTAGAAGGAATATGGAGATTATTACATTCTGATTACCATTTACCAGTAAATATTGGTAATCCTGATGAAATAACTATAAAAGATTTTGCAGAAGAAATTATTAAATTAACAGGAACAAGTCAAAAGGTTATTTATAAAGATTTACCAATGAATGATCCACTGCAAAGACAACCAGATATTTCAAAAGCGAAAAAAATTTTAGGTTGGGAACCAAAAATTGGAAGAGCAGAAGGAATGAAAATAACATATGACTATTTTAAGTCACTTTCTCCAGAAGAATTAGCTAAAGAAGAGCATAAAGATTTTACCAAATACATCTATTAATTGTCACCAAAAACAGGAAGATATTCAGGCTATATTAGGCCGTTTTCATACGTAGTTGATTTAACAATAATCAATCTACTAGCTTTTTATTTTCTTCCTCAAGAATTAAACAATTTTGGATTTCATTTTTTTATTTCATTTTCATGGATAGTTATTTCGTCGAATGTAGCTTTTTATGAGGTATATAGATTTACAAAAGAGTTTCAGATATTAGGAAAATTAGTTAAACAACACTTGTTTTTTTTAATTTTCAACTTTGCTTATCTTGGTTTTTTTTATAAGTTTTCTGAACCTTCTCAAATGGTTAAATTTATTTCATTTTCCTTAATTTTTATTTCATTTGAAAAATTTGCCGTTTACTATTTACTAAAAAAGTTCAGAGTTACCTTTGGAGGTAATTTTAGAAGAGTAATTATTGTTGGACATGGAAAACAAGTTGATAAATTAATACATTTTTTTAAAGAAAACCCGGATTATGGTTATAAGCTTGAGAAGGTAATTGATGTTAAAGATGGTAAAAAAAATGCATTCCAATCTTGTTTTAATTTTGTTTTAGAAGAAAAAATTGATGAAATCTATTGTTCAATTTCTAGCTTAAGTAATAGTGAACTAAATCTTTTTGTGGATTTCACTGACAATAATTTAAAAAAACTAAAATTACTTCCTGATAATAAAAATGTTTTATCTAGAAATTTAATTTTGGATTATTATGATTACATACCAATTGTTTCACTTCGTAACATACCTTTAGATAAAAGATCAAGTCAAATTATTAAAAGAGTTTTTGATATAGTCTTTTCTTTTTTAGTAATTATTGGAATTTTATCTTGGTTGACTCCTTTAGTCGCAATATTAATTAAATTGGAATCTAAAGGACCTGTCTTTTTTAAACAAAGAAGAAATGGTTTAAATTACGAAGAATTTTATTGTTATAAGTTTAGATCAATGCATTTAAACCCTATAGCAGATTTAGAGCAAGTTCAAAAAAACGATCCGAGAGTTACAAAATTAGGTGCAATATTAAGAAAAACTAGTTTAGATGAATTACCTCAGTTTTTCAATGTTTTGCTAGGTGATATGTCAGTAGTTGGTCCACGACCTCATATGGTTAGCCATACAGAAATGTATGCTAAAAGTGTAGATAAATTTATGGTTCGTCATTTTATTAAGCCTGGCATAACTGGTCTAGCACAAACTAATGGATTTAGGGGTGAAGTAGAAAATAATAGACATATTATAAATAGAGTTAAATATGATATTTTTTACATTGAAAACTGGTCAGTTTTTTTAGATGTAAAAATTATTTTTTCTACTATTCTTAACGCAATTAAAGGAGAAGAAAGGGCATACTAATGAATATTTTAGTTTCCATAATAACACCAACATTTAATTCTGCAAATTTTATTGCCGAGACTATTCAATCTGTTCAAAAACAAACGTATCAAAATTGGGAAATGATTCTTGTTGATGATGGTTCTTCCGATAAAACTGAAGAAATAATTTTATCAATAATTGAAAAAGATAAAAGAATTCAATTTTATAAATTAAATCAAAACTCTGGACCAGCTGTTGCAAGAAATGCAGGTATAGAGAAAGCAAAAGGGGTTTATATGACTTTTCTTGATGCTGATGATATTTGGTTTCCAAATTTTATAGAAAAAAGTATATGTACTATTAATGAAACAAAGATTCCGTTTGTGTTTTCGTCTTACAAACGCTCTAATGAAAATCTTGAATTTGTATATTCAGATTTTATTGTTCCCCAAAAAGTTACTTATACCGATATTTTAAAATCAAATTCCATTAGTTGTTTAACTGCGTTTTTAGACATTAAAATCTTAGGTAAGAAGTTTATGCCGTTGATTAGAAAAAGACAAGACATGGGGCTTTGGTTACAATATTTAAAAGTGATTCCTTTTGCTTATGGGATTCAAGAAACTCAGGCAATTTATAGAATTAGAGAAAATTCACTTTCTAGAAAGAAATCAGATTTGATTAAATATCAATGGCAATTTTACCGTGAAGTAGAGAAATTAAATGTCTTTCAATCTACGTATTATATGTTACATTGGATGTATAGAGGTTTTATGAAATATCGCAATTAAGAAGAGATTCAAATTGTTTCAATTTTCCTCTTTTGGAACGTTGTAAAACTTCTTTTCGATTATATATGAAATGCAAATTAGGTTCTAAATAATTAGTAATTGCTTTTTCAATTTCTAGTATTTGATTTGAATTTAATTCAATTTTACTTACATAATCAATCTCAAAAGTATCTAATTTAGTTTGACGAATAATAAATTCTTTTACATTCCCATCATCTTCAATGATACTTTTGGTAACATAATAAAAGGTTAAACCTGGTGATTTTTTTCCACTAGGTAAAATAGCAACATCATTGGTTCGACCAATTAACTTCTTTAAAATAGGTTTTTTACTAGTGCTTCTTTCATCTAGAATGCCAATATCACCTATTTCATAGCGAATAAATGGGTGAGCTTTGTTAAATAGGGAAGTAACAACAATTTTACCTTCTTTTCCGTATGGTACTGGTTGGTTATTTTCATCTAAGATTTCTATAAATAAGGTTTCACTGTTCACTTGCCATTCTCCTTGGAGATTTTGAAAAGCAATTAAATCTAATTCGGAAGCACCATATTCATTTACTATTGGAACACCTAAATATTTCTCTAATAGTATTCTATCTTTTTCAAACAACATTTCCGAAGTCACCATACACACTTTTAAAGTCGGACAGATATCAGTTAAAATTATATTTTTAGTTTGTAAGTATTTTCCAAATAAAACGATTGAACTTGTATAACCATTGATATAATCAAACTTTGTTGTTTGGAATTTTTTTAGAACACCCTCTAATATTTTATCTGATAGATCAAAAATAGGGAAACGATATCTTTTACTTAAAAAGTCTTTAAAACGTTCTTTTTGGTAACCCAAATAATCTAAAGGAATTCCATAAAAACGAGCTTGATAAGAAGAATTAAAATCAATTCGATACCAACCAAATCGATAAATAATGGAAGCCCAAGTAATAGCGTGTGCTTCCTTATCTTTTGCAAAAATAAAAGGATCTCCACTTGAACCAGAGGTTTTATTTATAAAAATAGATTTTTTAGTATAAGTATTGGAAAGCCTTTCTTGTAAGGGTTTTTGTAAATCTTTCTTAGTTAGAACGGGTAAATCAGTCCAATTTTTAAAATTCCTTTTGCCAACTAATTTTCGATAAAAAAAATTATTTTCTAAATGATAATCAACAATTTCAGTTTTTTTTAATTCTATAAATTTTTGATATTTATCTTCTGAAATTGCGAGTATTTTCTCCAATTCAACTTGTGCCTTTTTAATAGGAAAGCCATTTAAATTAAGAGTAAGATTAAATAAGTTGAACATAGAATAAATTTAAATTCAAAAATATAAAAAGCAGAATCGATAAACTATTGCGTTGAAACTTTTTTTTCTATTGAAAACAAAGTATTTTTGCCAAACTAACAACACAACAAGATGACAATATTACTTTTAGGTTCTGGAGGACGTGAACACGCTTTAGCATGGAAAATGTTACAAAGTCCAAAATGCACTTCTTTATTTGTGGCTCCAGGAAATGCTGGTACTGCTTCAATTGCAAAAAATGTTTCAATAAATCCAAATGATTTTGAAGCGGTTAAAAAATTAGTTTTAGCCGAAAAAATTGAAATGGTTGTAGTTGGTCCAGAAGATCCTTTGGTAAATGGAATTTATGATTTCTTTAAAAATGATAATGAAATTAATCAAATTCCAGTAATTGGTCCTTCTAAATTAGGTGCTCAATTAGAAGGAAGTAAAGAGTTTGCCAAAGAATTTTTAGTAAAACACAATATACCGACAGCAAAATACGAAAGTTTCACAGCACAAACGGTTGAAAAGGGATGTCAATTTTTGGAAACTTTAAAGGCACCTTATGTTTTAAAAGCAGATGGTTTAGCTGCTGGAAAAGGAGTTTTGATTTTGCAAGATTTAGAGGAAGCTAAAAAAGAATTAAGAAGCATGTTGGTTGATGCAAAATTTGGTCAAGCATCTTCTAAAGTGGTTATTGAAGAGTTTTTAGACGGTATTGAATTAAGTTGTTTCGTTTTAACGGATGGTAAATCGTATAAAATTCTGCCAACAGCAAAAGATTATAAAAGAATTGGTGAAGGAGACACAGGTTTAAATACAGGTGGAATGGGTGCAGTTTCTCCAGTTCCATTTGCAAACAAAGTGTTATTAGATAAAATTGAACATAGTATCGTTAAACCTACTATTGATGGGTTACAAAAAGACAATATAGAATATAAAGGATTTGTTTTCATTGGCCTTATCAATGTAAATGGAGAACCAATGGTTATAGAGTATAACGTTAGAATGGGTGATCCTGAAACAGAAGTGGTAATGCCAAGATTAAAAAGTGATTTGGTTACTGTTTTTGAAGCTATTGGAAAACAAGAATTAGAAACTGTTACTTTGGAAATAGACGAAAGAAGTGCAACAACTATTATGGTAGTTTCAGGTGGTTATCCAGAAGACTACGAAAAAGGAAAAGAAATAACAGGAATTGATGCAATTACTGACTCAATAGTTTTTCATGCAGGAACAAAATTAGAAAACGAAAAAGTAGTAACAAATGGAGGACGAGTTTTAGCTGTTACCTCTTACGGAAATTCTTTTGATGAAGCCATAAAAAAATCTTATCAAAGTATAGCTAAACTACAATTTGATAAGATGTATTATCGTAAAGATATAGGTTTTGACTTATAAATAAAGTTCCTCTTTTAGAGGAATTTTATTTTAAAAATGAATGAGCTGTTGTATCTTGAGTATCTTCATTATTTGCTTTGTGAGCATATAATTGTTTTACCCAATACACCATAGCAACACAACAAATAATGATAAAAACCCAGTTAACACCGTTTGCTAACCACCAATTAGTTAACTCTTCTTTTCTTAATGCATCAAAAGGGATGAATAAAAAATCAGTAAAAAGAGAAGCAATTCCTTCAAAAAATGATTTCATTTTAATAATGTATTATATTTACACTACAAAAGTATAAAATATCCTGATGATAGCAAGCATTTTTAATAAAACAAGACCTTTTAATTATGTAATTATTGCAACGTTACTTTTAGTAGCATTTGTTTTATATTCTTTTTTTCATGTAACATTCTCAGGTTGGCAAGGAGTTTTATATGGAGCTTTCTATTTTATAGCTACAGCTGCCTCTTGTCTATTGGTTAATTTCATATCATTAAAAAATAATTTAACAAGAAATAATAACTATGCTATTTTATTGTTTTTTATTTTTTTATTGTTTTTCCCAACAATTTTTAAAAATAAAAATATTTTAATTTCTAACTTTTTCTTACTCCTTTCTTTACGAAGATTAATTTCATTGAAATCAATGAAAAACACAAAAGAAAAGATTTTTGATGCTTCTTTTTGGATTTTCTTAGCGGCATTATTCCATTTTTGGAGTATTTTGTATATTATGTTGGTTTTTATTTCAATTGTTTTACACGTTTCAAGAGATTATAAAAATTGGATTATACCAGGAATTGCTTTGTTTAGTGTTATTATTTTATTCTTCATTTTTAATATAATAAGCGAAAATGCTTTATTAGAAGATATTTTTAATAAAACTTATATTAGCTTTGATTTCACCTATTTTGAAAATATTTACCAAAATATTGCTCTTGCTGTTTTTTCGTCAATTGGTTTTTTATTTTTTATTAGTATGATAGTAACTTTAAGTGCAAAACCAATGAATATGAAAACTTCCTATAAAAAAATTATATTTTCTTTTTTGTTAGGGCTGGCAATTTATGGTATTTCAGCAGATAAAAACAATAGTTGTTTGGCTTTTTCATTAGCACCTTTAGCAATAATGGGAGCTAATTTTATCGAAAATCAAGAAAACAAAATCATCAAAGAAGTAACATTATACCTTCTCTTTGCGTTAGGATTATTATTTTTTGTAACCCAATTATAATTTGATACCGTAAGCCAAATCTCCTGCATCTCCTAAACCAGGAATGATGTAATTTTTCTCATTTAATTTTTCATCCAAAGCCGCAATCCATAAATGCACATTTTCAGGAACATTCTCTTGTAAATATTGAACACCTTCTGGAGCAGCAATGGCTACTGCAATATGAATCTCTTTTGGTTTTTGTTCCAAATGTAATTTGTGCAAAACAGCTACAATTGACTGCCCAGTTGCAAGCATTGGATCAATTAGAATAAGTGTTTTATCGGCTAAATTTGGAGCCGCTTGATATTCAACTCTGATTTCAAATTCCACATCATTATTCGGATGATATCGATAAGCAGAAACAAAACCGTTATCGGCAGCATCAAAAACATTCATAAAACCAGTATGAAGTGCTAAACCAGCTCTTAAAATCGAGCATAATACAATTTTATCTGAAATTTGAGTAGTTTCTTTTATACCTAAAGGAGTTTGAACACTAGTAGCTTCATAATCTAAAGTTTTACTGAGTTCATAAGCCATTATTTCCCCTATACGTTCTACATTTTTACGAAAACGCATACTATCTTTTTGAATGGATACATCTCTAATTTGAGCTAAGAAATGATTTAAAATACTATTTTCTTCAGAAATATAATGAACATGCATAGGATTAGTTTTTAATTTTCAGGATAAAAGTACAAAAAAACCTTATTTTTGTAGAAATTTAAATTAGTTAATCATGTTTGCAGAATTTGCATTTCCCATATTTGAACGTTCTATAAAAGAATATCACATTATTGATGATGTATACCAACCAACACAAAATCCTTATGAAAAAGGAACAATTGAGCATTTATTATATGCTAAAAATTGGGTTGACACGGTACAATGGCATTATGAAGATATTATTCGTGATCCGCAAATTGACCCTGTAGCAGCTTTAGATTTAAAACGTAAAATCGATGCTTCTAACCAAGTTCGTACCGATATGGTAGAATATATAGATAGCTATTTTCTTCAAAAATATGTAGATGTTCAGGTAAAACCAAATGCAAAAATTAATACTGAAAGTCCAGCTTGGGCAATTGATAGATTGTCTATTTTAGCTTTGAAAATTTACCATATGAATGAAGAAGCAACTCGTGTAGAAGCTTCAGCAGAACATAGAGCAAAATGTCAAGTAAAATTAGACGTTTTATTGGACCAAAAAAATGATATGTTTGCTTCTATTAGTCAGTTGATTGAAGATATCGAAAACGGTGATAAATACATGAAAGTATACAAACAAATGAAAATGTACAACGACGAAGAATTAAATCCGGTTTTGTACCAAAATAAAAAGTAGTCATCGAAAAGATGCCTAATCCAAAACATATTTTAGTAATAAGGCTCTCAGCCATGGGTGATGTTGCCATGACAGTCCCAGTGTTGAGAGTTTTTTCTATGCAATATCCTGAAACTAAAATTACAGTTGTTTCAAGACCCTTTTTTAAACCTTTTTTTAATGATATTCCTAATGTGAATTTCTTTGCAGTAGATTTAAACAAAAGGCACAAAGGTTTTTTAGGCTTATTAAAACTGTTTTCCGATTTAAAAAAAATAAAAATTGATTATGTCGCCGATTTACATAATGTCTTGCGTTCCAAAATCATTCGAACCTTGTTTCTACTTTTCGGAAAAAAAGTAGCAGCAACTGACAAAGGCAGAAAAGCAAAAAAAGAACTTACAAGACTTGAAAACAAGATTTTTCAACCTGTAAAATCCATGTTTAAAAATCATCTGGAAACATTTAATAAGTTAGGTTTTCCAGTAGACTTAAATCAACCAACTTTCCCTAAAAAAGCAACTTTATCAGAAGCAATTTTGAATGAAATTTCTTTTTCTCAAGAGTTAAAGAAAATAGGAATAGCTCCTTTTGCACAATATGAAAGCAAAGTCTATCCTTTGGATTTAATGCAACAAGTTATTGATGATTTGGCTACTAATTCAAATCATATAATTTATCTCTTTGGAGGTGGAAAAAAAGAAATTGAACTATTAAACCAATTGCAAAATAACCATAGAAATGTTATTGTATTAGCTGGTAAATTTAATTTGGAACAAGAATTAACCATCATTTCAAATCTTGACGTTATGTTGTCTATGGATTCTGGAAATGCTCATATTGCAGCCATGTTAGGTGTAAAAGTAATTACACTTTGGGGAGCTACTCATCCTTATGCAGGTTTTAAACCCTTCAATCAACCCGATGAATATTGCATAACTTCGGATAGAGAGCAATTCCCATTATTACCAACATCCATTTACGGAAACAAAAAAGTAATAGGCTATGAAAATGCAATGCGAACTATTTTACCAGAAACAGTTGTTGCAAAAATTAAAGGTGTTATTGCTTAATAGTAGATTCTAATTCTTTCAAAATTATCGCTCTCGTTTTTAGCTTTACTTCTTGTCTTTTTTCAAGTGTTAATCCACTCGTTTCAATAAAAGAATGCACTTTAACACGCATTCTACCTGTTGTTCCACTAAAAAAACGAAATGGAAAACGCTTCTTATTATCAATAAAAGTCATAGGAACAATAGGAATTTGGTGTTCGATAGCCAAACGAAAAGCACCGTCTTTAAATTCGTCCAAAACTATGTTTTCATCATCAGGAACACCACCTTCTGGAAAAATACAAATACTCAATCCTTGTTCTAATCTTTTTTGAGCCAACTCAAATACTTTAAAACGGCTTTTGCTACTACTTCTGTCTACCATAATACAAACACGTTTGAAAAAGAAACCAAAAACTGGAATTTTAGCCAATTCTTTTTTCCCTACAAACACAAACGGATTCTTTTTTACAACAAGTAACATTAGCATGATGTCTAACATCGAAGTATGATTGGCCACCAACATATAACTTTTTCCTTTCTCTAATTTTTGTTCGAAATCCACTTTATAATAAAACCCCATTCCATATAAAATTATTTTCGCCCAAAAACGAGCTAAAAAGAAGAATTGCGGATACGTTTTTTCACTAAGAATTGTAAGAAATAGGATTGGAAACAAAACGATAATGGGAATAATAACCAAAAGGTAAAACCAAATTCTCCAAACTATCCAAAAAGCATATTTTAGTATTTTCATATATTAGAAACCAAACATTAGTAAATTGTTTAAACCATTTTCCTGCTATTCGTTTTATCTTTTAAACTTGGTTTAAAAGGATGCCACTACTATCAGGAGTAGTCTCAAACAATAGGCATTTTAAAAAATCTCATTCAAAAATAACAATATTATTCAACCTTTTCAGAATAACCTTTTACCATTTCTGCAAAAGTGCTATTTTTGTGGTAAACAACAAGAAAAATGTCAAAAATTTTAACTGGAATTCAAAGTACAGGAACTCCACATTTAGGTAATTTATTAGGTGCGATTTTACCAGCAATTGAAATGGCAAATAATCCTGCTAATGAATCTTTTCTTTTCATTGCCGATTTACATTCAATCACGCAAATAAAAGATGGAAAAACTTTAAGAGCAAATACGTATAGTGTGGCTGCAACTTGGCTTGCTTGTGGTTTAGATATTGATAGAGCTGTTTTTTACCGTCAGTCAGATGTACCACAAACAGCTGAGTTATCTTGGTATTTAAGTTGTTTTTTTCCATATCAAAGATTAACATTAGCTCATTCTTTCAAAGATAAAAAAGAAACACTGGAAGATATTAATGCTGGTTTGTTTACATATCCTATGTTAATGGCGGCTGATATTTTATTATATGATGCAGAAGTTGTTCCTGTTGGTAAAGATCAAAAACAACACATAGAAATAACTAGAGTTGTAGCTGAAAAATTTAACAATCAAATGGGAGAAACTTTTGTTCTACCAGAAGCAAAAATTGACGAGAACATCATGTTAATTCCTGGAACAGATGGAAATAAAATGAGTAAGTCTAGAAACAACACCATTAATATTTTTTTAGATGACAAAGCTTTACGCAAACAAATAATGACTATCCAAACGGATAGCACACCATTAGAAGAACCTAAGAACCCAGATACGTGTAATTGCTTTGCATTATATAAATTATTAGCAAAACCAGAACAAACAGCAGTTATGAGAGCTAATTATTTAGGAGGAAATTATGGTTACGGTCATGCCAAACAAGCACTATTTGAATTGATAGTAGAAAAATTCGCAACAGTAAGAGAGAAATACAATTACTACATCAACAACCTAGAAGAAGTAGATGCTTTACTAAAAGAAGGAGCTGCAAAAGCAAGTATTGTGGCTAATGGTGTTTTAGGAAGAGTAAGAGAGAAATTAGGATACTGAAATAACTAGAAGTTAGAAACTAGAAATAGGAAAAGCAGTTCGATAGAGCTGCTTTTTATTTTTTTGTGATTTCTTTTGAAACCCATTTGCCATTTTTCTTCTCAGAAACAACCTCTATTGTATAAGGTAAACAACCAAAAGGATATAATTTAAAAAAAGCCTTAGATTTATCTTTATTAAAAAAAACTCTTGTTACACTAACCATTGCTGAAAGATTTCTATCAAAAATAAATTCTCCCATAGAAGCAATAGTGTCATTTTCTAAAAGTTTTATCTTTAAAGTAGATTTTACTATTTCATTGTTTTTGATTTCTCTTTCTTTTAAGCTATGTAGAACTATCTGCTTTTGGCTTATAGAATCAAATTCTGATTTATTAATGGGGAACATAGTAGTATTTAATCCAATTTCTATTTTATGAAATTCTAAAGCTAATTTTCTTAAACTATCTCTTTGTTTATTTATTGACTCAATCATCTTCTCATCTGATAATGATTTATCATTGTGTTTTTCAAAATCTTCATTTGGAGGAGGTGGAGCAGGAAGTTTGAGACTTATGAATTTTACTATTATTTGAGGCAAAACATCACACAAAACTGCTGCTTCGAGTTGTTCGTAGGTTTTTTGTGCTTCTTTTGTCTTTTCTTGACAATTAAAAAAAATCAATACAAGTAACAATGAAAATATTATTTTTTTAATCATATTCTACTATTTCTTTAACAATCCATTTATTTTTTTCTTCTAAATAATAACAAGAAACTTTCTTTAAATCGTTATATTGAAAAACTTCAAAGTAAGCATTCTCTTTAGGTTTATCTATTAAAACTCTACTCAGACCAATTACTCTTAAGTTTGGATTGTTTCTAATTTCACCTTCAAAAATGGAATCTTTTGGAATAGTTTTAATATTTACTGAACAAGTTAAAAAATCGCTACTATAAATTACTCTAGTATTTAATGAATCACATAATGGAAAAAAATAATTTTCTGTCCCTTTAATTTTTTCTAAAGTAATACTCCATAAAGAATCTACAATTCCAAAGGTTGCTTTTTTATGTTTAGGAATAAGTTTTATAAAACTGTCTCTCGCTTTTGAAATTTGAGAATTTAAGATTTTCCAATTGTTAGTATTTGTCGTATTAATACTATCTAATTGTTTTTTAGAAAAGGTTTTACTATTTGTTTCAAATGGTGGTGGTGGAATTATAGGTTGTTTTTTATAATAATCTTTAATCACGTCAGGTAAAACATCAGATAAAACTTCTGCTTCAAGTTCTTCGTAGGTTTTTTCTACAACTTTTGTTTTTTCTAGGCAATTGATAAAAAATAAGGATAGAATAAAAATAAAAGCACCTTTTCTCATAAAACGATATTTATAAGAAAAGGTACTTCAAAAATTAAGCCGAATTTACAAGATACTGAAACAAGTTCAGCATGACAAAGATAAACTATGCCGAATTTCGACTCGCATTAATATTACCAAATAAAGAACGCATTACGATTTTTTCATAAACAGCAATTTGCTTTTCATCTGGTTTTGGACTTTCTTTTAATTCTTTAATTTTCAGTAAAGCATATTGTTGGATTGTCAATAATGGCAGCACAATTTTTTCTCGCATTGCTACGGAAGCTTTTCCATCTGGATAGTTTTCCATTAATTCAGTGAATCCTGATATTTTTAATAATAAACGTTTGGTTTCCAAATATTCAGTATGAATAATGGTCCAAAAAGAACCATATTCTGGATCATTCTTCATGTAAGCTGTTAACGGAAAGAATGATTTGCTTAAAGCCATCATACTATTTTCCAATAACGTTTTAAAGAATAACGAATTATTATATAAGTTTTGTACATCTTCCCAAGTTCCGTTTTCTTCAAAACTTTTTAAAGCTGTTCCTACACCAAAAAAGCCAGGTACATTTTGTTTTAATTGACTCCAAGAACCTACAAAAGGAATCGCTCTTAAATCGTCTAAATTTAATTCTGTAGATTGTTTTCTTTTTGCGGGACGACTGCCAATATTAGTCTTCGCATAATAATTCAACGTACTCATATTTTCTAGATAAGGTACAAATTTAGGATGACTTTTAAAATCAATGTATTTTTGGTAACTAATTTCAGAAAGCTTTTGCATCACTTCTTTTTCCTTAACAGTCAAATGATTCTCTTGATGATGAAACACTTGATTATTGGCTCCAGCACTCAATAAATTTTCTAAATTATAACGACAAGAATCCATGGTTCCAAAATTAGAACTAATAGTTTGTCCTTGGACGGTTAATTGAATTTGTTTGTTTTCAATTTCTGGACCTAAAGAAGCATAAAATTGGTGTGTTTTTCCACCACCACGAGCTGGTGGTCCACCACGACCATCAAAAAAGACAACTTTGATGTTGTATTTTCTAGACATTGCAGAAATAGCCGTTTTTGCATTGTATATTCCCCAATTAGCCATTAAATAACCACCATCTTTAGTTCCGTCAGAAAAACCTAACATAATAGTTTGCTGGTTTCCTCTACTAGCTAAATGTGCTTTGTAAGTTGGGTTTGTATATAATTGTTCCATTACCTGATCTGCTTTTTGCAAATCTTCAACACTTTCAAATAAAGGGACAATGTCTACAGGTGGGTTTTTCCAATTGGTTAAACGGAATAAAGCCAGAGCTTCCATTACATTTAAAGCACTTTCATTATTACTAATGATATAACGGTTGCAACCGAATTCTCCATTTTTTTCTTGAATGGTTTTGATGGCTCTTATAGAACCTAGAGTAGACTTCGTTCCTTCATCTGTAAAATCGTTTTCATTTAAATTAGCGGTAATTGTTGAAAGGATAGCAATTTTATCTGCTTCGTTCAGTTCATTATAATCTAAAGAAAACAAAGCTGGATTTTTTGATATGATGTCTTGAAAAACAGCTTGATGAATTTTACTATTTTGACGAATATCTAAAGTAGCAAAATGGTAACCAAAAACACTTAGCTTGTTAATCAAATCTTCAATTTCATTTAAATACAAAGATTGATGTTGGTCTATTAAAAGTTGTTTAATTTTATTTAGTTCGGTAGCTAATTCTTTTTTAGTGATAAAAACCGTTCCTTCAGAATAAAAAACCGAACGATATAATTTATTTTCAACACTGCTAACTAATTCTTCTACTCCAGAAAAGGTTAATTTTCTTTTTAATTTTCTAATATCAAGATAATAACATTTTAGAATTGCAGAACGCAATCTATCCGCTACTTTTAAAGTGATTTCAGTGGTTACAAAAGGGTTTCCATCTCTATCTCCACCTGGCCAAAAACCAAGATTAAAAATGTCATTATTTAAATGATCTTTTTTCTCAAAAATATTTTTTTTAATGTATTGCATCATTTCACCAACAGTATGGTAAAATACATTTTCTAAATACCAAATGATACTAACGGCCTCATCAAAAGGAGTTGGTTTTTCTTTTTTGATAAAAGGTGTTTTCCCAAGTTGGGCTAATAATTCTTTAATACTATTAAAGTCATTTGTTTTTACAGCTTCAGTTAAGTCGGTAATGATTCCTAAAACAGAACCTGGATAAAATTGAGTGGGATGCGCAGTTAAAACAGTTCTTACTTTAAAATCATTCAAAAACGAAATTAATTCTTCCTTTTTAAAGCGTTGTTCTGCGCGTTCTTTAATACTTCTCAAAGAACCACTACCTTCCATATTGTTTACTATATCAAAAGCTGAATCTTCAATAGCATCAAACAAAACCACTTGTCGTTCTACATATTGAATAAAACGGAACATTAAATCGATTTTTTCCTTTTCAGAGGCATTTTCTAAATATTTTGAAGCAAAAGTGTCAAAAATTTCTTCCGGACTTTGGTTGTTTTTATACCCTTGTTGGCAAACATCAGAAAATAAAGGCAATAAAACACCTGTATTGTTGATTTCGTCATAAGGTAAAGTGATAAAAATACTGTTATAAATATTAAACTTTGAAGCTACATTTTGTTCGAATCGTTCTAGTTTCGGTAATGAATACATTGTAAATAAATTTTATACTAAAATACATCAATATTTTCAAAGAAACCCGATGATTGTTGTTGTAAATAGAACACAATGTTATTTTTTTATGATTTTTTTAAAGTATTTCGAATATTTTACCTGGTAATGGTCGAATTACACCTTTTAATTCCATATTTAATAAAATGGAGGAGGTTTTAAATATTGGAAAATCGCAATCTAGTGCAATACTATCGATTGTTTCGTTATTTTTTATTTGCAGATAATCGTAAATTTTCTGTTCTTCTTCATTCAAAGAGATGAATAATTGTTTTTGAATTCCTTTTTCTTCTTTTCTGTTTTTTTTACTAATTTCCCAATTTAGCATATAAATTAAATCAGCAGCGGAAGTTAAAACATGAGCTCTTTGTGTTTTGATGAGGTTATTACATCCTTGACTGTACTTGTCAGTAATTCTTCCAGGAACGGCAAAAACATCTCTATTATAATCGTTTGCAATTTGTGCCGTAATTAATGAACCGCCTTTTTCTGCACTTTCTATAACAATGGTGGCTTCGCTCATTCCAGCTACAATTCGATTTCTTTTGACGAAATTTTCTCGATCGGGTTTTGAGTCACTCCAAAATTCGGTTAAAAAGCCACCATTTTCTTCCATTTTTACCATGTATTTCTTATGGATTTTTGGATAAATTTGGTTTAAACCATGCGCTAAAACACCAATAGTTTGTAGTCCAAAATCCATGGATGCTTGATGAGCCACAATATCCACCCCATAAGCAAAACCACTGACTATAATAGGATTTAAAGGAGCTAATTCTTCAATTAGCTTTTTAGTACATTCAGAACCATAAGTAGTTACTTGACGAGTGCCTACAATGCTAATTATTTTTCTGTTAGATAAATCCACATTCCCAGATTGAAAAAGGAGTACTGGAGCATCAAAACAGTGTTTTAATCTTTCAGGATAATTTATATCTTGGTAATACCATAAATTGATATTTTCCTTTTCAATAATTCGTAACTCGTGCTCTGTTTTATGAAAAACGGTTTTATCCTGAATGTTTTTTAGGAATGTTTTTCCAATGCCTTCAATTTTAGCTAAAGTTGTTTTTTTAGCTTTGAAAACTTCCTCTGCAGAACCACAATTTTGGATGAGTTTTTTGGCAAGAATATCGCCTACTCCTTCTACTTGCATTAACGCAAGCGTATAGTATAATTCGTTTTGTAACATGGCGTGTAATAAAAATAATTGGCTTATATATTACACAAATGTAGTTTTTATTTTGGAATTTGCAAATGGATAAAATACTAGTTTTCAGATTTTTTTAAAGCTTCAATTCTTTTTTCTAAGTTCTTTTTGGCTAGTTTTTGAAGGTCTTCAACCGAATCACTTTCATCCATAATTTCTAGACCAAGAAGTGTTTCAATAACATCTTCTTGTGTAACTAAACCACTGAATGAACCATATTCGTCAAGAACAGCAGCCATGTGATTTTTGTTTTCGATTAATTCATCAAATAACTGTGGAATGGGTTGATTTCTTTTGGTTAAAACAATTGGTCTTTTTATAGATTCAAGGGTAGCACTTCCATTGTTATTAATCATTGCTTCTAGTAAATCGGTTTTTAAAACTAACCCAACGATATCATCTGACGAATTTTGATAAATGGGAATTCTAGAAAAACGCAGGTTTTTATTTTCGTTATAAAATGTTTCAATAGAAGTTGAAGCATTAGCAATTTTAACAACAGTTCTAGGTGACATGATATCTTTGGCAAACACAGAATCAAGACTCAATAAATTTTTTAATACTTTGGATTCAGAAGCTTTGAAAACACCTTCTTTTTCGGCTAAATCTGCCATAGCTGAAAAATCGTCTCTACTTAAAATAGAAACATGTCCAGTCCCTCCAATTAACTTTGTGGTAAGTTGTAGTAACCATAAGACTCCTGTAATTCTTAATGGAAAAATTAATATATTCAAGGTATTTGTAGTAAAAGCGGCTAATTGTTTCCAAAATTTTGCCCCAATAGTTTTAGGAATAATTTCAGATAAAATCAAGATTAAAAAAGTCATGATTGAAGAAACAATGGCAACCGCATTATTGCCATTACCAAAGGTTTTTTCAGCTTGTACACCTACTAATATAGCTCCTACAGTATGCGCAACGGTATTCAGAGTAAGTATTGTAATTAATGGTTTGTCTATATCGGCTTTTAAAGCTTCAAGTTTAGTAGCAAAAATTTTTCCATCCCGTTTATTTATGGTTATAAAAGTATGGGTAACACTTAAAAGTACTGCTTCTAAAATGGAACATAGAAAAGAAAAAAAAATAGAAGTAACTGCGTAAATAATTAAAAGGGTCATTAATTTTAATTTTAAAATTCTAAAATAAGCAATAAAAACTGATAATACAAAAGAAATGGGTTGATGTAAATTTTACTGTAACAAAAAAATTACTTCAATAATTTTACAATATCTTTTGCAAAATAACTAGCAATGATATCTGCACCAGCTCTTTTAAACGCAGTGGTTTGTTCTAACATAATAGCATCATGATCTAACCAGCCTTTTTCTGCGGCTGCTTTTATCATAGCATATTCTCCAGAAACTTGATAGACTGCAACAGGAACTTCCGACATGTTTTTTATATCTCGAATTATATCTAAGTAAACAATCCCTGGCTTTACCATTACAATATCAGCACCTTCCTCAATATCCATTCTAGTTTCTCTTATTGCCTCTTTACGATTGTGATAATCCATTTGATAGGTTTTTTTATCTTTTGGAATATCTACTAAGTCTACAGGTGCAGAATCTAATGCATCTCGAAATGGTCCATAAAGAGATGAAGCATATTTAGCACTATAACTCATAATTCCAGTATTAGTAAAATTCTCTTCTTCTAATAATTCTCTCATTTCTAATATTCTACCGTCCATCATATCACTTGGTGCTACAAAATCGGCACCAGCTTTTGCGTGTGATAAGGCCATTTCTGCTAAAATTGAAGAAGAAATGTCGTTTAAAACGATTCCGTTTTCAATAACACCATCATGTCCAAAAGAAGAATAAGGATCTAAAGCAACATCAGTCATAACAATCATTTCCGGAACAGTATTTTTAACAACTTTTATAGCACGTTGCATTAACCCATTAGAATTTAAAGCTTCTGTGCCTTTATTGTCTTTTAAATTGTCAGGAACTTTTACAAAGAGTAAGACAGATTTTAAACCCATTGCCCATAATTCTTTCACTTCTTTTTCTAATAAGTCTAAACTATATCGAAAATAATTAGGCATGGATGGGATTTCTTCTTTAATTCCTTTTCCTTCAACAACAAAAAGAGGTACTAAAAAATCGTTTGGTGTTAGTATGGTTTCGCGAACTAAGGAACGAATGCTTTCATTGGTTCTTAATCGTCTATTTCTTCTTAATGGGAACATAATTTATTTAATTTAAGCCTTTATATAAAGTGTTTTTAATTGTAAAATTTATCAAACAAAGTTAATGAAATTCAAGTAAAGATAATGGCTTACGGATATAGTATTCTTAAATAAAAGTACAAAAAATAAATTATTAATCTTAAGTTTGCAAAATGAAAAGAATTATGATTATAGCCTTGTGTTTTTCCTTAACAAGTTGTTTTGAAATAACAGAAAGAATTAAACATAATAGAGATGAAAGTGGGGATTATAGCCTTATTGTAGATTTTTCTAAATCATGGTTTAGAACAAGGTCTGCAATATGGTTAGAAGAAGTGGATGGAGTAAGTATTCCAAGTGAAGAAGATATTAAAAACAAATTAGCTGATTTTAGAACTCAAGCTTCTAAAATAGAAGGTATTTCTTCAGTTACTACTAAATATGATTTTAAAACTTACATCTTTACTTTTAAGTTTAAATACAGTAATTTAAAAGCACTCAATGCTGTTTTGAATAGCATGAATAAAGAAAATCCAATTACCCATTTTAGTGAATCAAAGGAGAGTTATTTTCAGAGATTTGCATCTTACCCTATTCCAAAAAATTTGGTTAAGAATGATGATAAAAAAGAAGATCTAGAAGACGCTCATATTACAACGATTTATACTTTTGACAAAGAAGTTTCTCAATTTACAAACCCAAACTGTAAACTTTCAAAAAGTAAACAAACCGTTTTTTTAAAACAAAATATATATAGCGTTTTAAAAAACAATACCTTAATGAATAATACAATTTATTTTAATCCATAATTATGAAAAAACAGTTACATGTTTTATTACTACTAGCCAGCACATTTGTTTTTAGTCAATTAACTCCAAAAGAGTTAGATTACTTTGTTCAATTTAATGGAAGTCAATTTTCTAAAAAAGTAAGTTTAGATGAAATTCTAAATCACGATGCTATAAAAAAGATTTCAAATTCTAAATCAGATTTTAATATTAAAGAGTACACTTCTTTAATAAGAATGGATAAGGATATTACTATTCATGGAAATTTTTCGTCTAAAAATATTCCTTTTTATCAAATTACTATTCCGATTAAAAATCGCGAAGAAGTGAGAACTCTTTTAACTAAGAAAAATGAAGAAGATAGAATAAACACTAAGGATTCTATTACTGCGGAAATAATTGATTATGAATTGTATTCGGTTTTTAATGATCCAAAACAAGAATTTTCAATAGCCTGGAATAATGATTATTTAATTTTTATAGAGTTTATTAAACCTATTTCAAACGATAACGGCTATTCTAATCTTTATAATACTTCACCAGTTTATGATGAGGAAGTAATTGAAGTAGCTGAAACAGAAGAAGCAGTTGAATATAATGAGGAAGAATATAGAGAAGAAGAAATTATTATACAATCTACAGAAGTTGAAGATCAGACGGAATGGGAGGAAGTAGAAGTGGTAGAAGCACCTGTTGATGATTATGATTACAATTATAATTATGAAGAAGAAAATAATGAATATTTAAAACAAATCGAAGAGGAAAAACAAAGGAGAAAAGAAATGCAAAATGAACATATTGCTTTTCTTTTTGATGATGGATTTGTTGTTCCAACATCTGATAAAATAAATTTAAAAGCAGACATTTCTGCTTGGGTTAATTATCAATCTGCTTTTAATTCAATGAAAGATTTTTCTGGAATTGTAAAATCAATGGTTGGTGGTTCAAGAGGGTTAAGTTCAGATGATATTGATAGCTTTATTAAAGGAGTTAATTTTAACATGTATTTTGAAAATAAAAATGCTAGAATAGAACAAACAATAGAATATTCAAAATCATTAGCAGACATAATGACTAAAGTGGTAAATCGAAAAATAAATAAAAATATTTTTAAGTATTTCCCAAATCAGACTCCTATGGCTTATATGAGTTATCATATTAATTCTGAAGAATTATTAAGGAATTTCCCATCTATTACTGCACAGATGTATAATGACAATAGATTTTTAAAGAAAGAAGATATGGAAATAGTTACTGATTTAATCAGTACAATGCTAGATGAAAAAGCAATTGCATCCTTATTTGATGGTGACTTTACTGTTTTTCTACACGATATATCTGAACAAGAATATACTTATAAAAGTTATGAATATGATGAAGATTATAATGAGATTGAAGTAGAAAAAACAGATAAAAGAACGACACCTATTTTCACAGTTTTATTTACTTCGACGCATAGAACTATGGGAAATAAACTTTTAGATTTAGCAGAAAGAAGAAAAGTACTTATTAAAGAAAAACAGTTTTATAAAGTAAGAGGTTCTGAGAAAGAGATGGGAGATCTAAGAATAATAAAAGATGGAGATGTTGTAGTTATTACTAATGGACTAAGTTTTATAAGTAATTCAAATTCAAATTTCACGATTAACTTTAAACAACAAATTAAGAAGAATTACATGTTTGGAGATCTTAATTTAAAAAAATTGATGGAAAAATATGCTTCTAAAGAGAACTTAGGAAAGGATGCTTCAAAAATGAGAAAGGTAAGTCAGCAATTTGAAAAAATTGATTTTAAATCTTCAAAAAAAATGGAAAACAACAAGTTACAATTTGAAATGAGTTTACATTCTTCTAGTTCAGATAAAAATATTATTTTACAAACATTAGATTTAGTTACTTTTTTAAGTACTAAATAGTTAAATTTATATTGAAAATTATAAGCAATGATTAATCAAATCATTGCTTTTTTTATGTAATTAAAATTTTAGTTTATCATTAATTTTATTAACCTTTTGAAGTAATTTTTTTGGAGCTTTAAACCGATAACCTAAAAAAAATTCGATAAATGGAATATTGTCTTTTACATAGGAAGAACTATCAGTATTATGGTTAAGAATTAAGTAACTGAAATGACTTCCAAAATAAAAATTAGAAAAATCATATGTTATCGAAGAACTAAAATCTAATTCTGTTAATAAGGATGTAACTGATTTATTGTCTGAAGTGGTAGTATTTAAACCAATACCTGTAGAGATACCAGTAGATAATAATAAGTTTTTTATAGGTACAAAGTTATAGTAGTAAGAAGGTGCTAATGCAATATCAAAAGAGTAAATTTTACTTTCAAAACTTACAATATCATTCTCACTTACAATATCATATTCACTATAATAATAAAGTATTCTAGGTATAAGACTTCCAGCACTTTTAAGTTGTTTTTCATCTTGAGATACAACAGATTTAAAAGAGAAATTTGGATTTAAAATATAAGATGTGGAACCACCAATTTTAATTGATTTTATTTTTGGAAAATAGAAATTTATGGCATCATTTTTAATGTAAAATCCTTTTTCCTTATAAATATCAAAGGTTTGCATCCAATTACTAAAATAGGTTCTTAAGTTAATATTGAAAAGTTTGGCACCTTCATTGTCTTTATTAGTAGCTAAAAAATATGGAGCTATAGAGTATGAAATGGAAATGGATCGAAAGGAAATTGTAGCTCCAATTCTATCTTGTTTATTTGGATCAAGAATATAAAAATCATTAGAATTACGATCTTTTACATATAAGGAATTTGAAGTGTTTATAAAAAAAAGTCTAGTTGATATATTATTAGGAAAAGACTGAATAAAGCTATTTTTTTCATTAAAAACAGTATCTTTTACTATTGTTTCCTGTGAAAAACATGAAACAGAAATAATAAAAACAATACTGTTTAATAATGAAATTTTTATAGCCATTCAATTGGAGATTTTAAGACTTGAAGTAATTTTTCTTCTTCACTTCCTTTTTCAGGATGATGATTATAAACCCACTGTACATGAGGTGGTAAACTCATTAGAATACTTTCTATTCTTCCATTAGTTTTTAAACCAAATAAAGTACCTTTATCATGAACTAAATTAAATTCTACATAACGACCACGACGAATTTCTTGCCAGTTTTTTTGAATATTTGTATAAGACATTTTTTTTCTTTTTTCAACAATTGGAATATACGCAGTTAGAAAACTATTTCCAACATCTGTTACAAAATTATACCAATCTTCCATTTTCATGGTTTCAGTTTCTTTACAATAATCGAAAAATAAGCCCCCGATTCCACGAGCTTCATTTCTGTGTGCATTCCAAAAATAAGTATCGCATTGTTTTTTATATCTAGAATAAAATTCAGAATTATGTTTATCACAAACTGTTTTGCAAGTTTGGTGAAAATGTTTAGCATCTTCTTCAAACAAATAATAAGGTGTTAAATCTTGTCCGCCACCAAACCAACTATTGATTATTTCTCCTTTATCATCATACATTTCAAAATACCTCCAATTGGCATGTACAGTTGGCACCATTGGACTTTTAGGATGAATTACTAGACTCAATCCGCAAGCAAAAAAATCCGCTTCTCCTACATTGAATAATTTTTGCATAGAATCGGGTAATTTTCCATGAACTGCAGAAATATTTACACCTCCTTTTTCAAAAACATTTCCGTTTTCAATGACACGTGTTCTCCCACCACCTCCTTCGGGACGACTCCATAGATCTTCTTTGAAATAAGCTTTACCGTCTATTTCTTCTAATCCTTTACAAATTTGATCTTGAAGTTTTTGTATGTATGTATAAAATTTATTTTTCATAATTTGAATTCCAAATATTTCCTTTTTTTAAATTGTATTATAACTGGTAAACCAACATTAATCCTCCTCTATATAGTATCCATTCACCACTTTTATTAAATTTATCTGCACCATCATACCTTTCATTAGTACTTATTTTGTAGCCTTTGTAATAGCCTTGACTTGAGCCTCCACCAATAAACACTTCGAGATACCATTTTTTATTTATTAGGAATTGATAACCAGTAGTTATTCCATACATTATATTATATCCTTTTTGATAAAAATCGGTTGACCAATAATTGTATTTTTGGAGTTTATAAGAACCACCACCAATATGTGTTCCAATATAAAAACCTTTTCCAAATTCTTTAGTATAATAACGAAATTCAGGAAAAAGTAAGACAAATTTTTGAGGAGCAGTATTAATTGATTCCCAAAAAGAAGTGGTAACATCTATTTGAAAAGAAGTATGTTTTCCTAGCTTTGTTTCTATGCCTAAATTAGGAACTGCGGCTATTGCATAAAAAACATTTACTTTTAAATTAGTTTGACCATTTGAAAATAGCACAGTAGATAACAAAAATAAAAAGAGTAATGAAATCTGTACTTTTTTAGAACTTAGATTCATAAGTTAACTCCTTTTATTTTTGTTATTTAACCAAAGTGTTTCTACTTTTTATACTCTTTAACGGCTTCCACAAATGCTTTTGCATGATCTACAGGGATATTTGGTAAAATACCATGACCAAGGTTCACTATGTAATTGTCTTTACCAAATTCATCAATCATTTCATGAACCATTTTCTTGATAACAGGAATAGGAGATAACAATCTTGAAGGATCAAAATTACCTTGTAAAGTTATTTTTCCTCCAGTTAGATATCTAGCATTTCTTGGCGAACATGTCCAATCAACACCAATAGCTGCTGCTTTGGATTTTGCCATATCATTGAGTGCAAACCAACATCCTTTTCCAAAAACGATAACTTTTGTTGAATCAGCTAAAGCTTCTACTATTTGATTGATATATTGCCATGAAAATTCTGTATAATCAGTTGGAGACAACATTCCACCCCAAGAATCGAATATTTGTACAGCATTCACACCATGTTTTACTTTCTCTTTTAAGTAAAGAATAGTAGTATCAGTAATTTTTTGTAATAATAAATGTGCAGCAACAGGATTTGAAAAACAAAACCCTTTTGCTTTATCAAAGCTTTTTGACCCTTTTCCTTCTACAGCATAACAGAAAATAGTCCAAGGAGAACCTGCAAAACCAATTAATGGTACTTCATCATTTAACTTCTCTCGTGTCATGTCGATAGCATCCATAACATAACCTAAAGTTTCATTAATATCTGGAACAAAAACTTTATCTACATCAGTAGCTTTACGAATAGGGTTTGGTAAAACAGGTCCAATGTTATCTTGTAATTCTACATCGATTCCCATCGCTTGAGGAATAACTAAAATATCTGAAAATAAAATAGCTGCATCAGGTTTTATAACACGAATAGGTTGAACAGTAATCTCAGAGGCTAACTCAGGTGTTTTACAACGTGTAAAGAAATCGTACTTTTCTTTTATTGCCATAAATTCTGGCAAATATCTACCTGCTTGGCGCATCATCCAAACTGGAGGTCGTTCTACTGTTTCGTTATTAAGAGCTTTTAAAAACAAATCGTTTTTTATCATTTGATTTAAGGTTTTAAAAGTTAAGGTATTAAAGTTTAATTTTTTTAAACGAAAAACCTAAAACTAGTAATTAATTATTATATTTTATTACTTCTTCAATTACACTTTCAATACTAGGTTGAGAGGCAATTACTATATTCAATTCCGAAGTTTCGGAAATATCTTCTAATGCTTTTGCTGTTGTTTTTCCAATACAAAAACAAGTTTGATTATTTATTTTATTTTTTTGTAAATAACTTTCTACAGCAGACGGACTAAAAAATAAAATAGCATTGGTTTCTATTATAATATTTTTAGGCTGTAAAACCGTTTTATAAACTTGTATTTCATTAAAAAAAACACCTTTTTCAATTAATTTTTTCGGCAAAATATCCTTACGAATGGTTCCAGAAAAGAAAGTGAATTTTTGATTGAAATATTTTTCAATAATTTTTTCGGCAAGAGAATAAGCATCTGATGCAAAATCAATAACATTGAAACTATTTTTTTCTAAAAAACGCTTTGTTTTTTCTCCTACACAAAAACACTTTTTACTTGTAACACTATTAACATCTTTATTTTTTAAAATGCTTTTCACTGCATTTTTACTAGTAAAAATTAAGTTTTCATTTATTTGATCTAATGAAAAATTAAGTGTTTTTATTTTTATAAAATCAGCATGTACAAGGGCAAACTTTTTTTTATCAAGTAATGTAATTTGCTTTTTTGAAAGTTCTTTTGTACTTAAAACAACCATTTAGATTTTTTTATTTCTCAAATCATATTCTTCTTGACCCATGCAATAATTCTCAATATCTTTATTGTTTCCGTAAACTACCAAAATATCATCCTCTTGAACTATAGTTTCCGGATTAGGTCTGCCTATTGACTCTTTTACAAGCGTTTTTTTACCTATTAAATTTCGCTTTTCTTTTTTGCGAATGATAGTCACAAGTGTTAAGCTATATTTATCTACAGAATCTAGCTCACCTAGTGTTTTTCCATAAAATTCTTTTTTTGCCCTTACTTCAGAAATGGTAAAGTTATTATCTAACTGGTAATTTTCTAAAGTAGATTTGAAATTAATTTGCTTGGTTAAACGATCTGCAGAATCTTGTTCAGGGTGAATTATACTATAAATCCCCATAGCTTCAAGAACAGTATCGTGAATAGGAGATAGAGCCCTACTAATAATTTTTACATTGCTTAGTTTTTTGATAATGGCAGTTGTGATAATGGCAGCACCTTCATTTTCACCGATAGCAACTACTACTTTATCTGAATCTTTTAAAGGAACAGCTTCATAAGCTAACTCATTAGTCGAATCCATACAAATAGCATGTGATATTTTGTCTTTTACAAGATTTACCTTATCCATTTGTTTATCGATACCAATGACTTCGTTTCCAGTTTCTGTTAAACTTAAAGCCAATGACATTCCAAAATTTCCAAGCCCAAAAACAATTATTTTCATTTGAAACTTTTTTAGTTAATCAAAATATTTTCTTTTGGATACTCATAAAATTGATGGTTCATTTGACGTAATAAACCAATCATTAAGTTGAGCATTCCTATTCTCCCTATAAACATAACAGCAATAATTACATACTTGCTGGGTTCTGATAGTGTGGATGTAAAATTCAAACTTAAACCGACTGTACTGTAGGCTGAAAAACATTCAAAAACAACAGTTAATACAGGAGTCTTTTCGGGTTCAAATATTAATAAAGCCATTATTGCAATTCCTATAACAATTAGTGAAATACATAAAATTGCAAAGGCACGAGATGTTGATTCACTAGATATTCTTCTTCCAAAAATTTGAATTCTACTTTTTCCTTTTGCAACAGCAAATATATTTAGTGTTGCTAATGCAAAGGTACTTGTTTTAACACCACCACCAGTAGAAGCAGGTGAAGCCCCTATCCACATTAGAAAAATAATAAAAAGTAGTGATGGAACGGTCATTTTTGTATAATCTACCACATTAAAACCAGCTGTCCTTGGAGTAACGGAGCTAAAAGCTGCATTAGTAATTTTCCCAAATATTGTTTTGTGTTCTAACAAGGTGTTATTATATTCTGAAATAAATAAAAACAACCATCCTCCAAATAGTAATATGGTTGTAGTATAAATTACAATTTTTGTATTTACAGTAATTACAGGAACTTGCTTATGAATTAATTTTTTATCAAATAATTCTAAAACATACGTTTTAATATATCTATAAAAGTTAAAAATAATATTGTGACCAAGACCTCCAAAAATAATAAGTATCATTATTATCCATTGAAAAAAATAATGAAAGCGAATAGTCTCATCATAGAGACCATTTGAAAAAATAGAAAATCCAGCATTACAAAAAGCAGAAATGGAATGGAATATTGAAAAGAAAAACTTATTATCAATAGAATAATTATTGACTACAGATGAATAAATGAAAATAGCTCCAATAATTTCAACACTAACGGTAAAAATAACAACATTTAATGCTGCTCTAAAAACATCTTTTAATCCTTCTTGAGCAATAAAATCTTTTGTGTTTAATCCTTCTTTAAAAGAAGAACTTCCTCTAAAGAAAAAAGCAAAGAAAGATGTAAAAGTTAATATACCAATTCCCCCTAATTGAATTAATACTAAAATAATAGATTGTCCTATAGTTGTAAAGTCAACACCTGTGTCAACAACAGCTAAACCTGTCACACAAACTGCACTAGTTGCCGTAAATAATGCATTTGTAAAGGTAATTCCATTTGTAGTTGCACTTGGTAGCATCAATAAAAAAGCTCCAGATAAAGCAAGGATTAAAAAACTACCTACAAAAACAATCGCTGGATTAAAATAGATATCATATATATGTCTAACAAGTACTAATAGTCTTAAAAGAAAATATATAATTAAACCACCTTCTAAAATAGGTTTAATTTTTTGTAAAATGTAATGGTAACTAAAATCAGTGTTTGAAATAGCAATAAAAAACGAGATGATTAGCAAGAGTGAAATAATAATCATATTTACTAATGCTACTTTTTTATTGCTTTTATATTTATAAATAAAGAATTTAAAAGTATTAAAAACAAGAAGTAAAACGGATAGAATGATTAATCCAATTACATGAGGACTATTGAAGTTTTCTGCAAAATCATAACCAAAGTCAAAGACTATAAAAAGTAGTACAATAATATCAAAAAAGCGGTAAATATAATTGAGTAATGATTCTCTTTCCATTTTAGCAGTGATTTATTTCACTTTTAGCAGTGAACGAAGCTCTTTCATTAAAGAGTCACCTCCTTGATTTAAAATTTCGTTTGCACACTCTTTTCCAAAAGATTTATAATCAGCAAAATTACAACTTTTTTTAATGTAATGTTTCTCTTTTCCGTTTAAAGAGAATAACACCCCTTCAAAACGTATCTCGTTGTTTTTTATGGTTGCCAATGCACCAATTGGGGCTGTACAACCTCCTTCTAACGTTTTTAAAAATTGTCGCTCAATAAACGTACAAATTTCCGTTTCATTATGATTTAACTTTTCAAGAGCTTTTATTGAAAAACTATCATTTTCCATAGCGACAATAAGCATTGCGCCTTGTGCAGGAGCAGGAATCATCCAATCTAAATTGAGAAATGTTTCGGGTTTTAAATTGATTCTTTCTAAACCAGCAGCTGCAAAAATAGCTCCATTCCATCTGTTGTCTTTCAATTTCTGCATTCTTGTATTTACATTTCCACGTAAATCTTCAACAGTATGAGTAGGGTATTTATGCAACCATTGTGCTTTTCGTCTTAGACTCCCTGAAGCAATTATTCCGTCGGTTTCTAAAAAGTCTAAATTACCTTTGTGAATTAGAATATCTAATGTATTAGCTCTTTCTAAAACAGCCGCTTGCACAATTCCTTTAGGTAAACTCGTAGGAACGTCTTTCATAGAATGAACAGCAATATCTACTTCGCCTTTAAGCATTGCAACATCTAGAGTTTTTGTAAAAATGCCTGTTATTCCAAGTTCGTATAAAGGTTTATCAAGAATAAGATCTCCAGTAGCTTTTACAGCAATGATTTCTGTTTTATAACCTAAAGTGTTAAGTTTGTTTTGAACGGTATGAGCTTGCCAAAGTGCTAATTCGCTATCACGAGTTCCTATTCGTATTGTTTTTTCCAACATTTTATTTTTTTTGAACCATTAAGAAACTAAAGTTTTTAAAAATAATCAATTGCTAATGGTTTTAAAGAAGTAATTTAGTTATTTAATTGAAACACCTTCTCAATCCATTCGATACTTTCATCAACCATAGTGTTTTCATGTTTTAAATGATTGGCAAAATGAGTAGTGATTTTTTGAATGATTCGATTACTGATGATTTCCGCTTGTTCTTCGTTAAAATTATCGAGTTTTTTTCGTTGGTAATTCAACTCTGTTTTTTTTATATCGGCTAATTTTTCTTTTAAGGAATGAATGGTTGGAGCAAATTTTCTTGTTTTGGACCAACTCATAAATTCTTCAACAATTTCATTAATGATTTTTTCTGCAGCAGGAATGTGTTCTTTTCTTTTTTCTATGGTTTCATCGGTTACTTGAGATAAATAATCCAAATGTACTAAGGAAACACCATCTACAGTATTTACATTTTCGTTCACATTTTTAGGAATTGATAAATCTAAAATAAGTAATGGTTTTTTTAAATTTAAAATGGCTGCATCAATAGTTGGATTTTGTGCTCCTGTTGCAACGACTAAAACGTCTGATTTTTGAATTTCTAACTGTAAATTAGCATAGTCTTTAACTATAAGATTGAACTTTCCAGCAATTTTTTCTGCTTTTTCTTTTGTTCTATTTATTAAAACAATATGATCATTTTTTGTATGTTTAACTAGATTTTCACAAGTATTTCTGCCAATTTTTCCCGTTCCAAAAAGTAAAATATTTTTGGCACCAATATCCGGTACATTATTCATTATATATTGCACAGAAGCAAATGAGACAGAAGTTGCACCCGAACTAATATGTGTTTCATTCTTTACCCTTTTACTAGCTTGTATTACTGCATTAATTAAACGTTCAATGTAATTATTGCCTAAACCAAATTTTTTGCTTTCTGTAAATCCAATTTTTATCTGTGAAATAATTTCAAAATCACCTAATATTTGACTATCTAATCCTGTACCAACTTTAAATAAATGCGAAATGGCTTCTTTGTTTTTATAGACATAGGCAATCTTTTGAAAATCTTCAACAGTACCTAAACTATTATCGCAAAGTAATTTGATTAATTGGAAAGGATGTTCTGCAAATCCATATATTTCAGTACGATTACAAGTCGAAATAACAAAAAGGCTTTCAATGTTTTCGTTTTTCGCTTGATTTAATAAATCTATTCTTGTCTTTTCATTCAAACTAAATTTACCCCTCATCTCGGCATCCGCTTTTTTGTAGCTTAAACCAATGGCATAAAAAGTAGTGTGTTTGATACCTGTAAAGTTATCCATAAATTGTACTTTCCTTAAAGTGAAACAAAATTAAGGTAGAGCAGTGTTTAAAAATAACGCTCAAAGTACTTTTTGTGTCGATTGCAGATTTTTTGTAAAAATTATGATTTGTTTTTAGTATTTCATGTATTTTTGTAGTAAAATTGGTCATTGAGAACTTATTTATTTATAACCAATCTAAATAAGTTTAATTTTTAAAGCCTTATTTTTAATTCAAAAAACAACGCTATGAGTTCATTTGAAGAAATAAAAATAGAAACAGATTTTACATTACTTCGTTTTCAAAATGATTCTGAAACCATGGAACGCATTGAAAAACAAGTAAAAACAGGATTGATCCAATTTCATTTTAATGTGAAGGGAAAGGCTAAATTTATTTTCAATCAAGGTACTTATGCATTGGATTTAAATGAAGAAAAATCACTTTTACTTTATAATCCACAAAAAGAATTGCCATTACATTTAGAAGTAAGTCCAAAATCTTGGATTATTTCAATGCTTATTTCAATAAAAAAATTTCATGCTTTGTTTTCTAATGAAGCAGATGTTATTCCTTTTTTAAGCCAGGAAAATTTAGATAAAAAATATTATGGTGAAGAAGATATTAGTCCGTCAATGGCCATTGTACTCAACCAAATTTTTCATTACAATCAAAATTCTTCTATTAAAAATTTATATTTAAAAGGAAAAGGGTACGAATTAATGAGTTTGTATTTTAACCAAAATGAAGATCCAAATGCAGAACATTGTCCGTTTTTGATTGATGAAGAGAATGTTTTAAAAATAAAGAAAGCTAAAGAAATTGTCATAGAAAATATGGCAGAACCACCAGGATTACAAGAATTAGCAGATAAAGTTGGGTTAACCCTAAAAAAACTAAAAGTAGGTTTCAAACAAATTTATGGTGATAGTGTTTATAGTTTTTTGTTTGATTACAAAATGGAATATGCTAGAAAAATGTTAGATTCAGGTTCATACAATGTAAATGAAGTTGGGCTGAAAGTAGGTTACAGTACTTCAAGTCATTTTATTGCGGCTTTTAAGAAGAAATTTGGAACCACACCCAAAAAGTATTTAATGAACTTGAATTTGAATGTGTAAAAACTATAAATGATTGATTTATTTAATATTGGAATAGGAAAAATTAGTATAATTATAACACATATAAAAACTTGATTATTTATTTTTATCCAAGAGAATAATCATAGAAAATACAATTTAGAATAAATGAAAAAAGGAGTATTATTAGTCAATTTAGGTTCACCAGAAAGCCCTACCCCAAAGGATGTAAAACCCTATTTAGATGAATTTTTAATGGATAAGTATGTAATAGACGTTCCGTTTTTATTACGTGCTTTATTAGTAAGAGGAATTATTTTACAAACAAGACCCAAAAAATCAGCTGCTGCTTATAAAAAAATTTGGTGGGAAGAAGGTTCACCATTAATTGTGCTTTCGAAAAGAATGAAAGCTAAAGTAGAACAAAATGTAAGTATTCCTATTTCTTTAGCGATGAGATATGGTAATCCAAGTATTGAAAGTGGCTTACAAGAATTAAGCGATAAAGGAGTTACTGAAGTATTATTATTTCCTTTGTATCCACAACATGCTATGGCTTCAACGGTTACCATTTTAGTTTTAGCTGAAGAATTGCGTAAAAAGAAATTTCCTCACATGAATTTTACGATTGTTCCTGCTTTCTATAATCAAAAGGATTACATTAGAGATCTATCCAATTCTATTAAAAAACATTTAGAAGGATTTGAATATGATCATTTATTATTTTCTTATCACGGAATTCCAGAACGTCACGTTCGTAAAACAGATATTACTAAAAACCATTGTAAAATAGATGGTAGTTGTTGTAATACACCTTCACCAGCTCATGAATTTTGTTACCGTCATCAATGTTATGAAACCACAAAACAAGTGGTTGAATTTTTAGGTATCGAAGAAGGAAAATACAGTCAGACTTTCCAATCGCGTTTAGCTGGTGATAAATGGTTAACCCCTTATACGGATGTTGAAATCAACAAAATGCCAGAAAAAGGAATTAAAAAACTAGCAGTTGTAACTCCAGCTTTTGTATCGGATTGTTTAGAGACATTAGAAGAGATTGCAATGGAAGCCAATCATGAATTTAAAGCTCATGGTGGTGAAGAATTCAAAGCAATCCCTTGTCTAAATGATGATGATGATTGGTGCAAAACGTTAAGTCGCTGGATTGATCAATGGGCTTTTCAACCAGAAGAACAAAACAGATAATGGCAGTTTCTTCAACGGAATTAGGTACTTTGTCGATTAAACAGCTATTAATTAAACAATCTGTTCCTGCGTCTATAGGTATTTTATTTATGTCGGTTAATATTTTAATTGACACCATTTTTGTAGGTCAATGGATAGGTTCTTTAGCTATAGCAGCTGTTTCTGTTGTTTTACCTATTACATTTTTGATTTCTTCCTTAGGAATGGCTTTAGGTATTGGTGGAAGTTCTATAATATCAAGAGCTTTAGGGGCTAATAATAGAGAAAAAGCATTAAAAACATTTGGGAATCAAATTATGATGACCTTAGGTTTAGCGGTGATGTCTGTTATTATTGGTTTTTCCTTTTCAAGTGAAGTTTTGTTACTTTTTGGTGCTAATGGAGACATAATGAAACCCGCAATGGAATTTTTTACTCCTGTTTTATATGGTGTTCCATTTTTAGCACTTTGTATGATGGGAAATACTGTAATTAGAGCAGAAGGAAAGCCAAAGTTTGCGATGATTGCGATGATAATTCCCGCATTTAGTAATATTATTTTAGACATCCTTTTTATAAAAGTCTTAAATTTAGGAATGTTTGGTGCTGCTTTGGCTACCTCTATTTCTTATTTTATGTGTTTTGCTTTTATTTTGTGGTTTTTCATCTTTAAAAGTGAATTACACTTACATCTGAAACATTATTTTCTTGATTTTAAAATTGTTTCTGAAATTGCATCATTAGGTTTTGTAACTTTCGCTCGACAGGGAGTTGTGGCTATATTGTCTATTATTTTAAATCATACACTTTTTATTCATGGAGGAGAAATCTCTGTAGCCATTTATGGAATTATAAGCCGTATGTTAATGTTTGCTTTATTCCCAATATTAGGAGTTACACAAGGTTTTCTTCCAATTGCAGGTTATAATTATGGAGCTAAAAATTATGTTAGAGTTAGCGAAACAATTTCAACTTCTGTAAAATGGGCTGCAGGTCTAGCTACTGTTATTTTTATAGTTATTCTAGTTTTTGCAGAACCGATAGTAACTATTTTCTCAAAAGATGCAACAATAGTAAAAGAAACACCTAATGCTTTACGAATGGTTTTTGCTGCGTCACCTATTATAGCAATTCAGTTAATAGGAGCTGCGTATTTTCAGGCAGCTGGTAAAGCGATTCCTGCACTTTTATTGACTTTAACCAAACAAGGTTTTTTCTTAATACCATTGATTTTAGTTTTACCAAATTATTATGGTATTTTTGGAGTATGGATAGCCTTTCCTATTGCTGATATTTTATCTACTTTAGTAACAGGCTTCTTTTTAAAACGTGAAATGAATAGAAAGTTAACATTCGCTCAAGATGGAATATAACTATATAAAAGCTTTACACCTTATCTTTGTGATTACTTGGTTCGCAGGACTTTTTTATATGGTTCGCTTGTTTGTATATCATGCTGAAGCCAAACAAAAACCACAACTAGAACAAGATATTTTAATTAAGCAATATCAATTAATGCAATATAGGCTTTGGTATATCATTACTTGGCCAAGTGCTATTTTAGCAAGTATTTTTGCTTATTGGATGCTTTTTTTTACAGAAAGCGGAAAATTTTGGTTAACCCAACCTTGGATGCATGTAAAGCTAGCATTTGTTTTGCTACTCTATATATATCATGGAAAATGCCATCAAATTTTTAAACAATTACAAAGAAATGAAGTAAGAAACAGCTCTAATTTTTTTAGAATTTGGAATGAAGGTGCTACTATTATTTTATTTGCCATTGTTTTTTTGGTAATTTTAAAAAGTGCCATTAACTGGATTTACGGTGTTGTAGGCATTTTTGTTTTTTCAATTCTAATTATGTTAGGATTTAAATTATATAAACGAATTCGAGAAAAGAAGAATAATTAAAAGTGTACGCAATATTTAATATAAAACATATTTCTCTCCGATTAAGAATATTTCTTTCCATGATATTTTTAACACTTATTGCGTCTATTCTAATCGCATTTGTTTCTTATTATCAATTTAAAAAAGAAGCAAGAGAATACCATCAAGACCGATTAGAAAGAAAAGAGAATGCAATTATTGAAAATATTAATTATATTCTAAATAACACTAGTTTTCCTTTAATTACAGAGAATATTCAATATATATTCAAAGAAAAAATACATGAAATAGCAGATATCCATAGTCTTGAAATAAACTTTTTTGATTTAAAAGGGAATTTAATTATTTCATCAAAACCTGTTTTTAAAATGGATAGTATTCGACCAGAAATAAATGCTTCTACTTTAAAAATTTTACAAGGAACAATAGATAAGAGATATGTAGAGTTTACCAAAATTGATGGTTTACCTTATCGATCTTCATATTGTTATATAAAAGATAATAAATTTAAACCTTTGGCAATATTAAATTTACCTTATGAGGAAGATACCGAGTTTTACGATAACGAAATCAAGAATTTTCTAATTCGCTTTGGTCAGGTTTACTTTGTAATGTTGTTAATTTCTATTTTTCTTTCCTATTTTCTTTCTAGTTATATTACAAAATCGTTAAAAATAATTTCCGATAAAATACAGGAAACAAATTTCAATCAACAAAATCAAAAAATTGAATTAGACGAAGGTAGTAAAGAAATTAATTTACTGATAGAATCCTATAATAACATGGTAGATAAGTTAGAAGATAGTGCAACAAAATTGGCTCAGAGTGAAAGAGAACAAGCATGGAGAGAAATGGCAAAGCAAGTTGCTCACGAAATTAAAAATCCTTTAACACCTATGCGTTTGACGGTGCAAAGCTATCAAAGACGATTTGATTTAAATGATCCAAAAGCAAAAGAAAAGCTAGATGATTTTGCCAAAATATTAATTCAACAAATAGACACTATGAGTTCTGTAGCTGGAGCATTTTCTAATTTTGCCTCTATGCCAGCTCAGCAAAATGAAACTTTAAATGTGGTAAAAGTTGTTCAATTAGCCTTAGATATATTTAATGAAGATTTTATTCGTTTTTCATATTCAGAAGAAGAAATTATTGCTAGTTTAGATAGAACTCAATTAATTAGAGTAATTACAAATTTGGTTAAGAATGCTACTCAAGCTATCCCAGAGGAACAAGAAGATAAAGAAGTTGTTGTGCGAGTTTATAAGGATGAAAACAATGCTCTTATTTCTGTAAAAGACAATGGGAAAGGTGTAACAGAGCAAAATAAAGCACGTATTTTTGAACCAAAATTCACTACTAAATCTAGTGGAATGGGATTGGGTTTAGCTATAATAAAAAACATTATAGAAAATTATAATGGAACAATTACTTTTCAAAGTGAAGAAGGAACTGGAACTGAATTTTTAGTTTCTTTTCCAATTACAGAAGAACAGGAAATCATTTAACTACTAAAAAATATAAAAATGGAAAATATTTTAATTGAAAAATTAGACAACATTGCAATCATTACAATTAATAGACCTGAAAAATTAAATGCTTTAAATAAAGCTACAATTTTAGATTTACATGAAGGATTTAAATCTTTAGATGATGATAAATCAATAAAAGTTATTATAATTACTGGAAGCGGAGAAAAAGCCTTTGTAGCTGGAGCAGACATTTCTGAATTTGCTCATTTTTCTGAGGAAGATGGAGGAAAATTAGCGGCAAAAGGACAAGAATTATTATTTGATTTCGTTCAAAATTTATCAACACCAGTTATTGCTGCAGTAAATGGTTTTGCTCTAGGTGGTGGATTAGAATTAGCTATGGCTTGTCATTTTAGAGTAGCAAGTGATAATGCAAGAATGGGATTGCCAGAAGTAACCCTTGGAGTCATTCCAGGTTATGGAGGAACACAACGTTTATCACAATTAGTAGGAAAAGGAAGAGCAATGGAAATGATCATGACAGCTGGAATGATAGACGCACAAACTGCTTTAAATTATGGATTAGTAAATCATGTAGTACCACAAGCAGAATTATTAGATTTAGCCAAAGGAATTGCAGCAAAAATCACAAAAAATTCTAGTACTGCTATTTCAAAAGCAATTCAAGCAATCAATGCTAATTTTGAAGATGGTGTCAATGGATACGAAGTTGAGATTAAAAACTTTGGTGCTTCTTTTGGAACTGAAGATTTTAAAGAAGGAACTACTGCTTTTTTAGAGAAGAGGAAAGCTGATTTTAAATAGTAAAAAACAATTATAATTTAAAAGGCTGTTTTGATATTTTCAAACAGCCTTTTTGTTTTCATTAGAATAATTAGATAGAATAAGATTCTACTCTGTCTGTATTTTCAGAAAAGTTTTCATCAAAAACCGTACTCACAAAATTCCATTTTGATTCTACATTACTTGTTGTAAATGTTAGCGTAAGATACCCTCTATTGGATGCGTTTACATAATTAAGATCATCAATTAAGATTTGCATGGCATTTTCAAAACCAGTAATGCTAGTTGCATCAATTCCTAAATAATACTCTAAACCTGGAGAAGTTACTGAAGAAGTTGCAAATTCTTTACCAATTTCATTCGAGTCATTAGATACTAAATTAGTATACCAAGCATTATGTGTATCTCCTGCTAAACAGACTATTTTTTTACCAGCAAAGCTGTTGTATAACATTTCTCGCTCCACAGGATAACCATCCCAAGCATCTAAATTATAAGGTAAAACAGTTGCTATTCTAGCAATTTCGACACTTGTAAGTGTTGGGTCATTATTGAGATAACGTAATTTTATAGTCACTAATTCTGTTAAAGTTTGTTGAAACTGTTGTAAAGCTCCTGGAGCTCCTCCTGTAACAGCACCTAACCCTAATAACATTTCAGCAGGAATAAACATTTTTCCCATTAAAACTTGTTGACCCAAAACTTGCCAATGTGCGGAACTACCAGTAACTTGAGAAACCAACCAATTTCTTTGTGTAGATCCTAATAATGTACGTGTTGGATCCAACCAATCGTTTTGAAAGCTAGTAGTATTAAAATTGCCAGTTCCATCAATATAATTAGTATAATCTAGCTGCTTGTCTCTAGCAATAACACGAGTATCTAACATGATTAAGTTTACTAGATTACCAATGTTGAAATTTCTGTAGATTAAACTGGTGTCATTTGAGCGTAAAGGTAAAAATTCGCTATAGGCTTTAATGGCATCTGCTTTTCTAGCTTCAAAACTACCTTCATTGGGCTGATGATTTTCTGCTCCATCTTTATAAGTATCATTAGCAATTTCATGATCATCCCAAACGCAGATAAAAGGTTTCTTTTGGTGTGCCAATTGTAAGCTTTTATCAGAACGATATTGCTTGTAACGGGTTCTATATTCTGCTAAAGTTATAATTTCATTTTCTGGTTCATGACTTCTATTTAATAAAGTAGTGAATTCATTGGTTCCATATTGACCTTGACCATATTCGTATATATAATCGCCTAAATGCACAATAATGTCAGCATCAGAATTGGCCATAGCTTTATAAACATTAAATAATCCAGCAGGATAATTGGAACAAGAACAAACCGCTAGTTTTATCGAATTAGTTGCAATTGGTAAAGTAATGGTTTCACCTACAACTGATACGCTTCTGTCTTCTTGGTTAAAAAAACGGTAATATATTTTTTTATCAGCCTCTAAATTTTGAAGTTCAATAGCTAATGTATAATCTCTAGTAGGGTCTGTAATTACTTCACCACTTCTAAAAACGGATTCAAATTGGTTATCATAAGCTACTTGCCAATGAATTTTAATTTGAGGTTTACCAGTGTTATATCGGGTCCAAATGATAACTTGATCATGAGTAGGGTCAAAACTAGCTACACCATGTGCAAAATTATCTGGAGTATAATCATCTGGTATACCAAAAACGGTAGTATCATCGGTACAACTAATAAAATTAGGAGCTAAAAGTAGCCCACCAGTTGTTAAAATGGAATTGACTAAAAAGCGTCTTCTAGATAAAGAATGCTGACTCATTTTTTCTATATTTAAATTTTATCAAAATTCAAATATTAGATTTATAAAGTCTTTACCTAATGATTAAGTAAAGATTAAATAAGATTCTTAAAGTGTATTGTTAGTAGGCTATTCTTTAAGAAAAGAATAAATCATTATTAATTTAGTAGTACTTTATTATTTTTCACCTTCCCATTCAGCATAAAATTGCGCTAAAAATTTCTCCATAAAGGCATGGCGTTCTTTAGCTAATTTTTTACCAGTTTCGGTATTCATTTTATCCTTTAAAAGTAGTAGTTTTTCGTAGAAATGATTTAATGTTGGTGCTTCGCTCTTTTTATATTCTTCTTTACTCATGTTGAGGTTCGGTTGAATTTCTGGATTATACAAAGGTCTGTTTTTAAAACCACCATAATTAAAACTCCGAGCTATTCCTATGGCTCCAATGGCATCCAATCGATCAGCATCTTGTACAATATCTAATTCTTTTGAAGTGAATTTCTTTTCAAAATTACCTCCTTTAAAGGAAATATTTTCAATAATAGCAATTACATGTGTTATAGTATTTTCATTAACATTTTGGGTAACCAAAAAACCACGAGCTACTTTCGGGCCAATTTTTTCATCACCATTATGAAATTTACTATCAGCAATATCATGAAGTAAAGCACCTAGTTTTACAATTTCAAGATTACAATCTTCTTCTTTGGCAATTAATAACGCATTTTTATAAACACGTTCAATGTGAAACCAATCATGACCTCCTTCTGCATGTTGAAGTTGCTCTTTTACAAAAAGAATAGTGTTATTTATAAGTGTCATTTTTTATATAGAAAAATTCCAAATTCCATTACAAATGAATAGAATTTGGAATTTAATTTTTTAGAATTTATAGTATTATTTTATTAAAGCGGGTTGAACCCATTTAAAAACATGACTAGTTTCAGGAATAACTAGTCTTTCAGAAACGCGTGTCATTCGAGCAGGTAATTTCATTAAAAAATCCCTTGCTTTTTCAGCTTCATCTGTAAGATTAGTAATTTTATCAATTTGCCATTTATCAATCAATTTTTGCATGATATCAACATAATCAGCCGCTGTGTACACACCAATTCTTTGAGCAGCATCTGAAAACTGTTCAAAAGCAGTACTTATTTTTTGTCCAGATTCTCTCAAAAAGTGAGCAGGCATTGTAATTTTATGCTTCATCATGTGTTGGAAAGCCAACATCATTTCACTTGGATCCACTTCGAAAATTCTACTTACAAAAGTACTATATGCTTGATGATGACGCATTTCGTCTCCAGCGATTAATCGACACATTTTAGCCAATTTATTATCACCAAATTTCTTAGCCATTTGCGCTACGCGATTGTGAGAAACATAGGTTGCTAACTCTTGAAAACTAGTATAAACAAAGTTTTTATAAGGATCATTACTAGTTCCAATATCAAAACCATCATTAATTAGATGTTGTGTGGTCATTTCAATTTCACGCATGTCTACACGTCCTGATAAATAAAGGTATTTATTAAGTGTGTCTCCATGACGATTTTCTTCACCAGTCCATTGCCTAATCCATTTGCTCCAACCGTTTCCACCATTTTCTTGATCAACACCTTCCACTTGAGTTAACCAGGATTCATAAGTTGGTAAAGCTTCTTCAGTGATAGTATCACCTACTAAAACGACCCAAAAATCATAAGGGAATTCTTTAGCAATTTCTCTCAATTCCGTTACTTCATCAAAGAATTTTTCATTTTGAGAATTGGGTAACAAATCGGTTGGTTGCCAAATTTTTTCAACTGGAATTAAAAATTCTTCTACGAAAGAATCAATTTTCTTTTCCAAAAACTGCATTACTTCTAAGCGAACATTTTTTATTGACATTATATTATTTTTTTATATTATCAGTTATTATTTTTTCTGTTTTTTCTAAAATTTCTTCAAATTTGTAATCAGAAATTTTTAAAGGTTCGTGAACTTGAAATTCTAATCGATTTCCTAGTCCTAATGGAAAAGTACCGTAACGTGACATTTTCCATGAATTATTTATAGTTACAGGAGCAAAATAAGCATCTGGAGCAAATTTGTATAACATTTTTAAGCCATTTACTGAAAAAGGCTTTGGAACTCCTGTTTTACTTCTTGTCCCTTCTGGAAAAATGACTACTGAATAATTATTTTTATTAATAAATTCTCCACATTTTTTAATTTCCGACAAAGCTTGTTTGCCATCTTTTCTATCAATTAGAGCTGAACCGCCATGTCTTAGGTTATAAGAAACACTTGGAATGCCTTTTCCTAATTCTTTTTTGCTGATAAATTTGGGATGCCAACTTCTTAAAAACCAAATTAAAGCTGGAATATCATATAAACTTTGATGATTGGCTACAATAATTAAAGGCACATTTTTTGGCAATTTTTCTTTTCCTTTGAACGAATAAATTGTACCTAATAGATGCGTATTTCTAACCAAAAACCAGTTTAATATTGCAACACTCCATCGATGTGCATTGTATCCAAAAAGGTTGAAGCAAATCCATTGTATGGGATGAAACAAACATAACCAAAACAAAAACAGTGTATAATACACAATAGAAATTGGGTAAGAAATTATCTTTTGCATAACAGGATAGACTTTTTAACAAAGGTACTATTTAAAACAAAAAAACCATCATTAAAAGATGGTTTTCATAGTTTTAGAGATAACAAATTAACAATATTCGTTATAAGCATCTTTTAAGTTTTCTGCAATTAATTCTGCTGGACGACCTTCAATATGATGACGTTCTAACATATGAACTAATTCTCCATTCTTGAATAAAGCCATACTTGGCGAAGAAGGAGGAAAAGGAAACATTTGTTCTCTTGCAGCATCAACTGCTTCTTTATCTACACCTGCAAAAACGGTGATTAAATTAGCTGGTTTTTTTGCACCATCTAAACTCATTTTTGCACCTGGACGCGCATTTCTTGCAGCACAACCACAAACGGAATTCACTACTACTAAAGTAGTTCCTTCTTTCTGAATTTCATTGTTAACGTCTGCTGCTGTATATAATTCTTTAAAACCAGCTTCAGAAAGTTCTGCACGCATGGGTTTTACCATTTCTTCTGGATACATAAATTTGTATTTTAAATTAACATTACAAAGTTACAAAGATTAACTAATTCCATATCTAATAAAATCATAAAGATTTGTTATAGGTCAATAAAGAAAGTAAAATTTAGAAAATTCTTCTAAATAAAGCTTTCATAAAAGGAATTTTTGGGCATTTCCACATCACTCTTAAATCTTCAAGAAACGAAGTCTCTTCATCCAAAAATCTAAAAATTAAAATCGGATTTCCTTTTTTGAATAAAGCTGAAAACACTTTTGAACCTAGAGCATTATTTTTGAATAAAACATCAATAAATAATAAATCATAAAGCCAAAATTTATCTTTTTTGTAAAATTGAGTAAAATCAGCATCTTTTTGAAGAAATGTTACTAAGGCTTTTGATTTTTTGGTTGCATTTTTAAAAGTAAAACCAGTACTTGCTTTGGTCCAACCACCTGCGGAACCTATATTGACTATGTTTTTGGTGTTGTGTTTCCAAAATTCATAACTTGTCATAGGTATATTTCCATATTCTTTTTCAATTATTTCATAGTCGTAAATTCCTAATTTTTGTATGTAATTTACAATGGCCTCTTCATATTCTTCTATAGAAAGTAAATCTTTTGAAAACAAAGTGTATTCTAATAAAGCTTCGGTTTTTGAAGTTGGTAAAACATACATAAAACGAGTATTTCCTTTTTGTTCAATCGAAAAATCCATAAAAGTGGCAGCATCTTGATTAAAAACAGCTTCTTTTGTTTTAATGAACCAACCTATAAAATGTTGTTGCAATAAAGGGTATTTATTTTGAGAAGTAACTATTTCAGAATAAAAAATGGAATTAAAAACTTTATCTGCTGTAAATTCTTGGTATTCCGTTTTTATATGACACTGGTTACCCAAATCTTCAAAAGAAACTACATCTTCAGTAAGAAAAGATATTTCTTTGTGTTTCGAAATCTCTTGGAAAACAAAGTTATAAAAGTCTATTCCTTTTATCATTTTATATTCATAGGGTTGAATCTTTAGTTCTTTTTTAAAATTGTTGTTGGTAAAAAGAGCTGCTTGCCATTTCTTTGAGATAATGGAATCAAAAAGAGTTGTTTCATCCCAAAAACACCACGTTCTGTCATTGATTTTTTTAGAATCTTTATCAAGTAATAAAATAGATTTACCTTTAAATTTTCCAGATAAAATCATTTCATAAACTATCATTAAAGCCGAAAGACCTGAGCCAGTAAATATGTAATTGTAGTGTTTCACTTTTCAAAGATATTGAAATGAAGTTATATTTGTCATGATTTGTTCCATCAAACAAACGTTAAACCTTGTTTAAAAAACGAATTGAATCTATAAAACATATAATTTTGACATATTAAATTTATAATTATGCTTAAGGAATATGATAAAGCGTGGGCTAAGTACCAAGAAAGTTTAAAAATTGTACCACTTCCATTAATAAGTTGGGAATTTTATAATATGCCAAGAGCTGAGCAAAAAGAATTTAATGATATTCAAGCCAACTGGTCTGAGAAAATTAACTATTTAAAAGTAAAGAAGACAAACAATAGTGCCATTTTAGTTACTGATGCTAATTTTAAAATCATTTTTGCCTCTACTAACATTATGGAAATGAATGGCTATGATTACAAAGAAATAATAGGAAATTCTCCAAAGATGTTTCAAGGCAAGGAGACTTCATTAGAAAGTAGAAAAAAAATTCGTATAGCAATAGAAAATTTACGTCCTTTTAAAGAGGTTATTTTGAATTACAAAAAGAACGGAGAAATTTATTTATGTCAAATTGAAGCGTATCCAAAATTTGATAAAAAAGGCATTTTTGTAAATTATATTGCCTTTGAAACGGCAGCTTAATTTGAAATAATTTTAACTGCGGATTTATCTTCTCCTATGGCTACAAATGTAAATTCACCTGTAACAGCTTTTTCACGGGTGTCATCATACATTTGCTCTATAAAAATCTCTACTCTCACTTTTAAGCTTGTATTCCCTAAATAGGTTACTTTACCAATAAGTTCAACAATTGTTCCATGAGGTATAGGTTTATTAAAATCTATTTTATCACTACTAACAGTTACCATTTTTTGTCTGCTAAAACGAGTGGCTGTTATAAAAGCAACTTCGTCCATTAATTGCATAGCAGTCCCTCCAAAAAGGGTGTCATAATGATTTGTTGTATTAGGGAAAACGGCCTTGAATACTCTTGTAATCGAATTTTCGATTCTTTTTTCTAAACTCATAAAGTGTAAATTATCTTTATAATTTTGTATTAAAATTCCTAAATTAGTTAAGTTTTCAAAAGTAATACATATCTACTCTAAAAAAGAATATTTTCGATTTAATTTAAAATATATCTAAGTCCTAAAAACCCTCTTATTCCTTGGTTAGGAGCATAAACATAACTAGGGTCAAAAGTTAGCGCGTACGGATTGTTTGGCGTTGCTGTAGCGTTTCCATTGGCATCAAAAACAACTGCTTTATCAAATGGATCGTTTGCTCTTGCTATTAAAAAAGGGTTGTTTTTATTTGGTGTCCAATTTAAAAGATTTTTAATGCCACCATAAAGTTCAAAATACTTGAAGTTTTTATAGGTAAATTGGATATTTTGAATACTCCAAAAAGGAGAATATTCGCTTCTTGGATCTAGATCCCCTAATAATGGTAATCGCATGGGACCGTATAAATTACCAGTATAATCGATAGAGGAATTCCATTTTACAATATCATAAGTAATTCCCCAAGTAGTGCTAAATTTTTCAGTTAATATAGGAGTGCTTATGATTCCATCTCTTTTGTTTTTTGACTCTAAAGCAGTAAAGCCTATCATTGTTTTTAAACCAAATGGGAAAATTAACTCAAAATTTCCTGTTAGACCATAGGTTTTAGAATATCCATTTAAATTAGAATATATAATTTGATTAGGATTAGTATCATAATCAGGAATAATTTGATTTTTAAAATGAGTGTACCAACTCGAAAATTCTATTACTGAATGAACTCCATCACCTATTTCAAATTTTCTTAAATAATTGAAATTAATATTGTAGGATTTCTCTGGGTTTAAATTTTCAGTAATGATAACATCTCTGGAACCCGTTAAAGCAGCATGTTCTTCTGTGAATAAATTGACCACTCTAAAGCCAGTTCCAGCATTAATTCTAAAAATATCATTTTTAGAGGGTTTCCATTTATAGGCTATTCTAGGAGTAAAAATAGCGCCATGTATAGAATTATAATCATATCTTGTACCTAACAAAACACTATGTTTTTCGCTTAATTTTATTTCATCTTGAAGAAAAAGGCTACTAATTTTAGTTTTTTCCGGTTTTTTGGTTGCGGTTGTATTATCATTATAAAATTGGTAACGAAAAGCCGTTCCAAAAAGCAGATCGTGATTTCCTATTTTTTTATCCCATGTCATTTGTCCATAAGCAATTTCTTGTTTCGCTAGAAAAAACACATCTCCGTAAACGGAATTTTGATTGTGATTAGTATAAGAAAAAGAAGCTATTAAATTTTCTTTAATAGGTAATTGATATTTTCCTAGTACTTCATAACGTTTAGTATAAATGCTTTCCCCATATACTTCATTGCCACCTCTATAACTTTTATTCCATTGCATTTCTCCACCCCAACGGTCTTCATAAAAATAACGTCCAGCAAGTGAAAATTCTTTTTCACTTTTTCTTAAAATGGAAAATTTATTAAAAATTGAAATTCTATTTTGTAAAGTAACATCGGTAAAATTATCTTTATTATTGTCAATTGGGTTGTTGTAATTGTAATAATTTATCCCAATAAGTGAATTGATTTTCTTTCCTAAGGAATATTTAGCACCTAAATCAATATTGTTTTCTAGCCAAGAAGTACTGAAAGCATCTGCATAGAATAACGGAGCTGTTTCTGGACTTTTTGTAATAATATTAATTAAACCTCCTACAGCTTCACTACCATACAAAGAAGAAGCAGGTCCTTTTACAATTTCTATTCTGTCAATCAATGAATTTGGAATTCCAGACAATCCATATACAGTTGACAAACCACTTACTATAGGCATTCCATCTATGGTTACCATTGTGTAAGGACCTTCTAAACCATTAATATGAATATCACCAGTATTACAAACATTACAATTTAATTGAGGGCGTACACCATTTACATTTTGTAGGGCTTCAAAAATATTGGGTGTTGGGTTTTTCTTTAGGAAAGAGGCAGTATAGACTTCTACTGGCACAGGAGTTTCTAGTCTGGAAACGGGTTTTAGAGTTCCTGTAACAACAACTTCATCTAGGCTGTGATTTTCCTCAAGCGTTATATTAATAGTAATGTCAGTTTCATTATTTACAGTGATATTCTTCTTTTTTGATTTAAAACCAATAAAAGAATAAGTAATTGAATAAGTTCCATTTGGAATATTTTTTAAAAGATAAAAGCCATTTTCATCTGAATTTATTCCCAAATTTAACGTTGGAATAAAAACAGAAGCAAAAGCCAAAGCCTCATTATTAGTTAAAATTTTCCCTTTTATAGTGGTTTGCCCAGAACTAAGTGCAGTAATAAAACCAAATAGCAGAAATATTTTTTTCATTTACATTAAAATTAAATTTAGACAAAACTAAAAATATTTTTTAGAATAACAGAATAAATTTATTATATTTGATTAAATTTATTTTTAAAATGACCATTTCTGAAGAGAATTATTTAAAAGTTATTTATCATTTATCATTGGTTTCACCAAAAGGAGTAAACACAAATGCTATTGCAGGAATGCTAGAGACAAAAGCTTCATCAGTAACTGATATGTTAAAAAAATTAGCTGAAAAAGAAGTAGTTACCTATAAAAAATATCAAGGTGCTTCTTTAACTAATAAGGGATTAATACAGGCAAAAAAAATAGTAAGGCGTCACCGATTGTGGGAAGTTTTTTTAGTGGAAAAGTTGCAATTTTCTTGGGATGAAGTACATGAAATTGCGGAAGAATTAGAACATATAAAATCAGAAAAACTAATTAATAGTTTGGATGCATTTTTAGAATTTCCTGATTTTGATCCACATGGAGATCCTATTCCTAATGAAAAAGGGGAAATGAAAAAATTAGATAAACAATTACTATCTGAGATACCTTTAGAAACTTTATGTAAATGTGTAGGAGTAAAGGATTCTTCAGCAGAATTTTTACAATATTTAGATAAACAAAAAATCACTTTAGGTTCTCAAATTAAAATACTTGAGAAGGAATCTTTTGATGAATTAATTAGAGTTGAAATAGATAAAAAAGTAATGGTTTTATCTAATAAAATTGCCACAAACTTATATGTACAATAACATAAAAAATCATGAGTAAGTCATTAGAAGAAGTTAATGAATCGGTTGCAACACAAGGTAAAGCATCAACCTTTAGAAAAATACTAGCTTTTTTTGGACCCGCTTACCTAATTAGTGTAGGTTATATGGATCCAGGAAATTGGGCTACTGATTTAGCTGGTGGTAGTCAGTTTGGTTATGCCTTAATTTGGGTATTATTGATGAGTAATATCATGGCTTTGTTGTTACAAAGTTTAAGCGCGAGACTAGGAATTGTGACACAACGTGATTTAGCTCAAGCATCAAGGGAAACTTATTCTCCTTTTATAAATTATATTTTATATTTCTTAGCTGAAATTGCAATTGCAGCTTGTGATTTGGCTGAGGTTTTAGGTATGGCAATTGGTTTAAATTTGTTATTTAATATCTCTTTAATTGACGGTGTTATTATTACGGTTTTAGATACATTTTTATTACTTTTTCTAATAAATAAAGGCATTAGAAAAATGGAAGCATTTATTATAGCTTTAGTTGCTATAGTAGGTTTTTCATTTGTTTTTGAAATGATTTTTGCAGAACCTGAAATGGGAAAAGTACTAACAGGTTTAATTCCAACTTTACCAAATGAAAATGCTTTATATATTGCTATTGGTATTATTGGAGCAACAGTAATGCCTCACAATTTATACTTACATTCTTCATTGGTTCAAACTAGAAAATTTGACAGGAGTAAAAAGGGAGTAAAACAAGCATTAAAGTACAATTTTATAGATAGTGCAATTGCTTTAAATTTAGCTTTTTTTGTGAATGCAGCCATTTTAATTTTAGCAGCAGCCACTTTTTATAAAAATGGATTATTTGAAGTAGCAGAAATTCAAGATGCACATCAGTTATTAGAGCCACTGTTAGGAACTAAATGGGCTCCAATTTTATTTGCAGTTGCTTTAATTGCAGCAGGTCAAAGTTCTACAATTACAGGGACGTTAGCAGGACAAATTATAATGGAAGGGTATTTGAATTTAAGAATTCAACCATGGGTTAGAAGAATTATTACTCGTTTATTAGCTATTGTTCCAGCAGTTTTGACTATTCTTTATTTTGGTGAACAAGTTACAGGAAAATTGTTGATTTTGAGTCAGGTAATTTTGAGTTTACAGCTTGGTTTTGCAATTATACCATTAATTCATTTTGTTAGCGATAAAAGTAAAATGAAAGGTTTTCATATTTCTAAAGTTACTCAAATTGCTTCATGGTTAATTGCTTCTATCATTGTTTCTTTAAATGGAAAGTTGGTTTATGATGAAATAAAAGGTTGGTTAGAAACTTCAAGTAACCCAACAATAATTTGGTTAACTGTTGTTCCTTTAGCAATTGGTTTTTTAATTTTATTATTATATATCGTTTTCAAGCCGTTTTTTGTGAAAGCAAAACATAAAATTGAAAATCATTCTCCGCATAATTTAAAGTTGAAATTAGAAGAAACGAATACTTATTCTACAAAAAATATAGCAATTGCAGTTGATTTTTCAAAAGCAGATGAATTAGCTATTAATAGCGCTTTTGAACTAGGAGGTCCTCAAGCAAAATATACTTTAATCCATGTTGTTGAGACAGTAGGAGCTATGATGTATGGAAGAAATGCAGCAGATCATGAAACGACGATAGACGAAAAATTGTTATTAGAATATAAAGAAATACTTTTGGAAAAAGGATATGATGTCGCTATTAAATTAGGCTTTGGAAAACCATATAAGATTCTACCTAAAATTATAAATGAAAATCATTTTGATATTTTGGTAATGGGAACTCATGGTCACTCAGGGATTAAAGATATTTTATTTGGAACAACAGTTGATAAATTACGTCATAAAATTTATGTACCTTTATTTATAGTAAAAAACAAATAACAAGTAATCATGAAATCAGTAATCCTTTTTTTAACTATTTTTCTTGCACAATGTTCTTCTAAACAATCAAGTGATATGGCCAATAATACAAATATAACCAATCAAAAAGGAGTTACTCAAGAGGAATATCAAATAAAACTTAAAAAAGTTACTGCAGATTCTCGTTGCCCTGAAGGATTAAATTGCGTTTGGGAAGGACAAGTTGAAATGATTGTAGCGGTTTACAAGGCTGATAAACTAATTGAAGAAAAAGAGTTAATTGTAAATTCTCAAACGGTAAGTGAAAACGCAACTTGGGCAAGTAAGTATAGTAAAAAGGCAATTACTTTTATTGGTGTTACACCAGAAAGAATAAAAGATGAACTTATAAATGATTCCGATTATAAGTTGTTAATTAAGTATGATTAATGACAAGCACAATCATCTCCACAAGAATTTGATTTTTTAGGTTTTTTTTTCCAAAGAAATTTTTTTACTAAAAAGCCAATGGCAATAGCAAGTGTAATGTAAACTAATATTTGTTGAAAATTCATAATTTATTAATATTTAAAAGTAAACTCCAGCACCTAAAGTTACAAAATTATAAGTTGGTGTGGCAATTTTTAAGTGTTCAAATCCTAAGGAAAAATAATAATTCTTTTTGTGATATTTACTTTGTAATTCAAAAGCATTAACGGGTCTTGTGTTTATTCTACTCCATTTAGCACTTCCAGAAAAGCTTATGTTCTTATCTAGAAAAAAATCAGTTGAAATACCATAAGTAAAGCCTGTTTTTCTTACATCATTACCAATGTAACTGACTCCTAAATTCCATCCTAAGTTAAATTTATCCATCCTAATTCTATCATATCCTAAGGTGAAATGAGAAAAATAGAGTTTGTAATTGCTATCATTTATAGGGTCAGATTCATAGACTTGTCTAAGGTCGGTTTGAAGATAAAAATATTGAAAAGGTCTAATTTTTGCTTTAAAATGATTACCTACTAAGTTTTTGTTACTATACATGAAACTATCTTCAATATCTATTCTAATTTTACTTTTAGACAAGCTATCACGACTATTGAAATTACCATAACTTCCGTCTTTGTAGGGATAATGACTTAGATTATTGTATAAATGATCTTCATTGTAATAATCTCCAATAATGCCGTATTTAAATGCTCCTACCGTTGCTTCAACAAAAAACCGTACAAAAATTTCTGCGAACGCACTTTCTCCATCACTACTGGAAGATGAGCGACTTCTACTTGAAGAACTAGAGGATGAACTTTGATGCCTAACTGCAGATTGCTCAGTTAATTCTTCTTTTGATTTTTCAATTTTCTTTTGACCATGTATGCTGTAAGAAAAAAATAGTAAACCAATAATTGCTAATAGGGTAGTTTTTTGAATCATAAGAAACTTTTAATACTACTTATCAAATATTGAACCAATTATTTTAAAATTTGATAAGCTATCAAGGCAGTCAAATATGCAAAACCACTCATGAATACAAATTGGATAAGAGGCCATTTCCAAGAATTAGTCTCTTTTTTTACAATAGCTATTGTTGACATGCATTGCATAGCAAAAGCATAAAATAGTAATAAAGAAATACCTGAGGCAAAGTTAAATATTTTTTCACCAGTTACTGGATTAATCTCTGCTGCCATTCTGTTTTTTATAGTTACTTCTTCGTCACTGTGATTTCCTACATTATAAATCGTGGCTAGTGTCCCTACAAAGACTTCTCTTGCAGCAAAAGAACTTACAACAGCAATTCCTATTTTCCAATCATAACCTAAAGGTCTTATAGCAGGTTCTATAGCTTTTCCAAGGATACCAATGTAAGAATGTTCTAGTTTGTAACTACTTATTTTATTTTCAATAAGTTCTGGTTCAATGGAAGCTATATTTTGGGATAATTCTAATTCTTGTAAGACAATTGCATCTGCATTTTTAAAATTATTTGTTGGTCCGTGAGAGCCTAAAAACCATAAAATAATAGATAAAGCCAAGATTATTTTTCCTGCACCAGTTACAAATGCTTTTGTTTTTTCGATTACATTTAAAGCTACATTTTTAAACATAGGTACTTTGTAAGAAGGCATTTCAATAACGAAATAAGATTTACAATTTAATTTTAAAAAGTAGTTTAATAAAGTAGCAGAAAGTACAGCCATTCCAAAACCTATTAAATATAACAACATAAGTGTTAAACCTTGTAAGCTAAGAAAACCAAACACTCTTTCTTCTGGAATGATTAAAGAGATTAATATAGCATAGACAGGTAATCTTGCTGAACAAGTGGTGAATGGAGTTACTAAAATAGTTATTAAACGTTCTTTCCAGTTTTCAATATTTCTAGCACTCATAATCGCAGGAATGGCACAAGCTGTTCCAGAGATTAAAGGGACAATACTTTTTCCTGAAAGTCCAAATCTTCTCATTATTTTATCCATAAGAAAAACAACACGACTCATATAGCCACTTTCTTCAAGTATAGAAATAAATAAAAATAAGAAAGCTATTTGAGGTATAAAAATTACAATTCCACTTATTCCTGGAATAATTCCTTCGCTTAAAAGATTGGTAAATTCACCTGCAGGAAGATGGTTTTTTGTGTAAGCACTCAAAGAGGTAAATGTTTCATCTATAAAATCCATCGGAATTTTACTCCAATCAAAAATAGATTGAAAAATGAGCATCAATATTCCAAAAAAGATAAGATATCCAAAAACTTTATGTGTTAAGACGCGATCTAATTTGGCACGCAAGTCGGTAGCTTTTGATGCATCAATTTTTTGGCCAATTTTTAAAGTGTCATTTATAAATTGATATCTTTTTATTGTTTCTTTTTGTTGTAATCGTTTTAAATCGGAATGTGATTTTGTAAAAGAATTTTTAATTTCATTTCGTTCTAAATTTAAGAAATTAACGTCTTGCGTGATTACTAACCATAATTTATACAAAAGCTGGTTTGGAAAGGCTCTTCTTAAATTGTTAAAATAATCTGGATCTATAACAGAAGCGTTTAAACAAGGTTCGGTTGAAAGTGATTCATAATTTAAGATAAGCGATTTAAGTTCAGAAATACCAGTTTTTTTTCTAGAACTCACTAGTGCTATTTTAGTTTTTAATTCTCTTTCTAAAATTGGAAGATCAAATTCAATTCCTTTTAAACTCATTCTATCAGCCATATTAATAACTAAAATGGTAGGAATTTCTAAATCTTTAATTTGGGTAAAAAGGAGTAAATTTCGCTTAAGGTTTTCCACTTCAGTAACAACTACAGCTACATCTGGAAAATCTTCATCTTTTTTGTTTAAAAGTAATTCAATGACAACATTTTCATCAATGGAACTCGCATTTAAACTATAGGTTCCTGGTAAGTCAATTATTTTTGCTTTAACATTATCTGATAGTTTGCTAGCCCCTTGTTTTTTTTCAACAGTAATTCCAGGGTAATTCCCAACTTGTTGGTTTAATCCTGTTAATTGATTAAAAACAGAAGTTTTGCCCACATTTGGATTTCCAATTAAAGCAACTTTTATGGTAGATTTGGACATTAATTAAATCGTGGTTTCTAAAGTTACGATTATTTCTTTTGCAGTTTCTTTACGAATAGCAACATGAGAATCGTTAATATTAAAATAGTATGGGTCACCAAATGGTGCGATTTGAATTAATTCAATAAAATTGCCTGGTAAACAACCCATTTCTAATAATTTCAAAGGAATTTCATCTACATTTATTTCGCTGATGTAGCCTTTTTCACCTTTTTTAAAATTTGATAAATTTTTTTCCAAACTTATTTAGATTGAATTAAAATACAAAGGTAGCTAATAATTAGAAATAGAATGGTTTTTTTGAGTAAAATTTAAGAATTCTTATTCGCAAAGAAAGAGGATATCTTCATATAATTTCTTTACTTCTTCAAGATTTGTTCCATCATAAAAACCACGAATTCTTCTTTTTTGGTCGATTAAAACAAAATTTTCAGTATGAACCATATCATATAATTCTTCTGGTTTTCCTGTTTTTACAACTAAGTAGGATTTTCTAGCTATATAATAAATGTCTTTTTTATTTCCTGTAACTAAATTCCATTTTTCATCAATTACACCTTTTTCTTTTGCATAGGCTTTAAGTACTGGAACACTATCAATATCAGGTGTAACAGAATGAGATAATAACATAACTTCTGGATTATTTTTAATCTTTTGTTGTAGCCATACCATATTATCAGTCATAATTGGACAAATAGAGGGGCAAGTTGTAAAAAAGAAATCAGCTACATATATCTTACCTTTATAATCTTCTTGAGTAATAACTTTACCATTTTGATTAATAAAAGAAAAATCTGGAATAGTATGATTATATCCGATGTGTTGTATGGTTGAATCTACAAGCTCAGGATTTACGTCTCTAGGGTTAAATATTTTTAATCTTTTTTGAGGTTTTAAAAGGGAATAAATACCTATGAATATAATAATAGAGATTATAGTAAATAGGATAATAAAACCTGAGTATTTATTTTTACGTATATTCATAATAGAATACAAATTTAATTTTTTATACCTAATATATTACAAAGACAGTTGTTAATCTTTTAAAAATCAACAAACTTTCAGGTAAAACTAGTTATATTTGCAAAATTTAAAATTTAATAGTTAATATTATGAAAAACAGCTACTTTTTTTTATTGTTGTTTACTGTTTTGGGTTATTCTCAATTTAATCCTTCCGCACCATGGAAAGAAAATAACGTATTAGCTAAAAAAGGAAAATTAACTTTAGATGAAGAAGTTAATTTATTTAATGAATATTGGTCTACCAGAAATAAAAATATAAAAGGATCTGGATACAAACCTTTCATGAGGTGGGAAAATCATTGGAAAAATTTAGTCAATGATCAAGGATATGTTATAACTCCACAAGAATTTTATACTGCTTGGAATGAGAAAAACAATGCTAAATTGAATAAAAATTCAACTTTTTCTTTACCAACAAGTAATTGGCAAGCAGTTGGGCCGTCAACACATACAAATACTGGGTCATGGTCTTCTGGACAGGGAAGAGTTAATGTTGTGTACCAAGACCCTACAAATGCGAATACGGTATACATTGGAGCTCCTGCAGGAGGAATTTGGAAATCAACTGATGCAGGTGTAAATTGGACTCCATTATCTGATTATTTACCACAAATAGGTGTTTCAGGTATTGTAGTAGATCATACAAATTCAAATATAATTTATATAGCAACGGGAGATAATGATGGTAGTGATTCTTACTCTGTTGGTGTCTTAAAATCGATTGATGGAGGACTAACTTGGAATACTACAGGTCTAAGTTTTAATACGACTAATACCTATGCAGGTGATATTATTATGCATCCTACAAATCATTTGATTTTATTTTGCGCCACTAGTACAGGTTTATACAAAACTATAGATGGAGGAACTTCTTGGACAAATGTAAGATCAGGAAATTTTTCTAGAGGTTCTGTACGTTTTAAACCTAGTGACCCAACAATAGTGTATGGTGTTACTAATACTATATTTTATAAATCTATAAATACGGGTAGTACTTTTACTCAAATAACTTCTGGACTACCAGCATCTTCAAGTCGATTACGACTAGATGTTACTCCCGCAAACCCAAATTATGTTTATATATTAAGTCATTGGAGTAGTTTGCCTCCATTTGATCCAGTAAATCAACCAGATAATAATAGAAATGGTTTTCAAGGAATTTATAGATCTACAGACAGTGGTACTACTTTTACATTAAGAAATAACAGCACTAATGTTTTAGAATCACCTCAGTCTTATTATGATTTAGCATTAGCAGTATCTGATACAAATGCTGATGAAATTTATACAGGTTGTTTAAATGTATGGAAATCTACTAATGGAGGAACTTCACTTACAAAATTAAACAACTGGAATTCACCTACTGCTCCAGCTTATACACACGCGGATATTCATTATTTAAGATTTTATAACGGAAACTTATTTTGTGGTAGTGATGGGGGTGTTTATAAATCTACAAATGGAGGAACCAGTTTTACAGACTTAACAGCTACAGCACAAATAAGTCAATTTTATAGAATTTCAGTTTCAAAACAATCCGCAGGAAATATGGTAGGTGGTCTTCAAGATAATGGAGGTCATGCCTACAGTGGTGGTGGATGGAAAAATTATTATGGAGCTGATGGTATGGATACAGCTATAAATCCAAATGATCCAAATGCATATTATGGATTTATTCAGTTTGGAGGAACACTGTATTTATCTAATAATGCTGGAAATAATAGAACAGGAAGTGTCAGTGCTCCAGCTGCAGAAACAGGTACAAATGACGATGGAGGAAATTGGATTACTCCTTTAAAAATAAATAGTGCTGGAGAAGTATTCGCAGCTTATGAGAGATTATATAAGTTGAATGGAGGAAGTTGGGTTCAACAAAGTTTAGGGACAATTGGTTCAGGTAATATTGAAAATATTGAAATTTCTCCAATTAATGATGATATCATGTTTGTTTCGAATGGAACAACTTTATATAAAAGTATAGATCACGGAATAAACTTTACAATTTCATATACTGCTTCCTCAACAATTACATCAATTGAATGTCATAATTCGGATGTAAACATTATATATTTAACTACTAGTGGTGCTTTTGGAAAGGTTTTACAGTCTACAGATGGAGGATCGAATTTTATAGATATTACCTCTGGAATACCTAATGTTGGTAAAAATATAATTGTTCACCAAAACCAAAATACAGACAACCCTATTTATGTAGGAACTAGTTTAGGTGTATATTATAAAGATGACACAATGTCTTTATGGGAACCGTTCGATACTAATTTACCAAACGTATCTGTTACTGATTTAGAAATTAATTTAAATGATGCAAAATTAATTGCAGCCACTTACGGTCGCGGAATTTGGCAAACAGATATTCCCATTCAGATTCCTTCAAATGATATAAAGTTAGTTCAGATTCAAAATCCAACAACAAACATTAGTTGTGGTGCAAATCTTTCTCCTGAAGTTGAAATTAAAAATAATGGTTTAAACCCTATAACTTCTGCGACTTTTAATTACACTATAGATGCTACACCATATAACTATAATTGGAATGGTAATTTATCTCCTAATACTTCAACTGTTGTAGTTTTACCTTTTGTCACTTTGTCTAGAGGGCAACATAGTATTTCTATTTCCACTACTACAACTAATGATGCTTTTCCAGATAATAATAATGGAAGTACAACATTTAATGTAAACGATAATGGAACAATAGGAATAGTGAACACTTTTACAACAGCAGCAGATGAACTTATTTCTTATAATGAAGGAAGCACAGGATCTCAATGGACAAGAACAGTACGTTCAGGAGGTTTAATGGACAGTGCTGGTAATTCCGTTTATTCTACAAACTCAACAGGTAATTATCCTGACAATACTAAATCATATTTAGTTTCTCAATGTTATGATTTAACTTCGATTTCAAATCCTGAAATAAGATTTTCTTTTAAATATGATTTAGAAAATAATTGGGATATAGTTTATGTGGAATATTCTACAGATTTTGGTGCTAACTGGAGTGTGCTAGGTGAAAAAGGACCTAATTGGTACAATAGCGATAGAACAAACGCAACATCTGGAGCATCAGATGATTGTCAAAATTGCCCAGGAGCACAATGGACAGGAGCAAATACAACAAACACTTCTTATTTTTACCCATTAAATACTTTAAATTCAGAAGCAAATATTATTTTTAGAATTGTTTTTCATTCTGATCAATCGGTTAATAAAACAGGAGCAAATCTTGATAATTTTGTTATAAATGGAACCACATTGTCTTCAGATTCCTTTGAATTAGATTCTGTTTTTGTATATCCAAATCCTTCTAATGGATTATTTACTGTCTCAACTAAAAATAGACAAGTTACTTCAATTGAGGTTTATGATGTCTCTGGAAAAAATATTCTTAACAGAACAGATATAGAAAGTTCTAATGAAATAACATTAGATTTAACACATGCTTCAATTGGAATTTATTTTATGAAAATTAACTCCGAAATAGGCTCCATTACTAAAAGAATTATAAAAAAATAAAAACAAAGAAGTTGGCTTATATAGGTCAACTTCTTTGTTAATAATTTAAGGTTATGAAATATAAATTGCTTCCAGTTACACTTTTGTTTTTATCTGTCTTTTTTGCCCAAAAAAAAGACCAAACAAAAATTAATTTAGAGAAACAAAAAACCTTATATCTTACCTCAAACAAAAATTCTTCAGAACAGGCATTAGTTCAATTTGCAAAATTGTATGATTTAAATGACAATTATTCTTTCGAACAGTTATATTCTAATGAGGATAGAATTGGGCAAATACATAGGAAATATGGACAATTTTACAAAGGTATAAAAGTTGAATTTGGAACAGTAATTACGCATTCAAAAGAAGGAAAGATTAGAATGATTAATGGAGAATTATATAATGCAAATGAATTGTCATTAGTTCCTCAATTAAGTGCAAATGTTTGTTTACAGTTAGCTATTCAAAAAATAAATGCAACTACTTATTTATGGCAAAATGAAATGCAAGCTAAATTAATGGACTACAAAAAGCCAAAAGGAGAACTAGTTATTTTTCCTGATAGCAATACTGAAACAATTCATTTGGCATACAAATATGATATTTATGCTACTAATCCTATTTCCAGACAAGAGATTTATGTAGATGCAAATAATGGACAAATTTTATTTTCAAATCAAATTATTAAACACGCAACCAGTTTAGTAACAAATAAAGAAATTAAGGAAAGAAAGAAACTTCTTGAAGAGAAAATAATTTTTTCTTCAGGAACTGCCGATACAAGGTATAGTGGTACAAAAAATATTGAAACAACTTTTAACGCAGATAATTCCAATTATACTTTAAGAGATCAAACGCGAGGTTCTGGGATTTTTACTTTTAATTGTCAAAATTCAAATACTTTTCAAAATGTTGATTTTACAGATGATGATAATAATTGGTCATCTATAGAATTCGATAATGTTGCAAAAGATAATGGTGCTTTAGATGCTCATTGGGGAGCTGAAACCACTTATGACTTTTGGTCAACTATTTTTGGTAGAAATAGTTTTGATGATAATGGTGGTGCTATAAGAAGTTATGTTCACTATGGAATGGATTATAATAATGCAAGTTGGAATGGTTTCGCAATGAGTTATGGAGATGGGGATAGTTTTGATATTTTAACATCAATTGATGTATGTGGTCATGAAATTGGTCATGCCGTTTGCACTTATACGGCTAACTTAGTGTACCAAAATGAATCAGGAGCCATGAATGAAGGGTTTTCGGATATTTGGGGAGCTTGTATAGAGCATTACGGAAGAACAGGTGGACTTTTAAATCCAATTCCAAGTTCAGTTTGGCTAATTGGTGAAGATATTGCTTCTTCAGCACTTCGCTCTATGGAAGATCCAAACTCTAGAAATGACCCAGATACGTATTTAGGAACAAATTGGTATTCTGATACAGGGGATAGTGGTGGTGTTCATACTAATTCAGGAGTTTTGAATCATTGGTTTTATATTTTAACCATCGGAAAATCCGGAACGAACAACGCTCCTATTCCAGATACTTATTCTGTTACAGGAATTGGTATGCAGAAAGCTTCTGAAATTGCTTATTTAGCAGAACGAGATTATCTAACTCCAAATTCAACTTATGCAGATGCTAGAAATGCAACCATTACTGTAGCAAATGATTTATATTGTGCTAACAGTCCAGAAGCAATAGCTGTTACTAATGCTTGGTTTGCAGTGAACATTGGTGATGAATATGTTGCAGCAGCAGATGATGTTGCTCTACAAGCGATAGATAATTCTGAAACTATTTCTTGTACAGCCTCTTCTATAACAACGAATGCTTTACTAAAAAATCAAGGTTTAAACCTAATAACTTCAATATCTATTTCTTATACTGTTGATGGAAATAATCCAGTGAATACAACTTGGACAGGAAATTTAGCTCCTTGCTCTGAAGCCATTTATCCAATCACAGTAAATGGATTAACAAGGGGTACTCATAATTTGAGTGTTACCACTACTATCGTTAATGACGGAAGACCAGAAAATAACACAAAGGAAATTATTTTATTAATTAACGATCAAGGTTCTGTAGGTGTAATTAATGAATTTACTTCAACTTCGGATGAATTAATTTCTTATAATGATGGAGAAATAGGTTCTCTATGGACAAGAGGAATTCATACCGATAGTCCTACTAATGATATGGATAGTAATGGTAATACTGTTTATACCACAAATACCTCAGGAAATTATCCTGATAATACAAAAGCATATTTAATTTCGCAGTGTTATAATTTATCGACAATTTCAAATCCAGAGATTAGTTTTTCTATGAAGTATGATTTGGAAAACAATTGGGATATTGTATACGTAGAATATTCAACTGATTTTGGAGCTAATTGGGCAGTTTTAGGTTATAATGATATTTCTAATTGGACTAATTGGTATAACAGCGATAGAACGGAACAAACTTCTGGAAACGATTGTTTTAATTGTCCTGGAGCACAATGGACTGGTACCAATACAACTTTAACAACATACACTTATCCTTTACAAACTTTGAGTACTCAATCTAGTGTAATTTTTAGAATAGTATTTCATTCAGATCAAGCAGTTCATGAATTAGGTGTTAATATTGATGATTTTGTAATAAATGGAACTTTGTCAAGTACTAGTTTTAATCAAGATGTAATAGCAGTGTATCCTAATCCATCAAATGGAATTTACACTATTTCATTAGGGAATGTTCAGCCTATTTCAATTAAGGTATATGATATAAGTGGTAAAACTATTTTGTTTAAAAAGGATATTTTGGTAAGTGAGAATAGGACAAGTGTTAATTTGACTGCAGTTTCAAAAGGGATTTATTTTATTGTAATAAATTCAGAAAAGGGAATAATTTCTAAAAGAATTGTTAAAGAATAAAGGCATATTTTAAGAAATAATGCAAATAAGGTATATTTGTCTAACAACGGTACTTTAAAAACTTAATAAAAATGAAAAATTATATTTTTAAAGGAAGCTTGGGCTTCCTTTTTTTGGTTTCGATTCTTAATTCCTGTAAATCAAGTGAGGGAACAGTGAAAGAAAAGGGTTCAGCTATTGGAATCAATACAAACTTCATGGATAAAACGGTTGATCCAGCAGATGATTTTTTCCGATTTGTAAATGGCCAATGGTTAGATAAAACAAAAATTCCTGCAGATAGAACTAGATGGGGTAGCTTTGATGAACTTCGAAAGAAGACTGATGAAGATGTAATGATTATATTAAAAGATGCTTTGAAAGATAAAACAATCGAACCTAATTCAGATCAAGGGAAAGCATTAAGTCTTTATAAGTCTATTTTAGATACTGAAACTAGAAACAAACTAGGTATTACGCCATTAAAGCCTTATTTAGATAAAATTGATAAGGTAAAAAATGCAGAAGAAGTAGTAACATTGGTTACCCAAATGGAGCCTGAAGTAGGTTTAGGATTTTTTGGAAGTTATATTGGAACTGATGCCAAAAATAGTTCAAGAAATGTTGTTTACATTGGAACAGGAAGTTTAGGATTACCTGATAGAGATTATTATGTTTCTGATGCAGCTGATAATAAAGAAAAAAGAGAAAAATATGTACTTCATGTAGCAAAAATGCTTAAATTCATAGGTGAAGATGAAGCTACTGCGAAAGCAAATGCTGAAAAAATATTAGCTCTAGAAACTAAAATGTCAGAAGCGACATTTGACAGAGTAGAAAGAAGAGATAGAAGAAAAAGCTATAATCCAATGACGGTTGCTGATCTAGAAAAAATCACTCCTACTGTAAAATGGAATGATTATTTAGAAGGAGTAGGTATAGGAAAAATAGATTCTTTAATTGTTTCACAGCCAAAATACATGGCAACTTTAGAAACTATTTTTAAAGAAAATGACTTAGACGCTTGGAAAGCTTATATGAAGTGGACACTTTTAAGAGGTGCCTCTGATGAATTAAGTACAGCTATTGAAGATGCCAACTTTGAATTTTATGGTAAAACATTAACAGGAGCAGTAAAACAAAGACCTGCTGATGAAAGAGCTTTACAAGTAGTAAATAGAAGATTAGGAGAAGCTTTAGGGAAATTATATGTGGCTAAGAAATTTCCACCAGAAGCGAAAGCGAAAGCACAAGCTATGATTGCTAATGTGTTTAAAGCTTTTGAAAATAGAATTGACAATTTACCTTGGATGACAAAAGAAACTAAGGAAAATGCCAAATTAAAATTAAAAAAATCAAGAGTTAAAATTGGTTATCCGGATGTATGGGAAGATTATTCAAAATTAAGTATTACTGCTCCAAAAGATGGAGGTACTTATTTTAAAAATTCAAGACAATATGCTATTTGGAGACATAATGATAATTTAGAAAAATTAGGAAAGCCAGTAGATAAAGAAGAATGGGGAATGTCTCCACAAACGGTGAATGCTTATTTTAATCCATCAAATAATGAAATTGTTTTTCCAGCCGCTATTCTTCAGCCACCTTTTTATGATTACAGAGCAGATGAAGCGGTAAATTATGGTGGAATTGGAGCTGTTATTGGTCACGAAATCTCTCATGGCTTTGATGATTCAGGATCACGATATAATGCAGATGGAAACTTAGTAAACTGGTGGAGTGATGAAGATTTATCCCAATTTACAACATTAGGAACAGCACTTGCAGATCAATATTCAGCGTTACAACCTTTACCTGGAATTTATGTAGATGGAAAATTTACTTTAGGAGAAAACATTGGAGATTTAGGAGGTGTTAATGCTGCTTATGATGGTTTGCAAATCTATTTAAAAGAAAATGGAAATCCTGGTTTAATTGACGGTTTTACTCCAGAACAAAGATTCTTCATTTCTTGGTCAACAATATGGAGAAGTAAAATGCGTGATGAAGCTATTAAGAGTCAAGTAAAAACAGACCCTCATTCTCCAGGAATGTATAGAGCTTATGTACCTTTGCAAAATGTAGATGCTTTTTATCAAGCATTCGGAGTAGAAGAAGGAGATGGTATGTATGTAGCTCCAGAAAATAGAGTTAAAATTTGGTAATATTAATTTCAGATTAAAACAAAAACCACTTCAACAGAAGTGGTTTTCTTTTTTAAAATAATTCAATTAAAAAAGCTCTAACTTTTTCAGTGTCTTTAATATAATATTTTGCTTTGGTTTTTTGAAATCCAACTTTAATTGTTGTTGCATAATCGGGTAATTCTTCAAACATAAATTCATCTGTATAATCATCACCAATGGCTAAGATATAGTCATAATCAGTATTGATTAATAAGTGGGTGCTTGCTTTTCCTTTGTTTACACTACTATTTTTTATTTCAATTACTTTGTTCCCATTCAAGATGCTTAAATCATGATTAGCAATCAAACTAGATAAAACGGTATTCACTTCCAAGGTTCTTGTTTCGGCTAATTCTGGATCTGCTTTTCTATAATGCCAAGCTAAAGAGTATTCTTTTTTTTCTACAAATGTTCCAGGAGTATTATCTGCAAAATTTTCTAAGACGGGTAAGATACTTTCCATCCATTCATTTTTTAAAATAGCTAATTCTTCCCATTCTTGTTCTGGCTTTTTTAGCCAAACACCATGATCGGTAATTAAAGTATACTTTTTATTAGGGAACCAATTATGAAATGTTTCTTTATCTCTACCGCTAATTAGGGAAAGAGTCGTGTTTTTTTGACTACTAATTTTATCTAATAATTCATACAATTCATTGTCAGGTGAAGCCTCTTTAGGATTGTCTTTAAAGGAACTTAAAGTGCCATCATAGTCTAATAAGATTAATCTGTTCTTTGCTTTTTTAAACTTTTTAATTTCATTTTCTTTTTCATTTTTACTAAAGAAAGTGGCTTGAACCGTTTTTTGATTTTTATTAGTATTTGACAGTGATTTCATGAATTCACTTGCCCATTTTTCTACATTATATCGTTTTAATCTTTTTTGTAAAATTTTCATTCTAGAATTTTGCTCTTCTTCAGACATCTCTAATGCTTGTTTTATAGCATTTGAAAATTGTTCAAAGTTATTTGGATTTATGATGATGGCTTCATTCATTTCTTTTGATGCTCCTGCCATTTCACTTAAAATTAGTACTCCATCCTGATTTGTTCTTGTAGCAACATATTCTTTAGCTACTAAATTCATTCCATCTCTTAGAGGTGTTATTAAGGCAACATCAGAAGAAGTATATAAATCAATTAAATTTTCAAAAGGAAAAGAACGATAGAAATACCAAATAGGTGTCCAATTTACCGTTGAAAATTTACCGTTAATTCGTCCAACTAATTCATCTGTTTCTCTTTTTAGTCTTTTGTATTGTGGTACATTTGATCGAGAAGGAACAGCTAACATTATCAAACGTACTTTTTCCTTATATTCGGGATATTGATTTAAAAAATATTCAAAAGCTTTTATTCGATTTGGAATTCCTTTAGTATAGTCTAATCTATCAATTGAAAGGATAAGTTTTGTGCCTGAAGCTGATTTGTGATGTTCTTCTAATCTAATTTGTAAGTCAGATTTTTCTGCTTGTGTGTTTTCGTTTTTTAATTTGGAAGCATTATAAAATTTATCATAATCAATTCCCATGGGAAAAGAATCTACTTTTATAACTCGATCATCATAAATAATTTGATTAAAATTCACCTCCAAACGCAAAATCCTTTTTACAGAACTTAAAAAGTGTCTTTCATAATCATAGGTGTGAAAACCAATTAAATCAGCACCTAACATTCCTTTTAATAATTGTTCACGCCATGGAAAAATTCTAAAAATCTCAAATGATGGATAGGGAATATGTAAAAAGAAACCTATTTTGCTATTTGGTCTATGTTCTTTAACTAATTCAGGAAGTAATAGTAGTTGGTAATCGTGTATCCAAATAGTGTCTCCATCTTCAGAATTATCTAAAACAACCTTTGCAAATTTTTCATTTACTTCTTTATAGGAAAGCCATTGACTATTTTCAAATGAAGTATATTCTGTAAAGTAATGAAAGAGTGGCCACAAGGTTTTATTACTAAAACCTAAATAAAAATCATCAATATTATCTTGTGTTAGCGGAACGGGAATGCATTTCTCTTTCAACAAAGCCTTTTCCACATTTTCTTTATTCTTTTGAGTTAACTGTGTTTCTTCTAAACCAGACCAACCTATCCAAATACCATCTCCATCAGCATGTACAGATTTCATCCCTGTTGCTAAACCTCCTACACTAGGGAAAACTGCTAACTTTTCATTTTCTAAAACTATTTGTACAGGTAATCGATTAGAGACTATAATATTTTTCGACATATCTAGGTTTGGCTTGTTTAACTATAATATTTTTCGTTAATTTAAGGAAAATAACACGGGTAACAAAAACTTTATGAATAATTTAGACTACGGAATAATAGGGAATTGTCAAAGCGCAGCATTAATTTCAAAGACAGGATCATTAGATTGGTGTTGTTTGCCTGAGTTTGATTCTTCTTCCGTTTTTGCTAAATTATTAGATGAAAATATTGGAGGAAGTTTTTCGTTTTCCGTTTCCGAAAAGTATGTAATCTCTCAAAATTATCTAGAAAACACCTGTATTTTAGTAACCACTTTTGCAAGTGAAGAAGGTGTTTTTGAATTGCATGATTTTATGCCAAGGTATCTTAAAGAGCATGACAAACATCATAATCCACCAGAAATTATTAGATATTTGAAAAGGGTTTCAGGTGAACCAAAATTTCGTGTCAACTATAATCCAAAATTAGAATACGCAATTGCAGAAACAGTTGCTTATATCAAAGAAGATTTTATTGTTAATTTAACCAATGTAGAAGAGTTTGATACTTTATTTTTATATACTGATTTTAATAAAGAAGCTGTTTTAAACGGTGAGGAAATTACGCTTAAAAATGACGGATATTTTTTAGTTGGTTATAATGAAAAAATCCTAAAATTAACGCTACAAAAAATCCAATTAGAATTAGAACGCACAAAAGTATATTGGTTGAATTGGATGGAATTAACTCCAAAATATAAAAAATACAACGAAGAAATTGCTAGAAGTGCTATGACCTTAAAATTATTGAGTTATGACAAAACGGGAGCTGTTCTAGCAGCTGCAACCACTTCTTTACCAGAAACAATAGGTGAAGTTAGAAATTGGGATTATCGTTTTTGTTGGATTCGTGATGCTTCAATGGTTGTAAAAGTAGTTTCTAAATTAGGACACAGAGAAATTGCACAACGCTACCTAAAATTCATTATTGATTTAATTCCAGACAAAGGTGAAAAACTTCAAATCATGTATGGAATCAATAAAGAAAAAACATTAACGGAAAAAACACTACATCATTTAAGTGGTTATAAAAACTCTAAGCCCGTTAGAATCGGAAATGCAGCTTATTCGCAAAAGCAAAATGATATTTATGGTATTTTAATGGATGTAATTCATCAACAGGTGACTAATTTTTCAATAGATATTGATAATGGAGAAAACTTATGGACTATTACAAAAGGTATTGTTTGGGTTGTAAGTAACCACTGGAAAGAAGCAGATAAAGGCATTTGGGAATTTAGAGAAGAAGACCGTCATTTTACTTTTTCAAAAGTGCTTTGTTGGGTTGCGATAGATAAAGCCATAAAAGTGGCTGAAATATTCAACAAGCAACATAAAATGAATAAGTGGAAAGTATTAGAAGCGGCCATTAAAAGTGATATTCATGAAAATGCATGGAACGATGAGGTAAAAGCATTTACACAATCGTATGGTTCTAAAGAAATGGATGCTTCTGTATTATTAATGGAACCTTATGGGTTTATTGACGCAAAAGACCCTAAATATGTGAGTACCGTTAAAGCCATTGGTAAAGAACTAAATAACGATGGTTTATTATACCGCTATAAAATTAAAGATGACTTTGGCTTACCTTCCTCTTCTTTTACTATTTGTACCTTTTGGTATATAAACGCATTGTATAAAATTGGTGAAGAAAAAAAAGCTAGAAAGCAGTTTGATCAATTATTATCGTACAGTAACCATCTTGGTCTGTTTAGTGAGGATATTGATTTCAAAACCAAAAGATTATTAGGAAATTTTCCTCAAGCCTATTCCCACTTAGCGCTAATAGAAACTGCAATTAATCTATCCAATATAACGGATGAAGAAATGATGATGGAAGAAGTGTTTAGTTAATTTTTTTCAATCCATTATTAAGTGTTTCTTTTAATGGATTTGTTTACCAAAAACAATCCCGTTAGGGTAATAAATCCTCCTATTGCTATTGAAATTGTAAAAGGTTCGTTGAATAAAATATATCCAAAAAATAAAGCTACAATCGGATTGATATAGGCATACAAGCTACTTACCTCTTTTGGCAATGTTTCCAAAGCATATATAAAAGCGATAAAGGTTAAAACAGAACCAAAAACCACTAAATAAGCAATAGACCACCAAGAAATAGCTGGAATTTCAGATAATGGAACGGTTTCACCTGTAGTTTGAATGACACTAAATATGGCTACACAAGAAATGAGCATTTGCAATCCTAAACTAAAATACGGATTGAAATTAGTTCGGTTTTCTCTGATATATATAGAAGACAAAGCCCAAGTAAAAGTGGCAATTATTGATAAAATAATACCAAAACGAAATTCAGGATTTAAAAAATCATGTAAGTAATCGTAGAAAATGACACAAATTCCAGAAAAACAAATTACTAACCCCAAAACGGCTTTCCAAGACACTTTTTCACCTCTAAAAAAACTAATAATAACAATCCAAAGGGGGAAAATAGAACCAATAATAGCTCCTAAACCACTTGAAATGTATTTTACACCCCAAGTACTCAAACCATTACTTAGCATAAAATTTAAGATACTTAATACCAAGATGTTTCTCCATTGTCTTTGGTTTGGCCAAGGTGCTTTTTTGTATAAAAAGTAAGCCAAGTACAAAATACCACCAAAAAATTGTCTTAAAACGACCAATTGCATAGCTGGCATGTGTTTTACACCTTCTTTGGAAGCAATCCAAGTGGTGCCCCAAAAAAAACTAATCCAACACAAAGCAATAAAAGGCAAACCAATAGCACTTTTTTTTTGCTTGATATACTCATGGAAAACACTAAAATAAGCCATTTTTAAATCTCTTTTTTAAAGGTATAAGACAATACAGTTTCTATTTTAGTGCTAAGGATAATCTTTCCTTTTGAGGCTGTATCTTTGACAAAGATAGGAAAAGCCAAATTCATATTTTTAGCTTTTTTGTGATAATATTCTTGTCTTGTTGGGTGTTGTGGAGCAACTGCATTATAGATTTGATTACCAATTTGTTTGAAGTATTCTGGAGTGTCAAGAAGTTTTTTTATAAGCTCTGTAATAATCCCAATACAATCTTCCTGATGAATAAAATTAATGGGCCCATCAGGATTTTCTACATTTTCTTTTCCAGCTAGATATTTTATGGGATGTCTGTCTTCTCCAATTAAACCTCCAAAACGTAGAATTATGGTTTCAAAATTTGTGTTATCCAATAATAATTTCTCTACTTCAACTAATTGTCTACCGCTTTCTGTGTCAGGATTTGTTGGAGTTTCTTCTGTTATTTCTTCAATTGGAAATACATCCGTATAAACAGAAGTCGAACTTACGAAAAGTATTTTTTTAATACTTGATTTTTCTATTTGGGTAACCAAAGTTTTTATTTTAGTCACAAATGAAATAGAAGTATCTCTTCTCAATCCAGGAGGAATATCTATAATTAAAACTTCAGAATCGTTTAAAAAACCAGTTATATTACCTTCAACCTTGTTTTCGAATAGCGAAAGTAAAAAAGGTTGAATTTTATGGGCTTCTAATAAAGTAAGTTTGTTCTCAGAAGTTGTGGAACCTTTAACTGAAAAACCGTTTTCAAGTAACACTTTGGCTAAAGGAAATCCTAACCAACCACAACCTAGTATGGAAATTTTTTTATTCATAAACTTCTTCATCTTCGAATTCTAATGTTGGGATAGGTAAATTATTAAAATCTATTTTTGATAATATTTCCAATTGTTTCGCTTCAATCATATTAAAATCTAAAATTTGATTTGGAAAATATGCTATTGTAAAATCATCCATTCCTTTTTCTCTACCAATAATTTGACAGGCTTTAAGATATGCTTCTCTTGAATAGGAAAGAAGTTGCATATAGTGAGAATGCAATGGCTTTTCTGGGAGTTCTATTGAAATTAAATAATTTTCATTTTCAGCTATTATTTTGGCAATAGTATTTGCAATTTCATCACAAGAAATAGAATTGTTGTTTAAAAGAATTTCATTTTCACTTGTTAAATGCAAAGTAATAAGGTTTTCATAGTTGAGCTTAATAGAATTGCTTTCAAATAAACCAACAGGATGTTCTTGGTAAACAATTTTTTTCAATTTTGTTTCTTTTGGCAAAGCTGCAAAAGCGATTTGATAATTAGAGTTTCGATTTATTATTCTTAGTATTTTATCAAGATTCCCTATAGAAACATTTTCATCTACATTCAATTGAATAAAAGATTTGAAAATACTATACTGAGGATATTTATCTTTTTCCAAAATATTCATCAAGAACCCAATAGAGTCTAATTCTTGGTTATTATAGATAATTTTTAAATCTTTAGTAATAAAAAATTCTTTCTTTTTATGTCTTAACGAAAGCGATTGTGTAAAAGGAACTTTGGGCAATTGGATATTTTCTTTTATGTAAGGATTTTGAGCATGTTGTTTTTTAAAATACTGTTCAACATTCATCAGATTAATTTTGGTAAAACCAAAAGCTAAAACGGAAAGTAATATAAAAGAACCCATCAAGTATTTGAAATAATTGTTAATGGTTAAACCTAATCCTTGCCAGGATTGTAAAAACAAAGCAAGTACTATTAATACAAACAAATAAGGATATTCTTCATAAAAACTAAAATACTCATAAAAGACAGGAGCATAATTTACTTTTTGTCCAAAACCAACCATGTTTAAAAAACTATACATTGTAGCGAATCGTAAAAACCATAATAAGAAAAACCAAATCCATATATTTTGGTTGTGAACTATTTTTTTACGCTTGAATTGAATTCTTTTTTCTCCAAATTTCTTATTTGTATCGAAAATAATTTTTAGAAAATAACTTTGCCCAATAATTAAAGCCAAAAAAGCATAGAATAAATTGTAAAAAAGGAGTTCGTTTTCAGAAAATGCCAAATAATTGAAATGATCACTAAAAGTAAGTAAACGAAGCAAATCTCTACTAAAAATAAAAAATTGGTAAACAGAAAAACTCAGCAAAATACTTACTACTAAACCAGCCCAAAATCTAAATTTTGAAACGTGAATGGGTTCTTTAAAAGAAATCTTTTCTCTTTTCTCTTTCATCTTTTCTCTTAAACTAACTATCCTTTTTCACCAAAACAAAACCATCATTTTCAATTGCCATATAACCTTGATCGTATAAAAAGTAATACGTATTACCTGTTTTGGTTTGGTAAATAGAAGTAAAAAAGTCAAAATCGAAACCTTTGCTCAGTAATTTAGTTCTAGTCGTTTTGGTTTTGTCATCCGGATTTAATTCGCAAAGAATACGATAATTTTTACGCAATTTATTGTTCACATTACGCATCAAGTTATTCTGATCTTTGTTCATTTTATTATTGTAAGCATTCCTACAACCATCGGAACAGAATTTTTTATCTTCTCTTCCTATAATTTTTTCGTTGCATTCTAAACAGTTTTTACTCATAATCTGGTCATTTCGTGGAACGAAGCAATCTCATTCCGTTTTTTATTTTCTCTCATCAGTTTCTAAAATAGCATATTCAAAATTATCTGACCAACCTGATTTTAAAGGTAATATTTGTCTTCCTCTTCCTTCTCTTATCATGCCTACTTTCTCCAAAACTTTAATTGAGCCAATATTTCCAACAGCACAACCCGCTTGAACTCGATGCAATTTTAATGCATCAAAACAAAAGCTCAGTATGCTGTTTAAAACTTCAGTTGCAAATCCATTATTCCAGTAATCAGAATGAATTTTATACCAAACTTCTGCTCTTTTGTATTTTTTATTGCCAATTTTTATTCCAAATAAGCCAATACTCTTGTTATCCTTTTTTTGCTCAATAATAAAAGTATAATTTGAAATTTCTTCACATTGATTATCTTCAATCCAAGGTAAAATAATTGCTTTTGTTTCCTCTATACTTTTTGGAAGACCTAATGCATTAAATTCATCTGTTTCTGGTAAAGCATGTAATTGATGAATGAATTCTAAATCGGATAATTGAATCAATCGTAATTTTGTTCTTTCTGAAACTATTTGTAATTCATTCATTATTCAAACTTATTTTCATGAAGTAAAGCTTGTTTAATGTGCGCCAAATGATGTTTGCAATGCCAAGCATAAAGTCCGGCTACACTTTTTAAGGTAAAAGATTGCTTACTTTCTGGATGATAATAGGTTTTTTCCCAATCTTTTTCATCCATATTTAGTAAAACCAAATGCCATCTGTGATGCAAGCCTTTTAGAATCAATAACGAATAAGAAATATCATCATCCGTTCCATCAATTAATTCGGCCCATAAATCTTCTGCGTAAGGTTTTATGGTTGGGTTTTCTTCTGTGAGTGCCAACTTAAAACGAATAAAAGCATTCAAGTGACTGTCTGCACAATGATGCACTACTTGTTTGATATTCCAACCATAAGGACGATATTTCCACTGTAATATTTCTTTGGAAAGTTCATTGGTAACAGCCACAACATATTCTGGAAAATGCTGAATTTCAGAAATCCAAGAATGCAAAATATCATCTGTTATTACTTCTGGACAGTTGAATGGTCCTATTGGGTATTTTAGTTGTTCTAGTTCCATGTTAATTTGTTAGTTTTCTTTCGATTTATTTTTTCTTTCCTATTACTACCATTTTAAATTCACCTAGATCTAAACTATTGATTTCTTTAAGGTTTTCAAAAACGATATAAACTTGATTTTCAAATTTTATATTTATAAATCCAATTAAATCAATCTCTTTAGAATATTTCAAATCGAGTTTATCTAATTCTTTAATTGTTTCTTTTAAGTTTGGAATATATTTACCTTCTTTAAAAAGCCACCAATCTTGAATATGAATTTTTTTTCCACCATCTAATTTAGGAACATAATTGTTTAATATTTCTTTAAGTGATGAATTATTATCAAAATGGAATTCAAAGTTTCCATATTTCCATATTTTTGAAGACTCTATAGTTTCATTATTGAGCCAATCATCAGGATAAAAGCCATTCGCTAACAATTCATTTTTGTGAACTCCAAGAGAAATAAAATTAAATTTACCTGTCTTAATAAATTGAGTCAAATTTAATTGTAAACTATTTTTAGTCATATTTTAAATAGTTTTCACTTCTTAAAATTAAAAATCACTTCTTCTTTAGAATCTTCAAAATAAGCATACAAATTCACTTCGTTATTAGACACTTTTTCAAAGGTGAAATTATCAAAATACAAGCGGTTTTTTTCTTTTTTGATGAATCTAAAATCTTCTGATTCATCTTTTTCTTCCCAACCTTTTAAATTGGCATCAAAATGTTTGATTTGATACAATAGTGTTTTGTCTTTTTCAACAATATGTCCTACTTCATAAAAAACTACTTTTCCATCAACGACCAACTTAAAATTAAACAACATAGAACCACCTAATGGTTTGCTCCAGTTTTCTTGAAAAACACCACCAAAAGCTTCACCTGTCCAATTCCCTTCTAGCCATTCTATGTCTTTTAGAGAGGCTTTTTCAGACCCTTTTTCATCATTATAATGCAAGGTGTTTTGAGCAAAACAAAATGACGTGGTCATAGCAAATAAGAAAAGGAGTTTTTTCATTATTTCAGTTTTTTAAGTTGGTACAAGTCATGTCTTCTGTCTTTCATGGTGTTTACGCTTCCATGTTCGTGTAATTCTTTTAATAAATCCATATCAACATCAACAATTAGAGTCATTTCTGTGTTTGGAGTTGCTTCTGCTTTAATTCCGTTACTAGGAAAAGCAAAATCGGATGGAGTAAACACAGCAGCTTGCGCATATTGAATATCCATATTATTTACTTTTGGTAAATTACCCACACAACCAGCCACTGCAACATAACATTCATTTTCTATAGCACGAGCTTGCGCACAGCTTTTTACACGAGTGTAGCCATTTTGCGTATCAGTTAAAAAAGGAACAAATAAAATATTCATGCCTTCATCAGCCATTAAGCGAGATAATTCTGGGAATTCTACATCATAACAAATCATAATTCCTATTTTGCCACAATCGGTATCAAATGTTTGGATGGTATCACCACCAGTAATTCCCCAATGGAACACTTCGTTAGGTGTAATATGAATTTTACGATACATTTCGTTAGTTCCGTCTCTTTTACAAAGGAACCCAACATTATAAACATGTTCGTCTTCTATATATGGCATACTTCCTGTTATAATATTGATGTTGTAGGAAATGGCGAATTCTTGAAATCTAAGCTTGACGGCTTCCGTATGACGCGCTAATTCTCTAATAGCTTCTGCTTCAGATAAATGATTGTAATCAGCCATTAAAGGAGCTGTAAAGAATTCAGGAAATAGCGCAAAATCACTGCTATAACCAGAAACAGCATCAATAAAAAATTCGGCTTGTTCAAATAGCGCTTCTAGATTATTTAGAGAACGCATCTGCCATTGGATTAATCCTAAACGCACGACACTTTTTTCAGTATTAATTAATTTTGGACTATCATCATAATAAATATTATTCCATTCTAATAAAACAGCGTATTCTTGTGATTCGGTATCGCCTTCTAAATAGTTTTTAAGTACACGAACTTCATGGAAATCGTTACTTAATTGAAATGACAAAACAGGATCGTATATTTCTTTTTTCTTTACTTTTTCAATATAAATTTTTGGAGTAATTTCATCTTTGTATTTTCCATAATTTGGAATTCTTCCTGCAAAAATGATGGATTTTAAGTTCAATTGTTCGCATAATTCTTTTCTTACATCATACAATCGTCTGCCTAATCGAAGACCACGATATTGCGGATTGATAAACACATCAATTCCATATAAAACTTCTCCATCAGGATTGTGAGATTTGAAGGAATAATTGGAAGTTATCGCTTTATAGGTTCTTGTTTTAAAAGCAAAATCCTCTGTTACTAAAAGAGATAAAGCAGAACCTACAACCACTCCATCAACAACAATTACTAATTGCCCTTCAGGAAACTTGCTTAGTAAGGTTTCTATTTGATCTTCTTTCCAAAATGAATCTGCCATTTCAGGGTACGATTCAATCATGGATTTTTTCAGTTCTTTATAATCTTCAATTTGTAAATTTCGTAACTCAATGGATTTAATATTTGCTGGCATATATTTATTGGATTTGTATCAAATATAGCAAATAATATTTCCATTTACAAACGTTTACAATTACTATGGAAATGTTATAATTTTCTCTTGAAATCATGTAATTTTTTTTCTAAATTCTTTGCTATTTTTATATTTAAATTAGTGTAATATGACTTTTGAAATAGGTATTGTTTTAGGAATATTAGTAATTGCTTTCATACTATTTGTAAGCGAAAAATTTACTGTTGATAAAACAGCCTTTTTTATTTTAATAAGTTTGTTGGTTTTTGGAATTGTAACTCCTGAAGAATCGGTTTCTGGGTTTTCTGATAATTCGGTTTTAACCATTCTTTGTTTGATGATCATAGCCATTGGTTTAGAAAAAAATGGTGTAGTTGCCTTGATGGCTCAAAAGATAATACCTATTATGAATTGGCCTTTTTGGGTTTTCCTTCCTTTGCTGATGCTAACTGTAGGTGTGTTTTCTTCCTTTATAGCTACAACAGCAGTAGTTATTATCTTTATTAAGTTGGTAAACGAATTAGATAAATTGGGAAAAATTAATAAATCAAAAGTATTATTACCTATTTCATTTGCAGGAATTTTGGGAGGAAGTTGTACCTTAATGGGAACCAGTACAAACTTAATAGTATCAGGAATATCTAATAAAAGTGGTATTGGAAAATTTTCATTTTTCGAATTTTCATTAGCAGGTGTTATCTTTCTTCTTATTGCAATACCAATTATCTTTTTTTTATCTAAAATCTTTCTGCCAAAAAACCAAAATGAAGACAAACTAGATTTATCAGAAAAATTTGCCTATGTAACTTCTGTAAAAATTAGGGAAGGTTCTAAGTTGATAGGTAAGAAACCTTACGATACCGAAATTTGGAATGAGAATGATATTCGATTAATAAAAATACAAAGAGGAAAGCGTTATTTGAGAACTGATTTGAAATCGGAGATTCTTCAAGAAAATGACATTCTTTGGTTGGATTTAACGATTGAAGATTTAACTTCAAAGTCAGAAAGTTTAGGTTTAAATATACTAGGAGTTGATCAAAATTTAATAGAAGATCAATATACTAATGAATATCACGAAGTAATTATTCTACCTAATTCTAGATATGTGAATATGTCTGTGAAGGAATTTAATGAAAGATTGCCTGAAAATATATCGGTAAAAGCCATAACAAGTGAAAGAGAGTATGAGAAAAACCCAAATATGTTTGTGAAATTCTTCTCAAAAAAATTTATAAATCCAGGAAACAGAGTATTATTGACAGGTAATTTAAGTGAAATTCAAAAAATAGCCAATTCTGACAATTTGCTTTTTGCCAATTCGGTTTTGACCGTTCCTAATATCCCTAATTATAAAAAACTAATTTCTTTTCTTGCTATAATTGTAGTAATTGTCCTTTCTGCAACCAATACCTTTTCTATTCTCAAGAGCTCATTAATTGGAGTTGCCTTATGTTTATTTACCGGTTGTATTCAATTAAAAGATGCTTATTCAGGAATTAATTGGCAAGTGATTTTTTTGTTGGCAGGTATGATTCCTCTTGGTATTGCTATGAAAAATACAGGTACAGATGATTTTATTGGTGAACATCTTTATGCATTATTGAAATCGGTTCCAACATCAGCTGTAATTGCAATGGTTTTTGCATTTACTTTGCTAATGAGCGGTTTTATTTCCAATAATGCAACAGCCATTATATTAGCACCTATTGTAATTATTGTAGCTCAAAAAATGAATTTAAACCCAAAACCTTTATTATATGCTTTAATGTTTGGAGCTAATTTTAGTTTTTATACTCCAATGGGTTATCAAACAAATGCCATTATTTATGGTATGGGGATTTATAAATTCAAGCACTTTTTGTTTATAGGTGGAATTCTTTCATTAATTTTATTAGTGGTTGCGTCTCTTTTATTACCAATATTATATACTTGAAAATCAAGCATATATTCGTTTTCAAACGGTTACAAATACTTACAATCGAAAGTAAACGTATACTTACCGAATACTATTTGAAAGTTATCTAATCTTTGCACTGTCGAAATGAAACGGTTACAATTGCAATATCAAAAATCAATTTCAATTAAAAAGTTTTATTAAACAGAATAACAATTTATATAAACCATTTAAAATTTTACACGCCATGAAAAACAGAGTACAATTAATCGGACATGTAGGTCAAGAACCAGAAATAAAAACATTAGAAGCTGGAAAAAAATTAGCCAATTTATCAATCGCTACCAATGAAGTATATTACAAAGAAAACGGAGACAAAGTAGAGAAAACAGAATGGCACAGAGTAACTGCTTGGGGAAAAACTGCAGAAATTATTGAGAAATACGTCACTAAAGGAAAAGAACTTGCTATTGATGGTAAGTTAACCTATAAAAGTTACGATGATAAAGACGGAATCAAACGTTACATTACAGAAATTGTAGCGAATGAAGTTTTGCTTTTAGGGAAATAATTTTATCCAATTCAGCTTCTTCTTTTTTTGAAGAGGCTGAATTTTTAATTTCAATTTTTTAGCACTATGAATATTAGAGTTTTCAATATACGATTGAGTAAAGAGTTTTGTATAGTAGATCAAAACCGAATGAATGAATTTTTAGATACTGTTGAGGTAAAATTAACTTCAACCAATTTTGTAACCACTGGAACAACCGATTATTGGTCTGCAGTGGTTTTTTACGAACCTAAAGTCCAATTGCAAAAAGAGTCAAAAGACAAATTATGTTTTGAAGATTTAACGGATAAAGAAAAAGAAATTTTTTTAGCATTAAAGGAATGGAGAAATGATTTTGCTTCTAATTTGGGTTGGTCTGCTTTTAGAGTTTGTCATAATTCACATTTAATGAACATTGCAAAAAACAAACCTGAAACAATTGATGAGTTGTTAAATATTAAAAGTTTTGGAGTTATAAAAACAGAAAAATATGGTGAGGAAATTATTAGTGTTTTAAACGCTTTTTAGAAAATATTTTTAGCCACTCTATAGGTATTAGCATGTGCTTCAATAATAGTTTTAATTTCTGGAGAATAACCACCACCCATGGAAACTTGAACTGGAATTTGATATTGTTTACATAATTTGAAAATAATTTCATCTCTTTTTTTGCAACCTTCAATCGTACAAGAGAGTTTGCCTAATTTATCACTTTCTAAAATATCAACACCAGCTAAATAAAAGATAAAATCAGGTTTTTGTTGTTCAAATAATTTTGGGATAACCATTGAAATAGTTTTCAAAAATTCTTCATCAGTTGTTCCATCAGGAAAAGCAATATCTAAATCTGATTTTTCTTTTTTAAAGGGATAATTGGTTTTACCATGAGTAGAAAAGGTAAAAACATTGGGATTGTTTTGAAAAATTTCAGCAGTACCATTGCCTTGATGAACATCTAAATCTATTATTAGAATTTTTTTAGCCAATTTTTTGTCCAATAAAAATTGTGCTCCAATAGCTTGATCGTTTAATAGACAAAAGGCTTCACCATGATTAGAATACGCATGATGAGTGCCTCCAGCGATGTTAAAGGCGACTTTGGTTTCAAATGCTTTTTGGCAACCCATAATGGTTCCTTGAGCAATTCTCAATTCACGTTCTACCAATTCATTTGAAAGTGGAAATCCAATTTTTCTAGCTGCTCTTGCCTCTAAAGATAAATTCAGTAAATCATCAACGTATTCTTTAGTATGTACTTTTAAAACAGTATTTAAATCACACTTCTTAGGTTCAAAAAAATCTGCTTGTTGTACCGTTCCTTCATGAAGTAATTGTTGTGGCAATAATTCATATTTCAACATGGGGAAGCGATGTCCTTTTGGTAAAGGATGCTTAAATATGGAATGAAAAGCTATTGGAAACATATAGTATCAATCAAAACCATCAGTGAATTTACTCAACACAATCTCATTTGTATTTTTGTCATAATAACTCAAAATGTAGTAGTCTTGATAAGGGAAATAGTGTTCATATTTTACATTTCTATTTTCAGATGTAAATCGTGCAATTTTATCAACAAAAAGGGGTTTAATGGCACTTTTTGTTTGTTCAAAATTAGAATCGAATTGGACATCAAAAAAGATATTTTTAGTAACGAAATTTTCTCCTAAAAAATCAGAATAAAAACCAGTACCCGTAGCAATGGATGATAATCCTAATCCTACACCTAAAACAATGTCACTATTTCGTACAATTTCTCTTGAAGTTCCAAAAGTAGCAACATAACTTCCATTTAAGTTATATATAGATGCTCCTATATTTCCATCAAGTATTCTTTTTATAAATTTTTTACTATTCTTAATTTTTCTGGGAGAATTATTACCAGTTTGAGTAAAAAATGTGGTTGTAAAAGGAAGAGTTTTGGTTTCGTTAATTTGGTATTTTTGAATAAGATCTTTATTTGAATAATCTAGAATTTGAATTTCAAAAACCTCTTTATTTAATTCTAATAGCACTAAATAATTTTCAAATAAGAGTGAATTGGTTTGCTTTATATCTTCTAAACTGTTTTGATTAAAAATAGTTTCTTTTATGTCAAAAGAGTTTAAGTTAATTTCAAAAACTTGTGTTTTTGTAGTCGTATTGTCTAGAGTAATTACCAATGTGCCATTTCGCAAATAATACTTTATAGAATTAGTTCCAAAAACATAAGAGTTAAATCCCTTAGTGTTAATTTTAGTAATTCCAAATTGGTTAAGTAATTTTAATAAGGTTGTTTCTTTCTGGTTTTTGTTTTCAATTGTAAATTTTGAAAAATCGAGTTCATTTGTTGTTACTTTATGACCTTGAATGGAAATTAATTGAAGTGATTGAGACTCTTTTTTTTCAGTTAGAAAATATAGAATTCCTTTTTCATAAAAATCAGAAAAAATAATTTGATTTTTTAAACTGAGGTTATATTGAATCGTTTTAGTTGTATGAGAGTTAAAATCAAATTCGATGCCTATAAACCTTTCCATATCTTCGGTTGCCCAATAGCACACAGGATTATTGTTTTCTGTAAATCCTGAACCCATCATGTAACGAAAATTAAATGGTCTTTTGATAGATATACTATCCGAAAAGAAAATAGCATTATTAAATTTTAAGCCAATAAGTTTTTCTTTATCAGAAGTAAAAGAAAAGATTTCTGCTGTTTCAGGATTAACTTGTGTAATTAGTTGGTGAAAATCAGCACTTTTTTTTAATTCGACAGAAACATCAGCCAATTTAATTTGGCTAAAAATAGAAAAACTAAAAAAAAGATAGTACAAAAGAGAAAGCTTTCTCATAAATAAGATTTTAAATCAAATATAGCTTAAAACGGATTTATTTTCAGTTAAAAGTATGGTAAAACTTTAAAAAAATAAAGCGACATTGATTAAATTTCTTCATTTAATAAACGTTGTAATTTCTCTATAAATAATCCCATGTGATAGCCATCTACTAAACCGTGGTGAGCAGTAATTGACATTGACATAGTTTTTTGTTCATTATTTGAAATTAATTTTCCAAAAGATATTTTAGGACAGCTATCTGGAGAGCTAAAACTTCTGGCATGCGTTAAACCAGTGAAATTAATCCATGGAATAGCAGAAAAATGAATAATATTTTCAGGAAATTCTCGAGTTAGCAAACCAGGTGTGTTTTGTATTCTTGTAATTTCTCCTCTAACCATTTCTTGAAAACCATTTACATTTTCTATATACTCCATAAATGAAAAACCAAAAGTTTTGTCATCTCTCATGATTGTTGCTGAGGCATGAATTTCATCATAAATATAAACTTTATCCTCTTGAATTCTATATCTAAAGTTTTCAATTTTATTGATGGCTAAAATACTTTTGTGCAAATAATAGGTAAAAAATGGAATTTGTAATTTTTTTGCATTTTCATAAGCTAAAGTAACATCAATAGGACAAGTAATGCTAAAAAAAGGTTCTTCAAATTTTGAAAAAAACTCAAAATGCTCTTTCCGATTCCACGTTTCAATATCAAGTAATCGTTTCATTACAAAAAAGCTAAAATTTCAGTTATAGAGGTAATTGACTTAAAATTTTCATGTTCAATTTCAAAATCAATTTTTTCATATTCCCAAGTGGTATGATAAGGAACATGAACACCATAACCACCAATATTCAGAATAGGTAACACATCAGATTTTAAAGAGTTACCAATCATTAAGAATTCTGATGCTTTAATATCTAAACGACCAAGCATTTTCTCATAATCTAGCTCTGTTTTATCGCTCAAAACTTCAATGTGGTGAAAATAATGTCCTAAACCTGAATCGTGTAATTTTCTATGTTGGTCTTTTAAATCACCCTTAGTAGCTACAATTAATTTGTATTTTCCTTTTAATTCCTGTAAAACTGCTTCAACATTTGGCAATAACTCTACTGGTCTTTGTAATAAATCTTTACCAATTGTAATTATTTTTTCAATTCCTTTCCCAGAGATGGTGTTATTTGTAATTTCTAAAGCCGTTTCAATCATAGATAACGTAAACGCTTTAATACCAAAACCATATAAAGGCAAGTTTTTAACCTGATGATTCAATATTAAACCTAAAATCTCTTGATGAGAAGCAAAATCTTGAAAAAGTTCAGAAAATCTTGCTTGCGCTTCATCAAAATAAGGTTCATTGTGCCATAAAGTGTCGTCTGCGTCGAAAGCTATTGTTTTAATATTATTCATCTTAACTAATCAAAGTACCATTTAAAACTCCTTCAGCATCTGGATTTACAAATACTAATTTTCCTTCAGCATTATTAGTCATTAAAATCATCCCAGCACTTTCTACACCTCGTAAAGCTCTTGGTGCTAAATTTACTAAAACAGTTACTCGTTTGCCAATAACTTCCTCAGGTGAAAAATGTTCTGCAATTCCTGAAACGATAGTTCGTACATCAATTCCTGTGTCAACTTTTAAAACTAAAAGTTTGTTTGCTTTTGGCATTTTTTCAGCTTCCAAAATGGTTCCAACACGAATATCTAATTTTGTAAAATCGTCAAATGTGGCTATTTCTTTTTGTGGTTCAGCTTTTGCATTTTCCATTTTATTGGCAGTTTTTGTAGCTTCTAATTTGTCTAGTTGTTTTTGTATTTCTGCATCATCTATTTGAGTAAATAAAATTTCAGACTGTCCTATTTGATGACCAGCAGAAAGTAAATCTGATTTAATAGAAATGTCATTCCAACCAATGTTGGACTCGTTCAGCTTTAAAATTGTTTTTAATTTTTTAGCAGTAAAAGGTAGAAACGGTTCACATAAAACACTTAATGCTGAAGCAATTTGTAAGGCCACATACATTTGGGTTTTTACTCTTTCTGGATTTTCTTTTATCATTTTCCATGGTTCTTCGTCTGCCAAATATTTATTACCTAAACGAGCAACATTCATTACTTCACCTAATGCTTCTCTAAAACGATAGCGTTCAATTGAACTGGAAATAACTGATGGATATGCTTTTAATTCGGTCAAAGTTTGTTCATCAACTTCAGTAAATTCATTTGGTTTTGGAACAATTCCTTCGTAATATTTATTAGTTAAAACAACTACTCTATTAATAAAGTTACCGTAAATCGCAGCCAATTCATTATTGTTTCTAGCCTGAAAATCTTTCCAAGTGAAATCGTTGTCTTTAGTTTCTGGAGCATTTGCCGTCAAAGCATAACGTAAAGCATCTTGTTTGTCTGGGAAATCTTGTAAATATTCATGTAACCAAACTGCCCAATTTTTAGAAGTAGATAATTTGTTTCCTTCTAAATTTAAAAATTCGTTTGCTGGAACATTATCGGGTAAAATATAACTCCCTTCAGCTTTCAACATTACTGGGAAAATAATACAATGAAATACAATATTATCTTTACCAATAAAGTGAACTAATTTTGTTTCTTCGTCTTTCCAATATGGTTCCCATTCTTTTCCTTCTCTTTCAGCCCATTCTTTGGTAGCTGAAATGTAGCCAATAGGAGCATCAAACCAAACGTATAATTTTTTACCATCAGCACCTTCCACAGGTACATCTATTCCCCAATCTAAATCACGTGTTACTGCTCTTGGTTCTAAACCACCATCAACCCAAGATTTTACTTGTCCGTAAACATTCGATTTCCAATCATTTTTGTGACCTTCTAAAACCCATTGTCTAAGAAAAGCATCATATTCATTCAAAGGTAAAAACCAATGTTTTGTCTCTTTTAAAATTGGAGTTTCTCCCGTAATAGTTGATTTAGGATTAATTAAATCAGTTGCATTTAAAGATGAACCACATCTTTCACATTGATCACCATAAGCTTCAGGGTTCTCACATTTCGGACAAGTGCCTGTTACAAATCGGTCTGCTAAAAATTGATCGGCTTTAGCATCATATAATTGTTCGGTAGTTTGCTCAATGAATTTCCCATCTTGGTATAATTTTTTAAAAAATTCCTGAGCAGTATCATGATGAATTTTTGATGAAGTTCTTGAATAATTGTCAAATGTAATCCCAAAATCTATAAAAGATTGACGAATGATACCATCATATTTATCAATTACTTCTTGTGGAGTAATGCCTTCTTTTTTTGCTTTCATTGAAATAGCTACTCCATGTTCGTCACTTCCACAAACAAAAACAACATCTTTTCCTTGTAAACGTAAATATCTTGCATAAATATCACTTGGCACATAAACACCAGCCAAATGTCCTATGTGTATAGGACCATTAGTGTATGGTAAAGCAGCAGTTACAGTATATCTTTTTGGATTTTCTAACATAATTCAATTGTATTTTAGATTCTGATATTCATTCAGAAAAACATGCAAAAATAATTCTTTAGGAATGATTTGACGAATTTTTATATCTTATTTATGTATTTTTGGGTTAAACTTTTCTATTTATGAAGTTTAATTATATTGTATTACTAATTTTTGTCTCATTATACTCTCATTCTCAACAAAAAATGAAAATGCCATCGTATCTTAAAAAAGGTGACACTGTTGCCATTATCTGTACTGCTAGAAAATTTATGCCAGAAGAAGCTAAACCTGCTATTGAATTGTTAGAATCTTGGGGTTTGAAAACTAAACTAGGAAGAACTATCGGTTTGGATAGTTGTCAATTAGGAGGTACTGATGCTGAACGTGCTGCTGATTTGCAAGAAATGATGGATGATAATGATGTGAAAGCCATTTGGTGTGCTCGTGGTGGTTATGGAACGGTTCGAATTATTGACTTGTTGGATTTTACAAAATTTAAAACTAATCCTAAATGGATTATGGGTTTTAGTGATGTAACGGTATTACACAGTCATTTGAATACGTTAGGAATTGCATCTCTGCATTCCATTATGCCTTTTACTGTTCCAAGAGCTCCTGAAAAAGTAAAAGAAACTTTTAAGAATGCTTTATTTGGTAAAAAGTTAGAATACAGCATTCCTTCTAAATCTTATGATTTTAAAGGCAAAGCAAAAGGGGAACTTGTAGGAGGAAATATTTCTATTCTTTATAGTTTATTAGGTTCAAAATCTTCAATTAATACCAAAGGGAAAATACTTTTTATTGAAGATTTAGACGAATATTTATATCATATTGATAGAATGATGTATAATTTAAAACGCAATGGGTATTTTGAAAATGCTGCAGGAATTATTGTGGGAAGTATGCATGATATGCACGATAACGAAATTCCATTTGGACAAAATGAAGTCCAAATTATTACAGCTATCGCCAAAGAGTATAAAATTCCAATTGCTTTCGAATTTTGTGCAGGTCATCAAAAAGACAATCGTACTTTAATTTTAGGAAGTCAAGTTGAATTTGAAGTTAACGATAAAGAAATCACATTAGTTTTTAAAAACTAATTACTCGAAAATGGCTGAACACAATGAATTAGGTAAAATAGGAGAAGAAAAAGCAGTAGTATTTCTTCAAGAAAAAGGATATGAAATTTTAGAAACTAATTGGACATTCGACAAAGCAGAAGTTGATATTATTGCTCAAAAAGGTATTATACTGGCAGTGGTAGAAGTTAAAACTCGTTCCAGTATTGATTTTGGTTTGCCACAAGATTTTGTGAAACCAAAAAAAATTCAATTACTCTTAAAAGCGATTAACGAGTATGTTATTTTAAATGATTTAGATGTTGAAGTTAGGTTTGATATTATTGCCATTCATAAAGAAAAATCAAAATTTGTTATAGAACATATAGAAGAGGCGTTTTATTATTTTTAAGTTATAAATGTAACATTTTGTGTTTTTTATTATATTTGTAAAAAATAACACATAATGAAAACTATTTCTTCTGTTGTAGAACAATATATTAAATCGAAACCATTTCTTTTAAATTCCTTATCACAAGGAATAATTAACCTCACTTCTTTATCTAGAGTAATGATGCCTTATCTAGAAAAAGAACTAGGAAAAGACATAAAGCAAGGAGCGGTAGTAATGTCATTGAAAAGGCTTTCAGAAGAATTAGATTTTAAAATTAACCACAAGATTTCTAGGGTATTAAAAAATACTGGAGAAATAACTGTTCGTTCCTCCTTAACCGATTATGCTTTTATTATTTCGGATACACTTTTGGATAATCAAGCCAAATTATTATCAGAAATTAATAAAGAATCAGATGTTTTTTATACTTCTTCAAGAGGAGTTAATGAATCAAATATTATCATTAGTACATCAGCTTCATATTTAGTTGCCGATTTATTAAAAACAGAAAAAATAACACACAAAATTGAAAATCTATCTTCAATAACAGTGAAACTCCCTCAAGAGAATGTATCTGTTCCAGGTGTTTACTATTATATTTTCCAGAGATTAGCTTGGGAAGGTATAATTATTCATGAGGTGATTTCAACTACAAATGAATTTACTATTATTGTTAGCGATAATCAAATTGATATTGCTTTTAAAGCTATTAAGGATTTAAAAACTATTCAGGATTAGTATAAAAATACAATTGTTTTTTTTTACATCAAAAAAAGAAATGTATTTTTACCATTCTTTATACTAAAAAGAGAAATTTGTAGTTAAAGAATTAAAGCGTTTTATCTTGAAAAACAATATACTTAAATACTCATTTACAGTTGGTTTCCTTTTTTTTCTAATAGCATGTTCTGTTAAGAAGGATAAGTTTATCAATAGAAATTTTCATGCTGTTACTACAGAATATAATATATTATATAATGGTAACATAGCTTTAGATGCAGGTAAGGCTGATTTGGTTGTAACATATAAAGATAATTTTTGGGCAATATTACCTGTTGAAAGGATGCCAATTCAGGAAGAGGATATGATGCCTGGAGAAGCGAAAAACCCAAATTTTGAACGAGCTGAAGAAAAGGCAGTAAAGGCTATTCAAAAACATTCCATGAATATTAAAGGGAAAGAGAAGAATCCTCAGATGGATGAAGCTTATCTTTTATTAGGAAAAGCACGTTACTATGACAATCGTTTTTTACCTTCTTTAGAAGCCTTTAATTATATATTGTATAAATATCCTACTAGTGATAAAATTTATCAAGCTAAAGTTTGGAGAGAAAAAGTAAATATTCGTCTTGAAAATGAGGAGACAGCTATAAAAAACTTAAAAAAGTTACTTGAAGATGAAAAAATTGAAGGGCAAGATTTAGCAGATGCAAATGCAATGTTGACAGAAGCCTATATGAATACAGAATCAAATGATAGTGCAATTGCTACTATTAAAGTGGCAAAAGAAAATACAAGTAATAAAGAGCAAAAAGCTAGATATTCATTTATTTTAGGACAATTATATGAGTCTTTGGAATATGGTGATAGTGCTTATGTTGCTTTCCAAGAGGTGATTGATATGAATAGAAAATCACCTAGAAGGTACGTTATTCAAGCTCATGCTAGACAAGCGGCTCAATTTGATTATAAAAATGGAGATACACTATTATTTACTGAAAAATTTAATAAGTTAATTGAAGATAGAGAGAATAGACCTTTTTTAGATGTTTTGTATCATGAAATGGGTCTTTTTTATGATAAACAAGAAATAGATTCAACGGCTAAAAAATGGTATAATAAATCTTTAAGGGCATCTTCTCAAGATCGTTATTTAATGGCTTCTAACTATAGAAATATTGGGGAAATGTATTTTAAGAGTGCAGAATATAAAGTTGCAGGTCAGTATTATGATAGTACTTTAATTCAAATGGATAGCAGAACAAGAGAATACAGAAAAATTAAAAAGAAAAGAGATAATTTAGAAGACGTAATTAAATATGAAACCATTGCTCATGAAAATGATAGTATTCTTTCTATAGTAGCGATGGGAGAGAGCGAGAGGAAAAATTATTTTGAAGAATATATTAAAAAAATAAAAGCAGAAGATGAGTTAAAAGCAAAAATGGCGGCAGAGAAAGCAGAATTAGAAGCTATAAAACAAGAAAACCAATCCATATCAGCTGCTAAAAATTTGAATTCGGGTAATTTACCACCAAGTTTTTTACCACCAAATGGTCAAGAAGAGCAAAGCACCTTTTATTTTTATAATCCAGTAACTGTAGCTTATGGTAAAAAAGATTTTCAAAGTAAATGGGGTAATCGAAAATTAAAAGAAAATTGGAAGTTATCTGAAGCTAAAAATAATTCTTCAAATCCTAATGAAAATGACGAAGATGAGAATGCAGTTACAACTAATGACTCTTTAGACGAGATTGTTAATAAGCCTGAATATGATGTTTCTTTTTATCTTTCTAAAATACCAACAAGAAAGTCTAACATTGATTCTTTAGCAAGAGATAGAAATTTTGCCTATTATCAGTTGGGAATCATTTATAAGGAAAAATTTAAAGAATATGAATTGGCTACCAATAGATTAGAGCAATTGCTTAAAAATAACCCAGAAGAAAGGTTAATACTTCCAGCTAAATATAATTTATATAAGATATACGAAATTATTAATCCAAATAAAGCACAAAGTTATAAAGATCAAATTATCTCTGAATATCCAGAAAGTAGATATGCTCAAATTCTTAAAAACCCTTCTTTAAATGTTGATGATGATGATTCTAGACCAGAAGTTGTTTTTAATAAGTTGTACAAGAAGTATACAGAGAATCAATTAAGAGAAGTTTTTGTAGAAGTTCAGGATAGAATTGAACAGTATTTAGGAGAAGAGTCGTTGCCAAAATTTGAAATGTTGAAAGCTAATGTTGTTGGAAGGCTTAAAGGTGTTGAAGAATACAAAAAGGCACTCAATTATGTTTCTTTAACATACCCAAATACAGATGAAGGGAAAGAAGCAGAGGACTTACTTCAAAATCATATTCCAAAATTAGAGGCTTTAGACTTCGTAACTAATGAATCCGATTCTTGGAAATTAGTTTTTCCAAAAAAAGTTGATGAAATTGAAAGTGCTAAAAAGTTAATAGAGAAAATTGATAAGTATTTAAAATCAAGAAGAAATGATGATTTAAAAAGTTCTGTGGATATTTATACAATGGATGAAGATTTTATTGTTATACATGGTTTTATTACTGAAGAAGTAGCTAAGGCAACTTTAAGTGTTTTACAAGAGTATAAAGATTATAAAATAAAAGATAAAGTATATACTATTTCTTCACAAGATTATAAAATAATACAAGTAAAGAAGAAATTTCAAGAATGGATTAAATAAAACAACATATAACCCCAAACTAACTATATTATGTTTGATAAGAATAAAGCCCCCCAAAGTAACCCATTGGGCAAAACGAATAGAATTGTTCAAGGCACAACAATAAAAGGAGATATTGAAACGAAAGAAGATTTTCGATTAGATGGAATTTTAATAGGTAATTATATTTCAGGTGGAAGATTGGTAATCGGAACATCAGGTGAAGTTCAAGGAGATATTAAGTGTAAGAATGTCGATGTTGAAGGGAAGTATACAGGAAAGCTAGAAGTAGATGAATTATTAACCGTGAAATCTACAGCTTGTATAAAAGGTGATGTTATTGTTGGAAGACTTTCTGTAGAGTCAGGTGCAATTTTTGAAGCTACTTGTTCAATGAAATCAAAGCAAAATAGTACAACTGAAGCTATAAAAGTGGATAAAAAGTAGTGCTTTTTACGATAATAAACGACAAAAATCCCTTTTTTAAAGGGATTTTTGTCGTTTATTAACCTTAATTTAATAAAACATTAACTTAAAGTTATTTTTATTTTTTTCCTAAATAAATGGCTTTAAAAATTAATTATTCATTTTTTTATAAAACTCATCATAATAATAGAATGAAAATTTTAACAAAAAAAAAACAGATATTTTCATTAAAAAGAAAAAAAACACACTTTAATGTTATTTTGTTAAAAAATCCAATTTTTTTTTAACTTTTTTTTTAGACAAACTTTGCACTCGTTTAAAAAATAACTTTTTATGAAAAAATTAACCTATTATTCACTGATCTTTTTTTTAATTTTAAATTTATTTCAGGGATACTCACAAACAAAGTTTAAAGGTGCTGTTAAAGACGATAAGGAGAAACTTTCTTTATTTGGAGCCTTAGTATCTATTAAAGCTGATGGGACTACAGCAGTAGACCAAGTTTCTGTGGATTTTGATGGAACTTTTAAAGTAACTACTACAAAGACTTTTGGTACAGTTGAAATTTCAATGAACGGATTTATAACTAAGTCCATTCCTTTTTATGGTAAAGGAGACGAATCTACAGTTGATTTAGGAGTGATTTATTTGGAAGAAAATTCAGTTACTGAAAGAGATATTATTGTAACTACATCGAGTATTGACGTTATTAAAGATAGAAAAACACCAATTTCTTCTTCAACAATGAGAAATTATGAAATGCGTGAAAAAGCATCAAATAAAGATTTTATTGAATTAACAAGTCAAATGCCTGGAGTTTATACTTCTAGAGTAGGTGGTGGTTATGGAGATACTAGAATGAATGTTAGGGGTTTTGAGCAAAACAACATTTCTCCAATGATTGATGGTATTCCTGTATATGATTTAGAAGCAGGAATTGTGGATTGGGCAAATATTGCCTCAATGAATGATGTGGCTTCTTCTATACAGTTACAAAGAGGTTTGGGAGCTTCTAAGCTTGTGAATTCATCTGTTGCAGGGACTATGAATATGATTTTAAGAGATGCGAATTATGATAAAGGAGGGTTTTTATATAATTCTGTGGGTAATGATGGATATAAGAAGTTCGTAGGTTCTTTTGCTACAGGATTGTTGCAAAGTGGCTTTTCAGCAAATATTTTATTAAGCTCAACCTCAGGAGACGGATATGTAAATTCAACTAATTTTGAAGCTTATTCTTACTATATTGCTTTAGGCTTTAAGAAAAAGAAGCATGATTTTCAATTTAAAGTTTTTGGTTCACCACAATGGCACAATCAAAGAGTTTCAGATATTGCTTTATCAACTTATATTGAAAGAGGGAATGGTGTAGATGAGCCAAACTACAAATACAACCGTGATTGGGGTTATTTAGATAACGAACAAAATGCTACAAAAGTAAATTTTGGACATAAGCCTTTGGGTATTTTTCAATGGGATATCAATTTTACAGATAAAACACAACTATCAGCTAAATTATATGGTTCTAAAGGAACTAGTGGAAGTACAGACTTCTCTGGTGGAATATTAGGTTCTTCTGCACAAGACATAACAGATGTTAATGGACAAATTGATTTAACTTTTATCAGTCAATATAATTCAGATACACTTGATCCAGATCCTACAAGTGTTTATAATAGAGATCCTAATTATATTGATGGAAATGGTAATGAATTTTATATAAATTCTCCATATGCAGGTGCTTATATTGATTCTAATGACAATACTGTTTATACATATGATTCAGGTATAACTCTATTATCTGAAATTACCAATCAAACTTTTTATGGTGGTATTTTAAATTTAAGTACACAATTAACTGATAATTTTAAATTAAATTATGGTTTAGATGCTAGAAAAACTGTTTATAATAAAACCAGAATTGTAAATAATTTATTTGGAGCTGATGGTTATGATCTTGATTTTTCTAGTACTCCAAGTTATTCATTGAATACAAATAATACAGCTTTGCCTGAACCATTATTTGATTTTACAAAGAAAAATTTAGGAGCTACTCCAGTAGATTATAAATACGATGCTAAAATAGCTTATTTAGGTTCTTATGCTCAAATTGAATATGATATTTGGAAATTAAATTTCTTAGCTCAAGGAGGGTTTAACAGACAATTTATTCAGAGAGTTAACTATTCTTTAGGAAATTATGCTGAATCTAATCCTGGTTCAGGAGTGTATGACATAGATAATAATACAAGTGAGTCTACTAGTGAATTATCGATTGATGGTTATAATGCTAAGTTTGGTGTGAACTTTAATGTTACAGCTAAACATAATTTATGGGCAAATGCTGGTTTTGTTTCAAGACCACCAGTTTTCGTAACAGTTTTTAGCGGTTTGAATAATGATATCAATCCTAACTATAAAAATGAAAAATTCAAATCAATAGAGATAGGTTATGGTTTTAGATCTAGAAGCATAAGTTTAAATATTAGTGCTTATTCATCAGATCATAAAGATGCAGAAACACCATATTATAGTCCTGAACAAGGAAATTTTGGTACTACTTCTGGAATTAATAGAGTTAATAGAGGAGTTGAATTAGATGTAACAGCAGCTCCTATGAGAAGATTAATTTTGAAAGGAACATTGTCTTTAGGAGATTGGAAATACAGTTCGAATGCAACTTTTTATGATCTTCTTCCAGGTAGTACAACTCCAGTTTCTACTTTGTACATAAAAGATCATAAAATTGGTGGAGCTCCACAGTTGATGGCTTCTATGTCTGCAAGTTATGAGTTTTTTAAGAATTTTAATTTGGGAACAAATTTAAAATATTCTGATAAGATGTATGCTTCTCCATCATTAGAGAGATATGATCCAAATTTTATTGTTTATAAGGAAAATGCTACATTTTTTAAGAATCCTATTTTGTTACCAGATTTTACTGTAGTTGACGCTTTTGCATCTTACAGATTTAGAATTAATGTGGTGAACTATATAGATTTACGTTTAAACGTTGATAATATTTTCAATAGAAAGTATATTTCTGAGTCAAATTCAAGTTATGAAGTTGATAGCCCAGATCCAACAACCTTTGATGTAGCAACATTAAGTGGCCCTTCTTTTAGAGATAATGGAAATGTTTACAGAGGATTAGCTGGGGGTAACAATGCTTTCTTCGGTTTAGGAAGAACATGGAACTTTACCGTTAGATATGAGTTTTAAAAAAGAAAAATTTATATAAATTAACAACAAAAAGACTATAAAATATAGTCTTTTTGTTGTTAATTTTTTTATTAATTAATAATACTATATTTTATGAAAAAAATCTTTTTCATCCTTATTTTTATTGTCACATCATCTATATCTGCTCAAGTAGATAGAATTTTGTTTAATTATGATTCAGCTGGGAATCAAATAAAAAGGGAATTATGTATTAATTGCTCTTCTTCTTTGATAAGAACTTCTCAAGAAGAAATTATTAAAGAAATTGTAGATTTAAAAGAAGAGGATTTATTAAAATTTGAGTCAGAGGACTTACTATCTTATTATCCAAATCCAGTAAAGGAGGAACTCTTTTTAAAATGGGAATTAATAAGCAATAATGTTTCAAAAGTCGAAATATATTCTTTATCAGGACAACTAATAAAATTCTTACCCAATTTAGAAAAAGAAAATTCTAAGATAATTTCTTTTCAAGAATATCCTTCAGGAACATACTCTGTGTTGCTGTCATATACAAACGGTGAACAAAAATCAATTACAATTATTAAGCAATAACCCATGAGGAAGTTTTTACTATTAGCATTTTTATTTATTTGTATTAGTTCTTACTCACAAACAAATAATTATCACGATACACAAGGGCAGTTTGAAGTTTCTGAAAATGGTCAAGCCGTTTATACTTTGCCCATAGCTCTACCACCAAGTATTCAAGATGTGGGACCAACCATAAATTTAATATATGCAAATGGTCAAATGGGAGGTATTGCAGGACAAGGTTGGAGCATAAGTTCAATTTCTGCCATAACTAGAATGGCAACACGAAAAGACATTGACGGTTATGTAGATGGTGTTGATTTTGATGTTAATGATAAATTAGCATTAGATGGACAACGCTTACAATTAGTATCGGGAAATTATTGGGAAGACGGGTCTGTTTATAAAACAGAAGTATTATCAAATTCTAAAATTGAATTATTTGGTTCTGGAACAGCAATGTATTTCATTGTAACTTCTCCAGATGGTTCTCGTTCATGGTATGGTAATTATGGAGGGATGAATGCTGTGGATTTAACAGCTTTCTATATCGTTCGTTTTGAAGACACTACTGGTAATTTTCTTACATACCATTATATTAAACCCTACAACAAAGCTTTATGTATTGGTGAAATTAAATTTAGTGCCAATGTTAATGGTTTATCTACACCATTGAATAATATAAAATTCAATTATAAGTTGGCTAAAAGAGCTGAATATGCTTACATAAAAGGGATCAAACACGAGAAAGCAGAATTGTTAGACAATATTCAAGTTAAAACAAATAATGTTTTATTTCGAAAATACCAATTAACACATATAGTTGATCCACAACTTGGATATGAGCGTGTTTCACAAATTCAGGAGTTTAATGGAGCTTTAGAACCTGCAAATCCTGTTGTATTTGAATATAATACTACATCTAATCACAATCAAGGAACAGAAATTAAAACTACCTATAATAATAATCTTTATTTTAATAATATCGATTTATCGGGTGATTTTGATGGCGATGGAAGATTAGATTTCATAGCAGATAATGGATTATATCGTAATTTATTTCAAGGGAATTCTGGACAAGCTCCCATTACATTACCCTCAGCTTTTTCTTCCATCAGAAATGAGGCTAAATTTACAGCAACAACTTTACTAAATGAGAAGCTAAACCAGTTTAATTCTATGGTAGGTTCAGCAGAAACAACTACTGATATTACCTTTAAAATCTTTAACTATGATCAAAACAATATTGTTAATACATATAATAAACAAATTGTATTTGATAACATGGGAAATAATCCTAATAATTTTACAATTAATCCTAGACCAGGTTCTATTCCAACCCCATATTTAAAAACAAATAATGAGTATTATGAAGGCGATTATAATGGTGATGGAATTTCTGAAGTTTTAATAGTTTCTTCTATTAATGAAATTACAATTGGGGATGGTAGAGATAGAATAAGAACAAACGAAGGTTATAATTATCATATTTTAGATTTAAACATCAATAGTTCTGTTGTATTAAATAGCTCAGGTTATGTAAATGTTCAAAATTCTTCAGTATTAGACGGTTATATACCACCAGTAGTAATTAGCCCAAAAGGTGATATTATTCATACTTCTGTTCAAAAATTACATAAACGTTTTGTCTTAGATGCTAATGGAGATGGAAAATCAGATATACTTATTATTAATGATAATAAGACATATAAAATTGTAACTTTTAATCAATTAACTCAAGCGCCTTGGATTGAAGCTGAATTAATTGGCGAAGGAATTATTGATAATTATTCAAAAACAAAAGACATTCTATTTGGTGATTATAATGGAGATGGAAAAATGGATATTATGTTGCCTGATACTGAGGGTGGTGCTAACCAATCATTATGGCATATTTATTATAGTAATCCTAAACCAGCAGGTGGTTCATTTTTTGAAAAAGAATCTCATAATATAGTGGAATACTGGCCTAATACGGGTAGCTATTACAATACTCAAACACATTTTAGTAAATACTATGCTTTAGATACCAATGGCGATGGTAAATCGGATATGGTACGTGTTTGGTTTAAATATTATAAACCTAATTGGACGATTAATGATCACAATACGCAATGGCAAATTACTACGTTTGTGAATAATATTGGGAACACACAAATACCTAATGGATCTAGTAAATTTACAGCAGATTATGTTTCTCCTTGTGAGACTATTAATACCTCTTTTGGATCTTTTCAAAATTGCAATCACGATAGTGATTCTCCAGATATTGTTATACCAGTAGTCTCTAATTATAGATATGCGGGTTTAAATAGGGACATAGTTGTAGTTCACAATCATTATAATAAAGCTTATTTTATTAAATTTAATAAAAATGTTGCTCAAGATGCTCGAATTACTAAGGTGACCTCTTCAGGAGGGAATATTGTAAATGAAGTAGAATATGCTACTATGGAATCAAGTTCATTGAATAATGGATTTGGCAATTTGAATGAATTTTATTCTTCATCTAATAGTTTGAATTACCCTTATTTAGAAATTAAACGTTTGCCGACTAATTATTTGGTTAGTAAAATAAAAAATACAGTTGAAGGAATTTCAAGATTTCAAGACTTTAGATATCATGGTTTACAAGTTCATTTGCATGGATTAGGTAGTATAGGGTTTAAGAAAACGGCTAGAAGTGAGTGGTATCAAAATTCTAATTCAAAACGTGTTTGGACTATATCAGAAAATAGACATGATTGGAGAGGAGCACCAGAGCGAGTTTATACTCAATTATTAGATGCAGGCTTTGCTTTTTCATTTGTAAATTCTGGTAATCCTATTGGTATAATAAATAGTTCTATAAATGCTTATCAAGCTGATATAGTAAACAATAGTTATAGATTAGCACTTACTAGTAAAGAAACGAAAGATTTTGTAACAGGTGTAACCAATAAAGTAGGATACACTTATGATAATGATTACTTATTACCTGTAACGGTAACTACTAAAAATTATACAAATAATCCAAATAGTCCAGATGCAACTAAGGTTGTAACTTCTATTTTTGATAATAATCCAAATGGGACGGGTTCAGATTATCATATTGGAAGACCAATAGAAATCACTACAACCACCACTGCATATGGGGATACTTTTTCTACAAAGGAATCATTTAATTATGCAAATAATAGATTAGTGCAAACGAAAAAGAAAGGAAATGTCGATGCAGATAGCGATAATTATTTAGTGGAAGATTATGAGTATAATTTAGTTGGAAATTTAATTAAAAAAACGATAAGTACCAGTGGTTATACTGCTCCGCAAGCAATAAGCGCTCCTAGAGTTGTAGAATACACCTATGATTCAACAGAACGCTTTGTAAAAACGTCAAAAGATATTGAAGGCTTAGTTACTACAAATGTATCTTTTCATCCTTTGTATGGATTGGTAACCGAGACTAAAAGTCCTTTTGATCTGACTAGTAAAACGGAATATGATAATTGGGGCAAAACAATTAAAATAACAGATTATTTAAATAAAAATGTAAATGTCACTTATGCTAAAGTAAGTAATGAATATACAGTTACAAAAAATGGAGATGATGGTAGCAGTAGTATTGAGGTTAGCGATGCTTTAGGAAGAATTAAAAAAACAGGTGTAAAGACCATTAATGGAAATTGGTCATACAAAAGTGTGGAATATGATATAAAAGGTAGAAAATATAAAGAAAGTGACCCTTATGAGAGTACACCTGCTTTATGGACGGTATCTTCTTTTGATGATTATAATAGATTAATTAGTACAGTTGCACCAACAGGTTTAACAACGACAATTAATTATTCAGGTTTAACTGTTACAGCAAATGATGGAACTAAGACTACAAGTTCTACTAAAAACGCAAATGGTCATGTTATTTCTTCTTCTGATAATGGAGGAGTAATCAATTTTAAATATTTTGCCAATGGTAATTTAAAGGAGTCTGACTATAGTGGAACTAAGGTTAAAATGGAATATGATGAATGGGGAAGAAAAACCAAACTAATAGATCCATCTGCAGGAACTTATGAGTACAAACAAAATGTTTTAGGAGAAGTTTATTATGAAAGTACCCCTAATGGTGTAACTAATACAAAATATGATGCTTTTGGAAAAGTTATTGAAACCTCAATAAAAGGATTAAATACAAATTCTAAAGAAGTATTTACCTATGATCCTACTACCAAATTAATTACGTATAGTAAGTTTGAGGATTTTATTAATGGTTCTTATGATGAATATACTTATGAGTATGATAGTTATAAAAGATTATGGAGGACTAATGAAAATAGATTTTTAGCCTTTTTTCAAAGAGCTACATTGTATGATGATTTTGGAAGACCTGAAAGAGAATTCTATAATATGATAAATACTGCGGATGGAAAACAAAGTGTTAAATGGACAAAAAACACTTATAAAAACGGATATCATTGGCAAGTATTAGATGCTGATTCTAATCAAATTTTATGGCAAACTAATGAAGTAAATGCGAGAGGACAATTAACTAGCGCTAATTATGGTAATGGTATAGGGTTAAATCAAGGATATGATCAGTTTGGTTATTTACAACATTCTAGACATTTTAATGTTATGGTGAATCCAGTTGTAGATGTATTAAATTTGTATACTACTTTTGAACCACAAAGAGGAAATCTTACCTCTAGAACCAATAGTTTATTCAATTGGACAGAGAATTTCCAATATGATAATCTAGATCGATTGACTCATTATACAAATGGTCAAGGAGTACAAGTAGAACAAATTTACGAGACGGATGGTCGTATTAAAGAAAACACATTAGGAAAATACAACTATAGTAATACTGCAAAAAAATATCAAAACACTTCAATTGATATAACAGCTGAAGCAAAAGCCTACTATGAAAATAGAGTAGGAATATTTAATGACAGTATGGAGCAACAAGTAGGTTGGATATTCTATTCTAATAATTTATTTTCTTATGACAATACAGTTAGTAAAACTGGAACAACTTCTTTAAAAATTAGTAACCCAACTACAAATGAAGCAGTTATTCATTCAGAAAACTGGGTAAAAAATGATAACACTCAACCTACAGAATATACGTATTCAGTATGGGTAAAGAGTGATGGTAGTAATCCAGAAGCTGAGATTTTCTTGTTTATGAAAACAGAAAATGAAACAGGCTACTTTACCTTGGTAGATCAAAAAGTAACTGCTACTTCAACGGAATGGGTAAAAATTGAGAAAACAGTTTTAGTTCCTGCAAACATTAAAAAATTAAACATCCGTTTAGATAATAACGCTACTGGAGTTTTATGGTTTGATGATGTGCAGATTAGAAGGACAAGTGATCCAACACCGATAGAAAGACAACTGAATATTTCCTATAATGTTTGGAAGAGTCCTTTTGAAATTCATGAAACAGGCGTGGATCGTATTAGTTTTACATACAATCATATGAATAACCGTAGTGCGATGTTCTATGGTGGCATGCAGGCTGATAAAATGCAACGTCAATACCGTAAGCACTATTCTGCAGATGGTAGTATGGAAATTAAACACAATACCTACACGGATGAGGTGGAGTTCGTGACTTATGTTGGAGGAGATGGATACACAGCACCTGTAGTTTATAAAACAGATGGAGCAATAGGAGAATATTTGTTTTTACACAGAGATTATTTAGGAAGTATTGTTGCTATTTCAGATATCTCAGGAAATGTAGTTGAAAAGCGTTTGTTTGACGCTTGGGGAGATGTTATAAAAATAGTAGATGGTCAAGGTACTACTTTAACAAATTTTGCGTTATTAGATAGAGGTTATACAGGACATGAGCATTTACAAAGTGTAGCTTTGGTTCACATGAATGGTCGTTTGTATGATGCAAAAGTACATCGTTTCTTACAACCAGATAATTATATACAAGACCCATACAATACACAAAATTATAATCGTTATGGATATGTGTTAAATAATCCATTGAAGTACAACGATCCTAGTGGTGAGTTTGGTATATTAGCAGCGGTAATTGTTGGAGCTGTTATAAGTGCAACTAGTTATACTTTAACAGCACTATTAGCGGATGTCCCTTTTACACCAGGAGGTTTTCTTAAAGCTTCCTTTATAGGAGCGTTAAGTGGAGCAGCCTCATTTGGTATTGGTGAAGCTGCCCAAGGGATACAACAATTTGGAACACGGTTTGTCTTTCAGGCTTTTGCACATGGATATACGCAAGGATTTGTTTCTGGAATACAAGGCGGAGATTTCTTTCAAAGTTTTGCAGCTGGAGCATTAAGTAGTATGGCAGCTGGTTTATGGTCTGGTGGTAGTTTAAAAGGAGGAGACGGCAATTGGGGTGGTCTTGGAGGGAAATTTTCACAAAGTACTGTTGGAATACTTTCTTTTGGAACTATTGCAGGTGGAGCTGGAGCAACTTTAACAGGAGGTAACTTTTGGACAGGTGCTGCAACTGGTTTGGTTGTTAGTGGGTTGAATCATGCGATGCATGGAGGATTTGGTAAAAAATATAAATTTAATGTTATGTTAGATGAAAGTGGAGCAAGAAACGCTGGGCATCATGCTATTTCAGGTGAATTAGATGATGGAAAATATAGGTTTATTTCTAAAAATGGAACTTCAGATCCAGATGATGCAAATTTTAGTGGTGAAAGTTATTATACTGATAAAACTTTTGATAACATCGATGATATTCAAACATATTATGGTACTGAAATTACACCTGGTCATTCTTTTAATAAAATAGATGTTTATTCGATGACTAGAAATCAAATGAATAAAGCATTTACTGCTGGATTAATTGCTGCTAAACAAGATTATCATTTGTTTACAAATAGTTGTACTCATCTAGTTACAAAATCTCTTAATGCTGCTTATGGTATTCCTCGTTGGTATGAATATCGTATTATTCCAAGATTAAATCATAATTTTCAAAGATATTTTTACAAAAATTATCTTTATTCAGAATAATGTCTTAGTATTTAAACAGTTATTTTATGAGAAATATATTTATTATGAGCATTTTAATTATTAATTTTTCTTGTTCTAAAGATGATTTTATTGTAAATCCAAGAAGTGTAAAAGAGTCAAAAGAAAGAAATGCTTTTATTAAAGAGTTCGTTGGGGATAATTCAATCATTACTATAAATAATAATAAGTATTTATTGAAAGAAATTTATTTATCATACAAGATTGATAGTAAAAAAGTCCATAAACAAGCTATGTCTTTAATTTTTAAAACAATTGATTTTAAAACTCAAAAACTTGATTGTCCTGATGATTATACCAAATTTGAACTAATTGTAGGTGATAAAAAGTATGATATGTCAACTAATTCACGTAATTTGGTAAGTACAATACCTATTAATACAAGTAATTTCACATTAATATATTATGATAAAAAAATAAAGAACAGTATAAATTTTAAAGAAAAATAAAAAAATAGTTTTAAAACTATTAAATACAAATCTTGTCGTGTTGTAGTTTTATTTTTTGATATTTCTTTTTAAATTATAACTTGTTTATTCATGGTTTTTTAGCTAATAACATCTTGTGAATAGAATATAAGTTACATAGTATTGAGACTACAGAAATAAGTAGTTGTACTCTTTTTATTGACAACTGCTATGCTTATTAAGGTATCGCTGGCGGTAACAATGCTTTCTTCGGTTTAGGAAGAACATGGAACTTTACAGTTAGATATGAGTTTTAAATAATATTTTGAATTAGTTTTAAAAGAGGTTGTAAAATACAACCTCTTTTTTATTTTATATTTGTCAAGTGAAAAAAAACAATTATAATAAGTGGTTGGCATTGATTACTATTCCTTTTCAAATGGGAGCAGTAATTTTTATTTTTAATTATTTAGGAAAACTTCTAGATGAAAAATATCAAACAACTTACTATGTAAAAGGAGTAACTCTATTTGGGGTTTTTATAGCACTTTATTTTATAATTAGGCAAGTAAATCAAATTAATAAAGAGGACAAATAAAACTTTATAGATAAAAATAAAGAATTGTCAAAAGACAAAATTTAAACAAATGAAATTCGATAAAACATTATACATACAATTTATATTATTTGTAATTGTGATTTTTTTAGCCAATTTATTAATAGTCTCTATTTTTCAATTGGAAACTAAATTTGAAAAAACAACTTATTCTTTAAGAAAAATGCTTGTTTTTTTTACTGTTTCAAGCCTTGTTTTATTAGTAATTCATGATTTTATACGGTATAAGAATAAAGATATCTTAGGATATGTTTTTATGGCTACACTAACAGTTAAAGTAATTTTAACTTATACTTTTATTGCTCCAGTACTAAAAGCAACTGTTGTAAATAGTTTTGAGAAAACCTATTTTTTCTGTTTATTTATTGTTTATTTATTTGTAGATGTCTATTTTACAGTTAGATTATTAAACAAAAAGACATAAAAGATAAAAAAAATAGCAAATTCACAAAAAAAAGTATTTTAGAAACTTGAAATATTAATTAAAATTGTACTTTTGCAAAAATTTTTAACGACCGTAAAAAGAACATTTTATAACGTTATGGTGATTTCAAAAAGACCACTTCATGTATTAGTAGCTATCGCACTTGCGATGCTGCCTTTTTTTAGTTCAGCAAATACTATTTCAGACTCTACTCATGTAGCTGTTGAAACAACTCACGAATCTCATGTTGAAGGACATGAAGCAGAAGAGCCTTTAGATAAAAAATCTAAAATCAAAGCTTTCATTGATCATCACTTACAAGATTCTCATGATTTCAATTTCTTTTCTGATGAAGAAAAAGGATTACATTATGGGTTTTCTTTACCTGTGATATTATTTGATGATGGTTTGAAAGTTTTTTCTTCCTCAAAATTGCACCATGGTGAAGCTGTGGCTGAAGTTGATGGTAATTATTATAAATTACATCATGGTAAAATTTATAAAACAAATGCTTCGGGAGAATTAAACATGGATGAACACCATCATCCAACAAATGATAAACCTCTTGATTTTTCAATAACTAAAAATGTTGTGGCAATGTTAATTACCGCAATGTTAATGTTCTTCTTGTTTGTAGGTTTAGCTAAATCTTATAAAAAAGGACCAATTCCAACAGGATTTGGTAGAGTTTTAGAACCGCTTATTATTTTTATTCGTGATGAAGTTGCTTTGCCAAATATTGGTGAGAAAAAATATAGAAAATTCATGGGTTATTTATTGACAGTGTTTTTCTTTATTTTAATTTTAAATTTATTTGGGTTGACACCACTAGGAATTAACGTTACTGGAAATATAGCAATAACAGCTTGTTTGGCTTTATTTACCTATATTGTTACTCAATTTAGTGCTAATAAAGATTACTGGAAACATATTTTTTGGATGCCAGATGTTCCAATCTTAATGAAAATCGCTTTAATTCCAATTGAGATTTTAGGAACATTAACAAAACCATTCGCATTAATGATTCGTCTTTATGCAAATATTTCAGCAGGACACATTGTAGTGATGAGTTTAATAGGATTGATTTTTATTTTCAAGAATTGGATTGCTGGTCCATCATTTTTTGGATTAACATTATTTATTTCAGTTATTGAAATATTAGTGGCTTTTTTACAAGCATTTGTATTCACAATGTTATCTGCATTATTTATAGGTATGGCAGTTCAAGATCATCATCATGATGTAGAGCATAGTGAAGATATGTTAGGAGAGCATGATAACGCTATAGTTTAATTTGATTTTTTTGTTTAATTATTATATATATACATTATGGAAATTCCAGGAATTGTTGGTGCAGGTTTAGTAGTAATCGGTGCTGGTTTAGGTTTAGGTAAGATCGGTGGATCTGCAATGGATGCTATCGCTCGTCAACCAGAAGCTGCAGGAAAAATTCAAACTGCGATGATTATTATCGCGGCTTTATTAGAAGGAGTTGCTTTCGCAGCACTTTTCGCAGCTTAATTAAAACAAATTAACAAAGATCTGCAACGGTTGGTTGCAGGTCTTGTTTTTAAAAAGAAATTAAAAAGAATAAATATAATTTTCAACAATGGATAAGTTAATTAACGATTTTTCATTTGGATTGTTTTTTTGGCAAGCATTAATATTAATAATATTAATACTTTTATTAGTTAAATTTGCATGGAAACCAATCATGAATTCTATTACAGAACGTGAGGAAGGAATTAAAAATGCTTTGTTAGCAGCTGAAAATGCTAAGAAAGACATGCAAAACCTAAAAGCAGATAACGAAAAGTTATTAGCAGAAGCACGTGCTGAAAGAGATACAATGATTAAAGAAGCCCGTGAAATTAAAGAAAAAATGATTGCAGATGCTAAAGGAGAAGCACAAGCACAAGGAGAAAAAATGATTGCTCAAGCAAAAGCAACTATTGAAGGAGAGAAAAATGCAGCTATGGCTGAAATTAAATCTCAAGTTTCTTCTTTATCTTTAGAAATTGCAGAAAAAATATTAAAAGGAGAATTAGCTAACAATGAAGCTCAAACGAAATTGGTTGAGAAGATGTTAGATGATGCTAAATTAAATTAAGTATGGCAACAAGTAGAGCAGCTATTCGATATGCTAAAGCTATTCTTGATATTGCACAAGCAAACAATACTACAGCAACTGTAAATAACGATATGTTAGCTATAGCAACTGCAGTAAAAGAAAGTAAAGAATTGAAAGATTTTTTACATAATCCTGTTGTAAAAGGACCTGCTAAATTTGCTGCAATATCAGAAGTTTTTGCTTCAGCACAAGAAGAAACAAAAGGATTATTTCGTTTATTACAAGAGAATAGTAGATTTGAAATTTTATCTGCAATTGCTTCTCAATATAATACCTTGTTTGACGAATTAAATAATGTAGAAACGGCTATTGTTACAACAGCTATTCCTATGACAGCTGATTTAGAAACAAAAGTATTAGCTAAGATTGCTACTTTTTCAAACAAAAAAATAACACTTAAAAATAATGTGGATCCAGCTATAATTGGTGGTTTTATTTTACGAATAGGTGATAAACAATATAATGCTTCTGTTGCAAATAGTTTGCAACAATTAAAAAGAGAGTTTAGTAATTAATAATAGTGATCGCACTTCTTTAAGTGTTAAAATTATAAATTAAAATGGCTGAAATTAAACCTGCTGAGATATCAGCAATATTAAAAAAGCAATTATCAGGTTTTCAATCTGGTACTTCATTAGAAGAAGTTGGAACAGTACTTCAAGTAGGTGATGGTATTGCACGTGTTTACGGATTATCAAATGCTCAATACGGTGAATTAGTTCAATTCGATAACGGATTAGAAGCTATCGTTTTGAACCTAGAAGAAGATAACGTGGGTGTGGTATTATTAGGTCCTTCTACAGGAATTAGAGAAGGTTCAAATGTAAAAAGAACACAACGTATTGCTTCTCTTAAAGTAGGTGAAGAAATTGTAGGTCGTGTAGTAGATACATTAGGGAACCCTATCGATGGTAAAGGTGCAATTGGTGGTGAGTTATATGAAATGCCATTAGAAAGAAAAGCACCTGGAGTTATTTTCCGTCAACCAGTAACTGAACCATTACAAACAGGTATTAAAGCAATTGATGCTATGATTCCAGTTGGTAGAGGACAACGTGAGTTGGTTATTGGTGACCGTCAAACAGGAAAAACAACTGTTTGTATCGATACGATCTTAAATCAAAAAGAATTTTACGATGCTGGTAAACCAGTATATTGTATATATGTTGCTGTAGGGCAAAAAGCGTCTACAGTTGCTTCTATTGCAAAAACATTAGAAGAAAAAGGAGCAATGGCTTATACCGTTATTGTTGCTGCAAACGCTTCTGATCCTGCTGCAATGCAAGTTTATGCTCCATTCGCTGGTGCATCAATCGGAGAATATTTCCGTGATACAGGTCGTCCTGCTTTAATCATTTATGATGATTTATCAAAGCAAGCTGTTGCTTATCGTGAGGTGTCTTTATTATTAAGAAGACCACCAGGACGTGAGGCATATCCTGGAGACGTTTTCTATCTTCACTCAAGATTATTAGAGCGTGCTGCTAAGGTGATTGCTGATGATGATATTGCTAAAAACATGAACGATTTACCTGATTCGTTAAAACCAATCGTAAAAGGTGGCGGTTCATTAACAGCTTTGCCAATTATCGAAACACAAGCGGGTGACGTTTCTGCATATATTCCAACAAACGTAATTTCGATTACGGATGGTCAAATTTTCTTAGATGGGGATTTATTTAATTCAGGTGTTCGTCCAGCAATTAACGTAGGTATTTCTGTATCTCGTGTTGGAGGTAATGCTCAAATTAAATCCATGAAAAAAGTAGCTGGTACATTAAAATTAGACCAAGCTCAATATCGTGAGCTTGAAGCTTTCGCTAAATTTGGTTCTGATTTAGATGCAGTTACTTTAAATGTAATTGAAAAAGGGAAACGTAACGTGGAAATCTTAAAACAAGCAGTGAATGACCCATTTACTGTTGAAGATCAAGTTGCAATTATTTATGCAGGTTCTAAAAACTTGTTAAAAGAAGTTCCAGTTGAAAAAGTGAAAGAATTTGAAAGAGATTTCTTGTCTTATTTAAATGCAAAACATAGAGATACTTTAGATGCTTTAAAAGCAGGTAAATTTGATGATAATATTACCGATGTTTTAGCTAAAGTAGCAAAAGAAATTTCTGCAAAATATTAATTAATTTTCAATTAGTCAATGTGTCAATAATTCAATTGGCACATTGATGAATTGTCAAATTGACCAATTTATAAAATGGCAAACTTAAAGGAAATTAGAAATAGAATTAGTTCCGTTTCATCTACGATGCAAATTACATCGGCAATGAAAATGGTTTCTGCAGCAAAGCTTAAAAAAGCACAAGATGCTATCACAGCAATGCGTCCATATGCAGAAAAATTAACGGAATTATTACAAAACTTAAGTGCTACTCTAGATGGAAATACTGGAGGAGCTTTTGCTGAACAAAGAGAAATAAATAAAGTTCTTGTAGTTGCCATAACTTCAAATAGAGGATTATGTGGGGCTTTTAACTCTAATATTATTAAAGAAGTTAAAAACAGAGCTGAATTTTATAAAGGAAAAACAGTAGATGTTTTTGCCATTGGTAAAAAAGGAAACGATGTTTTAAGAAAAACTAATGCGGTTATAGATAATCAAAGTGCTATTTATGATGATTTATCTTTCGAAAATGTATCAGCAATAGCTGAAGTTTTGATGGATAAATTTGTAGCGGGTGATTATGATAAAATTGAATTGGTTTACAATCACTTTAAAAATGCAGCTACTCAAATTGTAAAAACAGAACAATTTTTGCCTTTAGCACCTATAACTGGTGGTGAAGCTATTTCTTCTGATTATCTTTTTGAACCTTCTAAAGAAGAGATTGTGTTAACTTTGATTCCAAAATCATTAAAAACACAATTATACAAAGGAATTAGAGATTCATTTGCTTCAGAACATGGTGCTCGTATGACAGCTATGCACAAAGCAACTGATAATGCTACAGAATTAAGAAATCAACTAAAATTAACTTATAACAAAGCACGTCAAGCTGCCATTACAGGAGAAATCCTTGAAATCGTAGGTGGAGCAGAAGCTTTGAATAATTAATTTAAAATAAAAGACTTATTTGTAAGACTATTTGGATTTCCAAATAGTCTTTTTTTCTTTATATTTGATATATGTAAATTTTTTTAATTGAATTTTATTCAAAAATGTAACTTTAACAAAGTTTTTACGTATAATTAAAAACAATATAACCATCAATCCATGTCAAAAGAAAGTTTTAATTGGAAAAGTTTATTCATAAACGAATCAGAAAATTCCAATAAAAAAGAAGAGTCATCAAAGATAAATACATCGAGTCAAACGACACATACTCCAGCACAAACTAATAAATTTCCAGAAGAAAAAATTGCTCAATCTACAAATGATACATTTGCAAACCCATTTGTAAATGAAATTTTAGGAGTTTATGAAAAAGGATTCGAATCTTTAAATTTAAGTGATTTTGACTTTTTCGAAATGTACAAATCAGTTGTAGCTGTAGGAATTACAAATCCACAAAGCTATCAAATGGCTTTCACAATGGGAAAATCAATTAAACCAGATTTGACAAAAGAATACTTATTAGAAAAATCAAAGTTTTATATTGAAGAAATTAATAAAGTACATACCAAATACGATTCTACAGGAAATGCCAAAAAGCAAGATTTAACGGGTTTGGTTCACAAAGAGAAGCAGTCTCTAACGGGTTCAATAAATGATTTGGAAGCAAGAATTTTGCAAATGCAACAAGAATTGCAAGAAAAAAAATCTTTATTAGCAAACATTGATAGTAAAAATGAAGATAAATTAAAAGAACTTCAATTAAAAATAGAAGCTAATAATTTTGCCAAACAAAAAATTGTAGACTCGATTAATTTAGTAATAAGTGGCATCAATCAATATTTATAATCAACATGAATAAATTCGAACAAGAAAAAAGTACTTTATTAGAACTTCCTATTTTAAAGCACTTTGATGAAGCAAAAGGTGAAATTGCATTAAAAGCAAATAGTCTTAAAAAAGGGGAAAAAGGGCTGTTTTGGGTGATCGCATTAGGATTATTAGGAATAGGTGGTTATCTAACTTGGACTTACATTATTCCACCATTGTTTACTATGCTAGGACAAGTTATTGCACTTTCTGCAACAGCTATATTCCTGATTTTTCTAGTAATGATGTTTCCAGTAATAATGAAAGCGCTTCGATTTGCAACTAGAAATATTCATAGAGCTTTAATTCAAAACAATCCATTCAATGAATTGGAAGAGCAAAAGCAAAAGATGATTAAAAATAGAGAAGTTTTTAAGAATACCAAAGCCAAATTAAAAGGACTAAAAAATGAAATGGAAATGGAAGCTTCTAAATCTGAAAAAGAAGCTAAAGATTACCAAGAACAATTAATTAGTTTACAACGTCAATCGGAAAAATTAAAAACAGCGATGGACGAAATGGTGAGAATCAATGGTGCTGCCGCAAAAGATACAGATGAATATGTAGCTTTACAAAGTGAATTGGCTAAAAAATTAAGTAATTCACAACGTATTTCTAACCAATACGAGCAAAGTAAAAGTTTTATCCAAAAATATGGTGTAAGAGCAAATGTTTTAGGTAAAATGGATAGAAAGTTAACCCTAGCAGGAACAGCAATCGACATTAAAATTGCCGATTTTGATGCGACTATTACTATGCTTAGAAAAGAGTATGAGTTTGCTAAAAATGCCAAAGAAGCTACAGAAAGTGCTAAAAATGCTATGATGTTTACCAAAGACTGGGAATTAGAATATGCTTTAGAAGTAGTAACTTCAACTATCGCTCAAGATATTGCTAGAACATCTGAAAATCTATTAGATATTGATTCCTTAACATCTAAGTATTCTGTTGATAATGACGAGTTATATTCAAGATTGGATTCATTAGCAGACAAAATTAAAACAGGAGACAACACCATTCCAGATTCAACAAAATACACGAATCCTAACTACAAAATGTCTAAAGAGGACAAACAGAATGCAGGTGGATTTGGAGATATATTTTAACTAACAAAAAACTAAATTATTTATATAAACATGGGAAAAATTCTTAGAACAAATAAGCTAACAACATTTTCTGAATTACTTATTGTTATTTTAGGTATTGGAGGAATTTTAGGAGCTATCTATTTTTTGTCACCAGGACTTAGAACGGAAGTTTCAAAGAAATTAGATGGTATTGAATTGAATGATACTGATGTAAACAATGTTGTAAACGCAGATAAACTTGAATTGCCTTCAAAAGACATTTCTAATGAAGTCGCTAATAAACCAAAAGTAAGAATTGCTGGTTATGCATGGAATGCTCAGTCTGGAATTATCGTTTCAAACGGTGGACCAAAAACCACTAAAGGTTCATTAATGGAAAAAAACGGTGTAAATCTTGAAATCATTCGTCAAGACTGGTTATCAGAATTACGCAATATGCAAATGAAATTTATTGAAGAATTTGATCAAGGTGCTAAGTTTCCTACTTCAGATAAAAGTGCATTTGCTGTAATGATTATGGGTGATGGTGCTCCATTTTATATCAGTTCGGTACAAAAATCATTAGACGAAAAATACGGAAAAGACAAATACCATTTACAAGTAATGGGTGCTGTTGGGATGAGTTATGGTGAAGATAAATTAATTGGACCACCAAGTTGGAAATCAGATCCACAAACGATGAAAGGTGCTGTTATTTCTGCTGTTTTAGGAGATGGTGACTGGGTGACTACTGTAAACTATTGTTTTGCAAACGGTTTAAAAGTAAATCCTGATCCTGCAACTTATGATGCTGATGCAGTAAATATTTATCCATCTGAAAATGATGATTATATCAAATCGGCTGAAGAATTAATTAAATCTCAAACTACAGGTTGGACCGTTTCTTTGAAAGAAGTTTCTAATGGAAAATTAACAGGAAAATCAGTAAATAGAAAAATCGATGGTTGTGCTACTTGGACACCTGGTGACAAATTAGTTTTTGATAAATTATCTGGTTTTGTAGATATTGTTTCAACAAAAGAATTTAATAACCAAATGCCAACGGTTTTAATTGGTTTAAAAGAATGGGCTTCACAAAACCCTAGTATTGTTTCTAATATTTTGAAATCAGCTTTGACCGCTTCTAATCAAATGAAAAACTATGATGATTGGAAAGTTAGAGCTTCTGAAGCAGTAACAGATACGTATCAAATGGAATCACCAAAATATTGGTATGACATGTTCAAAGGTCAACAAGGAACAAAAAACGGATTGACTTATAATATGGGTGGTTCTAAAGTATTCAATTACTTAGATGCGATGCAATATTTTGGATTATCAGATGGTGTTAATAGATACAAGTCAGTTTATAATCAAGTAGGTACTTATTTAACAGAGCTTAATCCATTTGGATTTAATGAAAATGTAGGTAAAGTTTCTGCTTATGAAGATGCTGTCAATTTATTTTATCTTAAAAACATTAATGATATTCAGTCTACTGCTCCTGAAAAAGCAGATTATACAGAACAAGCGACTGAAGTAATGGCTTCTGGAGAATGGAGAATCAACTTTAATACAGGAAGCGCTCAAATTTCAGCTAGTTCTACTAGTGAATTAGAGAAAATATATAACCTTTTAATTCAAGCGGAAAACACAAAGTTAACTATCGTTGGTCATACGGATAACGTAGGTAATCCAGATTCAAACTTAGTTTTATCAAAAAACAGAGCGGAATCGGTTGTAGATTACTTAAGAAAAAAAGGAATTCCATTAAATCGTTTCCAAATGATTGATGGTAAGGGTGCAAATGAACCAACGGCAGACAACAGTACTGCTGCTGGAAAAGCAAAAAACAGAAGAGTAGTAATTACTTTATTGAAATAATAAAAATGTAAGAGCTATCAAATTTTGGTAGCTCTTTTTTATAATAAATATGATAAAACTAATCACCCCTTTTGAGACGATTTCTAAATCAAAGAAAACAATAATTCTTGTGGTCTGGATTGCTCTTTTATTGCTTTTGTGGTTTGTAGGAACTTCAGGAGAAAAACATTTGTTTCCAAATCCTCAGCAAGTTTTTAAAGGATTTTCAGAATTATACAATGAAGGTTTAGTAGTGCATATTTTCAATTCGTTGAAATTGTGTTTCTTATCTATTTTTCTTGCAACAACTATCGCATTATTGTTTGCTTATAGCTGGCCAATTCCTTTAATTAAGCCAATTGCAGAATTTATAACAAAATTCCGTTTCTTGCCTTTTACAGGATTGTCCTTTTATGTAGCTATGGTTATTCACGATGCTAGAAATATGCAAATTTGGATTATGGTTATTTTTCTAACTACTTTCCTAACTACATCCTTAATTTCAGTAGTAAAAGATATTCCTCAGGAAGAATTTGATCATGCGAAAACTCTAAAATGCAATCGTTTTGAAGTGCTTTGGCAAGTCATTGTTTTAGGAAGATTAGATTATGTAATTGATGTGATTCGTCAAAATTTAGCCATCACTTGGATGATGTTAGTAACAGTTGAATCTATTGTTGTAGCTTCTGGTGGACTCGGTTTTTTAATTAAAAACTCAGATAAGTTCATGAACCATGGTAGAATTATTGCTTTACAAATTATCATTTTATTAATTGGGTTGTCCTTAGACTGGTTTATTAACTTTTTAAGAAGAGCACTTTTTAGATACTCTAAAATATAAATTTATGGATTTCGAATACAAAGAAACGCTTTTATATGTGGAAAATCTTAGTGTTGCTTATGGTGACACAGTTATTATAAAAGATATTAACCTTGTTGAAAAAGACGTTGTAAGAGCAGGTCATAATAGTACTTCGCAAGTAATTGCAGTTGTCGGTCGTTCAGGAAGAGGAAAATCTACTTTTTTTAAAGCCTTAACTGGTTTAGTTACACCCAAATCAGGTAAAATTTTAATTAAAGATTTTAAAAGCACCGAAGAGGCAGCTGCCAAAGAAATAAAAGAAGGAGACATTGGTTTTGTAGACCAAAAATATACGCTTTTTAGACATAAGACGGTACACCAAACCTTAAAGTTTGCTTTGCGTAAATCGACCTTAAGTGATACTGAAAAGGAAGAAAAAATTGTGGAGTACTTACACAAATGGGGTTTAGATAACTTTGCTGATAAATATCCAAATGAACTTTCTGGCGGACAAAGACAAAGAACAGCTATTATAGAACAATTATTTTCTTCTGAACAATTTATTGTTATGGATGAACCTTTTTCAGGTTTAGATGTGGGAAATATCATCGAAGTAAAAAAATCCTTCGATTTATTAAATTCTACTTCTGAATACAATACTATTATTTTTTCAACACACGATATTGAATTAGCAGTAGAATTGGCTCAAGTAATTTATGTGATTGGTTACCCAACAGTAAACGGTGAAAAGCAAAATTATGGCTCTATTGTAGGAAAATTTGACTTGAGAGAGTTAGGCTTGGCTTGGAAAGAATTTGGAGAAGAACATTTACACTTAACCAAGCAAATTATCAATCAAATGATGCTGTCTTAATTTTTTATGGTTGATAAAAGTATAAAAAACTATGTTGAAGAAGTTCAAACAAATGGTTATGCTATAGTTGAGGGTGTTTTTTCTTCCAATGAGATAGAAGCTATTAGAAAGGAAATTGAAAGAGAAAGTGATTCTTCAAAAGAAACTTTTCGAAAATCTAAAGATTTATTTGCTATTCGTCAATTTTTAAAAGAAATACATTCCGTTGAAAAATTACTTTTTAATGCTACTTTAAAAAATATTTTAGAGAATTTTTTTGATAAAAATTATTTTGTGGTAAAATCCATTTATTTTGATAAACCTGAAGAATCGAATTGGTTTGTAGCCTATCATCAAGATTTAACAATTTCTGTGGATAAGAAAGTAGAAATAGAAGGGTTTTCAAATTGGACAATAAAGCAAAATCAATTTTCGGTACAACCTAATAAGGAAATTTTAAAGAATATTGTTACCATTAGAATTCATTTAGATGATACCAATGAGGAAAATGGAGCTTTAAAAATAATTCCAAAATCACATGAAGAAGGAATAGTTCGTTTAGATACATTTGATTTCAAAAATCATAAAGAAATTAGTTGCAATGTTCGAAAAGGAGGAATTATGATTATGAAACCTTTGCTTTTTCATGCTTCCAATAAAACAACAAATAAAGAAAGAAGAAGAGTTATTCATCTTGAATTTTCTAAAAGTAATTTACCAAAAGAATTATCTTGGTCGGAACAACACAGTATCAATTAAATCATAAGAATGACATTTACAAAAGAATATCTTCAAGAGCTTAATAAAGCAACGGTAACTATTTTAGCAATTTGTGATGCTATAAATTCTGATGCAAAAACCATTTCAGAGCTAAATGAATTATTACCTCAAAAAGGAGACAATAAGCTTCTTTTAAAAGCAGAAAAGATTTTCGTATCAGATTTTATTTTTGTGTTTAGTAAAGTGAAAAATCTTTCTGAAAAAGCACAATTTGGATTGGCTTACTATTATGATGCGATTCGGAACCATCATTTTGCAAATGAAAATGAGTTGGAAAACCTAAACAAATTGGTGGCAACTAATGCTTTTAAAAGTCATTTCAATAAAATTGTACAAGACAACATTCTTTTCGATTTAGATAAAAGTAAAACCTATTTACTGAATTATTTAAAACAAAATAAGCATTCAAAATTTGAAGAAGTAAAACAAGCATTTCATACATTTTTGAATCTAGTTTGTGAGTTTGATGTCCAAAAAAATCAAAATACAAACGACATTTTAGGAATTGATTTTACCATACACAATGCTACTGAAGTAGAAGATGATTCTTTAGAAAAAGTGTTGGAAGAATTAAATGGATTAGTTGGTTTAGAAAATGTCAAAAAAGACGTTGCAGAACTAGTCAATCTTTTAAAAGTCCAAAAGAAAAGAACCATACAAGGTTTAAAAAATATTGAAATCACTTTACATACTGTATTTTTAGGACCTCCTGGAACTGGAAAAACAACAGTTGCTAGATTATTAGGACGCATTTTCAAACATTTAGAATTCCTTACCAAAGGACAAATGATTGAAACCGATAGAGAAGGAATGGTTGCTGGTTACGTAGGACAAACAGCCACAAAAGTAGATGCAATTGTAAACGAAGCAAAAGGGGGTGTTTTATTTGTGGACGAAGCCTATGCTTTAAGTCAGAATCTAGGGAATGATTATGGTGGTGAAGCAGTAAATACGCTGCTAAAACGTATGGAAGATTTTAGAGATGATTTTGCAGTGGTTGTTGCGGGTTATGATGAACCGATGCAAGTTTTCATCGATTCTAATCCGGGTTTACGTTCTCGTTTTAATCGGTATTTCCATTTCAACCATTTTTCTCCTGACGAATTATTTGCCATTTTCGAAATTTATTGTAAAAAATCAGATTTTATAATTACAGAAGAAGCTAAAGAGAAATTAAAGGATACTTTCGAATTATTATACGAAAAAAGAGATGATAGTTTTGGTAACGCAAGAGTTATTCGGAATATCTTCGAAAAATGTATCCAAAAACAAGCCAATCGTATTGTAAAGATTAAAAGAGTAACTAAAAAAGCCTTACGCACTTTAACAGAAGAAGACATTCCTGAACCTATAGAAACCGTAGAACAAGTATTTTATAAAAATAAGAATAATGAATAAGAATTTTTTAAAAGCCCTATTATTAGTAGTTACAACTAGTGTTTTTTCTCAAGAAGGAACTACAGAAGAAAGTAAAGTAAAAGTCGATTTTTCTGGATATTTAGAAACTTTTTACGGGTATGATTTTAATAAACCAACTACTCCAACACGATTAGACTGGATTTACAATCACAGCAGACATAATGAATTTAATATTAACATAGGAATGTTGCGATCTACAATCACTTATGAGAATATTTATGCCAATATTGCTATTCAAGCCGGTACTTATGTTGATGATAATTATTCGGCTGAAAGTTTAAAATTATTTCACGAAGCATTTATAGGTGTTTATTTAGATTCTGATAAAAAACATGTTGTAGAAGCTGGAATTATGCCTTCATACATTGGTTTTGAATCGGCTTCTACTTTTTCAAATTTAACATTGACACGTTCCATAATGGCTGAAAGTTCTCCCTTTTATTTTACAGGTGTGAAATATAATTATGTGCCAAACGATAAATGGAGTTTAGCTTTTATTACTACAAATGGTTGGCAACGTATTGAAAAACCAAATAATAAAGCTTTACCAACATTCGGTTCTCAAGTTGTATATACACCAAATGATAAAATGACATTAAATTGGAGTACGTTTATTGGAGACGAACCAGTTGCTGTAGACGTTTTAAGAACAAGATATTTCAATGATTTATATATAGATTATACTTGGAATGACAAATGGAAAACCATTGCTGGTTTTGATATGGGTTACCAAAGAAATCTAGAAGGTGATGATTTTCAAGATTGGAAAACACTAACTTTAATTACTCAGTATGCTGTTTCAAATAAATGGAATTTAGCAGCAAGAGCAGAATATTTTGAAGATCAAGAGAATGTTATCGTTGGTGTAGGAGCTCCATTTGAAGTTTTTGGAGCATCATTTAATGTAGATTTTATTCCAAACTCTAAGTTAAAATTAAGAACAGAAGCGAAATGGTTTGATTCGAAAGAACCTATTTTTAATAAAGAAACAGGAACAACTACTTCCAATTTCTTTGTGGCTACATCATTAGCCTTTGAGTTTTAACAAATCTTTATCATATCATATAAGAGTCAAAGAAATTTGGCTCTTTTTTATTTTTTATATTTGTTTGAACCAAAAATATTATCATGCAAAAATTCTTTTTCGCGCTATTTATTTTATTAGGAATTTCAGTTAATTCACAAAACCTTCAATTGGAACAAATAATGAAGGGAGATGACTTCATTGGAAACCAACCCGACAATCATCGTTGGTCCATTGATGGAAGTACAATTTACTTCGATTGGAATCCTAAAAATGAAGTAGGGAATAGTACTTATTATTGGAAAACAGGAATGAAAGAGCCTGCAAAATTGAAAGAGGATGCTTTTGATTATTCCGATGTTAATCTTTCTTCTCAACAAGAGTATGAAGTTGTTTTTTATGCTAAAAGAGGCAATTTATATAGCTATAATAGAAAGACAAGAAAAACAAAAAAAGTATTTTTTTCAAATGAACGAATTTATGCTGTTGAAAGAAGTGTTAATCCAGACGTTGTTTTTTTTCAAATGAATCGAAATGTATATCAATTAGATATAAAAGATTTTTCGGTTATCCAAATGACTAATTTTAGAAAAGGTTCAAATTCGGGTAAAAAAGAAAAAACTCAAAGTTATTTAGAAAAGCAACAAGAAGAGTTATTTCAATATATAAGAGATACTAAAGCAAAAAATGAATGGTATGCTGAAAAATATAAAAAAAACACTTCTGATTTTCCAAAGTCTATTTTTTATGGAGATGACTCTTTAGAGCAATTACAACCCTCACTAGACGGAAAATTTGTAACTTTTCGATTGTCTGATTATACTTCTTCAACTGGGACAAGTGTTGAACATTTTATAACGGAAAATGGATTTACTAAAAGTGAATCGGCTCGTTCAAAAGTATCTGTAAATAATTTGAGTAAACACAAAATGGGAATTTATAATATCGAGAAAGATTCGGTGTATTATGTTTCGTTTTCCAATTTGTCTGGTATTAAAGACTTTCCTATTTATTATCAAGAATATGATGACTTAAGAGATAAAGAAAAAACAGAAAAGGCTATTGTAATGATTGCTCCTATATATAATAAAAAGGGAACAAAAGCTGTTTTTGAAGCAAGAAGTCAGGACAATAAAGACCGTTGGATTATGCAATTAGACTTGAATTCAGGTAAAATTATCGAATTAGATCATCAACATGATGAAGCTTGGATTGGTGGTCCAGGAATACCAAATTATTCTTTTGGAGGAGGAACTTTAGGCTTTTTAAAGGATAATGAAACGATTTATTTTCAATCGGAAATTTCAGGTTACTCACATTTATATACCTTGAATTTGAATACGAAAAAGAAAACTCAATTGACCTCTGGAAATTGGGAAGTAAGAGAAGCGTCACTTTCACTTGACGGGAAATCTTTTTATTTGAGTACCAATACCAATCATCCTGGGAATAGAGAGTTTCATAAATTAGACATTGCTACCCAAAAGATGACAGTTATTTTAAATGCTGACGGTGCTTATGAGGTAGTTTTGTCTCCTGATGAAAAGAAATTGGCCGTTCGTTATTCTTATAAAAATAAACCTTGGGAATTATATGTTACAGACAACAAACCAAATTCTACTTTACAACAAATAACACATTCTACAACAAAAGAATTTGAAGCATACCAATGGAAAGACCCTGAAGTAATTACGTTTAAAGCTGAAGATGGAGCGAATGTGTACGCTCGTTTGTATCAACCAAAAGAAGCAAATAAAAATAAGGCTGCAGTAATTTTTGTACATGGAGCAGGTTATTTACAAAATGCGCATAATTTTTGGAGTTCTTATCATCGCGAATTTATGTTTCATAATTTGTTATCCGATTTAGGATATACTGTTTTAGATATTGATTATAGAGGAAGTGATGGTTATGGAAGAAATGTACGAACAGGCATTTACAGACATATGGGTGGTTTAGATTTATCAGATCAATTAGACGGAAAGAAGTATTTGGTTGAAAACTTAGGAATTGATGATGGTCGCGTGGGAATTTATGGTGGTTCCTATGGTGGTTTTATTACTTTAATGGCTTTATTGACCAAACCAAACGAATTCAAATCTGGAGCAGCATTGCGATCCGTGACCGATTGGGCACATTACAATCAAGGTTATACAGCGAATATTTTAAATTTTCCAGAAACGGATTCAATAGCTTACAGAAGAAGTTCTCCCATATATTTTGCAGAAAACTTACAAGACAGATTAATAATGCTTCACGGAATGGTGGATGATAATGTACAATTTCAAGATGTGGTTCGTTTGTCGCAACGATTTATAGAATTAGGCAAAAAGGATTGGGATTTAGCAGTTTTTCCAGTGGAAGAGCATGGTTTTAAAGAAACCTATTCTTGGATTGAAGAATATAGTAGAATACTAAAGTTGTTTAATGAAACGTTGTTAGATAAGTAAAGGAAACTAAATTTTGGCTTTCTTTTTGTTAGTAGATAGTTGTTGTATCTTTATAATCAAAACAAAACATAATGATTTATAAAATCTATATATTCTTTTTTAGTTTGTCCATGCTTTCATGTAATTGTACGAAGGAAGTGTCTAATAATGAAAATGAAATAAAATCTAATAAGTCTTCTCAAAAAGATTTTTTAGTAGTAGAAGAAGTCTATTATCAAAAATGGGTTGCAGGAATAAAAGGAGGAGGAAGTGGTATTAATTTTCACGTCATATTAAAAAAACCTTTAAAAAATGGGGTAATTTTAGAAAAAGTGCAGTTTGAGTCTTATGAGGGGCAGCTTATAAAACAATCTGAAACAGAATATGTTGCAAACATAAAGACAAATTTGAACGACTTGGTATTGGACGAAGATCCTAAAAAAGAATATGGAAATAAAGCACCTTTAATAAATTTAAAACCAAAGGAAGCTAATTTGTTTTACCAAGTAAGTGGAAAAGTGGCTATCAAAAATTTAGAAAACGTACAAGAAAAACAAATGATGGCTTATCCTTCAATGAAGCTACAGAACAATAAAGAATAAGAAAAGAATTAAGTACTTTTGCTTCAATAAAAAAACCAAAACTTTGAGTATATATAAAAGTCTTTTTAAACAAACAGCAATCTATGGCTTAGCAACAGTTTTGCCTAGAATGTTTAGTTTTATTTTAGTGCCTTTATATACAGATCCAAAGGTTTTAAATGTAGAAGAATATGGGGAAGTTTCCATTATTTTTTCATGGTTAGTTTTCTTCAATGTTATTCTTTCTTATGGAATGGAAACCAGTTTTTTTCGATTCTTTTCGAAAGAAGACAATAAAAATGTAGTCAGCACATCAACAATCTCTCTTTTTTGGTCGTCAATTGCGTTTTTAATTATTGCTCTTTTGGGTAGAAATTATTTAGCCAAAGCCAGTAATATTGACGTAGAATATATAGTTTATACCATTTGGGTTTTAGTTTTAGATGCTTTAGTAATCATTCCTTTTTCAAAATTAAGAGCAGAAAAAAGACCAATTTTTTATGCTTTAATAAAAGTAGGAAATGTTGCTCTAAATTTATTTTTAAATTTATTTTTCTTGCTTTGGTTACCAAAAATAGTGGCCAATTCACCTGATAGTTTTATAAGCACTATTTATTTCGAAAACTTTCAAATAGGTTACATTTTCGTGGCCAATATCATTGCAAGTTTAGCCACTTTTGCAATTCTTTCTCCAAGTTATTTTAAAATGAATTGGTATTTTGATAAAGTACTTTGGAAGAAAATGATGCAATATAGTTTGCCTGTAATGTTTGCAGGAATCGCTTTTGCTATTAATGAAACTTTCGACAGAATTCTATTAGATTATATTTTGCCAGAAGGCATTGCCAAAACAGAGATTGGAGCCTATTCTGCATGTTATAAGTTAGCATTATTTATGACACTTTTTGCAACAGCTTTTCGTTTAGGCATTGAACCTTTCTTTTTTAGTCATTCTTCAAATGAAAATGCCAGTAAAACTTATGCTCAAATCACCAAATATTTTGTCATTTTTGGTTCAATAATTTTATTAGTTGTAGTTGTTTTTGCTGATGTTTTAAAGATGTTAATCATTCGTGATGCTTCTTATTGGGAAGCCATGAAAGTCGTTCCATTAATTATTTTGGCTAATTTCTTTTTGGGAATTTATAATAATTTATCCGTTTGGTACAAACTTACAGACAAAACCAAAATGGGAATGTACATTTCAATAGTTGGAGCAATAATAACTTTAGCTTTAAACTTCTTATTAATTCCAATTTGGAGTTATATGGGAAGTGCCATTGCAACCATATCTGCATATGGAAGTATGATGATGATTTCTTATTATCTAGGAAATAAACATTACCCAATTCCTTATGATATCAAGAAAATTATAGGCTATTTAGGATTAGCCATTCTTTTATCTGGACTTTCTTTTTACATTGAAATATTTAGAGAAACCTATATTTTTGGCATTTTAGCCATACTCTTTTTCGGCTATTTTATTTATAGAAACGAAAAGGAAATTTTATTGAGAATAATCAAGAGAAAATAGAAAACCTCATTTATATAAACGAGGTTTAAAATTGTTCGTTTCTATTTTTTCAAGACATCTTTTATTCCAATTAATCCATCAGAGAATTCAGATAACAACGCAATTACTTGTGCCATTCTATCATCACCACCAACACCTTTTAAAAGTTTATTTTTCATAAAAGTAGTTTTGATTTCCTCCCAACGTTTTTGTTCGTCTTCGGTTTGAATTTGCATCAGTTCTTTTAGCTTTAACAAATTAGCTTCTGCACCATTAGTCAAAGTTTGAGATTCATTCTCGTAATGATTTAAAACAATATTTTCAACCTCTTTCTCTGTTAAAATAGGCTGAATTTTTGCCACTAATTTATTCATGTCACGATAAGAACCTTGTAATTTAAAGTTGGGTTCATTTCGGTAATCATCTGACATAGCTGCCGCTTTTATATAAAGTGCATTGGCTTTTAAAACCGTATCTCTCACTTGCATAATTTTCAATAGTACTTGTTTAAAATCTTCAATTTCTTGAGAAGAGAAGTTGCCTTCTAAATCATAATTGGTATCATTTTGTTGAATAGCATCATATAATTTATATAAATTTTGGTATGATGGTTGCGTCAATCGAACCATATATTCATTAGACATTAATGCATTTTCAATTAAACTCAATTCAAATAAATCACTTCTAGAACCTGAAATATCTCCTAAATTGTAGGTATCAGCTCTGTTGGCTAACATATCTGGAATCTGGAATTTATCACCACTTTCCGTGTATGGATTTCCAGCCATAACCAAACAAAAACGTTTTGAACGTAAGTCATAAGTTTTTGCTTCACCATTATAAATTCCTTCAATTTTTCTTTGGCCATCTGCTAAAGAGATGAATTTTTGTAAAAACTCAGGATTACAATGTTGGATGTCATCTAAATATAACATCACATTATCACCCATTTCAAAAGCTAGGTTTAATTTTTCTAACTCTTGTCTTGCACCAGCATTTTTAGCTTCACTTGGATCAGTTGATGTAATTTCATGACCAATAGAAGGACCATTAATTTTCATGAAAACCAATCCCATTCGGTCAGCTAAATATTCCATTAATGTTGTTTTTCCATAACCTGGTGGTGAAACTAACAATAGCATTCCCATTCTGTCGGTTCTTTTATTTTCACCTAAAGCACCTAATTGTTTGGCTAAATTGGCTCCAATTAAGGGAAAATATACATCATTAATTAATTTATTTCGTACAAATGAAGTTAACACTTGACTTGTAAATGTGTGTAATTTTACTTCTTTCTTTTTTTGTTCTACCCAATGTTTTTTAAGTTGCTGTAATTCTAAGAAAGCAGGTTTTAGTTTAGAATGAAAATAATCCAATCGAGCCGAAAATTCGTAGTAATCTAAAGTATAAGTAAGGTTACTTTCTATAGATTTCAAGCCTGTTATTTCAACAGCTGAATTTACATTTACAATTTGTTTATTGTGGTAATTCTGCGTCAATATAAAAGCAGCTACTTCTTCCACAAAACTTTGAGATAGTGTTATGTTTTCATCGATTAAAAACGTTTTTAAAGCATTTTCAACAATGTCATAACAAGCAGAAGGATAGTTATATAAATCTTTAATTTGATTGCTAAAAACAACATCTTTTCCTTTTTCTTTCAAACCTTTAAAAAAGCGTTCGTAAGCATCTGCAGCAATTTTTGAAATTGAAAATGCTTTACGGTTTTCTTTTTTCAAATAAACAGCAGCTCTGTATGCAGAAACATAATCAAAACCATCAAAGGAGCTATTAAACTCTTCAATTTTTTGAGACAATCGTTTGTTTAAATACTTGAATTGCTCAGAACTTGAGAAAGTTTCTTTCAACAAACTTACAGCATCAAACTGTTTTTCGTAGAATTCTTTGTCTTCTTCATTTAAGAAAAACCAAAATAATTGTGCTAAAGCTCTTTCAGAAGGAGTGTATTTTAAAACACCTAATTCGTTATTAATTTGTTGCAAATTTTGTAAAATCAACAACGCATCAACGTCATGAACACCTTTTACCAAACCTTCCCCAAAATGACTGGCCATGAACTCTTGGACTAATTTTTCATTTACCGACTCAGGAACGATGTTTTCTTGTTGCAAGAAAATTTCCCAAGCCATATATTCAAAGCGTTTTACTTTTTGATTTTCTGAAATAAATTCTTGATTCCAAACTTCTTTGTATTTAGCAATTTCTTCAAATTCAACGGGTTGGTAAAAATTAGTTCCTGTTAAGTGATAGAAATATTCTTGGTTTTTTAAAACCAATGTTAAATCTAATTTTTGCTTGTTTACAGCAAATTTATGATCACCAAAGGTAATTATAGCATCACCATCCTCATAAATTTCGTTTTTATCTTTTAGTTTTCTTACTGATTCTTGTTGGGCTGTTTTTAATAACGTATTTACTTCTTCCGTTTTATTGGTGTCGTTTAAATCTTTTAATTGATTGGCAATATCTCGTACCTTTTCAATCATTAAATCAGAAGCAAAATAACCGTTGATTTCGGTTTCCGTTTCAAAAGAAGCAGCTTTGTTTTTAACACCTTTTAAAATACGTTCAGCCGACTGAAACAATAGGGTAGTTCGTTTGTTTCTTGTTTCGGTTAATTGAACGCTTTTGTTTTGAAAATGACCGTAAACTTCTTCTCTTTTTTCACCGATTTGTTGAATGAAATCATCAAAATCAACAAACTTAGCTTCCATTTCTTCTAATTGAATGGATAATTTATTTAGATAATCATCACATTTTTCAGAAGTATTGGCTAATTCTAAAAAATTAATAACAGCTTGGTCGAAAAGCGTAATTTGTGCTTTAAAATCAGCAGAAAGTTCCTTTCCAGAAATTTGTCTTTTCTTGTTATTTAACTCAATTCGTTGTTGATTGATTTGAGCAAAAATCAAAGAAATGTTTTCAATAATTTGAGTCGAATGTGAAGTGTCTTCTATCTTTAGATTATTGACTATGTCTACCAATAATTCTAATTGTAACGCTAATTCATCAATATCTTTTTCAAGTGTTTTAGCATCAATAGTTTTTTTAAGATCAGCTATTTGTTCGTTGATTAATGTCACTTTTTCTTGATAAGGAACTAAAGCGTTATCTTGTAAAAGGAACGAAACACAAGCATTGGAAAGTTCGTCAGCTCTTTCTTGTAATTTTTTTTCTAAGGATTCAATTAAAGCAATATCTGCATATTTTAAATCTTTAGCACTAATTAATTCACCGCGTAAAGCTCTAATTTGAGCTAAAATAGTAATAAATTGATCTAGAGAATTATAAGAAATAACACTTGTATCCGATAAAATATGTTCGCCTTTTTCCTTTAAATCAGCAATTGTTTGCGCTGTTTTATTTTTGACTTCTTGTGCTTTTTCAAATTCGTTAATCGCAGCATGTGCAATTTTTCTAATTTCGAGTAAAGGTTCATTTAGATGATGAATTTCCTTTTCAGCCAAGAAATAATAACTGTCTAAAATTATAGTAGCCTGTTTAACAATGTCATTATACAAACCAGAATACGAATCTTTTTTGGACAACAAAATATTCAATTCTTGACATTCAGCCATTACACGAACTAAATCTTTATTTCCAATTTTGTACAATAAATTTGATTTTAAAGCATCATCAATAGTAACTTCTTTGGTAAAAGGTGTTTGCCAAATTTGAATTAAATGATGTTTCGTTTCTTCATTCGACTTGAAATAAGCTAACTTTCCATTATCAAACAACGTAAATCCATTACAATTGATTGGAGTTTCTATCGTTTGTTTGATGATATTGTATGGAATCAATAAATAATCATGCGATTGCTCATCATAAAAAACAAACATGAAGTTTTCCCCATTAATTCCAAGAATTCTTCGGTTGAAATAAACGGGTTTGTCTTCTGAAGCAATAACTTTTATTTCACCAGTTTGCAAAGCATATCCATTAGGATAAATTACACCTTGGTTTTCAGGCAAAAGAATAATTGAATATTGAAGAGAATCAACTCGAGCTACTTTTTTCTCTTTGTGGTTGTAAATGAAAAATCGTTCCGCTTCTTGATAAGGTTTGATCTTAAAAATGACTAAATTGTTATAGTCGAAATAATGAATTTCAGCATCATCCAATGTTTGATCTTTGTGAATAACATCTTCACTATAAATTCCTTTTCCAGAACTGGTATTGTCTTCTATTTTAATGGTAATATCACCACCAATGGCTTCTACAAAAACTTTATCCGCTAATGAAACGTGTGGATGACTTCCAATACGTTGCATGTCACGCGTTACTTTTGTCCAAGTGAATTCTTGTTGATTGAGATATTTTACTTCTGCAGCACTTCTAGCATCTACAAAAGTTAATGTATCATCTTTAATTAACCATTTAAATGCTTTTATATCAGAAGGACTATTCGATAATTGAAAAACAAAATACAGATAGTTTTGGGTAAGATGAAAGCGAACAAATATAGTGTTTCGGTAATATTTGTATAGGTTTCTAAACTCTTCTATGAAGGTTTCATCTTCAATGAATTGAATAGGTTGTGGTTCAAAACGATTATCTTTTAACAAATAAGCCGAAAAAACATCGTTTAAATTTATTTCTGTTCGTAACCCTAAATGTGTGTTGTGGCCAACTAAACAAAGTTTTCCTAAGGAAAAAATGTCTTTGATATAACAACTTTGATCTGTAGAAATACGTTCATTGGCAATAAGCGAAAAATCAACACCTCCAAAAACCTTTTTTCGATCTTCGTTTAACGATTGAATGCGTTGAATTAAATCTTCTTTTTGTTCATTCAATCGGTTTTGAATGATTTCGTATGTACCCGTATTTAATTTTTCGTTGCTCATTAATTTTTTGTAAAATTTTAAAAGTTTTTTATAAAAACCTTTTTTTAGCTTTAAAGTGAAGGGAATGCAAGTAAAAGAAAAACTATCCTCTACCTAAAAAAAGTAGAGAATTAGTTCTCGTTTGTTATAGAATTAAATTTTACTTTAAAGGTTTATTATCGATGCCTAAATGTTTTGCCATGTCCATTGCACGCGCTAATATTCCTTGTTCTTGGTCATTTGCCACACCCTTTAATTGGAAGATTAAAGAAGCAACACTTAAGTTTTTGATGTCTTCAGATGAAATTTTGTATTTCTCAACCATGTTCATCACCTTTCCGATAAGATTTTCATCACCATCATTGCTTAATAAAGCTTCCTTCACTATTTGAGCATTTTCACTGTGTTGAATGAATTTGTCAATTCCCTTACCAGCAGAAACTTGTCTAACCACATTGTCGAAGAATGAATTATCACCACCAACAATGTCAATATTAGCTGTTTTAAATGCTTCAGCTAACACGCTAGCTTGTGCTTGAGCAATATCTTTTTGGATTGAGATTTGAGCTAATTCTACTTCTTTTTCTTTGGCTAACGTTAATCTAAATTCTTCATGCTCTTTACCAGCATCGTTTAGTTTTTTCATAGCTTCTGCTTTTTCAGTGATTCCAGCTGCTTCTGCAAATGCTTTTTCTTTGATTACTTCAGCTTCGGCTAAACCTTCTTGTTTATTAGCTGCTGCTTTTTTCTCTATTACGTTTGCTTCTACGAAACCTTGTTTTTCCATAGCTTCAGCTTTAGCGTGCATTACTTGAGCTTCAGATAAACCAACAGTAGCTTCTTCTTTAGCTTGAGCTTCTGCAATAATTTTACGAGCATCAGCTTCTTTTTCGGCAGCATCACGTTTTGCTTGTGCTTCAATAACGTATTTTTGAGCATCTTTTTCAGCAGATTGTTTACGAGCTTCAGCAGCGCGAGTTAAAGTGATTAAGTTCTCTTCTGCTTCACGAGAAGCAACAATTAATTGAACTTGTTTCTCTCTTTCTGCACCTTTTAAAGCTTCGACATCTAAGATATTTTGTTGTTCTTCTACAACTGTTTTTTCTTTAACTAAACGTTCGCGAATTACATCTTGTATGTTTTTCTTTTCAACTTCGACCGCTTTGTCTTTTTCGATATCTGCTAAAGCAACAACTCTTTCTCTTTCTGTAGCTTCTAACATTCTGTCTTTTTGAACTCTTTCTGTTTCAACTAATTCAGCTCTTTCTTTATTTTTTGAGGCAATAACAACCTGTCTTAGTTTATTTTCTTCTGCTACTTGAAGTGTTTCTTCTGTTGCAATTCTAACAGATTCAGATTTTAACCTTTCTTCTTCTGCAACTTTTAGTATTTCAGCATTTTCTCTTGACTGAATATTAGCAATCTCTCTTCTTTGTTTTTCTTCTTTTTCTGCTAATTGCTTTTCTAATTCAAGAATTGTTTCTCTAGCTTCAACATCTTGTTTTTTGATAGTTTTCTCTTCATCTCTACGAACTAAATTAGCTTTAATGTTTTGTGTAGCAGTTAGTTCAGTAATTTTTTTGATACCTTCAGAATCTAAGATGTTATCTTTATTAAGGTGTTGTAAAGAAGTTTGTTCTAAATAATCTATTGCACAATCATCTAAAACATACCCATTTAAGTCGGTACCAATAATATTTAGAATTTCTTGACGAAACTCAAGTCTTGCTTCATATAATTCGATAAAATCGAATTTTTTACCCACTGTTTTTAAAGCTTCAGAAAACTTAGCTTCAAATAACTCTCTCAAAGTTCCAATATCAGAGGCTCTTTGGCAACCTATAGTTTGTCCTACATTTACAATATCATCAACCGATTTATTAACACGAACAAAGAACGCTACTTGAATATCTGCACGCATATTGTCTTTACAAATTAAGCCATCTTTGCCTTCTCTAGATATTTCTAATTTTTTTACAGAAATGTCCATGTATTCTAAACGGTGAATAACGGGAATAACAACTCCAGCATTAAAAAATACTTTAGCACCACCATAACCAGTTCTAAGAAGAACAACTCCTTGAACGGTTTTTTTGTACATGGATAAAACCCAGAAAATTAATCCTAAAAATGCAATTATAATTATTGCAATTGTAATGTAAAATGTAGTCATAAATTTATTTTTAATTATTTTATTATGATAGTTAAGTTTTTAAATTTCGTATGATTTTTCAACAAAGTAAAATTTTTTATCTGGATTTTCATGCACAATGCAAACCTTTTCTCCTTCTTTTAAAAGAGAGCCATCTTTGCTTTTTACTAAAAGTTTTATAGGATCTTTATTGATAAACAATTCTAGCATGCCTAGTTTGTCATTTTCAATAGTGGATTTTAACTTTCCAATTCTACCTAAATAATCATAGGCAATTTCTCCTTTGTGATTAATTTCTTTAAAAATAGGTTTTAAAGGCATACTGATGTATTTTGTAATAAATAAACTTACTATAAAAGCAGGAAGAATAGTTATAAAATACACCCAATAAGGTAAGGGAATTAAATAGCTTATATTCACATTAATTAACCAAGTGAATAATAAAACAAGTGTTAAAAAAAAAGTTATTGGTATAATGTCTAGATTCAAAAATTTCAAAAATTGAATAAAAGATGAAGGATCATTAGGTACTTCTACCATTCCATCAGGAGTATCTAATTCTGTGTCAATATCTGTATCAAAATCAACATCAAATTCTCCAACTCCTGATAGTATTGTAAAAACCCAATATAAGACACTTATAATTAGCAGAATAGAAAGAATACTATTTGCAGGGTTGAAAGAAAAGTCTATTAACTCGTCAAAACTCATTAGTTTTTATTATTGAATTGTTCTTTTAATTTTAATAACTCATTTTCTGCATGTGCATCAGATGTATCTACAGCAGCATTAATTTCTTGATCGATACTTTTTGAATTATCAGCAATATGCCCGTATGCATCTGCAAGTGCTTCTTGTTGTAATACCTTATCTTTCATTTTTTCAAGCATGGAAATAGTGCTATCAGAATCTATTTGTGTCATTTTTTTGTTAATATCTTGTGTCGCTTGACTCACCTGTACACGAGCTCTAAGTGTTTTTAATTCACTTTCCCATTTAGATATAGTTGACTTTAAAGAATTAATGTTGATTTGCATTTTTTCAACATCACTTTCTAATTTTTGTTGTTCATTGTCTGCAATTTGTGCATCAAGCAAAGATTGCTCTTTCTTTTTTAATGCTTCCTTAGCAAGACGATCTGCTTCTTCTCCTGGCATTTCTTCTTTAATCCCTTTTTGTACCAAAAGCATGGCTTTATTTTGATAATCTTCGGACTGATTAATTAATGCTTCTTTTTCGTTTTTTCGCCTTATTGATAATGCTTTAACTTGTGCTAATGCTTGAATACTTTGATCCAATTGTTCTTTCATTTCTCGAATGCCTTGTTCAGTCATTTTTATTGGGTTTTCAAGGCTATTAATGGCTGAATGCGCTTCTGCTTTACCAATTCTAAAAAGTCTTTTAATAATGTTCATAATATGAATGAATTATAATGTTAATACTGTGTTTTTTTTGAATTATTTGAAAATCAGAAATAATATTTTAATTAAAAAACAAACTATATAAAAAATAAGATGAATCATTTGAATTTAATTTGTTAGTTAGTTTTTATTGCTTTATTTACTAAATAAAATCATTTCTGAAGAGTATTCACTTATAAGTAAACTCAGTGAATTAATAGTAGCAATTAATTCATTTTGATCTAAATTTTCTGTTTGAAGTGTATCTCTGAAAATTACTTTCTCTCCAGTTTCATCAATAACAAAAGCTCCATGAACAATGTCTCTATTTTTAATTAATAACTGTTTATAGACATTTTGCTGATTATTTTTGCAACGAAATAAAAATTGTTCCATGATTAATATTTGAGGGGCAATAACAATCATCATATTTTTTATTCCTTCATTTTCTTTTTCGATGATAAATGTTTGATGCTCTTCGCTTTCAAAATGAATATTGTATTCTAATTCAAGCAACCAACTTTTAACTTTACCATATAACTTCGACTGTTTCATAAAAAGAGAATTAGTTTGTTAATAAAGCAAATTTATATAAAAAAATCATTATTGCAAATATTTTTAGCAAAAAAATCATTATTAGTTTGTATATTTGCTAAAAATAATAGCGTAATGACATATTTTGGGACTAACTTAAAAAAAATAAGACAGATAAAAGGACTAAGCCAACAAGCTTTTGCCGAACTTATTGATTTGAACAGAGGAGTAATAAGCTCTTATGAAGAAGGACGTGCAGAACCAAAAATTGAAACTCTCTTAAGAATTGCTAATTATTTTGGTATTCCTACAGATGATATCATTTCGAAACCATTAACTGTAAATCAGTTAGCTAATTTTACTTTAATTGAAGAAAGTATTCCTAGTTTAGGAATTGAAAAAACTATTGATTTTAAAGAGCTTACATTAGAGGGTGAAAAAAAAGATATTCAAATGCAAAAAATATTTGCACAATTTGATTGCATCTTTTTTGTTGATGAAGATTTGTCTAATAAAAGTATTTTCGAAAAGGAAGCAATGTTGTTTTTAAAAGAAATTAAAAAAGAAGCAAAAAAACACAATAACTACTTAACTTTAAATAAGGGAGTTGCTTCGATTTCTGATACATTTATTTCTGATACAGTAAATTATGCAATTGTAGGGGTTTTAGGAAGTAATTTATATGGAGTTCAAAAAACTATGTTACAACGAATAGAATTATTAGAAAAGAAAGTTTTTGGTAATTAAAATCTCTTAATTGTTTTTTGTTAGTAGAATTAGCCAACAAAATTTAAAAACTGTCTGTATATCTGTATATTTTTTTAACTTTGGAAACTAATTTTTAAATAAATCTAAACCTTTAGATTTATTCTATTTTACCTAGACAGAATGAATATCAAAATCATCAATAAATCACAACATCCGCTTCCTAATTATGAAACAATTGCTTCTGCAGGAATGGATTTAAGAGCTAATATAACAGCACCAATAACATTAAAATCTTTGGAAAGAACAATTGTAAAAACAGGACTTTTCTTAGAGTTGCCAATTGGCTATGAAGCACAAGTTCGTCCACGTAGTGGTTTAGCTGCCAAAAAAGGAATTACTGTTCTTAACTCACCAGGCACCGTTGATGCAGATTATAGAGGAGAAATTGGAATTATTTTAGTTAACTTGTCAAATGAAGATTTCATAATTGAAAATGGAGAAAGAGTCGCTCAATTAATTATTGCCAAACATGAACGTGCCGAATGGATAGAAGTAGAAGTACTTTCTGAAACTTCTCGTGGTGAAGGTGGTTTTGGTAGTACAGGGGTGAAATAAAGTTAGTTTTTTTGAGTTTTTAAAGTATTAAGTTAGTGCATTAGATTAATAAATATGAAATTTTGAGTAAATGTATATATAAATCCATTCTTATTTTAGTTGTAGTTTCTACTATAGGTTGCTCAAATAATGAATCTAATAGTAATGAATTAGAGCAAAGAACTTTTTTTATGGGAACAACACCTTGGCCAGCAGACTTAACCATTGAGGAGGTTGACAAGACCTATAATTTTATAAATGAGCATTGTGATATTATTGCACATCATTTTGACGAAGGTATTCCTTATGAAGAAGCTTTTAATCAAACTGTAATGCCTCAAGAATTATTGGAAAACATTAATACTCGAAAAACGAAAACTAGTAGCAATACAAAAGTTTTCTTAAGTGTATCCGCATTATCTATTACTAGAGTAACGAAAGCTAAATATTATGAATCCGCTACAACCACACAAACAATAAAAGATAATTGGGAACAATTACCGTTTGATGACGAAAATGTTGCAACGGCTTATTTTAATTATATGTGCTATTTAATAGATGAATTTGATCCAATTTATGTAAATTATGGTGTAGAAAGTAACGGTCAATTTTGGAATCCAATAGAATTTATAAAATACAAACAGTTTTTAGGTGAAGTATACACACAATTAAAAGTAAAGTACCCAAATATTCCTTTTTTTATAAGTTTTATAGTAGATGAAAGTAATATAGGTTTTGATTATGCGAGTCAATTAATTCAATATACAGATTTAATTGGAATAAGTGCTTATCCTTATGCTTCGATAAGCTCTTCTCAAAGCGGAAATACCAATCCGGATAATTTTCCAGCTGATTATTTTGAAAAATTTATTGCATTAGATTTAAATAAATCCATTGCATTTGCAGAAACAGCTTATATTGCTCAAGATTTAGTGATTCCATATTATAATTTAAATAAACAAGGAAATGAAAATTGGCAAAAGAAATATTTAGAAAAAGTACTTAATTTGTGTCACTCGAAAAGAGCTAAATTATTTATATGGTTTTGTCCTAAAGATTATGACGCATTAATTACTACTTTTCAAAATCAAGGTCAAAATGATATTGAAACAGAAAGTCTATTAAAATTATGGAAAGATACAGGTTTTATGGACGAAAGCGATAATCGCAGAGCTTCCTATAATAGTTGGGTGTCTTGGGTTAGTAGAGAGAAAATAGAGTAGAAATAGAACTAAAAAAAATAAAGAATGAAAATAATAGTTCCAATGGCAGGTCGTGGTTCACGTCTTCGTCCACATACATTAACTGTTCCAAAACCGTTAATTCCTGTTGCAGGAAAACCAATTGTACATAGATTAGTTGAAGATATAGCAGGTGTTTTAAATCAGCCTATTGAAGAAGTAGCTTTTGTTATTCACGAAAATTTTGGTAAACAAGTAGAAAAAGAATTGGTTGAAATTGCTCAAAAATTAGGAGCAAAGGGCACTATTTATTACCAGAATGAAGCTTTAGGAACTGGTCATGCTATTATGTGCGCCAAAGAATCTTTAAGTGGTCCAGCTGTGATTGCTTATGCAGATACTTTAATACGCGCAGATTTTGATTTAGACATTACAGCTGATAGTGTAATTTGGGTAAAACAAGTAGATAAACCAGAAGCTTTTGGTGTTGTCAATTTAAATACTGATGGTGAAATCATTGAATTGGTAGAAAAGCCAAAAGAATTTGTTTCTGATTTAGCCGTTATCGGGATTTATTATTTTAAAGATGTTTCTGTATTAAAAAATGAGTTGCAATCGGTCTTGGACAACAACATTATTCATGGAGGTGAATATCAAATTAATGATGGAATTAAACAAATGATGCAAAAGGGCATGAAATTTGTACCAGGAAAAGTAGACGAGTGGATGGATTGCGGAAACAAAGAAGTTACAGTTGAAACCAATACAAGAATGTTAGGATTTTTACATAATGATGGGGAACATTTAATTGATTATGAAGTAAAACAAGAAAATGCAACTATTATTCCACCTTGTTATATAGGAGAAGATGTAGTTTTAATCAATGCAACTGTTGGTCCAAATGTATCGTTAGGAAAAGGATGTCATGTAATTGATTCAGAGATTAAAAATAGTTTGATTCAAACACATGCTCATATAAAAAATGCCAAATTAGACAATGCTATGATAGGAAACCATGCTAGTTTTGATGGCAATTTTACAAGTATAAGTATAGGAGATTATTCCGTTTTAGAATAAATAAATTTTTATGAGTAAATTAAAAAAATACTTCTTTTTTATTCCGTGGATTACTTTTTGTAGTCTACAAATAGTATTTGCTCAAGAAAACCCAGAAGATATAGCATTAGCAGATGATAAAATTGAAAATAATTTTTATGAAGGATTGAAACAAAGAGCGATAGAAAATTATGATAAAGCAATTGTTGCGATAGAAAAGTGCATTGATAGCGATAATACAAATCCAGTTTTTTATCATGAATTGGGTAAAAACTATTTAGATTTAAAACAATATCCACAAGCAGAAGAAGCTTTTCAAAAAGCAGTAGATTTAAACCCAAAGGAACGTTGGTATTGGAACGGTTTATATGATGTGTATTACCAATCTAAAGACTATCAAAAGTCAATACCAGTGGTTATAAAGTTGATAGAATTTGATCCAAACATGAAAGAAGACCTGATTTCTTTGTATATGTATACCAATCAAAGAGATAAAGCTTTGGAATTATTAAAGGAAATGGAAAAAGAAATGGTCTTGAGTAAAACCATGGAATTCTATAAATTAAAAATTCAAGAATCAAATGAATATGCTAAACCAGAGAAAAATGAACTGGAAAAAGCAATTGAAAAAAATCCAAAAGAAGAGCAAAATTACATCGAATTAATGTTGTTGTATTCCAACAGTAATCAAGAAGAGAAAGCTTTTGAAGTGGCTAAAAAATTAGCTAAAGAGATTCCAAATTCAGATTGGGCTTTAGTTAGTTTATTTAAATTTTATCTTTTGGATAATAATGGTAAAGAGGCTTCCGATGCTTTACTCAAAGTTTTAAAAAACGACAAGGTAGATATGAAAATTAAGCAACGAATGCTTAATGAATTTTTATTATTTGTAGTAAAAACAAATACATTTGAACCAGAATTAATGCAAGCAGTTGATTATGTTTCTAACGACACCAGTATTAATTCACCATTAGAAATAGGTAAGTTTTATTTCAATAAACAGCTTTATGAGAAAGCAATTGTTTATTTAGAAAAAGGATTAAAAAAAGACCCAGAGGATTTTAATACAATTGTTCTTTTGATAAAATGCTTTGAAAATATTCAAAATTTTCAAAGTTTAGCAAAGCTTACAGAAGATTATATTGACTTATTTCCTACACAAGCTAATCTATATTATTACGCAGGTTTGTCAAATAATAAATTAGCAAACTATAAAAAAGCAAAAGGATATTTAGATACAGGATTAGAGTTTTTAGTGGAAGATATCGACTTGGAAATACAATTCTATATACAATTAAGTGTAGTATTTCAAAATTTAGGAGAAAAAAAGAAAGAAGAATTTTATTTGTTAAAAGCAAAAGAATTAGACAAAAAAAGAAAATAATGAGAAAGCTGTTTTCATTGATACTGGTTGTATTTATTTTTTCTTGCAAAAGCAAAAAAGCAATTACAGAAGAAGGTGTTGCAAATAAAGAATTATCAAGTATAAAAATAATTCAAGGTCATTATAAGAATGAAAAAGATTTTAAGACTATTGCTATTAGAGCCAATGCAAAGTATAAAGATGAAAGTCAATCACATTCTGTAAATGCTGATATAAGAATTAAAAAAGATGAAATAATCTGGATTAATGTAAAAATATTAGGTTTTCCAGTTGCTAAAGTTCTAATAACACCAGAAAAAGTAAGTTATTATGAGAAGTTAAACAATACTTATTTTGAAGGAGATTTTAGTGTATTAAGCAATTGGCTAGGAACTGATTTAGATTTTTATAAAGTACAAAACTTATTATTGGGAAGTCCTGTTGATAATCTTAAAAAGGAGAAATATGAGACAGAGATTGAGAACAATCTTTATAAGTTGTTTGAAAAAGAAAGAAAAGACACACAGAAAGAATTCTATTTTGAAGCCTCTAATTTTTTATTAAAAAAAGAAGCCTTAAGTCAAGTTAATAAGAATAGAGAACTAGAAATCAATTATCCTTCACATCAAAAGCAGATGAATATTTTTATTCCAAATGAAATTCAAATTAAAGCAATACAAAAAGAAGAGATTAATATTGCTCTGTTCTATAAAAGTATTACTTTTAATGAAGATTTGAACTTCTCTTTTTCGATTCCTGAAGGGTATGAAATGGTTACTATAGATTAATTGTACTTACAAACAAAAACAAATTATCTTTGCAAAAACAAATTAAAATGAATCGATTAATTATTTTATTATTCTTTTTCTTTATATCTATTGGTTCTTTTGCCCAATTAACGGAACAACAAAAGTTAGAAAATCGCAAAGAAGAAATTAATAAAGAAATTGCAGCTTTTAAAGCTTTATTAAAAGTTGAAAACAAAAAAGAAAAATCGGTTCTAAGTCAAATTGCAGAGCAAAATGCCAGGATTCGTCTAAGTGAACAGTTAATTAGTACTACGGCTAAGCAAATGCGCTTATTGGACGACGATATTTACCTCAAACAATTAGAAATTAACAAACTGAATAGAGAGCTAAAAATTCTTAAAGAGGATTATGCTAAAATGATTGTAAAATCATACAAAAGTAGAAACGATCAAAGTAGAATTATGTTTGTTTTATCTTCTCAAAACTTTTTGCAAGCCTATAAGCGAATTCAGTATATGAAACAGTATGCTAGTTTTAGAAAAATGCAAGGAGAAGAAATTGTTGAAAAGCAACAAAAACTAGTTGATGCAAAGAGAAAACAGCAGGCAAGTAAAAAAAGCAAAGAAAAAGCATTGGCACAAAATTTAGCGGAAAAAAAAGAGCTTGAAAGTCAAAAAGTTGAGCAAGAAAAATTGGCTAAAGAATTACAAAAAAATAAAAAGAAATATAGCGCAGAAATTGATAAGAAAGTAAGAGAACGAAAAGAAATAGATAAAAAAATAAAGAAGTTAATTGCTGATGCTATTGCTGCTGCTAATAAGAAAAATGAAAAGAAAACAGGTGTGAAATCATCAGGATCTTCTTCAAAATTTGATTTAACACCTGAGGGTAAAATAGTTTCTGATAATTTCAAATCAAATAAAGGAAAATTACCTTGGCCAGTAGAAAAAGGATATATACAGTTAAAGTATGGTAATTATCAAGATCCAGTTCATAAAAATGTAACACATTTAAATAGTGGAATTGAAATAGCAGCTCTTTCAGGAAGTAGTGCTAGGGCTATTTTTGATGGAGAAGTATTACAAGTACAAAAAATTAATGGAGATAAGAAAGCTATTTTTATTAGACATGGCGATTTTATTACAGTTTATTTAAATTTAGAAACCGTTAGTGTTTCTGTTGGAGATAAAATAACAATTAAGCAAAATTTGGGTAAAATAATGTCGGATAGTTCTGGAAAAGCAATATTAAAATTCATGGTTTATCAAAATTCAAATACATTAAATCCAGAACAATGGCTTTCAAATAAGTAAACTTTAACAAGAACGGCAGAAAAGATGTAACCACATTAACATAGCGGTGTCGTATATTTGTATTGGTTAATAGCAGTAATTTTTTCTACTCGAGAAAAAATTTGAAAAGCCGAAGTTTAGACTTCGGCTTTTTTTATTTTCAAAACATTCAAAAGGTATTTGTAAACTTTAACAAGAACGGCAGAAAAGTTGTATCCAACTATACAATGATCGGTCGTATATTTGTATTGGTTAATAGCAGTAATTTTTTCTACTCGAGAAAAAGTTTAAAAGTCGAAGTATTCACTTCGGCTTTTTTTATTTTCAAAACATTCAAAAGGTATTTGTAAACTTTAACAAGAACGGCAGAAAAGTTGTATCCAACTATACAATGATCGGTCGTATATTTGTATTGG
>NZ_VEVQ02000005.1 GCF_006491595.2 Flavobacterium jejuense
CAATCTTGTCATCCCGACAAAAGAAGGAAACCCACAAGAAACTCACACAAACCACATCCACAATCTCTTCATGCTATAAGGATCCCACAAGTAGCTCCACAATCTTGTCATTCCGACAAAAGGAGGAAACCCACAAGAAACTCACACAAACTGCATCCACAATCTCTTCATGCTATAAGGATTCCACATATAGCTCCACAATCTTGTCATCCCGCCAAAAGGAGGGAACCCACAAGAAACTCACACAAACCACATCCATTAATAATTTACAATTAACCATCAACAATCAATCATTATTATAAAAATGGTATGTTTTTCTGTTGTTCTTCTAGTCTCAGTAAGGTTTTGTTCGGGTATGCTTCGAAAGAGGGTACCACAACCCCGAACATGACTCGAACAAAACCCGAACAAAACCCGACCAAAATTATAAGTGCAAAAAGGAAAAAAAAAGTAAAAGATATGTCATGGCCATCATACAAATAGCAGGAAATTACCCAAAAAGAATAGGAGACTATATAATTTATGAGTCAAGAGTACTTGGTCATTAGCAGAATCTGAGTACCAAAAAAACACAAACCACATCCACAAACTTGTTATCCTGTTATGTATCCCACAAGTAGCTCCACAATCTTTACATTCCGCCAAAAGGAGAAAACCCACAACAAACTCACACAAACCGCATCCACAAACTTGTCATCTTGTTATGTATCCCACAAACCACTTCCACAAACTTGTCATCCCGACGAAGGAGGGAACCCACTCGAAACTCCACAATCATTACCACAAACCACTTCCACAAATTTGTCATCCCGACGAAGGAGGGAACCCACTCGAAACTCCAAAATCATTACCACAATCATTACCACAAACTTGTCATCCCGACGAAGGAGGGAACCCACTCGAAACTCCACAAACCACTTCCACAAACTTGTCATCCTGTTAAGGATCTCATAAGTAGCTCCCACAATCATTAACACAAACCACAACAACAAAAACAAAAAACAGGTATTTCTACCTATAAAACAACACAGGTAATTTCCTATGTTTGAAAACCAACAAAACGCTTTTCAGTAAAAACGAAACTACAAGCTTCTTTTTCTTACCCAAAAAAAAAACAAAGCCTGTTTTTTGTTTAAATTTGAGAAGCACACTAACAGTAAACTAGTTATTATTAGAGTTTATGGGAAACCGTAAAATGGTTTGGGGCGTTTTTGGGATATTTGTGAAATACACACTTTATTTGATAACAAACAGATATGAAAATAAAACAAATACAGGTTAAAAACTATCGTCTTCTAAAAGATTTTAAACTTGATTTAGAAGATGAATTATCTTTAGTTCTAGGTAAAAATAATTCTGGAAAAACATCAATTTTATCAGTATTGGATAAATTTATAAACTCAGAAAAAAGCAAGTTTACTTCAGAAGATTTTAATTTAGTTTTTAAAAATGAATTAAAAACACTTGTTGAAGATCCTTATCAAAAAACAGAGGAAGAATTTAAAAAAATAGGGAAAGATATAGGAATCAAATTAAGATTAGTAATTGAATATTTTGAAAAAGATGATTTATCAAATATTTGCAATGTAATGATGAATTTAGATACTGATAACAATTTTGTTGTTTTAGGTTTTGATTTTGTTATTAATTATGATAGATACATAAAATTAAGAAAAGATTATTTTGAGTTTAAAAGAAAAGAAAAAGAAAAGTTTGATAAGGGAAAAATAAAATCTATTGAAAAAACAGAAAAAACAGAAGAAACAGAAGAAACAGAAGAAATAAAAAGTACTTATATAGAACGCAGTTTTAATGACTTTTTTAAACAAAATTTTACGGAATATTTTAAACTTTTTAAAAGTCCGTTAGAATGGGATAATACTAAAAAATGCATTATTGAATCTACTGTTGTAGGAAATGAGAACTTTAAAGATATCATAAGCTTCAAATTTATAAAAGCTAAACGAGATGTAAATAATAAAGAAACAGATAAAACATTATCTAGACAAACTTCTGAAATATATAAAAAAGAAGAAACTAGTGATGAGCAAAAAGAAAAAATAGAAAAATTCACTGACGAACTTTCAAGTACAGATAACACTTTATCTGGAATATATGCTGAGCTTTTTAAAGGAGTTATTGATGATGTTAAAAAATTTGGAGGATTAAAAGCTGAAGAAACTAATATTGAAATATTTTCTACTCTACAACAACGTGAATTACTTGAAGGTAACACGACAGTAATGTACACACATGAGAATAATGACAAACTTCCTGAACATCATAATGGTTTAGGTTACATGAATTTGATTAGCTTAATATTTGAAATTAAAATTCAAGTAAAAGAATTCAAAAGATCCAAATTAGAAAGACCGTCTGACATTAATTTACTTTTCATAGAAGAGCCTGAAGCTCATACGCATCCTCAAATGCAATATGTTTTCATAAAAAATATAAAAGATTTATTAAAGGATGGAATTAAAAAGAAATTAAAAAATGATGAAGGAAATGATATTATAATAAGCAGAGAATTACAATATATTGTTAGTACACATTCATCTCATATTGTTGCCGAAAGTAAATTTGATGATATTAAGTACCTTAAAAAGTTAAATAAAAATCAAGTTATTTCTAAAAACTTGAAAGACCTCGAAAAAGAATATATTGAAAATGGAGAAGACCAAAATTATAGATTTCTTAAACAATATTTGACACTTAATAGAGCCGAGTTGTTTTTTACAGATAAAGCTATTTTTATAGAAGGTGATACGGAAAGAATCTTGTTGCCCGCAATCATGAAAAAATTGGATAATGAATATACAGAAAATAAATTATTATCTCAAAACATATCTATTGTAGAAGTAGGAGCGTATTCTCAAATATTTGAAAAATTTATTGATTTTATAGGAATGAAATCCTTAATAATAACGGATATAGACAGTTGTTATTTAGCCCCTGTAATGGAAAAAGACAAAATAACACCAAAATTAAAAGATGGCTTACCACTTTTAAAAAATAAAAAATGCCCAGCAAGTGATGAAAATGCTAAAAGAACTACAAATAATTCATTATTGTTTTTTCATAGAAAATCTTTAGAAGACTTAAAATATTTTATTGAATTAAAACAAGACTGGAAGATTCTTAGAAAAAATAGACAAAAAAAATGGAACCCTAACAGAAAAGGAAATTTATTGATTGTTTATCAAACTGAAGAATTAGATAATCACGCTAAAAGTTATCATGCTAGAAGTTTTGAAGATGCTTTCTTTCATATCAATTATGATTTTATTACCAATGAAGAAAATTCATTTCAATCATTAACAGATAAATGGCTTAAAAAATTTAAAGCAAACAATGATTCTTTTGAATTAGCTGATAATGGAGTCGGAAGCAAACCCTCACTAGCAATTGAAATCTTAATGAATAGTAAGACTGATGATAATGATAATGAATTTAGCAATTGGCAAATTCCTGCCTACATAAAAGAAGGATTGTTATGGTTGAAGGAGGATTAAATAAAATTGAAGAAAAAGATGAGTTTCAGCAAATAATGGAACTTATTAGAGAAGGAAATAATTTTCTTTTAAGTGGCGGTGCTGGTAGTGGAAAAACATATTCATTGGTTCAAGTAATTAAAAAAGTAATTGAAGAATTTCCTACAACAAAAGTTGCTTGTATGACATACACTAATTCTGCTGTTAAAGAAATTGAAGAAAGAGTAAATCATCAAAACTTAAATGTAACAACCATACATGATTTTTTATGGGATAACATAAAAAATTATCAAAATGAACTAAAAAAAGTTCTTATAGAGTTAATAAATGAAGATGGTGTTGATAAAATTAAACTTATAAATGATCAAAAAGTAGAGCCAACTTTTTTTGATGAGATTGAAGAAATAAAATATTCCTATCAAGGTGTACAATTACCACAAGGTATAATTTCTCATGATGAGTTACTTATAGTAGCAAATAGAATGTTTAAAAACCACAAATTATTATGTGATATTATAAAAGATAAATTTAAATTCATTTTTATAGATGAATATCAAGATACTCACAAAGAAGTTGTAGAAATATTTTTAGAACATTTAAACAAGAGTGATAAGCATAATATTGTTGGTTTTTTTGGTGATGCAATGCAATCAATTTACGATGATAGAATTGGGAATTTAGATGATTATTTAAAAATAAAAGTTGTAACAGAAGTTAAGAAAATTCAAAACAGGAGAAATCCAAAATTAGTATATGAATTAGCTAATAAATTAAGAACTGATGGAATCCAACAAACTCATTCCAATGATGAAAATGCACCTAATATGATTTCTAAAGATGAAGTTAAATTAGGAGAAATTAAATTCATTTATTCAGAGAATGAAGATTTAGAAAAAGTAAAAGAATATCTAGGTTGGGATTTTAATGACTTTAAAGAAACCAAAGAATTAAACCTTACTCATAATTTAAATGCCATAAAAGGTCAATTTACTAATTTAATGAGTATTTATAATAATGATAAAATTTTAGAGTATAAAAATCTTATTGTAAGTAATTTAAAAAGCAATAATAAAATAGTAATCTCTGAAGATGATACTTTTGGTCAAGTTATAGAAAAAGTAAATTTACCAATGTCTAGACCAATTAAAGAATTTATTGAAATTAATTCTATACTTTTTGAAGAGGCAAAAAAATATAAATTTATATTGTTTAGAAGAATATATTTGAAAAGTGATATTTTGACTGATGATAAAAAACAAGATGAAGAAGAAGAAAATAAAAAAGGTTCTAAAAGAGACCACCTACTAAAACATTTATTTAAAATTCAAAATAATATAAAATATTATAAAGATGGTAAGTATTTAGAGTTTTTAAAAGAAACAGATTATAAAGAATATTTAAAAAACAATAAGCTTGTTTTTAATATTGAACAAAAGCATATTTTAAAGAAGAATATTCATGAGCTTGTAAACGTGGGCGATAAAACAATTGAAGATATTATTGATGAAGCTCATAGTAAAGGAATATGTTTAAAAACTTATAATTTATTAAAGTTTCAAACAGAGAAAGAATATGCATATAATAGGATTAAAAAGATTAAATTTTCTGAATTTCAAAATGTTTATAATTATTTAGAAGGACTAACACCTTATTCAACTCAACATAAAGTAAAAGGAGATGAGTTTAATAATGTTTTGGTTATTCTAGATAATGGAAGATGGCCTAATTATAATTTCAAATATCTTTTTGAAAATAATGGTAATCCAAATGTTTTAGAAAGAACACAAAAAATATTTTATGTTTGCTGTACTCGTGCTAAAGAAAATTTAGCGGTATATTATCAAAATCCTAGTTCTAAAGTAATTAATAAAGCAATAGAATGGTTTGGAAAAGAAAATGTAATTTCTATTGAAGACTTTGTCAAATAATGCTTAAAAAATCATTCCAAATTTAACTTTTACAAAAAAAATCCTATATTTGCCCACGAAATGAAAACACAAAGACAACATATTGCCATACTATCAAAAGATAGTAACTACCGTTTAGTAGGGGAATTTCCTACTAAGGGCAATAGGTCGTTTGTTGTGTTATATAGGTTTTAAAAGAATAGAAAAGTAATTTTTACCAACCAAAATATACCAAGCGTCCTTCACAAGAGGACGCTTTTTTTGTGTTGTCTAGTGAAGAGTGAATAGTGAAGAGTACTTAGTCGTTAGTACGTAGTACTTTGTAGAATAAATAATTAAAAATTGAATACATAAAGAGGCTGAAATAATCCCGAAATATCGAGACAGCATGATAAAATGAAAAAAAAGAAAAAAATGTTTAATGAGTAGTAAAAATAATACAAAATAAGACTTGAAAGCTAACCAAATGAGAGACAGTCATTTGAACTATTTAAGAGTATCTGTTAGAAAACGGACAGGGTATTCTTTGCTTGAAAACACAATTAACTATCTGATAATCAATAAAATAATTTTAAAAAAGATTTGGAAGTTACCTTTTTTTGACTTTATCTTTGCAGCAGAAATTTGAAAGAAAGGTTAGTTAGAAATTAAAAACTAGAAACTAAAAATTAAAAGCTCAGTACTAAGTACTATTTACTAAGTACTAATCACTAATAAATAAGAAAATGAGAACACTATACATACACTATAACGGACAACAAAAAATGAATTTAATTTCACTAGAGCGCAGTTTTTCTGTAAAGCCAAGTTTCGACTTCGCAGAGGGAATAAGTATGCAGGTGCATCAATACAGGCAATGAGATAGAACTATCTTATTTGTAAACATGAAGCACCTTTAACGAGGTGCTTTTTTTGTGCTTTTAATTTGGAGAGTAGGTAAATATTGGTTTGTTACACCCGACTGCTAATCGGTTTACTCACAAGGTAATGAGGGTTCAATTCCCTTGCTCTCCGCAACTGATTTTGTAGCTCAACAGGATAGAGTAATTGCCTACGAAGCAATAGGTTATAGGTTCGAATCCTATCAAGATCACGAAGAGTAAGTGATTAGTAATTAGTCAAAAGTGAAAAGTACTTAGCAAGAAAATGCAGGAATGGCGGAACTGGTAGACGCGTCAGATTTAGGATCTGAATTTTGAGAGTTCGATTCTCTCTTCCTGTACAAAATGCTCCGTTCGTCTAACGGTTAGGACGACTGCCTTTCGAGTAGTAAATACGAGTTCGATTCTCGTACGGAGTACAAAGTGATTTGTGATGTAAATGGTTAGCATAAGAGACTTTGACTCTCTTTGTTCGGGTTCGAATCCTGACAAATCAACAAATGTTCTTAGAAAGGAACACCCACTCAAAGGATGGTTTTTTTGACTGTCTCTCAAAAAGACTTGACTTTGAGTAACCGCTGGGAAGATAACGATTGGTTGTTTACTCGCTTTGGATGCGAGAGGTTGTAGGTTCGAGTCCTGCTTCCCAGACTGTTTAGTAACTAGTACTTAGTAATTAGTACAAACTGATTTGTGATGTAAATGGTTAGTATAAGTACCGAAGCTTCTGTATTTGACTCTCTTTGTTCAGGTTCGATTCCGAAGCGTCGGGACGACAAATCAACAAAAAACACTATAGCTCAAAGAGTAGAGCAGCAGCTATGTATGCTGAAGATGTAGGTCAATCCCGAAGCGTCGGGTCCTTCTGGTGTTTAAGAGATTAGCTCTTAGTAATTAGCAGAGCGTCAGTTCGAGTGTTTTTTATAAAATGCGAATAGCAATTTTATAAAAAATGTATCGAGAACCGTTGTTGAAATGGAAAGCTTCTCGATACGCTTCGCACTCGAAGTGACGCAGATTGAGAGTACTATTGAAGTGATTAAAAAAAGGTAATAAAAGTAAAAAATAGAAAAAATGGAATTTAGAAAATATAACTCAATAGAAAATACGTACCAAAAGCAAGTTTTGGAACAAATTATCATGCATGGTTTTGAAAAAGAAACCTATGTGGTGCAAGAAAAAGTACACGGTGCCAATTTCTCTTTCTATACGGATGGAGAAACGATTAAGATTGCAAAGCGTACTGATTTCGTTAGTGAAGAGGAGACTTTTTACAATGCTCATGAAGTAGCAAAACGATACAAAGAGAAAGTATTGGAAGCTTTTAAAACGGTACAATCGGAATTTCAGGAAACCCAATTCATTGTGATTTTTGGAGAATTGTTTGGAGGGAATTACAATCATAAAGATGTATCCTTAGTAAAAAACGCTATCAAAGTGCAAAAAGGAGTAGATTATTCTCCGGAGAACGATTTCTATGCTTTTGATATTAAAGTAAACGGAGCACATTATTTAACGGTTGATTCGGCAAATAGTGTGTTTGAAAAAACAGGTTTCTTTTATGCAAAAACCTTGTTTGAGGGTACTTTAGAAGAAGCCTTTCGTTATCCAAATGAGTTTAATTCCTTGATTCCATATTGGTTGGGTTTGCCAAAAATGGAAATGAATATTTGTGAAGGGGTAATTATTAAACCTAATGTGCCTAAGTATTTTGGAAACGGATCACGTGTGATTTTGAAGAATAAAAATGAAAAATGGGCTGAAGTAGGTAAAAACAACAAACCTAAAAAGGAACATAAAGAGATGTATTTTTCAGATGAAGCGCAAAGCATTTGGGAAACCATTCAAAACTATATTACAACAAACAGATTGTATAATGTATTGAGCAAAGAAGGAGCATTTCAGCCAAAAATGATGGGAAAATTGGTAGGATTGTTTTCACAAGATGTGATTGCAGATTTTAAAAAAGACAACCCAACCGTTTTAGATGTTTTGGAAAAAGAAGAACAAAAAAGCATCAATAAAAGAGTCAATAACCAAGTGATAAGCTTAATTAAAGAAGAGTTTATGACGATTAAAGTGTAAAACAATGCAAACAATTTTAGTACTGAATGGAGAAAAATATTGGCAAGATTATCTTCCAGAGTTTACTGTAGTTCAGAAGAAAATTCAAGATTCTGATTTTATACTGAAAGATAAAAAACTCTTTGTTGTAGATAATGAAGGAGTATGTGCACCCGATTTAATCATTTGGAGATTGGGTGCCATTTCACCCAACTGGAAGCATAGAACGGCTTTAGAAATCATTAAGAGTTCCAATGTGGTTTGTGTGAATAGTGCTGAAACGTTACTTCAAGGTTATGATCGTTTGTCTATGTTGCATGTTTTATCGAATCTAGGAATGCCTGTAATTCCTTTTCAAGTAGTTACGCATTCTAGATTATTAAAAAACATAGCAATGTCATTTCCTTTTGTAGTTAAAGTGGGTAACTATCATGGTGGTTATGGAAAAGTATTGGTTCAAAACACTGAAAAATGGCAAGATATTCAAGATTTGTTATTTGTAACCAATGATTATAGTACTATCGAGCCTTATATTGATTATCAGTTTGATATACGCTATTTGATAGTAAAAGATAAAGTTTGGGCGATGCAACGCAAAGGACAATTTTGGAAATCGAATGTATTAACAAACGAATTTCAATTAATAGAAGTAAGCTCTATCTGGGAAACAAGAATTAGAAAAGTTAGCAATCATTTAAAAGCAGATATTCTCGCTTTAGATGTGCTAATAGATAAAGAAGGAAACGAATTCATAGTAGAATACAACGATATTCCGGGATTATCCGGTTTTCCTGAAATGGTACAATTAGAAATGATACAAATTATCAAAGAGAAAATAGAGGTATAAGTAATTAAAAAACAACAATTAAAATTTTAGAAATCATGTATTTTTTAGTCCAAGCCAATATCTATTTAGATCCGGATCATTATAAAGTTTTTGATGCTTTGGATGAACTAGGGATAGCATATGAAGTTGTAAATATAAAACCAACCGATACCGAAATTGCTATGAAAGCCAATCGAAAAGATGTTTTTGTATATGGTTCGGTAACAATGGCACGATTAGCAAAACAATATAAAGACTGGTTTCCAGGTTCGTTTTATGGTGGCAATCATTTGTATGAAGTGTATGCTCGTCATTATGGCTCACATTTGTTGAATGATGAAATAAAGATTGGAAAACTAACAGATGATTTGGTTTGGCAAAAAGGAGAGAAGAAATTTATAAAGCCTTACAAAGAAGCTAAAATTTTTACAGGAAAAGTATTTGAAAAAGAAGAATGGGAAGATTTTATTATTGAGGCTTTAGCCCATCCAAAGCTTTCCATTACTAAAGATTCAGAAATACAAATTTCCAAACCTAAAACAACCATAAAGGAAGCAAGAGTTTGGATTGTAGGCGGACAAATTATAGATGCTGGCTATTATAAGTTTAATGGAGATTTTGCTTTTGAAGCTAGTGTTGCTGCTGAAGGAATGGCTTTTGCCAAAGAAATGATTTCCCTTTTTAACTTAGAAGAAGCTTTCGTTATGGACATTTGTTTGACTTCTGATGGCTGGAAAATTGTAGAAATAAATTGCATCAACAGTTCAGGTTTTTATACCAATACCGATGTGAAAAGCATCATTAAGGCTTTGAATCTCTACTTTTCGAATAGATAAACATAAGGATAGCTTCTCTTATGCATAAAATAAAAAATAACAATTTAAAAATAAAAAAATGCGACAAGATATACTAAAACGATTTTTAACGAATACAGACGAAACAGGAAGATTCTTAATGAAATCGAGGATAACAGGAATTATTTATTTCGTAGAACCTATTTATAATGGTAAAACACCCAAATGGGGCGATTTAAATCCTGCAACAGGACAATTAGAAGGAAATTATGGTTCCAAATATACTGGAGCCGTTACTAAGAAAGAATCCCTTATTACAGAAGAAAATGGTTTTGTGAATATTGGCTATTTCAAAGGAAGTCCCTTTGGAGCTATAGATCAACGAGACAAAGCCCATCAAGAACGTTTAAAATTATAAAAATGCAAACCTATAACAGAATAGCCTTAGTTGGTACAGAACAAGAAGAATATGAGGTCATAAGAGCTAATTATTCAGGATTCATTATTTGGCATCAAGCCCTTCCAAAAATAGTGGTAAAAGACCAAGTGTTGTACATGGAAAAAGCCAATGGAGTAGGCATGTTGCCTGTAGATAAAGTAGTCTATTACGGTATCTATGATAATGATTTCGATTTTATAGCAGGTCTTGCTATCTGGAAAGGGGCTTGTTATCCTAATGCAGCTGCTATGCTTGATTGCCGCTTTAAGATTCCTTGTTTGGTAAAAGCTTTATCGCATACGCAATTTAACGCACCAAGAGGATTTATTAGTGCAGGAGCGTCAATGAACGCAACAGAAGATACGGTTGCTAAATGGGGCAATTGGCATTGTGGAGAAAATAAACATCGTTTTACAGGCGAATGGGAAAGCGAATTCACAGCTACAACCGAACCTTATTTTGAAGGAGAAGCTGTTCGTATTATGGTGATTGGTGATAAGCATTGGCAAATTAAATTAGAAGGAGAGACTTGGTTAAAATCCATTCATCCTGATAGTGCCGGTTTTATGCCTGTTGATGAAGATTTATTAGCTGATACTTTGCATATCCAAAAAGCCATGCAAATGGACATGATAGGAAACGATTATATAGTGGGTAAAGATGGTAAGAAGTATTTATTAGAAGTAAATCATATTCCAAACATCACCCGATTTGAAGTTGTTAGAGAAGCCTATTTGGATACAGTTATAGCGTGGATTAATGAGTAATTAATTATTGATTGTTAATGGTGAATTATTAATGATAAACTAAAAGTTAAAAATGATGTGTTTATCTTTTCTTTATACTACGTAAAATAATTGCGTACTAATAATAACATCTTTGTATCAGAAAATATAACGTTCTTTAAAATAAATAGAAAACAATTTGCCTTTGTGTAATGTACCCCTTTCTTTTTAAGTAAAGAAACAAAAAACAAAGACCTGAAAGAGTTGTACGTTTCTAGAACTGTTGTTTTGCTTTTGAATTCAATTGTAAGTACTCGCTTTTTGCTTGCATATTATTTAAAACCATTGCAACACTTCTATTAACCTCTCTTTTTCCGTTCTTTTAACGCAAAGGCAAAATTGTTTTTATTTTATAAAGTCTTGAAATTCAAATAAAAAGAAAGTTTTTTTAAACTACGTAAAATAATCGCGTATTACTAATGAAATCTTTGTAAAGAAATAAAAACGTTCTTTTAAATACTAAAAATGAGTCAATAAGGTCAAGTATAAGTTACTTCAAACTTCCTTTCAGAAACACACTTGTACGATTATCAGTTGATTCATCTTTTGGGGCAGTAGCTCAGTGGTAGAGCAGGTTAGTTTATACATTATCAAAATGTCAGAACTAGTTGGACAATAGCAACATACTTCAATCAGGTTAGACTTCTTCGGAAGTCTTGGTTCGAGTCCAAAAATGTTGGTACATTTTCAAATAGCGTTTTGGTCAATTCAAACTTACTTCAGCGCTTTTAACGCCCAGGTCATGGGTTCGAATCCCATCTGCTCCACTATAGAAGGTCAAAACTAACTTACTTCAACCACAAACTTAAAATTTGTCAAACTAGTTAGTTCATTATCTTCTAGAATTAAGGTCAAGTGCCTCTTACTTCAAACTCACGATTAGAACTAGAAGCACCATTATCTAATTTTTTAAAAATAAAACAAAATGAAAACAAACGAATTATTAAAAATCAGCTTGCGTCAAAACGCAATATACATTCCTAGCGAGTTTATTAGTGGAAAATCAACTACTATTACTGGACCGACATCGGTTTTAGTAGCCAATGTAGCCAAGTTAGGATTTGCTTTTTCAGAAGAAGCTCTACAAGCTATTAATGCAGTACATCCAAAATATAAATTAGAAATTCAAGACATCATAAAAGAAGTACTAGGTGTTAACAAAAACTGGATCCCTTTAGTAAAAAATTGGGAAATTCCAACAGGAGAGTCTTTGTATGATCATATTACTACTTTTTTTGCTAACGTTTTTAAAACCAATAAAGGAACCACTTTAGCATGTGGACATATTATTCCTGCGAATACGTTTCCATTAGAGCGTTATAATGGTTGTCCTTATTGTGGTACTCCATTTGAGTTTGATACTACTAAATACGAAGGACAAGGTAGTAAATTGAAAGTATTGGAGCTTTGGACTGAGAAAGAGTTACATGCTTTTTATCAGTCGTTACTAAGTTCTAAAACCGCTTTAGACGCTACGCAAGTGGACAGTTTGAAAGCATTGTTGTCTTATTTGCCTTTGCCAAGTGAAGTGAAAATTGGAATTAAAGAAACCATGATGTTAGTGATTGATACGTTAATCGACTTGGATAAAGAAGAAAAGGCAAGTTCTCTTTTTACTTCTCCAACGGATATTTTACGTTATTTATGGTACAAGAAAACTAATTTATTGCAGATTATTGAACCAAAAACAATCATCAATAGAATTGCTAGTAATAACCAACATTTCTTTGTTGCTGCTGATAATAGTGCGAAAGCGAAATTGATTACAACAGTAGACTTGAAATTAAAATATTCAAGAAAGGAATGTTTAATGGTAGCAAGATGGTTGAATGATTTGCCATTAGAAGCAGAAAAAGCATGTGAAATGATGCATCCAAAAAGAGCCATGTGGGTGCGTTTTATAAGAGCTTTACGTTTGTCAGAATATAGCAAGAGAAAAGGATTTGAAGCTTTGAAAACATTGTTAGATGTATTTTATAACCAAACCTATGAAGTGTGGCAAGGAAAAGTGAACCATTTCCGTTTAAAATCGGATGCAACTACCACTTTTGCTTTATTACAAGAAAGACCAGGTTTGTTTGCTCGTTCGTTATTCTCTAACATGTTATGGTTTGGACCTAATGAAACGATAGCTGCTTTTACTGCTATTATTGATAAAGTACCTGCAAGATTGGTGTTTACGTTGAACATGTATGCACAAAACTACTTTGATAGCAACATACAAAGAAGTGTGAAACCTTTAGGTGGTGTAAATAAGAAAATTGGATCTAATAGATTATTGACGTTGTATAACGAAGAGCAATTAAAAGCAATGCAAAATCAAATTGAAGAGTTGTGTTTGTTAGCGATGGAGAAACGATTTGCAACTCAGGAAAATGAGAACAAAACGATGTATATTGATCCACAATTATTCAATATGCCAGTAGCAATAGGTGATAGAAGTGAGACTATTCAAGATTTGCCAGTAGCGCTAATGGGAACACGTTTTTCAATAGAAGGTAACACTGTACGATTGTTTATGCAATGGGGACAAGGTTTACCAGCTCAGCATTTGGATATGGATTTGAGTTGTCATATTGCTTATGCAGATAGATCTGAGATTTGTTCGTATAACCAATTGCAAGCAACGGGTTGTAAACATAGTGGTGATATAATTCATATTCCAAATCAAGTTGGTACTGCCGAATATATCAATATTGATGTGAATGCTTTAGCATACGCTGGAGCCAAATATGTAACTTTTACATGTAATGCTTATAGTAATGGAAGTATTACACCCAACTTAGTAGTAGGTTGGATGAATAGTAAATATCCAATGACTATTTCAGAACGTTCTGGTGTGGCTTATGATGCCTCTTGTGTGGATCATCAGGTAAGAGTAACTCAAAATGTAGCCAAAGGTTTAGTTTTTGGTGTGCTTGATGTTGCTAAAAAAGAAATCGTTTGGTTAGAAATGACCTTTGGTGGACAAGTTGTTCAAGGTTTGGATTACAAAGGAGTACAGGCTATGCTAGCTAAACTATCGAGTAAATTAAACATAGGTAGTTTGTTAACTATCAAAGCAAAGGCACAAAACTTGCAAATTGTTAATACACCTGATGCAGATGAAGTTTATGACCAAAAATGGGCCATAAATGCAGCAGCTGTAACGCAGTTGTTAGTAGATTAATAACAACCTCGGAATTCTTATTTCGAGGTTTTAAAAACTTTGAAATCATGAGGAATGAGGAAAATAATATAGAAATAAAAGAAGTAATTAAAGTTATACTTCTAATTGTAAAATGTATTGCAGCTATTATAAGTTGTAATAGTTAAAATTTAAAAAATAAAATGAAACACAATATATTTTTCACTTCTGATCATCATTTTGGTCATGCTAATATTATAAAATATAGCCAAAGACCATTCGGTTCTGTAGAAGAAATGAATGAAGAGATGATTAGAAAGTGGAATGAAAAAGTAGGCAAAAGAGATCTTGTCTATCATTTAGGAGATTTGAGTTTAGCTCCAACTATAGATACAAAAAACATCTTAGATAAGTTAAATGGTAAAATATTTTTAATCAAAGGAAATCATGATAAAACCACGATCACATATCCGAAACGTTTTGAATGGATTAAAGATTTCTACGAATTAAATGTTGATGATGCAGACGCTCCAAATGGCAAACAAAAGATTGTCTTATTGCATTATGCTATGAAAGTATGGAGAAGTTCCTTTAGAGGGACATGGCATTTGTATGGTCACTCACACGGTCATTTACAGGATGATGAAACCTCACGTTCGTTTGACGTAGGAGTAGATTGTCATGATTTTTATCCGCTTTCTTATGAAGAAGTGAAAGTCATTATGCTAAAGAAAAAATGGAAGAATCCTTTCGAAGGAGAAATTAGAGAATAATAAATTAATAAAATTTTGAACGGAGATTACTTCGTTCTTCAGAATTATATGAAAACAACAGAAAAAATAATCATAATAGATTTAGAAGCGACTTGCTGGAATGGTCCAGTGCCTAAAGGGCAAGTTAATGAAATAATAGAAATAGGTATTTGCGAATTAGATACTCTTTCTGGAGCGATTACCAAAAATAAAGGTATCCTTATTAAACCAGAACATTCTACGGTAAGTCCGTTTTGTACAGAACTGACCACAATTACTCAAGAATTATTGGATAAGGAAGGAATGTCTTTTGAAGATGCTATTGAAATGCTGGAACAGGAATACCAACCCGATAAATACACTTGGGCAAGTTATGGTCAGTATGATTTAAACATGCTGAAAAAACAATGCTCCTACAGGAAAATTGGTTACCCAATGGGAAGTCATCACATTAACGTAAAAGAATTGTTTAGTGAAGTGAAAGGACTGAACAAAAAAGTAGGCATGAACGGAGCGTTGGCAATTTTAAACATTCCATTAGAAGGCACACACCACAGAGGTGTTGATGATGCTAAGAATATTGCTAAGATACTGCATTGGTGTGTTTTGAATGAATAGCTTATAATTAGTGATTAGTCGTTAGTGAATAGTGATTAGTATAACTAAAACAAAAATACTCTTGATGTGCCTTTACTGAAGTTGTCTTTTATTAGATTTTCTTTGGTAAAGGTTTTTTAAAATGCATAACCACTATTTTAAAAATTAAAAACAGAAAATTCATAGATGCTCCAGAGGAGCATTCTATTTATAAAAAAAAGGAATAACAAGATAGCATAGCTCCACAGGAGCGAAATAATTTACAAGAATACTATATATTTGTTTTATAAACCAAAAGAAAATGATTTTAACCATAGATGTCCATTACAAAACCGATTATGCCAAAACCGTTTTGCTGTTTTTTGAAAATTGGCAAAGTGAAACCCCAACAAATGTAGTTACACATATAACAAAAGATGTTTTGGATTACGAACCTGGTTCGTTCTACAAAAGAGAATTGCCTTGTATTATGAATGCTTTGGAAGAAGTTGCTTTAGAAGGATTGGAAACGATTATCATTGACGGACATATTTATGTAGATAATGACGGAAAATATGGTTTAGGAGGTCATTTGTATGAAGCTTTGGATCAAAAATTTCCTATAATTGGAATGGCAAAAACATCTTTTCAAAGTAATACAGAAACCGTAGTTGAAATTTTACGAGGAGAGAGCAAAAATCCGTTGTTTGTGTCTGCCATAGGTTTAGAGAAAGAAGTAGCCGCAAATCATATTAAAAACATGTTTGGTGCCTATCGTTTGCCATATTTGTTGAAGTTAATGGATCTGATAACGAAGGAAGAGTAATGAATGAAAAAAAAATACCCTTTTTAGATACTATCTATCATTTGCGTTCTATTGAACATGCTATTATTTATGATAAGAAGTTGGATATTTCAAAGGAAGAAGAAAAGGAAGTCATCGAACTTCTTAAGGATGAATATGAAAAAGAAAAACTCAATTATCCTTTTCAAGCTCCAGTTTTTGATGAAGTTGCTGCTTTGTGGGGAAGCAAGATCGTATATTTCGCTACGCAATTGGTCTTAAATAGAGAAGATACGGCAAGTAAAATAAGTACATTGTTTCCTGATTTTGGTCAACCCATAATTCCTTCAGCAATGCTTTCAGCCGATTTGTGTTTGCGCTTTCTACCGCAATTACTTTTGCAATTGCAACTCATGGATGCAGATGATATGATTCTTCCTGTATTAGAACAAAAACTAAAACAGTTTCCTTATTCTGGAATAGGATATGAAATGAATTTGGAAAATATAGACTTGAGTGTTGCTTTATCTGATGCTTGTTTAACGCAATTATTTTTAGATAGGGTAGTGGAAAAGAAAGATAAAAACAGAGGCAATTTAGAAGTAATTAAACCCTTGCTTTTGGCAAATTTCGGAGATTATAAAACGATTTTTTGGAACGAATTGTAAAAAATATTTTAATAGAAAATGAACACACTACATACTTTAAATGCCCTTTTAAAACATATAAAAGAAACCTTTATAGGTAAAAACGAAATTGTCGATTTGCTAGGAATTTGCTTATTGGCTAGAGAGAATGCCTTTTTGCTAGGTCCTCCTGGAACGGCAAAGAGTGCTATTGTAAGAGCTTTGTCTAATGGTATTGAAGACGGTAAAAACTTCGAATACCTATTAACCCGTTTTACAGAACCGAATGAAATTTTTGGTCCTTTTGATATTCGAAAGTTAAAAGACGGTGAATTAGTTACCAATACTGAAGCCATGATGCCAGAAGCTTCTATGGTTTTCTTAGATGAGATTTTCAATGCTAATTCAGCTATTTTGAATAGTTTGTTGATGGCTTTGAATGAAAAAATTTTTCGTAGAGGTAAAGAAACTAAGAAATTACCAGCCTTAATGTTTGTTGGTGCAAGTAATCTATTACCAGAAGATGAAGCTTTGAATGCTTTGTTAGACCGTTTTTTACTTCGTGTGAAATGTGATTACGTAGATCCTGATTTGTTGAACGAAGTGCTTTTGGCAGGTTGGAAATTAGAAAACAAAACGGCTGAAACAACTCCAACAATCAAAGCAGATGAGGTAAGAGAATTACAAGCAGCAACACGAAAAGTTGATTTGGCATCCATTCGTAAAGAATATGTCGATTTAATTCATTCGTTACGTAATGCAGGAATTAATGTTTCTGATCGTAGAGCGGTTAAAATTCAAAACTTAATTGCTGCAAGTGCTTTTATTTGTGGAAGAGACACTGCTATTTTATCCGATTTGTGGGTGTTGAAATACATTTGGGATACAGAAGAACAAGTAGAAGTTTTAGAAGGTATAGTAAATCATGTGATTGAAAAAGATACTAGTGAAAAAGCCCATCCACAAGCAGTTTATAATAAAGTGCCCGATGCAGAGGAAGTCATGAAAGAAGTGAAATATTTGTCGGAGAAATGGAACGATAGTACGTTGTCTTTTGAAGAACAGAATATTATTAAAGATAAATTACGCTATGTGCAAACACGTTGTGACTGGATTAAAAACCAAGAACAAAAGAAGTATATTCAAGAGGAAATAGAACAATTGTGGCAGAAAATGCTTAAAACCTTTGCCTAATGTTTTATGTGGAATTACATAAAAGTCATTTAGACTATTTGGCTCCTATAAGACATTGGAATAATCTAAAATTAGCTTTTGAAGGAGAAGCTATCTTTATTAAAGATTTTTCAATGGAGCAAATTAATGATGTAGTGTTGTTGCAAATCCCGCACATTATAGTGTATGAATTGAAAGAGCAGTTGTTGTTTCGAAAAGACAAATTAGTACCAACTAAAAAAATACCTTCCGCTTTATTGTGGATGCCTATTTTGAATGCATTGCCTATTGATTTACCAAATTATAATATGAATTATTTTGGTATTCCTGACAAAATAGACATTCAAATTGTAAAAAGTGAAGTTGAACAAAAGCCTTATGGATTAATTACCAAATTGGAAAATGTAAAAGAATATATTGAAACACTACCGCAAGTACGTTTGCAGAATTTAAAATGGATAATTATAGAAGATAGTGTGCTGTTTCTAGGCACTCCTTTGTTGCCTATTAAAGGACAAACCTATTGGCTAAAAGACAATTGTTTGTTTCCAACAGGTTATGCCTTGGAATTTGATATTTTGTTTCCAATTATAAAAAAACAACTCGATCCGAATAATGATAGTATGCTTTTGTTTCAAAATAACAATAGCTTTCTGTCTATTCCTTTGAGTGAATGTAAACCTTTAACCCTTAGTTCGTTTCGACTAACGGTAAACGAATAAAAAAATGGATTTTAAAAAATATTTTCAGCAATATCACGATTACTTTTGGTATACAATGACTTACAAAGATGATTTTGAAGATGATGTTGTTGTATTTGACCAATCTAATAATGGTTCAACAATTGCTTATAAAAATTATGTTACAGAAGTTTTAGAATTACTTTCGGATGATTGTATTCCACCTTTTGGTTCATTGTTGTTAGCTATTGTAGCTACCAATCCAAATAGTGAAGCTTTATTAGTTACTTTACATCATTATGCTAAATCGAAAGAACGGGCTAGTTCATTTCCAAATGCCAATTTGTATCGAACCGGAGCTGCTTTCGATTTTTTAAAGATACTTGCAAGCTTACCTGAAGAGTACAAAGCAGGTGATAATCGTATTTTGCTTTTTAAGACTATTTTTGAAAAATGTCATAATAGAGTGGGAAGTGAAATTGCTAAAAAAATAATTAATGATTTTAAAGAGGTAGGAACAGATTATGCAGAGCGAATTAATGTAATTCCTTTCAACGAAGCTAATTTTATAAAAGATTTTAGAACCATTGCTTTATTAAAACAAAAGTTTCCTAACAAAGAATCTTTACTCAAAGCATTAACGGCTTTGCCTGAACCTGAAAAAATAGAAGAAGTATTAGCAGAAGAAGTTTCTCAACCTTTAGAATCGAATAAGACAATCGATTTTGTAGAAGAATTAATTCAGGAGCAAAAAACGTTTCAAGTAGGTAGTTTACTACAGCGTATTTGGTCGGGATTGAATATTCCATTTCATCATAATGTACCTAGTCAACAACCTATTGGAGGTGTTTCCGATTTAACCAATAAAGGTGATTTCGATAAGTTGTTGTTGTCTGAGTTTGCCAATGATGATCTAGTTTTCATGTCACGTTTGGCCAATAATGAAGCTTTGTACATTCAGCGAGAAATTCCACCACAAGACAATAAGAAAGTACGTGTTTTGTTGCTTGATGTTTCGTTAAAAAATTGGGGAAACCCAAAAATAGTAACTTTTGCCACAGCTTTAGCGATTGCCAAACATCCAAAAACAGATATTGAATGTGTAGTGTATGCTTTCGGTAAAGAATACACACCAGTAAAAATAGATACTGTAAACCAAGTAATTACTAGTTTACAAGAATTGAGTGGAGGATTAGATGGAGGAGAAGGTCTACAGCAGTATTTTGAGAAAGAATACGGAAGTCTTGAAGAGGTAGAATTGTTCGTGTTTACTCAAGAAGAGAATTTTGAATCAATCCCTTTTACTAAAGTAATTAACGAACATTTTGATAAGATTAATTTTATCATCACAACTACTGCTTCTGGAGTAATTGATACTTATAAAATAAAAAATAAGGTAAGAAAACATATAAAAAAGATACAATTGCCTTTGGACGAATTATGGAGTAATCCCCCAAAACCAAGAACTAGAGCAAAAGCAATGCGTTCAAACAGTCAAAGTGAAATTCCTATTTTGTATCCTGTGGAGCGCAATTATAGTTCGATATTTCATTATGAAAGTGTTTTTTATATGTTTATTAATTCCAATTTGTTTGTTTTTCAAGACCAACCCTTAACGAAAGGATTTGAAAAGATAACGAGTTCCATTCCTTTTACAAAAGGACAATTTACAATTTTTAAGAATAAAATGGGTGCTTTGATTTTGGTAAACTGGATAGCCGAAGAAAAAAGACTGTCTTTTTATGATTTGGAACAAAAGACAACAATTTCAAAAGAAATAACGATTAATACAGAATTGGATTTAAAACTCTTTTCAAAAGAACAAAATGTGTATTTTTCAGATGATGATTTGTTTTATAAAATTTCCGATACTTTTGATTGTATTGTAACTTCTCATGAAGCAGTAAAAGACTATTTTAAACAGTATAGTTTTAAAAACAATCAGTTTGTAAGGGATTTTAAACATACGAGTAAAACCTATGTTGTCATGAATAACCTTAAAACGGTTAGAATTAAGAGGAATAGAACTGAAGTAAGTCAATATAACCAAAATAGTAATGATATCATTCAATGTAACAAATATGCTTTACAATCCAATACATTTTTAGAGTATTATGGTAATCGTTTAGATAGCTATCTTGTTTTAGAAATGAGAGTTACCTTAGTATTAAAAAAGGCAAATAAAAATCAAATTAATATTATTAAATTTTTAAAAGAGAATTTTAATTATGGTTTAGGTGAAGCGAAAATGATGGTGGATGATTTCAATAAAGTAATTGTTGAAAACATAGCTAATGAAGAGGCACAAAAATATAAAACGGATTTAGAAAATTTAGGAGCAACTTGTTATATTGAAATAACTCATTTTATCACAAAGGATGGAAGTAGTGTCAGTTGTAACAATGGAATTTTGACATTAGAAAGTAGTAATACCAATATTCCAAAAATGTATATTCCTTTTATAACTAATTTTCCTTCAGCAATGGCAACGGATAATGATTTTACAGGAAATCCCCATTTTTTACCTGAAGAAAGTAATTTAAACGTTATTGATACACAAGATTTTCACGATAAATATTACAAACCATTTATCCAACATATTATAGAACATGAAGCTAACGTTACAACCGCATAAAAGAAACAAATATCCTATTGCAGGCATTTTGATAAAAGGCAATACTCCTTTGGTATGGTTGCAAAACTTGCAGGAGTTAGATATTGCTTTAACAACTTGTGTTTGTTATCCAATTCCTAGTACAGTGGCTAATGAATTGTATGGTTGTTTGGTTGTAGTTCCTGTAAATACAATTAAGAAAGATCATGCTCATTTACAAGTACAACTGTATGAAGAAAAAGTATTTATTCCAGAATATGCTATAATTTCTCCTTTTTTATCTAAAGAAGAAGGAAACAAGATTTTAGGAATAGATTATCATTTTCTACATCCAGAATTGGGTTTAATCGAACTAGAAGAAGCAATTGATTGGGCAACTTTATTGAATCCTTTTCGTAAAATTAATGTAAGGCTAAAGACACCACATTCTGGTGTTTTTATTCCAAAGCAATTGCGTTCAGTTCATGTGGAATATGATGAGGAAACATTATTAGAAGCTTTAGAAAATCCTTTAACTGAAGAAGAAAAGTTAGAGAAATTGCCTTTTGATATGAAGAAACTAATGGCTGGAAATCAAAAAGAAATGGAGAAGTTTCTAGCTTTTATGGATAAAAACCCTGAATTGGCTATGAAATATGCAATACCTTTAGATACTTTGGGTACAGCTAGAGGAAACAATAATGGAGTTTTTCAATTTGGAGGTAGTTTTAAAGAATCATTTTCTCGTTTTTTTGGATTTTCTGATGTATCAGGAAATCCAACAACTAAGAATTCTAGTGAGAAAGTTTCAAAAATTATAAGCCTTATTTTATTAACAGTAGGTGTTCTTTTTGTATTTTATATTATAAAAACATTTATAAATTATAGCGTTACAAGTTCAAAAAATTTACCAACAAATTATTTAGGTTCTTCAAGTGGAAATAATGTGATATTAGTACTATTTATAGTAATTTGTATAGGAGGTATATTTCGATTAATGCTACTGTCAAAATTTGATTTTAAAGGTAAACCTGCTACTATAAATAAGTTAATTATGGTTCTTCTCTTAATTATTTCTCTTTATTATTTATTGAGTTTTATGTATTCTAATTTTGGTCTCACAAAATGGTACTCTATAGTTACTTTACTATTTATAGTAGCATTAATTTATAGGTTATTTGATGTTGACAAAGAAGTATTTAAAGAAAAAGATGAAAAATAAACAATCATTTGATAAAAAAGTTATTGATGTAATTTTTATATTACTCATATTAAAACTAATCTACTCCTTACTTTCGGGGTTTTATTTAGGAACAAGCGAATTCATTATTCTAATTGTAAGTACTGTAATATTTTCGCTTTTGTTATTTTATGTTTTGAAAAGATTAGCCAATTCAGAATTTAATTCAACAATTAAAAATGGCAACGGACCAGAATCAAACGTTCTACTACAATCGAGTGTCTTTAATCAAATTGAGCAAAAATATAGAGACTTAGCTCAAGAATATGTCAAGAATAAAGAATACAAAAAAGCCGCTCACGTGTATATGAAATTGTTGAAAGATAATTATACAGCCTCAAATGTATTATATGATGGTGGATTATATATAGAAGCAGCAACTGTAAACTTAAAATACTTAAAAAACGAATCCAAAGCCGCAGAATGTTTTGAAAAAGGAAAAGCTTATAAAGATGCTTTACACTTATATAAAAAATTAGAGAATCATGAAAAAGTAGGCGATATGTATATGCATATGAACGAGTTAGAAGAAGCTCAAAAAGCCTATTATACAGTTGTTGATACTGATGTAGGAGTAAAACAGTACATAAAAGCTTCTCATGTATTGAAAGATAAAATAAAAGCACCGGAAGAAGCTCAAGAATTACTTCTTGAAGGTTGGGAAAAAAATATTCAAAATAAAGACTGTTTGCAAGCTTATTTTCAAAATTTAAAAGATAAAAATAATTTAGAAGAAAATATCCAAACTATTTATGATACTAAAACCATCGAGACTAATAAAGAAAGCTTTTTTCAAGTGATAAAAGGTCAGTTTGGTAAAAACGATAAAGTCAATAAAACAGTGCGAAGCATTTCCTATGAAATTGTATCCCAATTAATGGATAAAAAGCCTGAAATTGTTTCAGAATTGAACTATTTAAACGCACAAAATACTTCTTTTGCAAAAGATGTAATGCAATACAAATTGAATAGAAGAAAAAAATAGAAATAGTTATAAAATAATAAATTATGTGATCAGATTAATAAGGAGAAGTAATTTTTTTAGATTTCATAAACTAATAGAAATTTTTTATTAAATTTATTAAGGTCAGAAATAAAATGTTATAAAACAGCTTATCTCTTTCTTTTAAACAAACAAATAAATATTGATTCTATGAAGAAACCTGAAATACCACAGAATGAGGTCCAACGTTCTGAAGCCTTAAATGATTATAAAATATTAGATACATTACCAGAAGAAGAATATGATGCCTTAACTAAAATAGCTGCAGAAATTTGTGGAACTCCTATTGCATTAGTTAGCCTAATCGATCCAGAAAGACAGTGGTTTAAATCTCATCACGGTTTAGATGTAACTGAAACGTCTAGAAATCTTGCTTTTTGTGCCCACGCTATTAACACACCAAACGAATTATTTATTGTACCAGATGCTACAAAAGACGAACGTTTTTTTGATAATCCACTAACTGTTGACAATCCTAATGTCATTTTTTATGCAGGAGCTCCTTTAAATACTCCAGAAGGTTATCCATTAGGAACTCTTTGTGTGATAGATACTAAACCTAGAGAAAATCTTACTGAAACCCAAAAGGAATCTTTAAAAGCATTAGCCAATCAAGTTATTTCACAATTAGAATTACGAAAAAAAAACAGACTTTTACAAGAGCTTAATGATGAAATTATGGTAAAAAATGCACAATTGAATCAGTTTGCACATCGTCTTACTCATGATTTAAAAGTACCAATTAGAGGTGTAAATTCTTTAATTAGTTTTATAAAAACAGATTATAAAGACTTGATTAAAAATACTGAAGTAGAAGGATGGATCGATTTGATTTATTCTCGTAATGAATATATGGATTTTTTAATTAATGGAATATTAGAATATACAAAAGTTAGTAATAACCAATTGTACTTAGAAGATTTTAATATTCAAGCTACAATCCAATATATTCTTGAAAATGGTATTTTAGATATTCCAATTCAAGTTCACTACACAGCTTGTGATACTATCATCCATCATTCAAAAATAGGTTTTATTCAAATTATTCAAAACTTATTATCTAATACTATTAAACATAGTAATAAAGATAAAAGTATGGTTTGGATTACAACTGAAGATAATGGAGATAGTATTTCCTTTATTTATGAAGATGATGGTCCTGGTATACCAGAAAAATACTGGAAAAAAGTATTTGAATTATTTGAAACACTAAATACAAGTAATTCCAAAAACTCAGGAATTGGTTTAGCAACTATAAAAGCAATTACTGACCGTTTAGGAGGTACTATCTACTTAAAGAATAGACCAAATAACAAAGATGGTGTTTGTTTTTATTTCAAATTACCCAAAAATAAAAAATCTTAAATTAATTTTTAACAAATAAAAAACATAATTAGCTAAAATGAATAATTTTTTTATTTTCTTATTGTTTGTATTCATTTCTTGTCAAAATAGAGCAAGAACTGAAACAGTTGTTGGAATTCAACCTTATAAAGGTTTTCCAAAAGAAAAAACCGATACGTTAGCTAAAACTATTGCTGACTTTTACAGTGTTAAAACCGTAATACTGCCTGCAATTGAGTTACCAAAGTCAGCTTTTGTACAAGTCAAATCAGCACGTTATAGAGCCGATAGTATTATTAAAATTCAAAATCGTATAGATTTAGACACAATCGATTTTATTTTGGGTTTAACCCAAAGTGACATTTCAACTACAAAAAAAGACAAAGAAGGTGCTATAAAAGTTCCAAAATATAAATATGAAGATTGGGGAATAATGGGCTTGGCTTATTGTCCTGGTACTAGTTCAATTGTTTCTTCCTTTCGATTACAGCATAAAAACCCAAACATTCATTTAACAAGACTTAAAAAAGTTACTGTACATGAATTGGGACATAATTTAGGCTTACCACATTGTCCAAATAAAAAATGTGTTATGACCGATGCGGTGGAAAGTATTGCAACTATTGATAATGCAGAATTATTACTTTGTGAAAAATGTAAAAAGAAATGGAATTAATAGTTACCATTCAACAATTCTCCACCCATTCCAGCTTTTGCTTCAATACCGATTTTCTTCATCATTTCATAAGTGGTACAAACTGCAGCAGAAGTTACAGGAATTCCACACTCCGCTTGAATTAAATCAATAGCTTCTAAAGAAGGCATTTGCACACAAGCAGAAACTACTAGAACATCAACATCTATTAAATCTAATTGTTTGTATATTTTTAGTAAATTCATAGGGTTTTGTGCGGCAACTTCTAAATTATCTGGAATTTCCAAAGCAATACTTTGTTTCACTTTTATGCCTTGGTTTTCAATATAATCTACAACCATATCCGTTAAAGGTCTCATATAAGGAGTTATGATTGAAATTTGTTTGGCTCCTAAAACTTTCAAACCGTTAATCAAAGCACCCGCTGAAGTAACAATTGGAGTAGGGAAGTCATTCGCAATCGTTTCTTGATGTAAATTCACTTCCGAAACACAATGATAACCTCTTCCCATGCTCATAATTGCCACCAAGCAAGCATAACCCATTACATCTACATGAGCATCTGACAATTCTTGAGCACATTTTAAACTCATTGCATCCATTGCCTCGAGTTCTTCTTTGGTTACTTTTTTCATACGCATTCTACTGCTGTGAAAGGTAAAGCGTTCTGGAAGTATTGCTTCTCTTGAACGGAAAATTGCTGGTATTTCGGTTTCCATCGTTACGTTTGATGATGGAACTATCTGGCCTATTTTATATTTCATTCTTTTTTAATTTTTGGTATACAGATTTAAGAAATTAAAATAATTTTTAAAGTTTCTCAAATTTCTTAAATCTGTGTTTTTAATTTTATATTTCTTTTACTGTATTCTCAATTGTTCCAATTTTTTCTACAGTAGATTTAATTACATCACCCTCTTTTAGCCATTCTTGAGGATTTCTACCTGCACCAACTCCAGCAGGTGTTCCTGTTGCAATGATGTCTCCAGCTTCTAAAGTGAAAACAGTACTTAAATCTTCAATCAAATCGTTGATATTGAATAACATGAATTTGGTATTTGAATTTTGCTTTTCAATACCATTTACTGTTAATGACATATTCAAATTATGTGGGTTTTCAATTTCATCTTTAGTTACTAAAATTGGTCCCATAGGAGCAAAAGTATCTTGTCCTTTTGAAACAATCCATTGTCCAGATCGACGACAATCTCTTGCTGAAATATCGTTAATTATAGTATAACCAAATACATAATCTAAAGCTTCCGATTTAGGGACATATTTCCCTTTTTTACTAATTACAACTGCCAATTCAACTTCCCAATCTAATTGATTGGTTAGTTTTCTATTTAGCAATACGTTGGTATTAGTAGCTGTTACAGTTGTTGGTGGTTTAGAGAAAATAACTGGTTGTTGAGGCAATTCATTAGAAGTATCTAAAGTTCTTGCACTTTCAGCTACATGTTCGGTATAGTTTAAGCCAATTCCAATGATATTTTTGCGAGGCTTTGGAATAGGTGCAAGAAATGTTACGCTTTCAATTTTATGACTAATTTCTTCAAAATCCACATCTCTAGTATTTTCTATTAAATCAGTAATTTCAGAAATAATTTCAAATCCTAAATCGATTAAGTCTAACATGTTATCTGGTAATGGGAAATTAGAAATATTTCCAAAGTCTTCCATATCAATTACTAAGTTGTTATGAATAAATCCTAGTCTTGGTTCTGTATCTTGTGTTTTGTAAGTAAGTAGTTTCATTTTTTTAGTTTAAAAGTAGCTAAGTTTTTATTGTTCTTAAAATTGATATTGTTATTGTACTTGTTGATGTCCGTTATTTTCTATGTATTCTTTTCCTTGAAATAAGCCTAGTTTTTCAATTACAGGTAAATCGTTGAAATTGAATAAACAAGCATCTTCAGTGTCTGATAAATTGTAGTGTTCGTGCCAAGCCCAAGAAGGAACGCAGAAGATATCTCTTTCTTTCCAATCAAAACGTTTTCCATCAATTATGGTGTAGCCTTTTCCTTTGGCACATTGATACACAAATGACCCTGTATGTTTATGAGCTTTTCCTTTGAAACCTGCTGGTAATAATTGCATGGAAGCTCCCATAGTTTGCATCACATGTCCACCAGTCATAGGATTGGAATACTGCATAAAAACACCATCAATCGGATTGATTTCATTTGATTTTGAAGCTTCAACTAAAGCTGGATAGACTTTTGACCAAGAAAACTTGAATAAAGGAGAATAAGGTTTATCCCAAATTTTATCTGCAGGAATTATTCCAGCAGTTCCGTAATTGATTGGAGAATAATTTAAAGGAACATCTAAAGGTTGTTTTCCATCATAAACGGCATAATCATTGGCTTCTAAAGCATTTACTAAAGGAATATCCAATCCATCTTGCCAAATACAGGTTTTTCCATTGGAATCTACTCCGTGTTCATGCCAAGTAGAATTAGGTGTAATCACAAAATCATTGACTTCAAATGTAATCTTATTTCCATCAACAACGGTATAACCACCTTCTCCTTCCATAATAAAGCGTAGGGCAGAAGCTTTGTGTTTATGTGCTGATGTGAATTCTCCAGGACGTGTAACTTGAATTCCAGTATATAACCAGCCTACAGCAGCTGAAACGTCTTTTCTTTTGTCATTTACCAAATAAACTACTCGTCTTCCTGCTTGTTCTGGTGTAACTAATTCTGAAGATTTTAATACCAAATCTCTTAAATCATCGTATTTCCATAACATAGGAACTGAATTTGACTTGGGTTCCCATGGTTCTATATCATTAGCAACTGTCCATAATGCACCAGCACCGAGGTTTTCTAAATCTTTGTAATAGGCTTTTAATTCGGGTGAATCTTGAACTCTAGCTCTTCCGTATTGATCGTCTGAATGGTTTTCGTTCATTTTTTTAGTCTTAAAGTCTAAAGTCTAAAGTCTTAAAGAGATGTTTGTTCTTTTCTCTTTTGACTTTCAACTTTTGACTATTTTTTATTAAATTCTTCGTGATTATCTATAAAAGTTATCTTTCTTGTTGGAGCAATATTTACTCTTAAATCAAAGATATCGAATCGGTTGTAATGTCCCAAAATATCGTGCATTTGTTTTGGTTGAATACATTTTTCTAAATCAATTTCAGCATAAACAATTCCTTCGTCATCAATTAAAGGCTCTCCAATAGTTGCACCATTGGGTCCAATAAACCCTGAAAAAGCTGAATTTTTACGCGTTAACACTTCATCTACATTCGGAACATCTTCGCGTAATGCATCCATTATTTCTTGCGAAATGGTCGAACAAGAAACGATAGTAAATAACTTTCCTTCAAAAGAATGTGCTGCTGCTCTAATTTTAATTGCTTCAGCCATATTGTAATCTGGTGGAGCAACTGGTAACGAAATATAATTGGCAATATGCACTAATTCTCCTTGAGAAAGTAATGTGAAACGTGCTAAAGTATTTGTGTTTTCTCCACAAGCTAATGTACCAATTGGGCCAACTTCTGTATCATACACTTTTAAAGAAGAACCATCACCTGATGTCCATGTTAATTTTTCAGCCCAAGTAGGAACAAGTTTTCTGTGTTTACCAATTAGTTTTCCGTTGTTATCAATAATTAGATTTGTGTTATAGATTTCTCCATAAGAATCACCACGTTCGTTAATTCCAATTACGATATGGATATTGAAATCTTTTGCCGCTTGAAACAAAGGTTGCATAGAAGTATCTTCCGTTTTTACAGAACATTTGTATAGTTTTTCATACCATTTACTGCCTTGAACAGGTGTCATAATCCAATTCCAATAGGGATAACCTGCGACAAATACTTCTGGAAAAGCTATTAATGTAGCTCCATTTTGACTAGCTTCTTTGATAAAACCAATAGCTTTTTCAATGGTTTTTTCTACATCAAGAAAAATGGGTGAAGTTTGTACGGTTGCTGCTTTGAATTTTTTAAATATCATTTTGTTTTATTTGGAACATAGATTGGAGAAATTTAAATAATCTATAAATATTTCTCTGATTTCTTTAATCTGTGTTGCTTTTAAAGTTCGTGTTTTTTAATTTTACTTTTGATTTCTTCTGAAAAATCTTCCGCTTTGATGTCATTTCTATTTTCATTAAAGGCAACATTTACCAAAGTAACTTCACCTTCTAAACATGTTTTTCCTTCTTCATCTTCAAATTTAAAACCACATAGAACAGAAGCTCCTCCTAAATTTTTAACCCAAAGTTTTTTAGTTAAAATTTCTCCTAAACGTGCCGCTTTTTTGAATTGCACTTTTAAATCAACTGTTGGAATACCATTAGTTTCATGCATCTTTGAAAAAGATCGATCTAATGCTTCTTCAAACCAGTCTTCCACTAAATCGTTTAGCATTTCTAAAAATCTTGGGTAGAAAACAATTCCTGCATAGTCTACATGTTTGAATTTTATTTTTTCTTTTTTTATAAAAGGCTTATTCATTTTATTTATTAAATTTTTGTTCAAATTGCAATCTTCTATTTTCTAATAGTTTCGAATAATTTTCTTCTTCCTCTTTTGTATCTGTAAAATAGGTAATTCCGAATTCCTCAAAAAGCTTTTGTTGGAATAACATACTGTTTTCTAAAAACTTTAAGTTTTTAGTCGCATAAGAATTAAAACAACCAAAACATAGCTCTATATATCCAAGTATTTTATCTTCCTTATTATAAAAGACGATATTGTGTCTTGGAAAGTAACAATCGGCTCTTTCACTAATATAATCATCTGTAGAAACTAAACTATTCTTTAGTTTTTTAATTTGCTTTTTGTTTAAAATAATTTTATTTCGTAAATATTTTTCAGGAAATGAGATTGCAACTACTTTACCTTTATTATAAATCATATATCTTTTTTCACCTTCCCATTTAGTTAAATCTAAGAATGCATAAATTTCAATTTTTTTTGTTTGTTTGAAAATGCAATTAATTAGTTTTTTATTTTCATTTTGACTTATGCAAGTGAGTAATTGAAACAGCGCAAGTATTAAAAGAATCTTTTTCATAATTTACTTCAATTTAAATCGTTGAATTTTTCCCGTTTCTGTTTTTGGTAAATTTTGCATAAAGTTAATCATTCTAGGGTATTTATAAGGTGCAGCGACATCTTTGAACCAATTTTGAATAGCTTTTGCAAATTCATCAGAAGCTTTAGATTTATCCTTTAAAACAATGTTAGCACAAACCAGCATACCTCGATCACTATCAGGTAAACCAACAACAGCACATTCTAAAATAGCTTCATGCATTAATAAAACATTTTCAACTTCAATTGCTGCTATATTATAACCTGAAGAAATAATCATATCATCGCCACGTGCTACAAACCAAAAATAACCATCATCATCTTGTTTAAAGATGTCCCCAGTTATATTCCAGCCATTTGAAACGTATGTTTTCTGCTTTTCTTCTCTATTTAAATATTTACAGCCCGTAATTCCCCTTACAGCAAGTCTTCCAGATTGGTTAGGAGGTAATTCATTCCCTTCTTCGTCTATTATTTTTGCTTCATATCCTAGAATAGGCAATCCTGTTGCTCCAGGAATCATATTTTCTTCATTTGATGAAATAAAAATATGTAACATTTCTGTGGCACCAATCCCATCAATAATTTTAAGCCCTGTTGCCTTATACCAATCTTCCCAAACTTGTAATGGAAGTGTTTCTCCTGCTGAAACACATTTTCTTAAACTTGAAACATCATATTCTGCTAACTTTGTGGTTAATATTCTCCAAGCGGTTGGAGCGGTAAAGCAAATAGTAATTTTATGTTCTTCAATCGCTTTTAATAATAAATCGGGACTTGGTTTTTCAATTAAAAAGGTGGATGCTCCAAAATACATGGGAAACAATACCAAACCTCCTAAACCAAAGGTAAATCCTAAAGGAGGACTTCCAATAAAAATATCTTCTCTTGTAGGTTGTAAAGAATAAACAGGAAAAGCTTCGCAAATATTTAATATATCTTTGTGATAATGAGCCGTCATCTTAGGTAAACCAGTTGTTCCAGAAGTAAAACCAATTAAACAAATACTATCCGCTTTCGAATGATAGTTGTCAAATGTTTTTGGTTTAGATTGCATGAATTGGTCCAAGTCTCCATTTCTATAGAAACTTTTTTGTTTTAGAAATTGTGATTCTACTTGATTTATTTCATCAGCTAAATCACTATCAGAAATGGCAATTGAGACTTCCGCACAATTAATAACTGTTGTTAGTTCTTTAGCTCGAAGTAGAGGCATAGTTGCAACAACAATTCCACCAGCTTTTAAAACAGCAAACCAGCAAGCCACCATCATAGGGTTATTAGCCGATCTCAATAATACCCGATTACCAGAAATTAAACCTAAGTCCTCAACTAAAACATGTGCAATTTGATTGGCTTTTTCATATAAATCTTGGTAAGTCCAGGTTTCTTCAAAAGTACGAATACAAATGGCAGCACCATTTCCATTTTGAATATGATTATCTAATAAGCGTTCTACACAATTTAGCATTTCTGGCTGTTGAAATTGAGGTAAATTGCATAAATAGTTAGGTTGTAAGTCTGGACTTGGTAGATTAAGGTGAGCGAAATTATCTTCGTAATGCTTCATTTTAATTTTTCAAAAAGTTATTAATAGAATTAAAATAGAGTTCGTTAGCGTCCAACCAACCATAATGAGCACATTTATCCATTAAAATCAGTTTAGAATTAGGAAATGCCTTTGTAATATCTGTTGCAGTTTCTATTGATATAATATCATTCTTTCCTTGTAAAACTAATACAGGTTGTTTGAAATTTTTGAATGAGTTTGTACAATCAAAATTTATCCTTCTTAAATCTGCAAATACTAAAGAATTGATATGTAAATTTGTTTCTGTCAATCGTTCTGCAATTATTTCTGCTTTTGATTTATCATACACATAAGCATAAGCGAGGTACTTTGCTCTTAATTTTGCGGTTTCTTCAGATGAGTCACCGTTGCTTATTTTTCTACTATAATAAGTTAAACTATCTCTTTGATTTTGAGTTAAATTGTTATTTAGGTGTTCTTGAATTGTATTTGTGAATTTCATATTTACACCACCGGAAGAAGAAAAAATCAATTTTTCAATCGTCTCAGGATGTTGGGTGGCATAGTAGGAAGCCATTATTCCTCCAAATGAATGCCCAAGAATAATCCATTTATCAATTTTAAGATGTTTTCTTAGGTATTCAATATCACTAACCATTAAATCCATTGTAATCGTTTCGGAATTGGCTTTACTAATAGTAGATTTTCCTGTACCACGTTGATCATAAATAATGGTTTTGAAATTCTTTTTTGCCAATTCTTCAGCTAAATATCCAAATCCTTCACAATTTATTCCTGGACCACCATTTATAATGAGAATAGGTTTTCCGGAACCAAATGTTTTGTAATGCAAATTAGAATTATCTCTAAGAATCACTTCTTCAGTTTGAGTAAAACCAAAGTTTAAAAAAAAGAGTAGAAGCAAGGTGAAATTTTTCATTTATTTCTTATTACTTTTCGGTTTCAAAGCCTTTTTCATTCCTTCTGTTTGTTTTCTTTCAAAAGCTTTTAAAGGATATAAATGAGAAATTCCCATTTTGTATGGATTTGGAATATCTTCTGCTTGAAAGCCTTCGTAAGCTTGTGCATTTCTAACAAAATTTGGATCTAATAACAAAGGTCTTCCTAAGGCTACTAAATCGGCTCTTCCGTTAAGAATTATAGTATTTATTTGATCTATATCTTGAATATAACCCGTTGTTATAGTGGGAATGGTAACTGTATTTCGAATAACATCTGAAAATGGTGTTTGCCACATTCTTCCTATTTTTGGTTTTTGATAAGCTACTGTGTTTCCTGTAGAAACATTAATGATGTCTGCTCCTGCATTCTTAAAAGCAGTAGCAATAAGTATAACTTCTTTTTCTGAAATTCCATCTTCAGCCCAATCGGTTGCTGAAATTCGTACTGACATGGGTTTCTCTTTTGGAAAAACTTCTCGCATAACTTTGAAAACACGTAATGGAAATTTTAATCTATTTTCTATACTTCCTCCAAATTCATCTTTACGAATATTAGTTAAAGGAGATAAGAAAGATGCTAATAAGAAACCATGATGAGCTTGCAATTCAATCATATCAAAACCAGCTTCATTTGCATTTTTTGTTGCTTGCACAAATTGATTCGTAATTGAATCCATATCTTCTAGAGTCATTTCCTTTGGTTTAGAAAAATGTTCATTGAAAGAAATTGGAGAAGCCGAAAGCAATTCCCATTTATCTTCTAAATCTTCTGTTTCCCAAGGTTTTTTTGTAGCTCCTTTTCTACCAGAATGACCTAGTTGAATTCCAATTTTACTCTGAGTCTGTGTATGAATAAAGTTTGTTATTCTTTTCCAAGCCTCAATTTGCGTATTGGTATAAATACCAGCACAACCTAGAGTAATTCTTCCTGTAGTGGAAATCGCTGTCATTTCCGTTAAAATCAGTCCTAAACCGCCTACAGCACGTGAAGTATAATGTTGAAAATGCCAATCATTAACTAACCCATCATTTGCAGTGTATTGTCCCATTGGACTCATTACAATTCTATTTTGTAATTCTAAATCGCGAAGCTTGAATTTTGAAAAGGCAGCTGGTGTTTTATTTTCATTAGAATCATTAAATTCAGCTAAAACTTTATCTGTAAATGAATTATCTCTTATTCTTAAATTTTCATAGGTGACCTTTTTAGAACGAGTCATGCATCCAAAGGCAAATTGATAAAAGGGATGTTGTATATGTCGATCGATATTCTCAAACCAATCAAGCGATACGTTAGCTGCATATTGAATCATTTCAACAGTATTTCTTCTTGCTTTTTCATAAGCTTTATAAGCTTTTTCAATATCCTTTGGACTAGCTACAATTGCATCAGACAACGCTATTGCAGATTCCATAGCTAGTTTTGTTCCAGAACCAATAGAATAGTGTGCTGTTGCTTTGGCATCACCTAGTAAAACAACATTGTCTTTATACCAATTCTCATTCGTTACATGTGGAAACTGTCTCCAATGTGATTTATTGGTAATCAAACCATGACCCTCTAATTCTTCTTTAAATAGTTCTTTTAATTTTTGAACGGTATCTTCTTCATTATAAGTGTCAAATTCAAATTTTTCCCAAGTTTCAGGTGCACATTCAAAAATCCAAGTACTCATACCTTCTTCATATTGATACGTATGAGCAGCAAAAGCTCCATTAGGTGTATCTTTAAAGAAATAAGTAAAAGCATCTAATGGCTTTGTTGAACCCATCCAAACGAATTTGTTTTTCTTTAATGCTACTTTTGTCCCAAAATCTCTTTCGAATTGTGTTCTTATTTGACTGGAAATTCCATCACAAGCCACAATTATGTCAGAGCCTTTAAATTGGCTTAAATCATCTATATTTGCTTCAAAATGGAGATTTACTCCTTCTTCTTGGCAGCGTTGATGTAATAATTTTAATAATGTTTTTCGGGAACACCCACAAAATCCATTTCCAGCACTGCTAATTTTTTGTCCATCTCTTGCAATGATAATATCATCCCAATAAGCGAACTTACTTCTGATTAATTCGTAAGATGGCATGTCTTTTTTTAAGAATTCACCTAGAGTTTCATCTGAAAAAACAACTCCAAAACCAAAACTATCATCTGGACGGTTACGTTCATAAACATCTATTTGACAATGAGGTATTGCTTTTTTAGTTAATATTGAAAAATATAGACCACCTGGACCACCACCAATTACTGTTATTTTCATATTTTCTCTTTTCTTCTTCAAGAATAGTCATTTTAAGGTTTCATAAAATCAAAAGCTCCTTTTCTTAAATTAATTCCGTATTCTAAATAGGCTTTTAAACAAGATAAGAAATTAGACCAACCAAAAGAATTACCAGATAACCATTTTAATCCAGCTTCATTATTTGGCATACTTTTTTCTGTTATTGAAACCAAAGTGTTATGGTACTCTTTTTCCGTTAAAGTAATTTCAACTAAAAGTTCAATATTTTCCATCATCCAGTAATAAGAGATATATTTATTTTTTTCGATTTTTCCAATACGAACAGGGCAGTCACTATCAAATTCTGGAAATTTCCATACTATGTTTTTCCCTTCTTCCATTATTCCTGTACTTTCAGAAATAAAATAATGTGACATCTTTTTTGGATCAACAATGGCTTCAAATACCTCAGAAATGGGCTTTTGAATTTGCATTGCTACCTTAATTATTAGTTCATCCGTTTTCATTTTATGCTCTTTTGATAGAAAAAATTTCCCCTAATGTTCCGTAATTAGAACCTGCTAAACGTGCTACAGGCTTATAAGTTTCTAAATTTATCTTATCATTTTCCAAAAGTATAGTATCCTCAATGTGTATGATTATGATTTTGCCAATTACAACACAAGCACCACCATTGTTATCATTATCAATGAAATAATGATGAATTTTTTCGCATTCAAAATGTACTAAACTTTCTTTTACTCGTTTTGGTTTTACAGAAATAGAATCAATAGGTGTAAGTTGCGCTAATTCAAATTCATCAATTTTTGCTGCTACTGAGGCTGAAGTAGCATTCATTTGTTCAACTATATCTTGAGTAACTAGATTTACTACAAATTGATTGTTCTGCAACACATTATTTAATGTGTCTTTATTTTTATTATTGTCTCTTCGAGTAGAAAACATAACACAAGGAGGATCACTACTTACCATATTAAAATAAGAAAAAGGAGCTAAGTTGTTAATTCCATTTTCATCAATTGTTGAAATCCATCCAATAGGTCTTGGTATTATAGTACCAGTCAAAAGCTTATAAAGTACCGAAGGATCGGTTTCTTTTGTGTTATATTGCATTAGTTAAGTTCTTTTTTACAAATTAAATAAATTTTATGGTATTTTTTTTAGAAATCTGTAAAGAATTACTAAAAAGTTATCAATTCATTTAATTGAATTAATTGACTTATTTTTAATTCAAACTGAATTAGGACAAAAATGCTCCTAATTGAAATAAGAAAATTATAGTATAAAAACTATTATATCAATATTTTAGATAATATTAATTCTAAAATAACCTTTTGTTAATCTAAATTAGTGCTATTTTATTCTGCTTTTTGTAAATTTGAATAATTACAAACAAATATTTTATAACATGAAAATTTTTCAAAAAACAGTACTGATTGTAGCTTTAGCATTATTTATTTCTTGTGACAAAGAGGAAATTACTACTACAGACAATTTAGATTCTAAAGCATTAAAAACCAACAAAGTAACAGAAAGAACAACAGAGGTTTTTTTCGATGTGTACGTAGAGTTAGTTGACAACAATGGAAATAGTGTACCTGCTAGTACATTACCAGGATATGGAGCAACTAATTTAGAAACAGGAGTTTCTTACTATGATTCTCGTTACGAACCAGGTTTATTTGAAAGCTTACCAATAGGTACTTATCGCTTTTATGCTCGTGATGGTTATTTTGATGGAGCTTCTTCTGCAATCGTAGACGTAATTCCTGCAAATGAAACACCTGAAGGATGGATTATTGCGACCTTAAATTACTGGTCTGAATAGTAATATATTTAAATTATTGTAATAACAAAAGGAAGCTATATTAGTTTCCTTTTTGTATTTATACCAATTTTATTTTATCATTTTATAACATATTTAACTTATATGTTAGCTAGCTAACAATTTAAATTATTACTATAATGTATATTTAAGTTTTTAATTTAAATAGATATATCATGTTAAAGAAAATTGCTTTTTTATTGCTTATCTCTTTCTTTTTTTCTTGTGAGAAAGAAGATGAAATTACTAAAATAGAATCTCAAGAGAATATGAATAATAGCATCTTGAGAGGGATCTTTAATCCTACAGAAGGAATTATGGTATCTGGAAATGCAATAATTAATGAAGATGATAATCAGAAATACGTAGCTTTAGAAAATTTTAGTATTTCTAGTGGTCCAGATTTGAAGGTGTACCTCTCAACAACAGACTTACCAGATACTTTTGTCAATTTAGGAGACTTAACAAATGCTACTACCTATACAATTCCACAAGAAATTGATTTGAATGTGTATAAATATGTTTTAATTCATTGCCAACAATACAATCATTTGTATGCAATTGCTGAATTGAAAGAGTAGGTGATAAATCAAAATGTTGCCTTAATGTAAACAAAAGTTTTATTCATATTTTAATTTTACTACCTCTAATATTAAAATATAGTATATGGCTGACTTAAATGAAAAATTTCAATTTGTTAACCATTACCTAATTGCGCTTTTATTTGAGCATTATATTTGGAGTAATCTCCATAATCAGTATGTTTCTTTATTTTACCGTTTTCAATTTCCAATATAGTAACAAAGGGAATTGCAATTAGAATAGTTTCCTTACTCTCTTTTTTAAACCAAGAAGTAGGTATGACACATTCAAATGTGGAGTTAATAATGACAAAAGAGTTGGCACAAAATTTTTTTTCAATAATAAAATTCACATAAGGAGGTTTGTTGTTTTTAAAACGGTCTTTAAAAACACCTTTAAAAAAAGCATATACGTTCTCTTTTCCTTTAAAAAGAAAAGGTTGACCAAATGCTTTCTCGGCAGTAGGATCTTCAAAATGAATATCTTCGGAATAGAATGTCTTCATGGTATCAAAATTCCAATCTCCATAGGCTTTCATGTAAGCAGTGGCAATACTGTCGTTTGAATTCATATTGTTTTGGGAAACCAAACTATAACTAATTAAAAAAAACAAAGTGCTTAAAAAAAATGATTTCATGTTATGGTTCTTTTGAATTTTACATCATACTCAAAAAAATAGGTATGACTATTTTAATGGATTTATCTTCTCATAAGTATGGTAAACTTAAAGTAAAATATTGTAAGTACAAAAAACTTTTAAATTTTAAAAGACCAGAAAAACACTTCCTCAAATTTGTCATATTATAACTACAGAGTAGTAATTAGTACTTGTTGACTGACATATTTACCGATGAATACATTTTATATACTATTGTTCTTAATAAGATATCATAAAGAGTGTGCTTCACCATTGGTAAAGGAATGGAGCGTTTTTCAATCTCAACAAACATATTGATTTATTACAAACTAAATTTTATATGACTTGTTTGGAATGGTTTTTGTCGCCTTTTGCCGCATAAGTTTAATCTAAAGTGTTTGCCGCATAAGAATTATGTAAAGCACATTTTATCAAATTAAAATATAATATGAGTTTAGTTAAAGAGAACAACACGGTTAAAGTAAATTACACAGGTAAGTTGTCAGACGGACAAATTTTTGACAGTTCTGAAGGAAAAGAACCCTTAGAATTTACTTTAGGAAAAGGACAGTTGATTCCTGGTTTTGAAAAAGGAGTATTGAACATGAAGCTGAATGAAAAGAAAACCATTTCAATTCCTAAAGAAGAAGCCTATGGTGACGTAATTGCCGAATTAATACATGAAGTAGAAAAAGCGCATCTTCCAGAAGAAATTAAACCAGAAGTAGGGATGGGGCTTATCTCTAAATCTCCAGACGGACAAGAAATGAATTTAATGGTGGTTGAAGTGAAAGACCAAACTATTGTTGTAGATGGAAACCATCCTTTAGCAGGGAAGGACCTTATTTTTGATGTTGAAATAGTTGCGATTAGTTAAGTCATAACTTATAAATTATAGAATAGCCCTTGTTTACTTTTAGTGTAAGCAAGGGCTGTTTTTTGATTTAAATTGAATTTTAAAAATAGGATGTAGTTTTATGGTTATTTTAAAAAAACATCAAAAACTCATTAATAAGCATTCATTCTTATTTTATAATTTCAAAATATCTCTCATTTTTATAGGACTGCCAAACTATTTTATCATTTAGCCAAACTTTTTTACAAATCTCAGAATTTATATTTTTTTCTATTTCACACTTTAATGTGTCACTATCAACTTCATTCCACTTGATATAAGTTATTGGAAGGTTATCTTTGTTTTTTACATTCGGAAATATTTTAATTCTGTACTCATTTTCATGTTCATAAATGAAAAAACCCTTTGGATACGAAGCATTTTCATCATAAAATTCAACAGATACTCCATCAATTACATATATTATTTTGAATTTATTGGGGTCTAATGAATTAGAGTTTTTTGAATTAAGTAAGTCGATACCATCACTATCTTTTACAGATATAGTAATTGAAGTGTCAACTATAAATTGCTCACTGTCATTTGAATTACAAGATGAAAAAAGCATAATCACTAAATAAATGATTGAGTATTTCATTATGAATACCATTTAAGGTTTGATATTATAAACCATACCTGTTTGATAATTGAAGGTGTTACTACCTGGATTAAAGTTATTAAAACTATACCATCCATTATAGGTGCCATCCCATCCCCAATTCATATTAAATTTCAACATCGAACCCCAACAAGGATCAATATAATTTAAATACCCATCGCATACCCAAGCATGACCATCTTTATATTGACCAAAAATCCACCAACCAGATTTTCTTCCCCCTTTTAGAATAACAGGACGATTGTAACCTAATTGGGTTTTAACAGTTTGATAATTATATCCTCCATAAGATGCGGTACTATAGCCAAAATCATTTATAAATGATGAAGCCACTTCATTTTGAGTATTAGCACCTGAACCATCACACGTATAATTCATATTCACTGCAGTTCCAATATTTTTCATTAAAGTAGCTGTGGTACTTGTTCCATATGAATTAGGCATGCTAGACCAACTATAACTTGTAGGGTATTGATGGTATTTCATTACTTGAGCCATAGCTGTAGCAACACAACCAGTCCAAGCATGACTACAAGGACCACAAGTCATGGATGGTGTTTGAGAATTATAACCACAGCCTTGTCCCCAAGTGGTTTGAAGAAAAGGTCCTTTTTGAATGGTATAAGGTGTACAATCTGGTTCTTCTGGTTCTATTATTTTATAAGAAACTACATCAGCACCTCCTTTTTGTAAGTTTTCCCACTGCATTTCAGTTTGAGAATCAATTTTCGCATTTTTAGATCTTATTTTTTCAATATTTTCTTTTGAAGCATAGAGCCAACTTACTAAACCTGTAGGGAAAAACTCAGAATTCATATCAAATTCATTGGTTTCAGAAAAAGCTAGTACGGGTTCAGATCGTTTATCACCAGCTAGAATAATAAAACCTCCTCCTTCATAGTTTATTATAAAAAAGGCTGCTTTTTTATCCTTATCTGGTACTTCAATAATAGATTTAATTTTCTTTTCTTCTTTTATTGTTGCGTTTTTTAAGGATTTATTCGTAAGATTTTCAGCGGTATTTACTAATAATAAATCCGTTGCAATCTTCTCAGCGACTGTTTTACTTACAGCGAAGTCATCATTTGCAATCATTTTGTCGACAGCATCATTTGTGTCAGAATTACTACAGGAAAATAGAATTCCAGCTACAATTAGTACAGCTAACCATTTTGTTTGTTTAAATTTTTTCATGTTTTTGTTTGTTTGAATTATTAAATTGGTTTAATCATAAGTTTCTTTAAATCTGTTGTTTACGTAAACTTAAGACAAATGATTAGAACTTCAAAATTTCTTTAGTCTTTTTTTTAAGGTGTTTTTTTTGTAAAATTATAATGAGTTCTTTTTTAAATTTTTTAGAAGGTAATGAGTACTTCTTTTTAAATTCAAATTTCAAATAATCTATATAAAATTCTTTTCTGATTTAAACTTCCTAGTCGAAATAAAAATCATCTTTTTGTTTTCAAAAAGGACTGATAAAGGTTTTGTTGATGATTAGTTACATGGTTAAGCATGAAAATTAGCAAATAAAACAGAATTGAAAATCCGAGAGGATTTTTGTAAGTAGGTTTTGCACTAGCAATTAATTGTATAGGGTTTTAAATTCAAGCTTCAACACATTCAATATTTTATCAGCTACGATTAAACAATTATCCAAATTTCCATTCATTCCCATTGAATTGGTCTCTAATTCCAAGAGTCTTTTTCCAATTTTCATTCGGTCGGCATTTTCCTTTTTCAATTTGAATAATCCAGCAACATATACTGAATATTCGTCTCTTGGAGAGGAACCATTAATCCCAATTGGATCCCAATCATTCCAAAGAATATCATCAATTTTTTTATGAATAATCAAATCTTTAGCAAGCTTATTATTAACTTCTTTATTTTTATTAAAAATTAAAATTGTTGCTTTTACTTCTTCATTTAAATATTTATTTGATAACGTGTCTGAAAATTTTAACGCAAGACTTGGAATATAAAATCCGCTATCAGAATCAAATGGTGCAGGAAGTCCAGATGAATTATAAGTAATTTTAGCAATGCATTCTGCTAGTAATAAATATATTTCAAATTGTGGGTTATTGTTTTTTAAAGTTAGATTTCGGATTTTACTAAATTGCTTGTGTGCATCTCTCCATCTCTCCGAATCATCAATTATTTCATAGAGCTCAATTATTTCATCTGGAACTTTCTCTAGAAATTGATCAAATCTTGATAAAACTAAACCTGCCCAATCTGGTTGAATAATATTCGGAACATTGTCGAATATTTGTTGTCCTGTATTAATATCATTCTTAATTTTTTCCATTTAGTTATTAAATTTAAAATAATTTTCCATTTGTCTATAACTAACGTTCATGATAAGATAGTTTTAGTGGTCAAAAAACTAATTTAATAAATCACAAACTAAATGTAAAATACGTTAGGATTTTCCTAAGTATGCTTTTGCTAAACAATTAATTTTAGATTGTTTTATTTGCTGGGCATTATTCAGTCAATTAATGTAATTCACGAATTGTTCCTGTTCAGGGAGTTATTTCTTTTTCTATTTTCAAAAAAGTATTGACAGTTTTATCTTTTAAGTTAACAACTTGGCTTACACCTAATCCATCTTGTTCAACCCAAGAAATAAATAAGTTATACTTATGTAGATTAGATTAGCCTAAACTTTCTGTAAACTTCTTACTGCAAAAGTACGAAATAAGGTTAAAATTAGAGATTATGGCTCCAATTTTTGCTAACTGTTGAATGGTGGTACATGTTACCCCTAATTCAAAAACTGTTCTCTATATTCGGTAGGTGTTATGCCTACTTCTTTTTTAAAAAGTCTTGAAAAGTAGGGTGGGTTTTCAAAACCTAATTCGTAGGCAGTTTCGGATACGGTTTTGTTGGTGCTCATTAAAATATTTTTTGCTTCAATAACTAAGGCAATGTGAATATGTTCCAGTGCTGTTTTGCCTGTTTCTTGTTTTAATAAATCACTTAAATATTTTGATGACAAGGCTAATTTCGCAGCCATATATTTTACAGTCGGTAAGCCTTCTTTTTGGAGAGCTCCGTTTTCAAAATAGTGTTTCAGTATGTCAGTAAATTTAGTGATTATGGTGCCTGATAAAACAGACCTATTCAAGAATTGCCGTTTGTAAAACCTTTGAGCATATTTTAAAATGGAATCTATATGAGTAAGTATTATATCTTTGCTGTATTCATCTTGATTATTGTAATATTCCAACTTTATCTTGTTGAATAAGTCCCATACAATGTCTTCTTCTTTTGGAGACAGATGCAAAGCTTCGTTCACTTCGTAATCAAAATATCCATATTTATTTATTTATTTCAGAATGAAGGTTGTGGTTCACTAAAAAATCTTCGTGGATATATAGCAGAAATCCTTTTTCACTTGTTTCTACATTATTCATCAATACTTTCTGATGTGGCTTTAGAAATGCCAAAGACCCATTTTCGTGGTCGTACTTTGTTCTGCCATATTGAAATGTCCCTGATTTTAATTTTGTTAAGGCAATCGTATAAAACGTCATCGTAAATTCTCTCTCGATAAAAGTACATTTTTCTGACTCTTCAAAAGTCAGTAGGCCCATCAGCGGATTTTCAGGTGGTGGAAATCCGTTTGCTTTATAGAGTTCACTTATTGTTCTATAATGTTTCATAAGCCCTATTGTTACTTAATTTATCTTAATATTATTCTTTAACCTTATTCTTTATTATAAAATTACCAAAAATTTTCAACCTTTAATAATTTAACGAATTTCCCGTGCAATAAAGACCAATGTATTAATTATAAACTAATAATTAATACATTGGTACGCTACATTTTTGCAAATTGATTTATTCTGATAGAGGGTTTTTCCAGATCGTCCCAAGTTTTTTGAGCTTCAAATGTTTCTTTATTTTTGTTCATTACGTCAATCAAGGGAACTACAAATTTCAATGGTTTTACAAATAAGGATAAAAATTTTGCCAATTCCATAGGCAATTTTGCAATTTTTAATTTCTCTTTCGTATAATTTTCTACATAAGCAGTTGTAGCTTCTAAGGTAGTCATTGCCTCTAATCCCTGCACTGAATATTCTTTGTTTAAAGCTTTCTCAGTTTCAAAAGATTTGGCAACCATTTTACCCAAATCTTCACCAGCTATCCACCAAGCTTTTTCGGTAGATTTTCCTATAATATTTATTTTATTTCCGTCTCTCATTCCTCCAGTTAAGTTTTCCATAAGGTTAGAGGAATAAAAGATGGTATAAGGTATTCCGCAATCTTTTATTTTATGGATTGCTTGTTTTTCGTATTCATCACTCACCAATCACCAGTATAGTTTCTCGCCAGAAAAGAAGAAAGGAAACCGACTTGTTTTACCGATGATGTTTTTAAAGCGGATAAGATATTATCTAATCCATGCATTTCAGGGTTAAATTGATTTTCCTTATCATTTGGCGATGATGAAATACTGATATAGACAGCATCTGCATTTTTCAAAGCCTCTGAAATTTCCGTTATATTTCGCAGGTCGCCATTTACAAAATGAATCTTGCTTGTAGGAAAAATTTGTTTTGCTTTTCGAACATTTCTAACTAACGCTGTTATTTCAAAACCAGCCTTTAGTAATTCTTTTGTAACCGGAATTCCAATCATTCCTGTTGCACCAATTACGGTTATTTTTTTACTCATTTTCATTTAGCTTTTATGAATTTGTAATTTTTAAAGTAGCAAGGCTAGTCTGTCACCTGAAAAAATCCCGTTGCTATGTGAATGAATTCCTGAAGTTTTTTAGGTATCGCAAGTTCATCAGCCTTAGACAGCCTTAAAACTTCATCGGCTTTTCCCTTATTAGATGCAAGTTCCACCCAATTCGGATTAATGATAAGTCCGTGTCCAACAGCTACCAATGACAATCCCATTTCCAGTGCTTCTATTGCTTCATTGAACTGTTTTATGCCTCCCGCAGCAATCACTGGAACTCTGTGATGAACGTGATCGAGTATTAATTTTAAAACCGTGGCATCTCCATTTTCATCATTTATCGGCTTTTGTGCAAGCAGATTAGCAAGTGAAACGTGTAGATAATCAATTCCGCAGTCGATTAGTTTATCAATCAATGGAAAGACATCTTTTACTCTATAGCTTTCAGGCTCTTCTGGTGAAATTCTGAAACCTATCATAAATGGTCTGTCTGCATACTTTTTAATTACATCCTGAATTTCCTTGATCACTTCTACAGCAAAATTCATTCGTTTTTCGGCAGATCCGCCCCAGTAATCTGTTCGTTGGTTATAATAAGGTGAAAAGAAATTTTGCAATAGAAATCCGTGAGCTCCATGCAACTCTATGCCATCAAAACCTGCCTTTATAGCTCTGTGCGTAGTTTCGCCAAAAGCCTTTATCATGTCCAGAATTTCTTCATGTGTAAGTTCACGTGATACAACTCCTCCTGCATAAAACATCGAAGGTGCTAATGCTAAGGGACTTGCACTAACAGGGATACCATCAGGAATAAGATCTAAAACCGCTTTATTTCCAGCGTGATAAATTTGAAGTACTGCAGCTGCCCCACCTTTTTTTGCCGCAGTAGCCAATTTTTTAAGACTTGGCATAAAAGAGTCATCATAGGAGGCATATTCATTGTTAAATCCAATTCCGTTTGCCATTACTCTGGTACAACCAGTTATTACTAATCCAACGTTTCCGCTTCGGGCTTCATAATGTTTTATTTCATCATCTGATATAGTATAATCATCATTACTAGCCCAAGTGGTCATTGGTGCCATTGCAATCCTGTTTTTAATTTTGATTCCGTTTTTAAATGTAAAAGTTTGGAATAATTGTTTTGTATCTGTTGTCTCGTTCATTATTTAAATTTTATGTTATTAAATGATGATACAAAGTTGAGACATTCAATTATTCTGCAAGTTATACAAAAGTCGGTAGATGTGATACAAATTGCGAAAAGGGATTTTTTGTGAACAGTTTTTAGAATACAACTTTAAGTCATTTATCTGTAATTTGTGAACAATACAAAATCGTAGGTATTTTCAACTATAATTATTTTGTTTTATAAATGGCTGATTTTTATTATTTATTCTCTAGGCTTGGTAGCAGAATGGTTGCAGTTTTGTTCGGAGTTTGTTGCGAAAAAGTACCTATTTACCGTTACTTCTCCGAAGCGCTTCCGAACAATGGTCCTATTTAATCCCTTGAAAACGTCAAAACAATTAAAAAGCAATCAAAACCAGTCAAAAGCGTTCACATAATTTTTTTCTTGTGGTTTTGGCTAGGTTGTTGGGAAATATAGTTTTGGGTTACAGGTTGTGCGTTCTCTGTTCTCGGTTGTAGGTTATGGGTTGGCATTTTTTGTTGTATTTGTTTTTTATGGTGAGTGAGTTGAACTATAAAAGATGCGGCTTTTTAATAAGTCTGTTTCTCTTTGTAAAGAAATAGTTTAATAAGTTTTGTCCAATACGCTACTAGTTGAAATATGCTAAGCGTATGGAACTTTTAAAAAATGACAAGTTTATATTTTAATACTATGGTTTTAAACGTAGCATTGAATGTATAACCAATGAAAAACACCCCTCTTACTCATACAAGCCTAATCGATTCTTTAGATATTTCACTTCTGACTGTAATTGATTCACTTTGTTAAGGAGCTCAAGAACGACATCTATGCCTTCTTTGTTTATGTTTAAATCGTTGTGTAGTCTAATGATTTTTTCAATTATTACTAATTGGCTTACATGTAAGTACCTATTGTTGTCGTAAGTAATAGTTTCAACTAGACCAATGGCTTCTAATTCTGTTACAAAAGTGGGTTCTACTTCATATTGTTTACAAAATAGGTCTACTATTATTAATTCTTGTGTGTCCATACTTTTATTTTTTAGCTAACTGATGGAATAATTTTATTTCTTCTTCTGAAAGGTTAGTAGGAATACTAATGTTGTACGTTACATATAAATCGCCAAAATGTCCTTCTTTTTTATATACTGGAAATCCTTTTCCTTTTAATCTTACTTTGGTTCCGTTCTGGGTACCAGAGGCTACTTTTAGCTTTAGTTTAGTACCATCAAAAGTGGATAAGGTAATTTCTCCTCCTAAAACAGCTGTATATAAGTCCAACTCATGATTGAGATATAAATCGTTTCCAACACGCTTAAATGGAGTGGTATTGACAATTGTAAATGTAATATATAAATCGCCTTTAGGACCATTATTAACACCTTCACCACCATACCCACTAATTTTAATAGTTTGTCCATCTTCTATACCTGCAGGAATAGTAATGCGAATGCTTTTTCCATTAACGGTAAATGTTTGTTTGTGTGTAGTGGCTGCTTCTTTAATATCAAGTTGTGAGGTAGCGTTGAAATCTTGTCCTCTAAATTTAGCACTTCTAGAATTTCTTGAACCTCCACCTGCTTGTTGACCAAACATTGAAGAGAAAAAATCTGAGAAATCTTCTCCATTAAAATTGGAAGTATTTTGTTGACGACCAGCGTTACCATATTTTCTTTGCTGCTGTTGCTGGTACTTTTCATATTCTTCACCGCGTTCCCAATCTTTACCATGTTTGTCGTATTTTTTTCGTTTTTCGGGGTTACTTAATACTTCATTGGCTTCATTCAGTTGCTGAAATTTTAGTTTAGCGGCTTCATCGTTTGGATTTACATCTGGATGCCATTTACGCGCTAGTCTTCGATACGCTTTTTTGATGGCTTCTGGTGTTGCATTCTTATCTATTTCAAGAATTTTGTAGTAATCCATAAATTCCATGTAGTTTTTTATTTGTAAAAAATAAGTTTTTATTCTAACTGTAAATTTACAAATAAATAAAGTATTAGTTTTATGATATTTATCAGTATTGTTATATAATTAATACATAGGAATTAGTACTTGAATAACTACTATTTAACTGCTATTTTAAATAGGCATCACTTTTAAAATTTATAAGAATCAAGAATAGGAGTAAAATACACTAATTCTGTGTTTTTATCTACAAATGCGTTTCAATTTCTTAAAGCTACGTTATCTTTTTTTTAAATTTAAAAACTATCTACAGTAGCTTTCTTCCAAAAATAAGAGAATTCTTCAGGTATATTATTTTCATCTAACAGACTGCCTTTTACTAGTTCAGGGTAAAGCTGAGCAAAAGTAGCTACTTTATTACTATCTAATCTAGTAGTGACACAATCTCTTGTAACATCATCTGGATGAGCAATACCTGCTGAAGCCATTAAATCCACAGCACTTTTAACAGTTTCCATTTGGTAACGTGCAACACGAACGCTTTTTTCTTCAGGAACTAAACCTCTGGTTAATTTGGGATCTTGAGTTGCTACACCTGTTGGACAAGTGTTTGAATGACATTCTAAAGCTTGAATACAACCTAAGGCAAACATCATTCCTCTTGCAGAATTACACAAATCGGCTCCTATGGAAAGGTTATGTATAATATCAAAACCAGAAATAACTTTTCCACTAGCTATAATTTTTATTTGATCTTTGATTCCGAAACCGTTCAAACAATCATGTACAAACGCAACTGCATCGCGTAGTGGCATACCTACATGATCTGAATATTCTGGTGGAGCAGCACCTGTACCACCTTCACCACCATCTACAGTAATAAAGTCGACATAAGTTGAAGTCTGTACCATGGCTTTACAAATGGCTATAAATTCAGCTTTATTACCAATACAAATTTTCATACCAATAGGTTTTCCACCTGACTTTTCTCGTAACAAAAGCACAAAATCCATTAACTCTAAAGGTGTTTTAAAAGCTGAATGAGATGGTGGAGAAATAATATCATGTCCTTTATCTACTAATCGAATAGCTGCAATTTCATCAGTTACTTTTTCTTTTGGTAAAATACCACCATGTCCAGGTTTAGCTCCTTGAGAAAACTTAATTTCGATCATTTTTACTGTTTCTAAAGTCGCTCTTTTTTCAAATTGATCTACATTAAAAGTACCATCATTATTACGACAACTGAAATAACCTGTTCCAATGTTCCAAACGACATCACCACCTTGTAAATGATAAGGTGAGAGCCCACCTTCACCTGTATTATGATAAAAACCACCTGCTTTTGCACCTTCATTCAAAGCTGTAATAGCATTTTTACTCAAACTACCATAGCTCATAGCACTAATATTAAACATACTAGCAAAATAAGGTTTAGTACATTGTGAAGAGCCTATTTTTACTCTAGGGTTATGGTTTAATTCTTCAAAAGGAATGGCTTTGATACTGTGATTGATCCATTCATAACCTTTTGAATAAGTATTTAATTGTGTTCCAAATGGTTTAGCATCCGATTCTTTTTTACTTCTCGAATACACCATACTACGTTGCAAACGATTAAAAGGTTTTCCTTCTGTATCTGTTTCTATAAAATACTGACGCATTTCTGGACCAAGGTCTTCTAATAAATAACGCATTCTCCCTAAAAGAGGGAAATTACGTTTTATGGTATGCTTGGATTGGTACATATCATATAGACCCATTAGAATTAAAGGAATAAATATGGCTAGTAGTAAGCTAAATTTACAATCTATATATATTAAGATACCTGTTACAGATAAAACGGTGATACTAACGACAAGGAATGCTTTTCTCATTTGATTTTGTGGTCTTTTGTAGTAAAGAACCAAAATTAGGTTTTTTGATTGTTTTGACCATAAGCTTAACTGAATTTTTTTTAAACTAAACAATTCGTTGAATTAAAAATTTAGAAATTTGAATGCTATTTATAACTATACAAATTAGTAGTTATGAAATAATTATCCGGTTTTTTGTGTAACAACAGCGTATAAAAATAGTCCTATTAAGTAGCAATCAAAAAACAAAGATCATGAAGTATTTAAAATTAGTAGTAGTTATATTAGCTCTTACGACTAGTTGTTACGCTCAAGAGCAAAAATTATTACTTAAAAAAGAACTCTTTTCAGACTATTCAAAATTACCTTTTTATTCCAAAATAACAGAAGAAATTAATGGTACAACTACTTGGATAAAGAATTATAAATTTCTAGATAGTATATCTATATTCAAAATACAATACCTAAGTGACGGGTTAAAAGTAAATGGGTTTATAATTGAACCTAAAATTGCTAAAAAAGTACCTTGTATTATTTTTAATAGAGGCGGAAATAGAGATTTTGGTAATTTAACCGTAAATACTGCTTTTCGATTAGGTAAATTAGCCAATGAAGGATATGTAGTTATTGCTAGTCAATATAGAGGTAATGGTGGAAGTGAAGGAAAGGAAGAATTTGGAGGAAAAGATATAAATGATGTCTTAGCATTAATAGATGTGTTAAAGGAAGTTGATATTGCAGATACCGAAAGAATAGGTATGTATGGTTGGAGTAGAGGAGGAATGATGACTTATATAGCTTTAACAAAAACAGACAAAATTAAAGCAGCAGTTGTTGGTGGAGCACCTTCTAGTCAGTATGAATCAATAAAAGATAGGCCTGGAATGGAAAAAGAGGTTTTAGCCGACTTAATTCCTGAGTACGAAAAAAATAAAGAGATTGAGTTATATAAAAGATCACCTGTAAAATGGGCGAATCAATTTTCCAAAGATGTTCCTATTCTTATTTTACATGGTACATCCGATTGGAGAGTAAGACCGGAACAGTCTTTAAATATGGCACAAGAATTTACTAAATATCGTATTCCGTATCGTTTAATCATGTTTGAAGGTGGAGATCATGGTATTTTAGAGTTTAGAGAGGAAGTAGAAGAGAATATTATAAACTGGTTTGATAAATATTTAAGAAAAGGAAAATCCTTACCTAATATGGAATTTCATGGTAAATAAAAAAGTCTTTGAATTACTTTTAATAATTCAAAGACTTTCATTTTATAGATCATAATTGTTTAGAAATCTAGTTCAAGTACTTTCTTGTAATTATAATTGTTCTTATTCTCTAGGATAATAGTTTGCATTTCTAATGCTTTTATTCTATCGTTACCTTTTAAATAAAGGAGTAATTTATACCAATATCCTTTTGAATACTCTTCGAAATCGGTTAATTGAGTCAGTTTATCAAATTGTAGTATAGCTTTTTGATTTTGATTTAATTGTTCATAAGAGGCTCCTAGGTACATTAAAGCGTATGGATAATATTCATCCTTTGTCTCAATAATTGAAAGTGTTTCAATTGCTTTTTCATACTCTTTCCTTTTAAATAATGATTCACCTTTTGTAAAAATAGCTTCAGCTTGTCCTTTTGCAATAAATGATGGTAACTCATCCCAATTAACATTTTCATTGTAATAGTCATTTAGTGAAGATTGTTTATTAAATACAAAAAAAGTTGTTATTACAGCAACTATAGTTGCTGCAATAGAATAGATAAAATACGGTTTCTTTTTTTTCTTAAAAAGCGGTTTAATCATCGTTTGTTCTTTACCAACTTTTCTAATTTTCCTTGATAAAGCTCTATATTCTTCAGTTTGTAATTTTTCGTTTAAGAGATCTAATTCTTTATTATATCTATCATTTTTTATAGATTCTTTGGTAGAAAAATTATGAATAGTAAATAGTTGTTTTTGAATATATACTTCTTCTCGCAAGGCAACATTTTCAGCCATTCTTTTTTCAAAAGCAACAGTTTCAACTTCTGATAAAGTTCCTTTAAGGTATTGATCAATTATATCTAGTGTATCCATAAGTTATTGTGCTCCCCATTTAATTATTTTTTGAAACTCTTTATCTTTTTTTATCAGTTCAATTAATTTTGATCTGCATTTAAAAACACGTTGTCTTACTGTGTTAACAGTTGCATAATCATTTGCTACTGTAATTTCTTCATAGCTAAGACCATTAAAATAACTAGTCAAAATATCTTTACAGTTTTCCGATAAAAGATCAAACTTGGCTATATAAAATTCAAAACATTGTTGTTCTAAAATGAAAACACTTAAATTAGTTTCTTTATCTTCTAGTGTATTAACATCTGTTTTTATTACCTTGTTTTTTAAACTTTTTTTCCAAATATTTTTACAAATAACAAAAATGTAAGCTTCAAAAGACAAGATAACAGTTTTTCTTTCTTTTTGTGTAACTATAATATACATCAAGGCATCATGAAAAACATCTAATGCATCATCCTCATTTCCTTTATTAGATAAAATAAAAGCGAGAACTTTAGGGTATATTTTTGAGTATATTTCTTTTATAATTGCATCTTCTCCTCGAATAAGGGCATTGATATATCGCTCAGTGTTTTCCATTTTCTATTAGTCTGAAGTAACTTTGAAGAGAATAGTATCTTCTAATTTTAAAAAAGAGAAACCAAAACTTTCTTTTATTACTTCTTAAAGTGATTGTATAAAAATAATTTATTTATTAACTTTAAAATAATTTAATTGGAGTAAAATTACATAAATATTTCACATTGTAATTGTTGTTTAAATAAATATGAAATAGTTACTTCTTTAAAATAATCTAAATAATATGTCTTTGATTCTATTTTTTCAAATAATAATGGGTAATAAATGCTAAAAAGTAACACTCTAAAGAAGAATTAAAAACAAATAAAAATGAAAAAAATAAAAAAATGTAGCCTTCTTTTTGTTCTAACAAGCCTTATTTTTTCTTGTACACAAGAAAATAATTTTGAAGAAGAAGTGAATACCAACAAAGATCTTTTAGTAGGCAAGTATAATAGCGAAAATAGAAATATAAGCAGACGTAATATGCCTGTTTATGCAAAAGATAAGCTTATTGTTCAATATGCTCCAGGAACATCAGATTCTGTAAAAAATGACTTAAGAGATATGTTTGGCACTACCTCTTATGAGTTATGTGCCCACTGTAATGATGATAGTATTGAATTATGGTTTTTTGGAAATGGAATTGATATTGAACCTAAGAAAACTGCAATAGAACAAGGAAGTGGTGGTGGAGTTGAAGCTATTGTAGATGTAGATTATGAGTTTACTTTTGGAGTAGATTTGAGTAATCCAAATTTAGGTACTATAACAGATTACAGTTATATGCCTTATGTAAAACCAATAAATAATGGTGTAACAATTGCAGTTCTTGATACTGGAATTGCTCCTACAATAGGAGAAGACACTAGTCCGGTATTTACAGCTCCATTTTTATACAATGCTTCTGATGATGGGAATGCACTTATTGAATCGGGTTGGGATTTTGTAAATGATGATAATAATTGTTTTGATGACAACAATGGAAGACATGGTACTGTTGTTTCGTCAATCATAACAAAAATTTTGAATGAAAGCGTTCCTACTGTACCTCATCAAATAATGCCTTTAAAAGTATGTAATGAATATGGAAGAGCAAGTTATTTTAATTTTTTATGTGCTACAAGTTTTGGTTTAGAACATGCTGAAATATTACAAATGAGTTTGGGTTGGTATGATGATGGTTTTGGAGACTTCCTGAATACTATTATGTCTACTTTAATTGAAGCAAATCCTAATGCTTTAATCATTACATCTGCAGGAAATTTAGAAAGTAATAATGATTATTATGCACATTATCCTTCTGGTTATGTTCACGATAATATAATCGCTGTTGCTGCTTCCAACAAATTAGTAACTTCAGATGCGTATTTTGATGCCTCTAACATAGCTTGGTTTTCAAATTATGGTAATGAAAGTGTTGATGTTTTTGCAAAAGGAGAGAACATCCCTTTTTTAGGCTATGAAATGCAAGGTACATCTTTTGCTGCACCAGTAGTAACTGCTGTTGTTGCTAGAATTAAAAACTCAAATCCAAGCTATAATTCTAATGAGTTAAAAACTCAATTGATAAATTCAGGTATCAATTGTCCTCTAAGTTTTGATACTCTCAAAAAAGTAAAATATAATAAAATTATTTTACCTTAAATTACTTCATAAAAAAACAAGCAAAATTTAACAGATAAATTAAAATACTAATTAGTTTTGCTTGTTTTTTCATACATTACATGGCAAAAAAATAATCCATGTTATCTGTCCTAAAAAAAAATTACTGTATCTTTTTTCTTTTTACTTGCAGTTTATTTGCACAAAATAAATTAGCGCAAGAGATAGAATTAATTTTACAAATGGAAAGTCTAGAAAAACAAACAGATAATTCAATAAAACTTCAGCAATTACTTATTTTACTTTCTAAACAAAATGAGACTACAATATCTCCTGAAATGGGTATTCTTTATGCTACTATTGGAAAGCAATATTATAAGAATAATGACAATTCTAAAGCAATTATTTATTTAAAGAAAGCTATTCAAATTCAAAAAAAGTTTAAAATTGATGCACTAGAAGTGCTTAATAAAACAAGAAATAATCTAGCATGGATTTATTCGTATGAAGGTTTAGAAAAGGAACGTTATCAAATTTTACAAGATATTATTGATGATGAGGGTACAGATAAATATACTTTTAATGCTAGTATTGACTGTGCTGTTATAGAATCCAATAAAGGAGATTTTTATTCAGGATTAAGTCGGTTAAATGTATTACTGACAAAGTATAATGAAATTGATAAAGAAATACAGTTACGAGCAGCAATTATAGGTATTTATGGTAAAATGTATGAGAATGTTTTTAAACCAAGAAAGCAATTTGACTTAGAAATTATAAAAAAGCACCAAAAAATAATTGAAAGTGAGTTCAATTCAACTGGATTAAATAAGACTCTTTTATATACAGCTTATAATAATTTAGCCATTGTATATGATGCTTTTGGAAATTTTGATATAGCATTGCGATTGTATAAAAAGGTTAAAAAATATTATACCTTACAAGAAGATGCAAGTCGATTTAGTGTTTTAAATAATATAGGTTTTTTATATGCTAAACAAGGTAAATACATTGAAGCTATTGATTGTTATAAAGAAGTTATCGCTAAATCTGAGGATGTAAAGCAAATAGCTACTGCTTATGATAATATGGGGTATTTTTTAAATGACTCTTCAGTTCAAATGAAGATACCTTATTTTCAAAAGGCCATTCAAATACTTTTAGAAAATAAACAAAATAAATTCACAGTTCCTTCTTTAGAGAATATTAGAAGATCGGGCTATCAACAAGATATTTTAATATACTTAGTTGATTTAGCTTATCATTATGTTGAAGCATTTAAAGAAGATAAAGACAAAAAATATTTATTACAAGCCAAAGAGACTTTATATCGTATTGATGAATTAGTTTCTCTTATGCGATATGAAAGTAATGCTGAGCAATCTAAATTATTTTGGATAGAGAAAGGAGTTAATACGTATTTACTAGCTGTAGAAGTATGCTATCTATTAAAGCTACCTGATGAAGCATTTTATTTTATGGAGAAAAATAAGGCTTTATTATTGCAAGAAAATATAAGAACAATACAAGCTAAATTGGCATTTGAGATTCCTAAGCAATTACAAGAAAAAGAATATAAGCTACATTATGAATTACTCGCTTTAGAAAAGCAATTTCAGCAACATTCTAATGACGTAAACTTAAAACAAAAATATGCAGAAAAAAATAAGGAATTTGAGACTTTTATAGACTCTATTGAAAAAATATATCCTAAATATGTACAATTAAAAAAAAATATAGAAACCATTTCTTTGAGTAAAGTTATCACAGCTAATACAAATGCATCTCTTTGTTTTGTAACCTATATACTAAATGAAAAAGAGGGATTTGGTATTTTTTGTTCAGATAAAGAAAAAATATTTTTTAAAGTTGATAATGTACCTGCATTTCAGGATAATCTATTGGTCTTAAAAAGCTATATGAAACAACCTCTTTTGAGTAAAAATGAAGTAACACATTTCAAACAATTAGGTCAAGACGCTTTTATTTCATTATTTCCTTTTAAAGAAGCACTAGCAAAGATTACCAATAAAAAAATAATTATTGTTCCTGATGATACTTTGCTAAACCTACCTTTTGAAGCCTTACCTGTTTCAACTACTGGTTCACTTTCTGAGAGTTATTTGATAAATAGAACAGCTATATCTTATTTGCAATCCTTCTCAGTTTTCGAAAAGATAAAACAAAAGAAAAATCAACCTAAACATAAGCTATTAGCCATAGCACCTTACCAATTTGAAGATAATAAACTTCAAGAATTAGTACGTTCCAAAGAAGCCATACAAACTTTAGAAAATTATAAATTGGCTACTATTCTTATTGAAAAACAAGCTACAAAAGAAAACTTTTATAAGTATAGTAGTGACTATGAGATTATTCATTTGAATACACACGCAGGATTTGATAGTGTAACAGAAGCTCCTTGGATCTCTTTTCAAAAAAATAAAGTAACACTTGATGAACTCTATGGTATAAATAGTCAGGCCGAGTTGATTATTTTAGACGCTTGTAAGACTAATGATGGTATTTTTGCTTCTGGTGAAGGCATCCTCAGTTTATCAAGAGGCTTTTTTTATAACGGTTCAAAAAGTGTATTGGCTTCTTTGTGGAATGTAAACGAAAAAGCAGGCAATGAAATAATAAAAACCTTTTATAGCGAATTAGAACAAGGAAAATCAAAAGCCAAAGCTTTACAGTTTGCTAAAGTTACTTATTTAAGAGAACACCAATATTCAGAAGTATTACCTTATTATTGGGCTTCATTTACTCTTACTGGCAGTACAAAGGCTATTACTATTTCAGAAAAAAATCCATATCTATATGGTAGTATTATTGTGCTTATTACAATAATAATCTTGTGCTTTTTATGGTACAAACGAAAGTTATTTTTTAAATAAAAATCATTCTTCATAATTGTTTATCTAACCTAGCAAAAGTAACTACTTGATGGGTTTTATTTTTCTCCACTTTTTTGGGTAATAAATTTTAATACTATACACTTTTAAATAAATCAACTAAAGGTGTAACCCGAAAAACCAATAAATAGAGTAGGGATTTTATTTAAATTAATAATTATGAAAAAAATTAACAAAACCTTTTTACTAATTAAAGCATCAAATAGATCTTTAATGCTCTTTATTCTAGGAATTAGTTTATTCACCTTAAATGTGACTCACGGACAGTTCATTACAAATGGAAGTAATTTATATTGGACAGACGGTAGCGTAGGAATTGGATTAAATCCTCCAAAAGCTAAGTTAGATATCTCTTTGAATACTGATTTTATGTATCAAAATGAATCTGGATTTAGATTAACTTACCCAATACCTGCACTTTATCCAGATCCTGGACCATCAACTATAAATGAAAATATTTTTCATATTAGACAAAAAACCATAGGTAATAATTTTTCTACAAAAGTAGTAGTAAAAACAAATGGTAATACAGGAATAGGAACAACATCTCCTTCACAAAGACTACATGTTAATGGAAATGAATACATTGAAAATGGTAATCTAACAGTTGGTATTAACCAACCTTCTAATACTTTTACTAAGTTTCAAGTTCATGATGGAGCAATGATGGTTTCTGGAGCTAATGGAGCGGGAGGACCTATGATTTGTTTTAGTGATAATATAGCTAATGCAGCCTACCCAAACGGTAGATGGGGAATAGAATATGTGCCTAATAAAGGTTTAAACTTTTGGCAACCTTGGAATCCTGTTACAGGTGGTGGAGGCAATTATTACATGCTATTAAAGGATGATGGTAGAGTTGGAATAGGAACAGAAAATACACCTACAGCAATAGGTTCTGCAAATCTAAGTGCTTACAAACTTTATGTAAAAGGTGGTATTCTTACAGAAGAAGTAAGAGTAAGAACTGGTTGGGCAGATTATGTTTTTGCTAATGATTACAATTTAAAATCTTTAGCCGAAGTTGAAAATTTCATTGTTAAAAACAAGCATTTGCCTAATGTTCCTTCTGCAAAACAAGTAGAGGAAGAAGGAGTTAGTTTAGGAGAAATGGCAAGAATTCAACAAGAGAAAATAGAAGAGTTAACCCTCTATATTATTGAGCAAAATAAACGAATTGAAGCTTTAGAAGCTAAAATGGCTGGCAAATAGATTCATGGTTTAATCTTTAAAATTTAAATTATGAGAAATATAAAAATAATAATATATTTAATAAATATCTTTATATCAGGAAGTATTTTTGCACAAGTGCAAGAAGGTGGAACACCGGAAAGTTTTGATTTGAATGTTTTTAACTTACTAAATGTGCCTGCTTTTTCATATACTTTTGATCCATCAGAAATTAACTCAGTAAATGATTCACTATATGATGTAGGAGTAGCCGAACAAGTGAGAATAGACTTTATAGAAAGTTCGAGTAAATTTACATCAGCAAATGGAATAGTAGTGTATCGTCTTTTAGTAGAAGTAAAGAACACTTTAGGATTGGGGATTGATTTTAGCGAATTTTATTTGCCTAATGGAGGTAAATTATATGCATATAATGAGGATAAAACGATACTTTTGGGTGCCTTTACTGCCAACAATAATCAAATAGATAGAAAATTTTCTATACAACCAATTTCTGGTGAAAAGTTAATCTTAGAATACAATCAACCAGTAGAAATAAATGATATTCCTAAAATTCAAATGAATAGAATTTCAAAGATATATCGACCGTTATTTGGAGATGCTAAAAAAAGTTCAGATTGTTATGAGAATGTACATTGTGTAAGTAATATTGAAGTGGAAAGATCAGTAATGAAATGGCTGTTTTATGACACTAAAGACGAAGGTTATTATATATGTTCTTGTGCATTAGTGAACCAAGATGTATCTGCAAATAATATAAAACCTTATGTTTTAACCGCAAATCATTGTGGTAAAAATGCAGATTTGTCTACCGCTATTTTCTATTTTAATTATCAAAATTCAACTTGTACTAGCAATAATTCAAGTCAATATAATTATACCTTATCAGGTGGCTCTCAAAGAGCAAAACGTTCTGTTTTTGATATGTTTTTGTTAGAATTAAACACATTTCCACCACCAGACTATAATGTTCATTTATCGGGATGGAATAGAAGTAATCGCAATGATTTACCAGATCAACTAATGGGAATTCATCATCCTGAAGGAAAGCCTAAGAAAATATCTTTAGGGACTTTTAAGTCAAATACTAATCCTAATTTTTGGAGAGTAGAATGGGATATAAATAATGCTCCTACAGCAGGTGGTTCTTCTGGTTCTCCTCTTTTTGAAGACAGTAATGACAGGATTATTGGTTGGTTATCTTATGGAACATCTGCTTGTGATAAAATTGATGGAATTGATAGATATGGTAAGTTTAGAGATGCTTGGTCTTCTATTTCTGGTTCAGATTCTAGGTTGAAAGATTGGCTAGATCCTAATAATAACGACATGAACACTTTAGTGGGTCGAGACCCATGTTTTACTAATCTTTTGATTACTAATCGAATCTTTTATTCTGCTCAACAACGTTATCAACCTGAAAATAAGGTTACTGTTCAAACGGGTAACACCTTAGCAACATCTGGTAATGTAATTATAAAAACTGGTTCTGAACATAAATTTTCAGCAGGACAAGAAATTGTATTTACTTCTGGTTTTGATGCGGAGTTAGGATCCGATTTTTTGGCAGTACTAGAGCCTTGTGATGTTATTGCTTTCAGAATGGCTAACGAACAAATAAAAGAAAACTCTAAAATTGAATTACTTGATAAAGACAGATTAATCGTATATCCGAATCCAACAAATGGTTTAATTAAAATTAATTTTAGTGACCTTTCTAGTGGAAATTATGAAGTATATTCGTTAGATGGCAGAATGATATTGTTTAATCAATACAAAAATTCGTTAGAAATAAGTATAGATTTAACAAATTTCGCTAACGGAGTTTATGTCATAAACATTATTGCAAATGATAAAGTAATATCTAAAAAACTAATTAAAGAATAATAAATTATCTCTAAATAAACTAATCCGATTATTAGGTACTACTATAATCGGATTTTTTTATAGTAGATGTTATCATTCTTAATATAAAAAATATAATAACTAACAGACGATAGTTTTGTGTATAATTGTTTTCAATGATGAAATATATAGGGAATGTTTTTTGCATTAATTATTTAAAAAACTATTTTTTTTTAAAATATATTTAATTTTTTATACAAATAATTATTAAAAACACTTTATATATTTGCTAATTTAATATATTTATGCAAAATTTATATACATGAATGTTATTACTTGCCCTAAGTGCAATGGAAATTTAATAGTAAAGAGTGGTATTATTAAAGACAGACAGCGCTATTTGTGTAAATCTTGTACGTATTATTTTACTGTTAATAAAGTAGGAAAAAAAATAGATGATTATTATGTTACTAAAGCTTTACAACTCTATTTAGAAGGACTAAGTTATCGTGAGATAGAACGCATTATAGGCGTTTCGCATGTTTCGATAAGCAATTGGGTAAAAGAATACAAGGTTAAAAAACCACCACATCCTAATTACCATCCTAGTTATAAGATATTTAAGCACACAGAACTCGTAGAATATTTAAAAAACAAAGAGCAATTATCTGGTGCAGGAATGATTATTACTGAACTAGGCGATAAATTTATGCTAATAAAATGGGAACGTTTTAAAGATTAACTATACTATTTAACAGTTATATATATACTTTTTTACAATACAGAAAATAATTTCAAAATTTGATAGTACAAATGAACTAAAATCAAATTTTAAATTATGAAGAAAATACTCTTAATTACAGCATTATTTTTTTCCGTTTTGAGTTTTTCACAAGGCTCTCCTGACTATGAAGGAGGTCTAAAAGTAAAAATTAATGAAGACGGGTCAAAGTATTTTAGAATTATTTCTTGGGCTCAGTTCTGGGCACAACATAATTCTGATCGACCTTTAGATGCGAATGGCAATGAACAAGCCGATTTAAACTTTAGTTTACGAAGAGCACGTGTTTTAATGTATGCTCAGGTAAGTAAAGATTTCTTAATCTTAACCCATTTTGGCTTAAACAGTTTGAATGCAGATAATATGAGTCCAACTGGTACTCGTGATGCTTCTCAATTATTTTTTCATGACGTTTGGGCGCAATACAGTTTAGGAAAAGACCATGCTATAGGTGGTGGTTTACATTATTGGAATGGTATTTCCCGTTTAAACAATCAAAGTACTTTAAACATCATGACTTTGGATAACCAAAGACAAGCATGGGCAACTTTAGGATTATCTGACCAATTTGCTAGACATTTAGGTATTTACATGAAAGGTTCTTTTGGTAAGTTTCAATATAGGGTATCAGTTAATGAAGCAGAAACGAATAACTTGCAATTTGAGGCTATACCAGTAAATAATGGTCCAGCAACATACACAGGACGTCGTCTATTAGGTTCAAAAGAAGCAGGAAAAGTATTCTCAGGTTATTTTGATTACGCTTTTCTTGATGCAGAAAGTAACTTTTTACCCTATAAAGTAGGTTCTTATGTGGGTACTAAAAAAGTATTCAATATAGGTGCTGGTTTTTTTATGCATCCTAGTGGTGCTGTAGTAGCTGATGGAACTGGCAACTTAAGTGGTCAAGATGTAAATATTTTTGCTGTTGATGCTTTTTATGACGCTCCAATTGGAAGTAATGGAGGAGCAATAACAGCATATGCTTTATATCAAAATACAGATTATGGAAAAGACTTTAGATTAGGAACAACTTATGAAACAGGTTCTTTATTACACGGTCATTTGGGGTATGTTCTGCCTATAAAAACAAAAACTAAAATCCAACCTTATTTATCTTTTGATTCAAGACAAATTGATGCTTTGGATGATGATGCTTCTCAATTTGGAATTGGAACTAACTTTTATTTAAGTGGCCATAATTCGAAATTAACTTTAGAATATCAATCTTTAAAATATGCACAAAATGATGCCGTAAATACGATAACATTACAAGCAATGATTTATCTATAAAAACTTAAACTAATTTATTATGAGTGAGAAACAAAAACACGCAACAGCTTACTGGAGAGAAAACTTAAAATACCTACTAATATTATTAAGTATATGGTTTGCTGTTTCTTATGGAGCTGGCATTATTTTCAAAGATGCTTTGAACGAAATTAAAATCGGAGGATTTCCATTAGGATTTTGGTTTGCCCAACAAGGATCAATCTATGTATTTGTTATTTTGATTTTTGTTTATGTTCGATTGATGAACAAACTAGATAAGAAATTTGGTTTTGACGAATAAATACTAACTAAAAAAATTAAAACTATTATGGATGTACAAACTTGGACCTATATTATTGTAGGCGTTACATTTGCTTTATATATTGGAATTGCAATTTGGTCTCGTGCTGGATCAACAAAAGAATTTTATGTAGCTGGTGGTGGAGTTTCCCCATTAGCGAACGGAATGGCAACAGCAGCAGACTGGATGTCTGCAGCTTCTTTTATTTCAATGGCTGGAATTATTTCTTTTGCTGGTTATGACGGAGCTGTTTATTTAATGGGTTGGACAGGAGGCTATGTTTTACTAGCTTTATTATTAGCTCCTTATTTAAGAAAATTTGGAAAATTTACGGTTCCTGATTTTATTGGAGAACGTTATTATTCTAATACAGCAAGAACCGTAGCTGTCATTTGTGCTTTAATAGTTTCTTTTACTTATGTAGCTGGACAAATGCGTGGAGTAGGAGTAGTATTCTCAAGGTTCTTAGAAGTGGAAATTGAAACTGGTGTAATAATTGGTATGGTAATCGTTTTATTTTATGCTGTTTTAGGAGGGATGAAAGGAATTACGTATACACAAGTAGCACAATACTGTGTGCTAATATTTGCATTTATGGTTCCTGCAATATTTATTTCTATTCAGATGACAGGTAATCCAATTCCACAATTAGGAATGGGTGGAACTGTAACTAGTGAAGGAAATATTTATTTACTAGATAAATTAAATGGATTGTCAACAGAGTTGGGCTTTGCAGAATATACGAATGGTTCTAAATCGTTGGTTGATGTTTTTGCTATAACTTTAGCATTAATGGTTGGTACAGCAGGATTACCACATGTTATTGTTCGTTTCTTTACAGTTAAAAAAGTTAGAGATGCACGTAAATCTGCTGGTTGGGCTTTATTATTGATTGCAATTTTATATACAACGGCTCCAGCGGTAGCTGTATTTGCTAAAACAAACTTAATTGAAACAGTTAGTGGTAAAGAATATGCTAATATGCCTAAATGGTTTACGAATTGGGAAAAAACGGGTCTTTTAAAGTATGAAGATAAAAATGGAGATGGAAAAATTCAATATTATAATGATAAATCTAAAGATGAAGTTTTTTTAGCAGCTCAAGAAGCAAAAGGATTAAAAGGTAGCGAATTAACAATTGATAATGATATCATGGTATTGGCTAATCCAGAAATTGCTCAATTGCCAAATTGGGTTATTGCTTTAGTCGCTGCTGGTGCTTTGGCTGCTGCTTTATCGACAGCTGCAGGATTATTATTAGTTATCTCATCTTCTGTATCACACGATTTAATCAAAAAAATGGTTAATCCAAATATATCAGAAAAAAATGAATTATGGGCTGCTCGTGGAGCTGCAACAGTTGCAGTAATTATAGCTGGTTATTTTGGAATTAATCCTCCAGGCTTTGTAGCAGCTGTCGTTGCACTTGCCTTTGGATTAGCAGCCGCTTCTTTCTTTCCTGCTATTATTTTAGGAATCTTTCATAAAAAAATGAATAAAGAAGGAGCTGTAGCAGGTATGATTGTTGGATTATTACTCATGCTATTCTATATGCTGAAATTCAAGTTTGGTTTATTTGACGGTGGAAAAGAAGCTGTAGCTGGCTTGAAAGACGGTTGGTGGTTTGGTATTTCACCAGAAGGTTTTGGGACTATAGCAATGATTGTAAACTTTATAGTTGCTTTTACAGTTAACAGTTTTACTAAAGCACCTCCTCAAGATGTACAAGATATTGTAGAACACATTAGAATTCCTTCTGGAGCTGGAGAAGCTACAGGACATTAATATATTTTAATCAATAAGAATTAAACTATTAATCCTAAATCGCTGTAAATTTTTTACAGCGATTTTTTAAGTTTAAAAAGATTAATTGTATTTTTAAACAGATAAACTCGCACAATGAAAAAAAGGCACCAACAAAAACTAGTAGTATTGACTGTTTTTCTTTTTCTAACTTTGAATTTGCCATTGTTACTATTGTTTGATAGCAGTGAATCCGTATTAGGCATTCCAATATTTTATATTTATGTTTTTTCTATTTGGGCTTTTTCCATATTAGTTTCTCTAATCATTGTAAATCGATATTATGAATAGTCTTACTTTAATATCTATATTGTTGGTTTACTTAACTTTTCTATTCTTTATAGCGCATTGGGCAGAAAAAAAAGAAAATCTAAAGTGGGCAAATAATCCTTATATTTATTCTTTCTCATTAGCAGTATATTGTACAGCTTGGACCTATTATGGAAGTATAGGAGTGGCTGCTAATTCAGGACTAAATTATCTAACAATTTATATTGGTCCTATAATAATAATCCCTGCTTGGATAATTATTCTTCAAAAGATCATTCGTATTTCAAGATTAAATAATGTTTCTAGTATAGCCGATTTCATTTCATTACGTTATGGAAATAGCCGTTTTTTGGGAGCATTGGTTACATTAATCTGTCTGGCTGCTATTTTACCCTATATTGCCTTACAATTAAAAGCTATTTCAGAAACGTTCCATGTGGTAACCAAAACACCAGAAAATTCATTAGCATTATTTGATACTACTACTTATGTAGCTGTTGCTTTAGCTTTATTTGCTTCCTATTATGGAACTCGTTATGTAGATGCTTCAGAAAAAAGAAAAGGAATTATTACTGCAGTTGCTATGGAAAGTATACTCAAATTAGTTTTCTTTATGATTATTGGCATTTATGTAACTTATTTTGTATTTGATGGGTATGGTGATATTTATAAAAAAGCATCAGTTTTAGAACACTTTAATACAAAAAACACTATTGGTAGCATAGAAAACGGTATGAATTGGTTTTTTCTATGTATGCTATCTCTATTTGCAATTTTTTTATTACCTAGACAATTCCATGTTTCTGTAGTAGAAAATAATAGAGAAAAACATATAAAAACTGCCTTATGGATATTTCCTTTGTATTTATTTATTTTCAATCTTTTTGTTTTTCCAATAGCTTGGGGTGGAAATGTTTTATTTGATGGCGAAGTAAAAAATGCAGACACCTATTCTTTACTAATTCCACAATTTTTCAACAATACTTTCTTAACTATTATTGTATTTCTAGGAGGTTTTTCAGCGGCTATATCAATGATTATTGTTTCTAGTATAAGTTTATCAACTATGCTTAGTAATAATTTATTAATTCCCTATACTTTTTTAGGTAGACTAAAAAATGAAGAACAAGAAATAAATAATAAAAAAATTGTAACAATAAGAAAAATAGGTATTTTTTTATTAATTATAATAGCTTATTTGATCTATCGCTTTTTTGCTTTAGATTATAGTTTGGGATCTATTGGTTTAGTCTCCTTTGTAATTATTGGACAATTGGCTCCCTCTTTTTTTGGAGCTCTGTTTTGGAGAAGAGGTTCTAGTTTAGGAGCAAAAAGTGGAATTATAGTTGGTTTTTTAGTTTGTTTATACACTTTACTAATCCCTTATGCTTACGGATTAACCAATACTACAAATACATTTATTGCTTCTGGTATTTTTAATATTGATTTATTAAAGCCTTTAGCTTTATTTGGTTTAGATTATTTATCACCAATTGCACATGCTTTTTTCTGGAGTTTACTATTTAATACTATGACTTACTTTGCTGTTTCTGTAAATTTTAAAGGTAATTATCGTGAACGTAATTATGCAGAAATGTATATTGATGTTGATAAGTATAGTACCAATCATGAAAATGCTTTTGTATGGAAAGGAACTGCATATACTAGAGATATTGAAAAAGTATTAGTCAAATTCTTAGGAGAAGAAAGAACACAAAGAGCGATGAGTATTTTCAATACCAAATATAATGTGGATAAAAATCAAGAGTTAGCTGATGCACGCTTAGTTAAGTTTGCAGAAAATTTACTAACAGGACACATTGGAACTGCTTCTGCAAAAATTTTAATTTCAAGTGTAGTAAAAGAAGAAAAAATTACCTTACCAGAAGTCTTAAAAATATTAGAAGAATCTAATGAAAATATTCAAATTAATAAAAAATTAGTAGAGACTTCTAACGAGTTAAAAAAAATAACATATCAATTAAAACATGCTAACGAAAACTTAATTATAAAAGACAGACAAAAAGATGATTTTTTAGATACAGTTACTCATGAGTTGCGTACACCTATTACAGCTATAAGAGCAGCTAGCGAAATTTTAATTGACGATGAAGATGTGCCCGATGATTTAAGAAAGCAGTTTCTAAATAATATTATTTCAGAATCAGATCGTTTAAATCGTTTAATTGATAAAATTTTAGATTTAGAAAAGTTAGAAACTGGAAAACAAAAGCTAAACCTTAGTCAAAATGATTTCTTTAATACGCTATCTAAAACGATTGAACCTTTACAACAGTTAATAAAAAACAAAAATATTAGTGTAATATTAGATTTTCAAAAACCCTTATTTCTTTTTTATGATGAAGATAGAATTATTCAAGTAGTAACAAATTTACTTTCAAATGCAATCAAGTTTTGTCCTGAAGTAGGAGGCAAAATTACTATTGAAATACTTAACAAATCAAATTTTTATGAAATAAATGTTGTAGATAATGGTAAAGGTATTGAATTAAAAGATGCAGAAATGATTTTTGATAAGTTCTATCAATCTGATAATCAGAATATAAAAAAACCTCATGGCAGTGGATTAGGGCTCGCTATTTGTAAGCAAATTGTAGAATTACATCAAGGAAAAATTTGGGCAAAAAACAATGAAAATACAGGTGCATGTTTTACTTTTACACTTTTAAAATAAATAATAATTAAAAGGCAAAACAAAATGAAGAAAATACTACTTGTTGATGATGAGCCTAATATTATTATGTCACTAGAATATACTTTTAAAAAGAATAATTTTGAAGTCTATATTGCAAGAGATGGTCAAGAAGCATTAGATATTTTAGAAAATCAAATTCCTGATGTTATCATTCTTGATGTAATGATGCCTAATGTTGATGGATATGCAACATTAGAACAAATTAAAAAAAATGAGAAGTTAAATCAATGTAAAGTAATTTTTTTATCAGCTAAAAATAAAGAGTCGGATATTCAAAAAGGCTTAGCTTTAGGTGCAAGTGATTATATAACTAAACCATTTTCATTAAAAAAATTAGTAGATAAAGTTAAAGGGTTATTAGAATAAATAGAAATAATACTTATATTGTAAGCTATATTAAATTAGCAATTTAAAATTTATTTCCTGTTAGAGAATTATTATATTTACGTTACAAATAATAAAAAACACAAAAATGAGCTATTACAAAATAAATGACTTAGAGAATTATTTTAAAATGTATAAGAAATCGGTTCGTGAACCAAGGAAATTTTGGGATAAAATAGCCGATGAAAATTTCAGTTGGTACCAAAGATGGGACAAGGTTTTCGAATTTGATATTGAAGAAGCTCAATTTAAATGGTTTACTAATGCTAAAGTAAATATTGCGAAAAATTGTATAGACCGTCATTTAAACAAAAGAGGAGATAAAACAGCTATTATTTTTGAACCAAATAATCCTGATGAAGAAGCTCAACATATTACTTATAACGATTTATATGTTAAAGTAGCTAAAATGGCAAATGTCTTGAAAGCACAAGGCATAAAAAAAGGAGATCGTGTATGTATATATTTACCTATGATCCCTGAATTAGCTGTATCAGTTTTGGCTTGTGCCAGAATAGGAGCTATACATTCAGTTGTATTTGCAGGTTTCTCCTCAACGGCATTATCTAGTAGAATTAATGATAGCCAATGTAAGATGGTTATTACTTCAGATGGAGGTTTTAGGGGCAATAAAACTATCAATTTAAAAGGAATTGTTGATGAGGCTCTAAAAGATTGTACTTGTGTTGAGAAAGTTTTGATAACTAAGAGAACAAATGAAAATATAACAATAAAAGAAGGACGTGATTTATGGTTACAACCACTTTTAGATGAAGCAATTGATAATCATGTGGCTGAAATAATGGATGCAGAAGATCCTTTGTTTATTCTATATACTTCAGGATCTACAGGAAAACCAAAAGGAATGGTTCACACTACTGCGGGTTATATGGTTTACACGGCTTATACATTTAAGAATGTCTTTAATTATGAAGAAAATGATGTCTACTGGTGTACAGCAGATATAGGATGGATAACAGGTCATTCTTACATTTTATATGGACCATTATTGAATGGTGCGACTACAGTTATGTTTGAAGGCGTACCATCTTATCCAGACTTTAGCCGTTTTTGGCAAGTTATTGAAAAACACAAAGTGACACAATTTTATACAGCACCAACAGCTATTAGGGCTTTGGCAAAAGAAAGTGTAGATTATGTAAAAGGATATCCTTTATCTACCTTAAAAGTAATTGGTTCTGTAGGAGAGCCTATTAATGAAGAAGCTTGGCATTGGTACAATGATCATGTAGGTGGAAAACGTTGTCCATTAGTAGATACATGGTGGCAAACCGAAACAGGTGGAATTATGATTTCTCCAATTCCATTTGTAACACCAACAAAACCAACTTATGCCTCTTTACCTTTACCAGGAATACAACCTGTTTTAATGGATGAGTTGCGTAATGAAATAGAAGGCAACCAAGTGACAGGTAGTTTGTGTATTAAGTTTCCATGGCCTTCAATGGCAAGAACTATTTGGGGAGATCATGAGCGTTATAAAGAAACCTACTTTTCAGCTTACCCAGGTAAATACTTTACTGGAGACGGTGCTTTACGTGATGAAGTAGGGTATTATAGAATTACAGGTAGAGTAGATGATGTTATTATTGTTTCTGGTCATAATTTAGGAACTGCTCCAATTGAAGATACTATTAATGAACATCAAGCTGTAGCTGAAAGTGCTATTGTTGGTTTTCCTCATGATGTAAAAGGAAATGCACTATACGGTTTTGTTATTTTAAAAGAATCTGGAGAAAGCAGAAATCAAGATAATCTAAGAAATGAAATTAATAACTTAATTGCTGATAAAATTGGACCAATCTCTAAGTTGGATAAAATCCAATTTGTAAGTGGTTTACCAAAAACCCGATCAGGAAAAATAATGCGTAGAATATTACGTAAAATTGCAGAAGGAGAAGAAGGTAATTTTGGAGATATTTCTACTTTATTGAATCCAGAGATTGTAGAGGAAATCAAAAAAGGGAAGTTGTAAAACTTCCTTTTTTAATTTTAATTTATTATATGATACATCTTATTGTCGGTAATACTGGTTCTGGTAAAACCACATATGCTTCAAAATTAAAAGAAGAAAAAAATGCCATTCTATTTTCTATCGACAAATGGAATAAAACCTTGTTTCTGCCCGATAAAACTAATAATGATGGTTTAGAATGGTTTTTAGAACGCATTAATCGTTCAGAAAATTTAATTACAGAATTAATAAATCAATTAGAAACCATAAATACTGATAGTATTCTTGATTTAGGATTGTCTAAATACGAACATAGAGAAAAGTTTCGTCAGTTTGCCAAAGAAAAAAGATATGAAATTCTAATTCATTTCTTAGATATTCCCAAAGAAATTCGCTATCAAAGAGTTCAACAACGTAATCTAGAAAAGGGGGCCACTTTTGAATTTGAAGTTACTAAAGAAGATTTTGATTTTATGGAATCTTGGTTTGAAAAACCAACTAATGAGGAAATAAAAAATGGAATTGTAATTACTAAGTAGAATTTATACCTTTTATTAAAGTGACTTTAATCAGAATTAATTATTTTTGATAGAAATTCAATGTTAAATTTTATACTATTTTTTTAAAAACTATTGTTTACTAAATGAATCAAAATTTGCATGTAAAATTAGTAGAAAATACCAATTCAGAAAGTGTAACTCATTTGTTACATCAATTAAACCCTCTTCTTGATATCACACTTATTAAAAAACGTCAAAAAGAAATGTTTGAATTTGATAACTACATTTGTTTTGGCTTGTATTTGAATGATACTTTAATTGGAATTACTTGTGCATGGATAATGGTTCGTATTTATTGTGGTAAACAAATAGAAATTGACAATGTTATTCTTGACAGTAGACACCAATCTAAGGGATACGGAAATGTTTTATTAAATTATATTGAAAAATGGGCTATTGATAATGACTGTGAGACTATTGAATTAAACACTTATGTTCAAAATCCAAGATCACATAAATTTTATTTCAATAATGATTATAAGATTTTAGGTTTTCATTTTCAGAAAAAATTATAGTCTAAACAAAGGTTAAAGACTAGTATTTTAGTTCATTTTACAGTACATTAGCCTAATGAATAATCAAACGAAAATTGGCATTATAGGTGGAGGCTTAGCGGGTTTAACAGCTGCTATTCACTTGCTAAAACAAGGATTTTTCGTTATTCTTTTTGAAAAAAATAGTTTCCCTAAACATAAAGTTTGTGGAGAGTTTATTTCTAATGAAGTTTGGGAATATTTACATTTTTTAAATCTTAATATTGAATCCCTTCAGCCTACAAAAATTAATAGAACAGTGTTTTCTACACAAGACGGTAAAACGATTGGTTCTCAATTACCTTTGGGTGGATTTGGAGTAAGTCGTTATGCTTTAGATAATCATTTGCATAAAAATGTAATTGCTTTAGGAGGTGTTATTATTCAAACCAATGTTACTGATGTTACTTTTTCAAATGATATTTTTACAATTAAAACTGAAGAAAACCAAGATTATACATTTAAAATAGCATTAGGTGCTTTTGGGAAACGCTCCAATTTAGATATTCGATTAGGACGTAGGTTTATTAAAAAAAAGTCACCATGGCTAGCGGTTAAAGCACATTACCAAATTGATTTTCCTAATGATTTAGTGGCTCTGCATAATTTTGAAGGAGGTTATTGCGGAATTTCAAAAGTAGAAAATGATGCTGTTAATGTCTGTTATTTGGTTCAATATAAGTCTTTTAAAAATTATAAAGATATTACTGTTTTTCATGAACAAGTAATGTCTAAAAATCCAAATCTGAAAACCTTGTTTGTAAATGGGAAACTACTCTTTGAAAAACCATTAACTATTAGCCAAATATCTTTTGAAAATAAACCAAAAATTGAAAACCATATGCTTATGATAGGAGATTCAGCTGGTTTAATTCATCCTTTGTGTGGTAACGGAATGGCAATGGCTATTCACAGTGCAAAAATAGCTAGTGAGTTAGTTATTTTATATTTAGAAAATGTAATAAATAGAAAGCAATTAGAAATACAATATGTTTCAGATTGGAACAAAACTTTTAAAAATAGGTTGCGTTTTGGAAAAATAGTATCAAAAATAGTATTAAATTTCTATCTTTCTAAAATTATAATGAGAAACTTATTAATATTCCCTTTTTTATTTCCAATGATAATCAAGAAAACACATGGGAAATCAATTAATAAAAAAACAAATAGAAAGTTATAATATTTGAAACGAATAAACACAAAATATAGAACAGAAGAAGAAGAAATTATGGACGATTTTTCTCTAGAAGGAGAAGAATTGCGAGATGCTTTGGATAAAATTGCCATAATTAACCAAGTATTAGGAGGAAACCAACTAACTTTAGCTGGAGTAAAACAATTACTTTCTTCAAATGAAAAGAAAATAACTATTGTTGATGTTGGTTGTGGAAATGGTGATATGTTAAGAGCTTTGGCCGAATTTGGTAAAAAAAACAACTATATTTTTAATTTGATAGGAATAGATGCTAATGCCTTTACGATTAATCATGCCGAACAATTGTCATCAAAATATTCCAATATTAGTTACCAATGTTTAGATATTTTTGAAGAAGAATTTGGTAAAATAGAATATGATATATTATTATGTACCTTAACCTTACATCATTTTAAAAACAATCAAATCGATTATCTTTTAGAATTGTTTGTTAAACAAGCTAAAATAGGAATAGTAATTAATGATTTGCATAGAAATGTCATAGCATATCGTTTGTTTCAAGCTTTGTGTTTTGTATTTCGGTTAAACAAAATGTCTAGAGAAGATGGATTAGTCTCTATTCTTAGAGGTTTTAAAAAAGAAGAATTAGTAACTTTTTCTAAACATAATGATTTAAAAAATTATACAATCAATTGGAAATGGGCTTTTCGTTATCAATGGATTATTCGTAATATAAGATATTAGAAATATATTCTTTCATCTTCAACCTGTATAGATTAAAATAAAAATAAATTATCATTTGGTATTGCCAATGAGATAAACAAATAATGAATGCCAGTAAAAATAACAACTGTTACTACACAACTTCCTAAATTCTATAGAGAGACTGCCGATATATTACCTTTTTTAGATGTTTGGCTGGTTAACCAAGAAGATCGTTTTAAAAGGAAAGTAAAAAAGATATTTGAAGGAGCAAATGTAGACAAACGCTATTCCATCATGAGTCCAGAAGAAGTTTTTTCTTTGCATTCTTTTGAAGAACGAAATGCTATTTATGCCAGAGAAATGATAGTTTTGGGTGAAAAAGTATTGCAAAAAGCTTTAAATAAGGCCAATTGGCAACCAGAAACTATTGATTTCATAATAACCGTTAGTTGTACTGGAATCATGATTCCTTCATTAGATGCTTACTTAATTAATAAATTGGGGCTAAAACAAGATATTGTTCGTTTACCTGTTACAGAAATGGGTTGTGTTGGTGGTGTTTCGGGTATTATTTACGCAAAGAATTTTTTAAAAGCCAATCCAAATAAACGTGCAGCAGTAATTACAGTAGAAAGTCCAACGGCTACATTTCAATTAGATGATTATTCAATGGCAAATATAGTCAGTGCAGCTATTTTTGGAGATGGTGCTGCATGTGTTTTACTTTCTTCTTATGAAAATGATATTGGACCAACAATACTTGATGAATCTATGTATCATTTTTATGATAACGAACACATGATGGGTTTTGAATTGACCAATAAAGGATTGAAAATGATTTTAGACATTGAAGTTCCAGATACAATTGAAGAACATTTCCCAGCAATTTTGCACCCTTTTTTGGAAAGAAATCAATTGAAAATAAAAGATATTGAACACTTAATTTTTCATCCTGGTGGCAAAAAAATAGTTACCTTAGTAGAAGAATTATTCTTTGAATTAGGAAAGAATATTAATGATACCAAAGAAGTCCTTAGATTATATGGTAACATGTCGAGTGCCACTGTTTTATACGTTTTAGAAAGAATTATGAATAATCAACCCGAAGCTGGAGAAAAAGGTGTCATGTTAAGTTTTGGTCCTGGTTTTACAGCACAACGCGTTTTATTAGAATGGTGATGACAAAAAATGAAATAGTATCAAAATTACCGTATTCAAAACCATTTTTGTTTGTTGACAAACTAATTACGATTAATGAAAATGGAGTAGAAGGTATATATACTTTTGATGCTAATTTGGATTTTTACAAAGGTCATTTTAAAGACAATCCAGTTACTCCAGGTGTCATTTTAACGGAAACCATGGCACAAATAGGCTTAGTTTGCCTAGGAATTTATTTAAACGAAGGAAAAGAGATAAAAAATATAGGATTTACATCTTCTGAAGTAGAGTTTTTAAAACCAGTCTATCCAAATGAAAAAGTAACGGTTATTTCTGAAAAGATATATTATCGTTTTGGCAAATTAAAATGTAAGGTAAAAATGCTAAATGAAAATAAAGAAGAGGTTTGCACAGGAATATTAGCAGGAATGATTTTGTAGAAAGTTTAAAATTATTTTTTTAATTGACTTTTGAAATTAATTTTTAAAGTTGACATTGCAATTGTAATTGATTTTTGATATTGAAAAAAAGAGTTGTCATAACAGGTTTAGGAATTGTTGCTCCAAATGGAGTAGGTCTGGATGCGTTTACTAATGCCATAAAAAATGGGAATTCCGGAATAAAGCATAACCCTGAATTAGAAAGATTACAATTCTCTTGTCAGATTGCAGGAACACCATTAATTTCTGAAGAAGTAAAACGAAATTATTTCAGCGAATTGGAATTGCGTAATTTCAATTCAACTGGAATTTTATATGGAGTTATTGCAGGTTTAGACGCTTGGAAAGATGCTGGTCTAGACATTGAAAACAATGAAAATCCAGATTGGAACAGTGGAACTATTTTTGGTACAGGAACTTCTGGAATTGAAAAATTTAGAGAAGCTATTTATAAGATTGATGATTTTCAAACAAGACGTTTGGGAAGCACAGTTGTAGCTCAAACCATGGGAAGTGGTATTTCGGCTTATTTAGGTGGAAAACTAGGTTTAGGTAACCAAGTTACAACTAATTCCTCTGCTTGTACAACAGGAACGGAGAGCCTTTTAATGGGCTTTGAACGAATCCAACAAGGTAAAGCCAAACGAATGTTAGTGGGAAGCACAAGCGATTCTGGACCTTATATTTGGGGTGGATTTGATGCTATGAGAGTTTGCACTTTTAAACATAATAAGTCACCAGAAAAAGGCTCAAGGCCAATGAGTGAAACAGCTTCAGGATTTGTACCAGGAAGTGGAGCAGGAGCGTTGGTTATAGAAGAATTAGAATCAGCTTTAGCTAGAGGTGTTAGAATATATGCTGAAATTCTTGGAGGAAATGTAAATTCGGGTGGACAAAGAGGTGGAGGTACTATGACCTCACCAAATTCTGTAGCAGTACAAAAATGCATTATGGATGCTATGGCTGATGCAAATATAAATTCAACTGAAATTGATGTCATAAATGGTCATTTAACCGCTACTTCAAAAGATGCTTTGGAAATTGAAAATTGGACAAAAGCTTTAAATAGAAAAGGAACTAACTTTCCTTATATCAATTCATTAAAATCAATGATAGGTCACGGCTTATCAGCTTCTGGAAGTATGGAATGTGTAGCATCAATCCTTCAAATTTATAATGATTTCATTTTTCCAACTATTAATTGTGAAGATTTAAATAAGGAAATAAAAACATTGATTTCATCTGATAGAATTCCGCAACAGTTCATTAAGAAATCAATAAATGTTATTGCTAAAGCTAGTTTTGGTTTTGGTGATGTAAATGGATGTGTTATCTTTAAGAAATTTTAAAAAATTATATAGTGTATTATAAAAATGATGAATAAAGAAGAAATAATTGAAAAGTTGAAGCCTATTGTAGCTCCTTTTGTTAAGAACGAAGTAGCTTTTGCTAATCTAACCGATAAAACCGATTTTATAACAGATCTAAATATAAATTCAGCAAATTTAGTAGATATTGTTTTAGATATTGAAGAAGCATTTGAGATTGAAATAGATAATGAATCAATGGAAAAAATGCTTAATATTGAAAATACGATTGCTATTATTCAAACTAAATTGGAAGAAAAATGATAGGTAATGATGTAGTAGATTTGGCTATAGCTAAAATAGAAAGTAATTGGAAACGCAAAGGATTTCTTTCTAAACTATTTACCGCATATGAACAAGATCTAATTCAAAAGACTTCTAATCAAGAGGAGATGGTTTGGGTACTTTGGAGTTTAAAAGAAAGTACTTATAAAGCTTATCAAAGAATAAAGTATAACCGAGGATTTTATCCAAAAAAAATAGAGATTCAATCTTTGCAAATAATTGATGAAAAGTATTTTGCAACCATTTCTTTATTCAATGAAACATTCCATGGACAAACACTTATTGATAATAAAATGATTCATTCTTTAGTACTAGTATCTAATTTAGAATTTAAAAAAATAACGAATTATACTACAAATTCAATTTTAAAAGATAAAAATTCACTACCTTACTGTTCAATTTCAAATAATCCTTTGTCCATAAGTCATCATGGGACTTTTAAAAAAATTGTTCAGTTACATTTAAATTAATAATATAAAATAAGATGTCAAAACCTAAAGTAAAGAAACTAGGAGAATTGGCTTCAACTGCCATTTGTGGAAATGATATTAGTTCTTCCGTTTTATACGTCTCAGCTTTATCAATTTTTTATGCAGGTCAATATGCTTGGGTAACGCTATTAATAGTCGCTTTTGTACTTTTTTTATTTCGAAAAATATATGGTGAAGTAGTAGGTGCATTGCCTTTAAATGGAGGAGCATATAATGCTTTATTAAATACAACTAGTAAACAACTAGCTTCAATTGCAGCTACTCTTACTTTATTGTCTTATATGGCAACCGCTGTAATTTCAGGCAATGAAGCCATGCATTATTTACATCACATATTTCCTTCGATGAACGTTTTAATTGCAACTGTAGTTTTATTAGGACTTTTTGCAGCTTTGGTTATAGGTGGTATTTCAGAATCTGCAAAAGTAGCTATCGGTATCTTTATTTTTCATTTATTCTCCTTAATAATCTTAACCTTTTTTATTCTTTATTACTTTTTTTACAACGGTTTAGATCAATTCATTGAAAACTGGCATTTACCAACTCATGGTAGCATCACTATGGCCATCTTTTTAGGTTTTTCAGCATCTATGTTAGGAGTTTCAGGATTTGAAAGTTCAGCAAACTTTGTAGAAGAACAAAGAAAAGGTGTTTTCCCAAAGACACTAAGAAATATGTGGATTGTTGTAAGTATTATTAATCCTTTAATGGCATTTTTTGCTTTGAGTATATTTAATATGGATACTTTACAAAGTGATGCTTTTCAAAATACCTTATTAATAGAAATGGGATTATTTGTTGGAGGTAAATGGATAGCTTTGTTAATTGCTATTGATGCTGTTTTAGTATTAAGTGGAGCTGTTTTAACAAGCTATGTAGGAGTTTCTGGTTTATTGGAACGAATGACTTTAGATAGAATATTACCAAATGCATTATTGAAAAAGAATAAAAAAGGAAGTTCTTATCGTATAATCGCATTATTTTTCATTCTTAGTGTTTCTGTATTGTGGATTACAAATGGTAATGTAAAATTATTAGCAGGTGTGTATACTATTTCTTTTCTATCAGTAATGGCATTATTTGGTTTTGGAAATATTTTACTGAAATTGAAAAGAGCTAAATTACCAAGGCCTGAAAAAGCGAGTTGGTTAGGAGTTATTATAGCCATTATTGCTGTATTAATAGCTTTAGCTGGAAATATCCTAATGGAACCAAAAGATGATTTGCCAAGTAATGTAGAAGTATTTTTACCTTATTTTCTTGTAACTATAGGGTTCATTGTAATTATGCTAAGAAGAATTGTTTTACTTAAAGCTATTTTAAGTATTTTTAAATATTTGAATACCAAAATTATTAACACTATTAATAGCATTATCATTCAAGAATTTGTTTTTTTTACAAAAAATGATGACTTACAACATTTAAATATTGTAATGTTATATATAAAAGAAAATGAACACACGAAAAGAATTAAAATTGTTACCGTTCTAAAACCTAATGAAACTGCTTCTGAAAGATTAAAAAAAGATATTGAATTTTTAGATCGTGAATATCCTGAAATAAAAATTGATTTTATCGAAATGGAAGGAGAGTTTGGACCAAAACTTATCAATGAACTATCTGATAAATGGAAGATTCCAGTAAACTTTATGTTTATTGCATCACCAAGTGATAAATTCCCTTATAAAATAGAAGAATTAGGCGGTGTAAGACTTATAATGTAATATTAAATGTCAAGTTTTCTTTTTAGTTTTAAAAAGAGTAAAGCTGTTAAATAAGCATCACCACTTGAAGTATGACGGTCTGTTTTTCTTATTTTAAAAACATCACATAATTCATCAAGTGAAGTATGTTGCTCATCTGGAAAATGTTTTAATTTCTGATACATAATATCTGTATCCATGTATTGATTTTTTAATCTTCCAGCATCTAGCCTATTAAGAGCTTCGTTAATTATTTCAATATCGAAAGAGATATGATGTCCTATAAGTGTGGCTGATTTAATAAAGTTTAAAAAAGTAATAATTGCTTCTCTTTCAGTTAATTTTTCTTCATTTCCATCTTTTAAAATACCATGTATGTGAACAGAAGTAGCCTTAAAAACTGTCTGAGAGATAAAAACTTCATAATAATCATTAACAACAATTTTATTATTCACAATTGCTACAGCTCCAATAGATAAAATACGATCTTCTTTTATATCTAATCCAGTAGTTTCACAATCAAATACAACATATCGTTTGGGATTTGTCTTTATATTAAAATAAGCCAAATATTCTATCCAAAAAGAAGGATATTCTTTAATTATATTTTTAAAAGGCCATTTCATATTACGTAAAATAAGTTAACTTAAAGCGGTTTTTAATTATTTCTTGAACATCATTAATAGGTTGAAAATCATTCTTAAGTTTTACTTTATCCAATTTGGTTAACTCTTTTAAATTTAAGTATCTACCATCTGAATTATACAACAATCCTTCTTCGGTTCTAAATTTTAAAAGTTCTAGAAAAGCTTCTTCACATGAATTATAAACAACAGCATTTTGTGGTTCGATTTCTGCAAGTTTTGCATATCTTAAAGCTGTGTTATTAATATTTCTTATTCCCGAACTTAAAATCAGTATCCTTGCAGCATCTATTAGGGGTAATAAAGCTCTTGACTTTATATCAAAAGTATCTTTATGTTCTCCATCATTCTCAACAAGAAATTGTCTAAAAAAACCTAATGGAACTGGATTTTCTAATGCATTTGCACCTAAATAAGCATAAAATAATTGATTATCATATGTTTCTTTTAAAATTGTATCTGTTATTGCATGCATTAAATTTTCATCTCCATAAACAAAGTCATAATCAAAAAATATAGTACACATTAAAATTCCTTTTTCACCAGGTGAGTGAATCCAATTATAAAATTGATTTTTCCATTCACTAACTGTTCTACACCATAAAGGATTACTAGCCATCATGTTTGCTGGACAAAATTCGTAACCAACTTTATTTAATTTTTTAGTAACAATTTCTGCTAATGTTAAAAAATAGTTTTTAACTTCATCATACCTTTCATCGCTAACATCCTCAAAAACTAAAGCATTATCTTGATCCGTTAATAATAATTGTTCTTTTCTTCCTTGACTTCCTATATTTAACCAAGTAAATTGAGTAGGAGGAGGAATACCCATTTTTTCAATTGCTTGCTCAATTGCTCTTTTGGTAATAGCTATATTAAGTTCTCCTACAATAGAACAAATATGATAAATAGGAATATTTTTATCTATAGAATTTTGAATCAAATCAGTAACTTTTTGTCTAATATTTCTTAAATCTTCTGTATTTTGAGCTCGTCTTGTTTGTCGCAATAAAACTCCTGGATTATTAGCTTGTGCAACAACGATATCATGTTCAGAAATGATTCCTTTTATTTCAGATAGGTTAGTACCATCTTTTGTAACACATAAATGACCTACATTATGTTTTAACATCATCAATTGTGCTTCCACAATAGAAATATTTTCAGCTACAGTTATAACTGGTGAGGACATAATTTTATTTATAGTAGTGTCAATTGGAAACAAACCTGTTGCTATTTTTGATCGTAAATCTTTATCTGTTAAAATACCAACAGGTAATTTATTTTCATGAATTATTATACTACCTATTTTTTTACTTGACATTGTTTGTGCAACATACCTTGTAATATCTAAAGTAGATGCAGTAACTGGATTTTTAGTGTAATGAATAGGTTGGTAGTATTGAATTTCACTAGAATTATCATCATAAATTACATTTTCAGAAAGTAATTTTCCTTTATTTTTCTTATCTAATGGGTTTCGAGTGTTTGAAGCAAAACTTTGTAATAAAAATTCTAAAACTTTAGTGTTTTTTATAACAATAGGCTTAAAAATATCAATTGGAATAGCATAAACAATACTCTCTTCACGAGCTTTAGCATTCATAAGGTAATTATCTTTTGCGAAAAATGGACGAAGTCCTAAAATATCACCTTCATCACATTTATCAATTAACACATCATCTGAATCTGAGGTTATACTTAAACCTATTGCACCAGATGCTACTACATAAAATGAATCATGTGTACCATCATTAACTTTAAAGAGATAGTCATTTTTTTCTAAATATAAGACAGTAACATTTCTTGCAATTTCAAGTAAATTTTCGTCATTAATACTTTTGAACGGATGAAACTTTCTTAGAAAATCTTGTATACGTTCAGCTATTGCATTTTTCATAAATTATTGAATTCTATTGGTGTATCCTTATTTATGTTAAAAGTATAAATTTTTAAGCGAACTTACAGTATTATTGAATTTTGTTTGTTATAAGCTTTTTTTAAACCAATAAGTAATTTTTTTATGTTTAGATTTAACTTATTTTTAAATTATCTTTTAAAAAAGCATATATTTTTTCTTAAAAATGATTTTTTTAAAAAAAAAATATTACTTTTACGTAATCGATTACGGAAATATAAAATACAAATTAATGACAAATTTCAACTTTAGATATGCATCACATCCAGCAGATGCAAGAAAATATGACACAAATGAAATTAGAGAACACTTTCTAATTGATAATCTTTTTTCAAAGGATGAAATCAATTTGACATATTCCATGTATGATAGATATATAGTAGGTGGAATTATGCCTGTTTCTAAAACCCTAAAATTAGAAACAATTCCATATTTAAAATCAAATAATTTTTTAGATAGAAGAGAAATCGGAATTGTAAATGTGGGTGGAAAAGGTAAAATTTCAGTAGATGGTGAAGTTTTTGAATTAGATAAAAAAGAAGCATTATATATTGGTTCGGGCTGCATTGAAGTATTATTTTCAAGTTTAGAAGAAAATCCTGCCTTATTCTATATCAACTCTGCTCCAGCTCACAAAAAGTTTCCAACAAAAAAAGTAAACAAACAAAACGCTGAAATTGTACATATGGGTGATGAAAAGTATGCAAATAAAAGAATTATCAATAAACTTATTGTGAATAGTGTAGTGGAAACATGTCAAGTTCAAATGGGACTTACTGAGCTTTTACCTGGAAATGTTTGGAATACAATGCCAGCACACACTCACAATCGAAGAATGGAAGCTTATTTCTATTTTGATTTAGAAGAAGGGCAAACTATAGCTCATTTTATGGGCGAGCCAGAACATACACGTCATATATTTTTAGAAAATAATCAAGCCGTTTTATCACCAGAATGGTCTATTCATTCCGGTTCGGGAACTGCAAACTATTCCTTTATTTGGGGAATGGCTGGTGAAAATTTAGATTATGGAGATATGGATATTGTTGCACCAAACAAATTAAAATAATAATGAATCTATTTAATTTAACTGGAAAAAGAGCTTTAATTACTGGTGGAACTCACGGATTAGGACAAGCCATGGCTGAAGGTTTAGCTAGTGCTGGTGCTGAATTGGTGATTACAGGTACAACACCAAGTAAAATGAACGAAGCAATTGTCTATTATACTAGCAAAGGATACAAAGCAAAAGGTTATATTTTTGATGTAACAAATGAAACGGATGCTGCAAAATATATTGACATCATTACAGAAGAATTAGGAAATATTGATATTCTTGTCAATAATGCTGGAATTATCAAAAGAGAATTGGCTATTACAATGCCTATTTCTGATTTCAGAAAAGTAATTGATGTAGATTTAGTTGGACCTTTCATCATGTCGCAATTAGTGGCTAAACAAATGATTGAAAGAAGAGAAGGTAAAATCATCAACATTTGCTCTATGATGAGCGAATTAGGGAGAAATAGTGTTTCAGCTTATGCTGCTGCCAAAGGTGGTCTGAAAATGCTAACACAAAACTTAGCTACAGAATGGGCTAAATACAACATTCAAGTAAATGGAATTGGACCAGGTTATTTTGCAACTTCGCAAACAGAACCTATTCGTGTAGATGGTCATCCTTTTAACGAATTTATTATTAACAGAACACCAGCAGCTCGATGGGGAAATCCTGAAGATTTAGCAGGTGCAGCTGTGTTTTTGGCATCAAAAGCAAGTGATTTTGTTAACGGACAAGTAGTTTATGTCGATGGTGGAATTTTAGCTACTATCGGAAAACCATCAAACGAAGAATAACATTTTAAGACAATGAGTAAAAATTTCATAAACGATAATTTCCTTTTGGAAAATAAATATGCTGAAGAATTATATCACAATTATTCTAAGAACCAGCCTATCATAGATTACCATAACCATTTATCACCCCAATTAATTGCAGAAGATGCCATTTTTGATAACATAACAAAAGTTTGGATTAACGGTGACCATTATAAATGGAGAGCTATGAGAACTTTAGGAATCAATGAAAAATTTATCACAGGAAATGCTTCCGAAAAAGATAAGTTTCTACAATGGGGAAAAACAGTTCCATATACGATGAGAAATCCTTTGTATCATTGGACTCACTTAGAATTAACACGATATTTTGGCATCAATGAATTATTGAACGAAAAATCAGCTGCATCTATTTATGAACAAGCTTCTGCAAAAGTAAATTCTCAAGATTTCAGTACAAGAAATTTATTAAGAAAAGTAAAGGCTGAATTCGTTTGTACCACTGAAGATCCAATTGATAATTTAGAGTATCACCAACAATTAGCTAAAAGTGATTTTGAAGTTAAAGTAAGTACAGCTTTTCGTCCTGATAAAGCGATTTTAATTACCAATGATGGTTATAACGAATATATTGATAAATTAGGAGAAGTAGCTGGAATTGAAATCAATACGTATGTTGATTTATGTGGTGCTTTAAAAAACAGAATAGCTTACTTCGATAAAAATGGAAGCAAACTTTCAGATCACGGTTTAGAGCATATTTATTTTGAAAATTTCACAGAGAATGAAATCAATACCATCTTCAAAAAGAAACGTGAAAACACAACTTTAACAAATGAAGAAGCGTTAAAATTCCAAAGTGCTATTTTATTGTTTTTGTCTGAAACTTACCATGAGTTTGGTTGGGTTCAGCAATTTCATTTAGGTGCTTTACGCAATAACAATGCTCGTATGCACCGAATTCTTGGACCAGATACAGGTTGGGATTCTATAGGAGATTATGCTCAAGCTCAAAAATTATCAGCGTTTTTAAATGCATTAGATAGTAAAGATAAATTAACAAAAACCATTATTTATAACCTAAATCCAGCTGATAACGAAGTTATGGCAACAATGATTGGTAACTTTAATGATGGTAGTGTTAGAGGGAAAGTACAATTCGGTTCAGGTTGGTGGTTTTTAGACCAAAAAGACGGAATGACAAAACAATTAAATGCCCTTTCAAACATGGGATTAATCAGTTGTTTTATCGGAATGTTAACCGATTCAAGAAGTTTCTTATCGTTTCCAAGACATGAATATTTCAGACGTATTTTATGTAATCTTTTAGGTGATGAAATTCAACGAGGAGAGCTTCCTGCTGATATGGAATGGATTGGTAAAATGGTGACTGACATCAGTTATAACAATGCAAAAGAATATTTTAAATTCTAATTAATCAATTCAAATGTTTATAGAAAGTAAAGATTATAAGTGGGAGAAAATTGATAAAAATTTAGATAGAGCTATAATTGGTTATGATAATGCATTAATGCAAACCATTGTTAAATTTAAAAAAGGAGGCATTGGCTATTTACATCAGCATATTCACTCCCAAGTAGCTTTTATTGTTAAAGGTTCATTTGAAGTTCAAATTGAAGAGGAGAAAAAAATATTGCATAGTGGTGATACATTTTTTATTCCTTCCAATAAAATGCATGGAGTAGTTTGTTTAGAAGAAGGAATTTTAGTAGAATCATTTAGTCCCATGCGAGAAGATTTTTTAAAATAATTAAAGTTTAAGATGAATAAAGTAGTCACTTTTGGTGAAATAATGTTACGACTTTCTACAGAAAGACATTTGCGTTTTGGGCAATCCAAAGCTTTTGCTGCAACTTATGGTGGTGGTGAATTTAATGTGGCTGTTTCCTTGGCTAATTACGGAATTGATGCTGAATTTGTAACTAGAATTCCAGATAACGAAATCGGACATTGTGCTTTGAAAGAAATGCGAAAAATGAATGTGAATTCATCCAATGTGCTTTTTGGTGGTGATCGCTTAGGAGTTTATTTCTTAGAAACTGGAGCAGGAAATAGAGGAAGTAATGTAGTTTATGACAGGGCTAATAGTGCTATTGCAACAGTTGAACCAGGAACTTTTAATTGGGAAAAAATATTTGAAGGCAAAACATGGTTTCACTTTAGTGGAATTACGGCTGCCATTTCAGAAAATGCTGAAGAAGAATGCTTAATAGCTATTAAAACTGCTCATAAATTAGGGTTAACCATTTCATGTGATTTGAATTACCGTTCAAAATTATGGAAATACGGAAAAGAACCTAAAGACGTTATGCCAGAAATGCTGAAATATTGCAATATAATTTTAGGTGATATCGATACTGCTTTTTTTATGTTGGGAAAAGAAAAAATAAATCCAGATTATACAGATGAAGCTTCACTTCCGTCTTTATATGGAAAACTATTTGAATTGTGTCCAAATTTGAAGGTAGCAGCTACCACATTACGTTATTCTATTAGTGCTTCACACCAAAGAATTGGAGGCATTTTATTTGATGGAAAACAAATATATAAAGCAGCTGTTAAAGAAATAACTCCAGTAGTGGATAGAGTAGGAACAGGTGATGCCTTTATGGGTGGATTAATTTATAGCTTAATAAAAGATACTAATAATAAACAAAAAGCTTTAGAATTCGCTGTTGCAGCTTGTTGTTTAAAACATACCATTGTTGGAGATTATAATTTGGCTACATTAGAAGAAGTTGAAAATATAATTAATGGTGACGGCTCTGCTAAAGTTTCTAGATAGATAGAATTATAAGGATGGTAATATGGTAACATTAAAAAAAATATCAAATTTAACAGGTTTTTCAATTTCAACAATTTCAAAAGCTTTGAATGATAGAAACGATATCAACAATGATACTAAAAAGATTATTCAAGATTATGCCATTAAAATAAATTATAAACCTAATAAAAATGCATTGGCTTTAAGAGGTTATAAATCTTTTATCATAGCGATTATAGTTCCTCAAATAAATGATACTCTGTATAGTGAGCTATTATGTGATTTACAATTATGTGCTACAAAGTTTGGTTACAGAATACTATTGTTCCAGTCTTTTGATGCAATGTCAAAAATTACAGAATACCTTCGTGAGGTTAATGATGGAAGTGTTGATGCATCATTTGTTCTTTCTACAAATGAAAAACCAATAAATAAAAAGCTAACTGATGCTAAAAATATTCCTGTTGAATATATTCAAATCTTTAAAAATCAACAAAAAATTGAATTAAAAGCGAATTGTATTTCAATTTTTGAAAATTTATTAAAACAAATTAAATAATTATGGCTCAATATACCCGAATTGAAGTAGCTCAAAAAATGAAGGAAACTGGTTTAGTTCCTTTATATTATAATCCTGATGCAGAAATTTGTAAAAATATTGTAAAAGCTTGTTATGATGGAGGAGCACGTTTATTTGAATTTACAGCAAGAGGTGATTTTGCTCATGAAGTCTTTGCTATTTTAATAAAATATGTTGTTAATGAACTTCCTGGGATGATTCTTGGAGTGGGTTCTATTACTGATGCAGCAGCAGCTTCTTTATACATGCAAATGGGAGCTAATTTTATTGTAACTCCAGTTTTAAGAGAAGATATTGTACAAATTTGTAATAGAAGAAAAGTGTTATGGTCACCTGGTTGTGGTTCATTAAGTGAAATTGCAAAAGCAGAAGAATTAGGCTGTGAAATTGTAAAATTATTTCCTGGTGATATTTATGGACCAAAATTCGTAAAAGGAGCTTTAGCACCGCAACCATGGACTTCAATAATGCCAACAGGAGGTGTATCTCCAACAGAAGAGAGTTTGAAAAGTTGGTTTAATGCTGGTGTAACCTGCGTCGGAATGGGTTCACAGTTAATTTCGAAGGAAATTATTGATAATAAGGATTTTGGTAAACTTACGACTCAAGTAAAATTTGCTTTAGATACTATCAAACAAATTAGAAAATAAAATGCTAATTTCTATTTCAAATAGAAGTAAAAAAATATAATTATGAGTGAATTAATTCCAAAAAAAGCAACAAAATTCAGGTGGACTATTTGTGGACTATTATTTATGGCAACCACTATAAACTATTTAGACCGACAAGTGCTATCCTTAACATGGAAAGATTTTATTGCACCTGAATTTCATTGGACTAATAATGATTATGGAAACATAACTGCTTTGTTTTCAATATTTTACGCTGTATCTTTATTGTTTGCAGGTCGTTTTGTGGATATAATGGATACCAAAAAAGGGTTTCTTTGGGCTATTGGTGTTTGGTCATTAGGAGCTTGTTTGCATGCTTTTGCTGGAATTGCAACAGCTGGTTATATCACTGGAGATTGGTTTGTTGGTTTTGAAGGAGCAAAAAATATTATTGGAACCATTAATGATACTGGATTAGTAATATCAGTCAGTGTAACTTTATTCATTTTCGCTCGTTTTGTTTTAGCATTAGGTGAAGCAGGAAATTTTCCAGCTGCCATTAAAACTACAGCTGAATATTTTCCTAAAAAAGACAGAGCATTTTCAACAAGTATATTCAATGCTGGAGCGACAGTTGGAGCGTTGGCAGCACCAATTACAATTCCTTTTATAGCAGAAGCTTATGGTTGGGAAATGTCTTTTATAATAATTGGAGCTCTTGGTTTTATTTGGATGGGCTTTTGGGTCTTCTTATATGAAAAACCAGAAAAACATTCTAAAGTAAACCCTGAAGAATTAGAATATATTCAACAAGATACAATTGCTGATAGTAAAATAGAAGGTTATGTACCAGAAACTACTGCAAAAGTTTCATTAATGGATTGTTTTAAATATAAACAAACTTGGGCTTTTGCTTTTGGAAAATTCATGACTGATGGTGTTTGGTGGTTTTTCTTATTCTGGACACCAGCATATTTAAGTTCGGTTTACGGAATGGATTCTACAGAAGCTGCTTTTCCTTTGTTTGTCTTATATATGATTACATTGGTTTCAATCATTGGAGGTTGGTTACCAACTTATTTCGTTGATAAAAAAGGAATGAATCCTTATGAAGGTAGAATGAAAGCTATGTTAATTTTTGCATTTTTTCCATTGCTAGCTCTAATAGCACAACCTTTAGGTCATTATACGTATTGGATTCCTGTAATTATAATTGGAATCGCTGGAGCCGCTCATCAAGCTTGGTCTGCAAATATATTTACAACAGTTGGAGACATGTTTCCTAAAAAAGCAATTGCAACGGTTACAGGTATTGGTGGATTAGCTGGTGGATTAGGTTCAACTGTTATCAATAAAGGTTCTGGAGTTTTATTCGATTACAGTGAAAATACAAATATGGCATTCATGGGATTTAAGGGAATTGAAGCAGGATATTTTATCATTTTTTCAATTTGTGCAGTTTGCTACTTAATAGGTTGGACGGTTATGAAAACTTTGGTACCTAAATATAGTCCAATAACAAATTTGTAAAATAATAAGACAATTATTAAAAAATATAGTATGTTGACAATCAAAAAATTAAATAGAGAAAATATAGATTCGCAAGCATTGTACCCAATTAAAGTGGTCCAGTTTGGTGAAGGTAATTTTTTAAGAGCATTTGTAGATTATGCTTTTCAAAGATTAAACAATGAACTTAACTTCAATGCAGGTGTTGCGGTTGTTCAACCTTTAGAAGGTGGAATGGTTGACATGTTGAATGACCAAGATGGATTGTACACACTATTCATGAATGGTGTAAAGAAAAACGAGAAAATTCAAAATATAGAATTAATAAAAAACATTGTAAAAGGAATTAATCCATTTACCGATTATAAAGCCTTTTTAGATTTAGCTAAAGAAGAAGAGTTGCAGTTTATCATTTCAAATACAACTGAAGCTGGTATAGAATTTATCGATTCAGATACACCAGAAATGGAACCACCAGTTGCTTTTCCTGCTAGATTAACCGTTTTATTATACGAAAGATTTAAACATTTTAATGGAAACCCAAACAAAGGTCTAACCATCATTCCATGTGAATTAATCAATTATAATGCAGCTACTTTAAAAGATATTATTTTACAATATTGTGATTTATGGAATTTAGATAACTCTTTTAAAACATGGTTATTAGAAAGCTGTACTTATCACAATACTTTAGTAGATAGAATTGTTCCAGGTTACCCAAAAAATGAAATTGAAGAGTACAATAGTAAATTAGATTATCAAGATAATTTAATCGTTACAGCAGAACCATTTTTCCTTTGGGTTATTGAAGGAGATGAAGCTTTAAAACAAAAATTACCGTTCCATAAAACCGATTTAAATGTAAAGATTGTAGATGATATGCAATCTTTCAGAACTTTAAAAGTGCGTATTTTAAATGGTGCTCATACAGCAATGGTTCCTTTTTCATTATTATATGGAAACGAAACAGTAAGACAAACAGTTGATGGAGACTTTACTGGTGCCTTCGTAAATCATGTTATTGCTGAAATTAACGACACTTTACCTTTTGATAAAAGTGAGGTTTTAGCGTATTCTGACGAAGTAATGGATCGTTTTAGAAATCCATTTATCATTCACAAATTAGCAGATATTGCTTTAAATACGGTTTCTAAATTTAAAGTTAGAGTATTACCAAGTTTACTGCAATATGTTGAAAAAAAGAACAGTTTACCAATTCACTTAACGTATTCTTTAGCTTGTTTAATCCAGTTTTATAAAGGAACATGGAAAAATGAAGCTTTACCAATAAATGATGGTGCTGATATTGTGGCTTTTTTCAAAGAAGCTTGGAGTTCAAATGACTTAAATAAAGTTGCCAAAGCGACATTAGAAAATACAGAATTTTGGGGTAAAGATTTAACTAAAGTTATAGGTTTGTCTGAAGCAGTAGTTTCAGGACTTACTGATATTGAGGCTAATGGAATTGAAAAAGGCTTTGTGGCTTTTAAAAACAAATTCAACTCATAATTATAGAAATTATGCAAAAGAAATTAATAAAAGTTCATCCATATGATAATGTCCTAGTAGCATTAATCAATCTAGAGAATGGAGAACAAGTAAATTTTGAAGATTCTCAAATTACTTTGGTTACTGATGTAAAAGCAAAACATAAAATTGCTGCACAAAAATTTGAAATTGGAGATAGAATCATTATGTACGGTGTTTTGGTTGGGACTGCTAATTCAATAATTGAAAAAGGTGAAGTTTTAACAACCGAAAATGTAAAACATCAAAGTGAGAAAGTCTCTGGAAAAACAGGTTCAATTGGTTGGACAGCTCCAAATATTGAAAGATGGAAAGACAAAACTTTTGAGGGTTATCATAGAGAAGACGGTCAAGTAGGAACAGAAAATGTATGGTTGTTTTTTCCGTTAGTTTTTTGTGAAAATAGAAATATTGAAATATTAAAAGATATTTTCGAGAGAGAACTTTTAAAACATAAAGTCAATAAACATCAAATGTTATTGCGTTCTCTTGTTAGTGGAAATGAGGAAACAGAAGAAGCAAAAGACAATGAAGATGTTTTTGGAAACATTGATGTAAAATTTATTACGCATCAAGGTGGCTGTGGTGGAATTCGTCAAGATTCAGAATTATTAGCCAAGCTGTTAGCAGGTTATGTGAATAATCCAAATGTAGCAGGAGTAACAGTTTTAAGTTTAGGATGCCAAAATTTGCAAATTGAAATCTTCAAAAATGCTTTAAAAGCAATTAATCCAGATTCTCAAAAACCTATTGTCATTTATGAACAACAGCAAATGGGAACAGTGGATGAAATGCTAACAGCAGTAGTAAAAGATTCTTTTGAAGCGATTAAAAAAGCTAATAATATTCAAAGAAAACCAGCACCTTTATCAAAGTTGAGAATTGGATTAGAATGTGGTGGTTCAGATGGTTTTTCAGGAATTTCTGCAAATCCTACATTAGGACATGTTTCAGATATGTTAGTCGCTCTTGGAGGAACAGCAATTTTGTCTGAATTTCCAGAGTTATGTGGAGTAGAGCAGGAGTTGGTTAACCGTTGTGTGGAAGAAGAAAAAGGAGTAAAGTTTTTGCAATTGATGAAAGCTTTTGAAAAATCAGTAGTTGATGCTGGTTCAGGGTTTGACATGAATCCTTCTCCTGGAAATATAAAAGACGGGTTGATTACTGATGCTATGAAATCGGCTGGAGCTGCCAAAAAAGGAGGAACTTCTCCAGTTTGTGATGTGTTAGATTATGGTGAATATGTAACAACACCAGGCTTAAATTTATTGAATACACCAGGAAATGATGTAGAAAGTACAACAGCAATGGTTGGTTCAGGAGCAACGGTAGTTTTATTTACAACAGGATTGGGAACTCCAACAGGAAATCCTATTGCTCCAATTATCAAAGTTTCTTCTAATACCGAATTAGCTACAAAAATGCCAGACATTATTGACATTGATACTGGAGCAGTAATTAGAGGAGACAAAACCATTGAAGAAATGGGGGAAGCTATGTTAGATTTTATAATAGATGTAGCTAGTGGTAGAACAATTACCAAAGCAAAACTTTTAAATCAGAATGATTTTATTCCTTGGAAAAGAGGAGTTTCATTATAAATGATTGGAATAAAAATTAATTTAAACCGTTTAGAATTCTCTCCAAACGGTTTTTTATTTACTTTTTTAAAGTTGATTTTCTTATAACTAACTCAGGTTCTAAAATAACTTTCTTTTCAATTTTTACTTTTTCTGTATTATTTATTTGTTCCAAAAATACTTTTGCTGTCATTTTTCCCATTTCTCTAGGAAATTGATCAATTGTACTAATAGATAATTCCATAAATTTAGTAAAAGGCTCATTTGCAAATCCAATAACTGAAAAATCATCTGGAATTTTTATTCCTTTCTCTTTTAATTCTTGTATAGCTCCTAAAGCAGCAAAATCACTAGAAGAAAATAATGCATCTGGTGGATTTTTTAGAGATAGCAATTTTTTTATAGCCTTTTTGCCATCTTCAAGATTACTCATAGTTTGTTTAACATAATCATCTTGATAATCAATATTATTATCAATCAAAGCTTGTTTATATCCCATAAAACGTTCTTTGAAAATTTCGATATTTATATCTCCAGAGAAATGTGCTATTTTTTTACAACCAATATCAATTAAGTGTTGTGTAGCTTTGTAACCACCATTAAAATCGTTAATTGTAACCGAACTAACATTACTTAATGATTTTTTTCTATCAAAAAAGATCAAAGGAACATCTTTTTTTAATATTCGCTCAAAATTAGAATCTTTACTACTAGAGGTTGAAATTAGTATTCCATCAACTTGGGCATTAAGAAGTGCATCAATATTATCTTTTTCTTTTACTTCATTACCATCTGTTTGGCAAATGATAATATGATAACCATGAGGGTTTAATTCTTCTTCAATACCTCTTATTACTGACCCAAAAAAATTACTATCAATACGAGGAACAATAACACCAACATTATTACTCTTTCCACTTTTTAGAGCTAAAGCTAACTTGTTTTGCTCATAATTCATTTTTATGGCTGTTTTTAAGACTAATTCTTTAGTAGCTTGACTAACATCAAATTGATTATTTAATGCTCTTGAAACTGTTGCAGCCGTTATATTTAACTTTTTTGCAATATCATATATTGTAGTCTTTTTTTTCATCTATTTAAATTAAAAGAATTTATAAACCTAATCTCCTACAAAGATCAGTTTTTAAAGTAGTACAAAACACAAAATTAACCATATTATTAATATATTTAGATTATTTTATTATATTAAAATCATAATAAATACAAGGAATATTTATAATATAAATAAATATATTATATTTTTTTTATTTTTTATTAAAATTTTCTTGTGTAATAATATTGATTTCATTATTTTCGTAATCGATTACGATACTAAAACTATGAAAACACAATTACAAAAAAGATTTTTTAATAAAAATATTATCAGCTGCTATTTACTAGGTATATTGCTAATAATCAATTCTTGCGTAGAGAAGAAAGAAAAAAAAGAAGAAAATATAAATAGTGATTTAAAATATTCAGATATATATTTAAATATTTTAAAAAATACAAAAGTTCCAAAATTTAAAGATACTACATATAATGTTTTGGATTTTGAAGCAATAGGAGATAATAAAACAATTTGTACAAAAGCATTTGAAAAAGCAATTAAGACTTGTACAGAAAATGGAGGTGGAATAGTTTTAGTACCAAAAGGAAAATATTTAACTGGACCAATACATTTAGAAAATAATGTTAATTTACACCTAGAAGATGGAGCTGAAATACTTTTTTCAACAAATCCTGATGATTATTACCCATTAGTTCACACTTCTTTTGAAGGAATTGAACTAATGAATTACTCTCCACTTATTTACGCATATAAAAAAAACAATATTGCAATTACAGGAAATGGAATCTTAAATGGCCAAGCTAATGAAACCAATTGGTGGCCATGGAAAGGAAGTACTTCAGAAGGACATTTTTATGGATACAAAGATGGTCAACCTTCTCAAAAAGATAGCTTAAACCTACCTACTTTAATGGATATGGGGCAAAATGGTTCTCCAGTTGAAAAAAGAATATTTGGTAAAAATCATTTTTTAAGACCCAATTTTTTAGAACCATTTGAATGTACAAATGTATTAATTAAAGATGTAAAAATAATTAATGCTCCTTTTTGGATTATTCATCCCATAAAATCTAATAATGTAATAATAGATGGTGTAACTGTAGAAAGTCATGGGCCAAATAATGATGGTTGTGATCCAGAATATTCCAAAAATGTAATAATAAAAAATTGCACTTTTAATACTGGAGATGATTGTATCGCTATTAAAGCTGGAAGAGATGCAGAAGGTAGGAGAGTAGCGATAAAAAGTGAAAATATAGTTGTTCTAAATTGTAAAATGATTGATGGTCATGGAGGTGTAGTGATAGGTAGCGAAATGTCTGCTGGTGTAAGAAATGTTTTTGTCCAAGACTGTACAATGGATAGTCCAAATCTTGAAAGAGCAATTAGAATTAAAACGAATACTAGAAGAGGAGGAACAGTTGAAGGTGTATATGTTAAAAATTTAAAAGTAGGACAAGTCAAAGAAGCTGTTTTGAAAATTAATATGCATTATGGAATTTATGGTAATCAAACAGGTGATTTTATTCCAGAAATAAGAAATATAATCCTTGAAAATGTAACAGTAAATAATGGTGGGGAATATGCCATTTTAGCGAACGGTCTTGAAAATTCAATAATAAAAAATATTCTTTTTAAAAATGTAAAAATAGATACTGTTAGAGAAGCTTTTTCTCTTGAGAATGTCAATGATGTTAAATTTATTGATACTTATATAAATAACAAAAAAATGACTAATAACCTTAATCAAACTAAATTATAAATTATGAATATGAAACTATTAATAATAAATAGGCAATTCTATTCCATTGTACTGTTTTTATTTCTTTCCTTTTTCTTAAGTCAAGAAATGTATTCACAGAATGGAGCAATAACTATTAAAGGAGAAGTTATTGATTCAGAAGATAAATTACCAATTCCTGGAGTAAATATTATAGAAAAAGGAACGAAAAATGGTCAATCAACAAATTTTGATGGAGCTTTTGAATTAAGAGTGAGTAATTCAAATGCTACTCTTATTGTTACCTATGTAGGGTATAAAACTCAAGAGGTAAAACTAAGTGGTCAAAGTACTATAAAAATTAGTTTAATACAAGATACTGCGAAATTGGATGAAGTTATTCTTGTAGGTTATGGTACATCCAAAAAATCAGATTTAACAGGTTCTGTTGCATCTGTATCCAGTGAAGAAATACTTAAAAGACCAGTAACAAATGTTGCTGAAGCCTTAACAGGACAAATTGCTGGAGTTAAAATTACTTCTTCAGAGGGTTCACCAGATGCTGATATAAATATAAGAATTAGAGGAGGTGGCTCTTTATCCCAAGATGCTTCTCCTTTATATATTGTTGATGGTTTTCCTGTAACAAGTATTAGTGATATTTCTCCATCAAATATTGAAAATATTACAGTATTAAAAGATGCTTCATCAACAGCAATCTATGGTTCAAGAGGTGCCTATGGTGTTATTTTAATTACTACTAAAGGTGGTACAAAAGGGAACAAAATAGAAGTGTCTTATAATACATTTACAGGTTTTAATAAAATTCGAAAAACATTGGATGTCTTGGGCTCTAGAGATTATGTAAATTGGCAATATGAATATGCTCAATTAACAGATGATGTAACTTCATTTGAAGATTACTTAGGGTCATATTCAGATATTAGTCAATATGATAATACACCTACTACAAATTGGCAAAGTGAAATTTTTGGAAGAACAGGTATTGTTCAAAATCATGATTTAGGAATTCGTGGCGGTTCAGATAAAATCAACTATAACTTTGATTATACCCATTATAACTTAAAAGGAATTATGGTTGGTTCAGATTATAAAAGAGATAATTTATCACTTAGATTAAAAAGTAAACCTAATGATGATATCAATTTATCATATACTGTACGTTATTCAAATACAGAAATAAATGGTGGTGGTGCGAATGAACAAAATGAAAAATCTACTGCGGATTCTCGTATGAAGCATTTTATAGGTTATGCTCCTTTTGATATCGATGGCGTAACAAGTAGTAATACTAATGAAGATTTAGCAAGTAATTTAGTAAATCCTTTTGTTACAATTTCCGATAATAATAGAAGACAATTTAGAAGAAATTTTAATATGCTTGGTGGTGTAAGTTGGAATATTACTGATAGAATTCAGGTATCATCAGATTTTGGATTAGATTATTATAAATTCTCTGATTATCGTTTTTATGGACAAAGTACTTATTATGTTAATAATACTCCATCTGTAGAAAATCAAGGATTACCAGCATTAATATTTAGCAATAGAGATGATAGAAGATTTAGAAATGCTAATACTTTAAATTATGATTTTAAAAACTCACTAGGTGACAATCATCGATTAAAGATATTATTAGGAGAAGAAACAATAAATTTCAAATCTAACACATTAACAAATACTATTCATGCATATCCTGATTTTTTTACATTTGAAAATGCAATTAATTTAACGACTCAAGGTGTCCCATTTTCAACAGACAATTATAATCTACCAGAAGATAAATTAGTATCTTTTTTCGGAAGAATTAATTATGATTTTAAAAATAGGTATTTGTTAACAGCTACCTATCGTGCAGATGGATCAAGTAAATTTTTAGGTAAAAATAGATGGGGATATTTTCCATCAGTTGCTGCAGCTTGGAAAATTTCTGAAGAAAGTTTCTTAGAAAAATACGAATGGTTAGATCTATTGAAAGTAAGAGTGAGTTATGGTAAAGCTGGAAATAATAACATTCCAGTTGGTCAAACTATTCAACCTTTTCAGTCTAGTGTTACATCATGGATAAACAATGTAAATAGCTATTGGGCAACATCAAATGTATTAGCAAATCCTGACTTAAAATGGGAAACCACTACCACACAAAATTTGGGAATTGATTTTGAAATATTCAATGGTAGAATTAGTGGAACTTTTGAGACTTATAAAAATTTGACTAATGATTTATTACTTAATTTTAATACTCCTGGAACAGGATATGTTTCCCAATACAGAAATATGGGAGAAATTCAGAATAAAGGAATTGAGGTATCTTTAAATGCTGATGCAATAAAAAAAGATAAATTCAATTTGAGTTTTGCATTCAATATTGCATTCAATAAAAATAATATTAATTCATTAGGAGAAGCATCTGATTTCGGTTGGCCATCAAGATGGGCATCTACTGCTATAAACGATGATTTTTTAGTTCATGTAGGACAACCATTAGGTATTATGTCTGGGTATCAAAGTGATGGCCGTTATGAAGTATCTGATTTTGATTATGTTGGTGGTGTTTATACCTTAAAACCAGGTGTTGCTGATGCTTCTTCTGTAATTGGTGTACCAGTTAGTCCAGGTTCAATGAAGTTAAAAGATTTAGATGGAGATGGTTTAGTTACTGTTGCAGATCAAGGAGTTATTGGAAATGCTAATCCAAAACATACTGGAGGTATAATCATTAATGCAAATTATTCTAATTTTGATTTCTCAGCAGGTTTCAATTGGAGTTATGGTAATGATATTTATAATGCAAGTAAAATTGAACATACTACAGCAACTCCAAATGGAGGACAATATAGAAACTTACTTTCAGTTATGTCTGAAGGAAATAGATGGACAAATATAGACCCAGCAACAGGTAGTTTAGTAACTGATCCTTCACAATTAACAGCTTTAAATGCAAACACTTCTATGTGGTCTCCTTTTTCAAACTATGTCTTTTCGGATTGGGCAGTTGAAGATGGCTCATTTTTAAGATTAAATACAATAACTCTTGGGTATAGTTTGCCAGATAGTTTGCTAAAAACTATAGGTATTTCTAGATTGAGATTATATAGTACAGTTAGTAATGTATTTGTTTGGACCAAATATTCTGGTTTTGATCCAGAAGTATCAACTAGAAGACAAACCCCTTATACACCAGGTGTTGATTATTCTCCTTATCCAAAAAGTAGACAACTTCTTTTGGGATTAAACTTAAATTTTTAATAAAAAATTATTGTAACATGAAAAATAAAATATTAGTTTTTGCAATAATCATAAGCTCACTTTTAATATCGTGTAATGATGATTATTTAGATTCTGAAACGTTATCAACTTTAGACGAATCTGTAATTTTTTCAACTCCAGGATTAGCGGAAGGTGCTGTAAATGGTATAAAAATTCCCTTTGGAGAAACGAATTCTTATAGAGGTAGATATTTACCATGGTATGGAATGAATACTGATATAGAATGGTATAATTCATCTGAATCTACATCAAACGATAATGCTACTTTGTGTAATTATAATACATTACCAAATAATACACAAATGAACACTTCTAATAATGCTTGGGATAAAATGTACCAAGGTATTGATCGCGCTAATGTTTGCATTAGAGGTTTACGTACTTATGGAAATCCCACACCTGGTTCAGAATTAGGTTATTTATTAGGAGAAGCACTTACTTTAAGAGCTGTATACTATGCAGATTTATTGAAAACTTGGGGAGATGTACCAGCACGATTTGAACCAATTAATTCTGAAACATTATACATACCAAAATCAAGCAGAGATATTATTTACAAGCAAATTATTCAGGATTTAGGGGAAGCTTCTGAATTAATACCTTGGCCTAATGGTAGTGCAACTACTTCTATAGTAGAAAGAGTAAATAAAGCATTTGTAAAAGGGTTAAGAGCCAGATTAGCATTAGCAGCTTCAGGATATCAACAATATCCTGATGGAGTAAGAAGAAGTAATGACCAAGAACTTTCTGTTCAAAATATGTATACTCTAGCATTAAATGAATGTAGATCTATTATTAATAGTGGTACAGCTATGTTGGAACCTTCTTTTGAGGGATTATGGAGAAAATATAATGAAGAAAACATACAAGCTGGTGGAGAATCTTTATGGGAAATCCCTTTTTCAGCAGGAAGAGGGCGTATGTTATTTACGTTTGCAATAAGACATACCAATAAAGATCAGCATCAATCAAGTGGAAATAATAGAGGAGGGCAAGCAGGCCCACTTCCAATTGTTTTTTATGATTATGATGAGTCAGATGATAGAAGAGATGTTACCTGTGTTCCTTATCTATACGGTTCAGCTACTAATTTATTTGCAAAACAAGAGTTAAGTGCATTAAATAAATGGTATTTTGGTAAATTTCGTTATGAATGGATGACTAGAGATGTTACTTCCTCAAATGATGATGGAGTTAATAAAATATATATGCGTTATGCAGAAATTTTATTAATGGCTGCAGAAACAGCTAACGAACTTGAAGGACCAAGTGCAGCTGCTCCATATTTAAAACAAATAAGAATGAGAGCTTTTGACCCTTCATTACATGCAACAAAAGTGGATGCATATGTAAATGCATTAGGAAGTAAACCAGCAATGTTTGATGCTATTGTTGAAGAACATAAATATGAATTTACAGGAGAGATGGAACGCAAACAAGCACTTATTCGCTGGAACTTATTAAGCACAAAATTAAGTGAAGCAAAAAATAAAATGTTTGATCTTCAACAACGTGCAGGTGATTATTTCAATGTTCCATCTACTTTATATTATAAATATGCCGCAGATAATGAAACATTAATTATATACGGATTAAATAGAAATGAAACTACAGATCCTGGACCAGACTATACTCCTTATCAATGGGATAATTTAAATGATTCAAAGATTACATCACTATACAGTACAGCTACTGACCCTGATAATAGACAGTTTTGGCCAATTTGGCAAGTGTTTTTAGATGGAAGTAATGGTACTTTAACAAACGATTATGGTTATTAGTTAATATAATTTGATTTAGTTAAAAAACTTGTTGTACATGAATTCATAATAATCTTTTTGTTTCAGTATGACAAGTTTTTTTATTTAAATGGATAGTTTTTTTTCAATAAATAAAAAATTTAATTGATTTAATTAAATAATTTTAAAATTGTTGTTTTTCTAAAAAATACAATCTATTACACAATATTAACCTCTAATTTTTTTACGATGAAAAAAAATACTCTGAGTTTTATTATAACTCTTTTTTTTGTTACTTTTTTTGTTAAAGGACAAACGACTACTACCTATAATTTAGGTGATCAGTCAACATTTACTAACACGGGTACTCAATGGGATCCAGTGACTTCAACAACAAGTCCTGATGGAAAAATAAGAACACAAGCAGCAACTTCTAAATGGCATAGTTCAGATTATGGAGTTGTATTTCAAAATAGTAACTCTCTAGAAATTGATGTTGTTAGTGGAGACAATACTATTCGTTTTTACGGTTCAACTTATAGTTCAGGAACAATGAGTGGGGGAACTACTTTAGGAGGTAGTAATTTAGGTTTAATAGATGTTGATTTAGATAATCACTCTGGAATGTCAGATCAAACAGGTTATTATGAGTTTAATTATGTTGGTGGAGCAACTACTTTATATTTTATTATGAGTGGTAGCAATGCGTATACTCCAGCAATCGCAGTAACAAATGTTCCTGTTACTGTTGTTATGACTGATGTTTGGGATTTTGGAGCAGCACAATTAGATACTAATAATTATACTAATTTATTGAATGAAACCGTAATTAATTCATGGTATGATAATGCAATAGTGGTAGGAAGTAATGGTAATAATTTTCCAGTAAGTTTTACTGTTGGAGCGTTATCATGGATTGGAAATTCTGGGGATAGATTAAGAACAACAAATATAAATCTTACTAGAAAGGATGAAAATATTGCAAGTGTTGTTGACTATACCGGAAGAGTTTACTGTAATGGAACACCAAATTTATCTGGTAATGTTCCTACAAATCGTTACATGAGTATGACATTAAATGAAGATGATGAAGTTTCAATTTTTGCTAGAACTGACGCTGGTGGTGATTTTACATTTGTAGATGAAACAAATCCAACTACACAAACTGATTTATTAACTCCAACTTTTGATACTGGAGCTATAACAGAATTGAAATTTGTAGCCAAAAATACTGGGACTTTTAAAATTTATTCTGCTAATGGTAAAGCAAGTTTCTATAGAATTACAAGAAAAGCAGCAATATATACAACTGTATCTGGAAACATAGATTTAACTCAAGCAGCTGGAATTCCAAGTAATTATGCAGTTGTTTATACTAACGCTGGAGGTAAATCATGGACTTCTACGATGAATGCAAATGGAACTTATGATGTTAATTTACCAATAGGTTATACATATGATATAAGTTTAGTTGATGCAAATGGTTATATAATTACTAATGGAAGTACATTAGACTTAACTTCAGTAACAGCTCCAACATTTAGTCATGACATCACAATTCTTCAAGTTACGTTATTTGAAGTAACTGGATCAATAATAGGATTAGGAACAGATATTTCAAATTTGACCTTATCTTATGAAGCTACACCAGCAACAGTTTACATACCTATACCAGCAATTAATACAACAACAAATACTTACTCTGTTATGTTAGAGGCAAATATTGCTTATACAATTACTGCCAATGGAGTTAATGATTATGATTTAACTTCAAATACAATAACTATTCCTGCATCAAATACTACTTCTGATTTAAACTTTACTTTAAAACCAGTTTATAATGTTGCTGTTACAACTACAGGTTTAACTACTACTCAAGAAAGTAATTTACAACTTACATTCACTAATTTAAATGAAAATGGATATGTCTATAGTTTTAGTTCTATTTCAGGAATAACTTTACGAGATGGAACATATACCGTAAAAGCTAGTGGTTTGAATGATTCCCCTTTTGAATTAGATTTAACTTCAAACTTATCAGTAAATGGATCAGATACATCAAAAACATTGAATTTTATTCCAGTTACTGTTTGGCCATTTAATGACCAAGTGATTACAAATGCAGTTTCTTCCTACAAAGGCTTACTTTTTACAGGAAATATATCTAATTCTATTAGTCAGGGACATTTAATAGGGCAATCAGGTGCTACAATTCAAGTTCCTATTAACCCAGGAGAAAAAATATCTATAACTTACTATTATGCTGCTAATTTCACAATTGAAGGAGGAGCACCAATTAGTACAGTAAATTCAACAAATACAACTTCAATTACAGATAATGTTGAATATATTTATACAGGTTCAACATCAGGATTTGTAAACATTGCTTTTGCAGGAACTACTTATTTTACAGAAATTAAAATTGGAGGAAGTATTCCATATAGTTCCGTAATAACTGTTGGATTGAATAAAGATTATCAAACGATTAATAATGCTTTAGAAGCTATTTCTAAAATGGTTAGAACAAGTACTGATAGAGTAACAGTACTTATTGATCCAGGTAATTATGAAGAAATGCTTGTAATTAATGAACCTTTGGTAACTTTAAAAAATGCTTCTACAACTCCAGATACAAATCTTTTAAATGCTGGTGTTGATATTTCTTCAAATGCAGTAAGAGTCACTTCTTATTATGGTCATGGTTATACCTATTATAGTATGTCTTCAGATCAAAAATGGCATCAGGATGTTTTAAATGTCAATATGCAAAATGGTTATGCTTCCTATCAAAATGTTGGTGCGGGAACTACAAATGGTTCTTTTTGGAATGCAACTGTAGTAGTAGGAGCAGACGGTTTTGAAGCGGAAGGAATTATATTCGAAAATTCATTCAATCAATATATTTCAAATAAAGAAGCTCAAGATATTGTTCAAATGTGGACTTCCGGAAGTCCTGGTCCAAGACCAACAAATGCTGGAAATATAAGTGTACAAAATAGGACTTTAGTCGAAAGAGCAGCAGCAATAGCAATAAAGAATAATACGCAAAAAGTTATATTAAATAAATGTAGAGTAGTAGGGCGTCAAGATTCTTTTTATGGAGGAACAGGAGCCAGAATTGCTGTCTACAAAGGAGATATGATGGGTGCTGTAGACTACATTTTTGGAGCTATGGATGTGGTTTTTTATCAATCTAATTTAACAATGAATGTAAGTGATCAATCTAACGATCAAGCTTATATAACAGCTGCACAACAAAGTTCGGGAAGAGGTTATTTAATGTATGAATGTACTATTACTTCTGCAGAACCTTTAGTAGAAACAGCATCAACTTATCGCGCAAAACCAGGTTATTTTGGACGTCCTTGGCAAGCCAACACAAGTGAGGTTGTTTTTTATAATACTATAATTGAAACATCCAATTATCCAGGTTCAATAGGCAATTCATTAATTATGCCATTGGGGTGGCAGAACACTTTAGGTGGAATTTCTAGTGGAATGTATGAATATGGAACAATCGAACAATCGGGAGTAAATAATACACCTACAAGAGCCAATTGGTCAACATCTTTGACAACTCCAACATTAAACGATGGAACCGCAATTACTACTTTAAATTTTACGCAAGGAAATGATGGTTGGGATCCTTTTCCACAATTAATTGCTGAAGATGTTCTTAATAATCTAACATTTGAAAATAATTCCTCAGTAAATATTTATTCTTATGCAAATACTATTATAGTTTCAAATGTAAAATCAAATACAACTATCAATGTATATTCAATTGACGGAAGATTAGTAAAATCATTAGAAACTCGATTTAATTCAACATTTGAGATGGGGTCAGGTATTTGGATTGTAGTAGCTAAATCTGATAGAGCTCAAAAATCCTTCAAATTAGTAACCTTTTAATCAGTATTAATAACTATTTCAAGTATAAAAAATTAATGAAATGAAAAAAATCATCCTATTTGTCCTTTTTTCTTTAAGCATTCAAAATGGTATTGGACAAAATTATTATATGGCAACTCCGCAAGGTTTTGGAGCAAATGTAACTGGAGGTGGAAATGCAACTCCAGTTACTGTATCAACATACACAGCTTTTAAAAACGCTTTACTATCAACTTCTACCACAAATGCTGTCATTTTAGTTTCTGGAACAATTGATTGTACTTATACAAGTGTTCAATTGAATAACAAGACGATTATTGGTTTACCAGGAGCAAAACTTAGAAATATACAAATTATTGTAGGAAATTCTGCTACATCTGCTGCAAATTCAGGTATTCTTAATATTAAGCCTAATTCAAATAACGTAATCATTCGTAATCTTATTTTTGAAGGACCTGGAGCTTATGATGTGGATGGGAGAGATAATTTAACCAATGAAGGAACCAATATTTGGGTCGATCATTGTGAGTTTCAAGATGGAATGGATGGTAATTTTGATAATAAAGGATCAGCTGATAATGTAACCATCTCTTGGTGTAAATTCACTTATTTGAAAGCACCAATTTCAGGAGGTTCTGGCGGGTCAAATGACCATAGATTTACAAATCTAGTTGGTTCTTCTTCAAGTGATGCTCCATCAGATGGTAACTATAGTATTACATTTCAAAATTGTTATTGGGCTAGTGGTTGTAAAGAAAGAATGCCTAGAGCAAGAAATGCTGAACTCCATTTAGTAAGTTGTTATTACAATACAGCAGTTTCTAATGCTAAAGCTTTAGGTTTAGGTGGTGGAGCAAATAATACAACCTGTTATGTTGAAAATACAGACTTTACAAATATTTCAAATGTTTATACTAATTATAGTGGTGATGGAGGAACCGTTTCATTAGTATTCAATAATTGTCTTAATGGAGTTTCTAATGTAGGAACAGTTTCTGCTCCTAGCTATAGTACAACTCCCATTCCTGTTAATGAAGTAGAAGGATTATTAACGGATACTACTTGCGGAGCTGGTGCAACATTACAAGTAACTGGAGCTGGTGTTGTTACTCCAAATGATTGTGCTAGTCTTTATACAGCATCAAATGATAACCAGCCATTTCAATTTTATACTTCTATGGCTGAGAAAACAATAAACATCCATTTTTCTATAGCAATTTCAAATAATGTTTCTGTTGACGTTTATACTTTAAACGGACAAAAAATAATAAGCCATTCTGATAAAAGATTAAATGCAAATGAAACTTTAAAAATTGGTATTGAAAATCTATCTAATGGAACATATATATGCCATATAAAATTTAATGATACGATGGAGTTAATCAAATTCATCAAAAATTAATATATATAAATAAATCACATATCCTTTTAATAATACTAAAAAATAAACCTAATATTTTTATTATATATAAAAAATAATTAAATTTACTTAATCGATTACGAAATATAAATAACAAAAATTATGAAAACAAAACTACTTTATTCAATTTTTACTTTGGTACTTTTTTCAAGTATCTCAATCGCTCAAACAAAAGTTTGGGATTTTGGTAATGACACCACAAATTGGCCTTTAGATGGTACTGGAATTGCAGGAAATGAAATCAATGATAATTTAGGAATTTATATGGGTGTTTCATCATTAAATAATATTGGTATTATAGAAGCTAGTCCAAAAACATTTCCTGATACTTATGCAGGAGCTAATCGTTTTAAATTAAATGGTGCTGGATATTCTGGATCAACTTTTCAGGCAATGCCAACACAACGTTATGTTTATTTTGCAACAGCAGGAAACTGTACTATTACAGTATGGTTTAGAACTGGTGGTTCAGGAACTAGAACGCTATATGTAACTGATGGTAGCTCAATAGTTGGTTCACTTGCAGGAACTAATTCTTCAGATGGATTAATTTTGCAAACAACTTATACTGGTGGTGCAACTAATCTATATATTTATGGAGACCAATCTAGTAATTTATATAAAATTGAAGTTACTGGTGCTTTAGGAACAACCACTTTGGATTCAGATGCATTTAAAAATGGACTAAGTGTAAACGTTTATGGAGCTGACAATCAAATTCATTTATCAAATATTACTTCGGAAACTAAAGTAAATGTTTACAGTCTTACTGGACAATTAATAAAATCATTAAACACTTCTATAGATACTAATTTTGAATTAACTAAAGGTTTTTATATAATTAATATGGAATCTAATGAAGGTAAAAAATCAGTTAAAATAATACTGTAATCTTACATACGTATTTGAGTTAATTAGTAATAAAAGCAGTAGATTATGAAAATATGCTGCTTTTTTATATAAAATATATTGATGAATTAAAAATAGCATTGTAAATGTTTTCTCTTAATGATTTATTATAAACATAAAAGTAAAACCACTTTGTAAAAACATAATTGAAATATAACAATTTTGGCAATCAGAAATTATATGTTTTATTTCTTGTCAATAAATAACATTATAATTAACTAAATCAACATCATATTCTAAATTTAAAAGAGGTTAATCCAAATATTTGGATTAACCTCTTTTTTTAATACCTAAAGCTAATACAACTATTCTTTTATAATTATTTTATTAATATTTCCCTCAGAAGTAAGGATTTTAATAATATAATTTCCAGAAGTGAAATTACTCATATCAATTGCTTCAGTATTACCTTTATAATCTTGAATCAATTTTCCAGACATGTTATAAACACTAATCTTTTCTATGGCAAAGGCTTTGGAATTCAAAATTCTTAATTCATTTGATACAGGGTTTGGAAATAACAATAAATCAATTTTATTAAAAGCAGTTGTGTTTAAGGTTGCATATTCTGTTTTTATATAATATAAATTGGCAACGCTTCCTTTTGTTATTGCATGATTACCTGCTGGAATTGAAGGTATTGTAACTAATCCTGAGTTTGCTGTGTAAGAAACATTATCTAATTTAATAGTTCCATTAAAAGTCGGATCTAATACTAATGTTAAAGTAGAAACAGCTGGAGTAGTGTAACTTATATTAGTTGATGATTCAATCTTTAATCTTGCAGTCAACGTCAATCCTTCATAAGTTGTTGATCCTGTATTGGAATTCATATTAGCAGAAGTAAAAGTATAAAAAGAACTATTAAGAACTGAAGTTGTAAAATTGTGAATTTCATTTCCCAAATTAGAACCATCAGTAACGGTTATAGAACCTGTTCCAGATATTGGTGTTCCTGTACTACCGACTGTACTAACAGTAAAACTAACATCTGCATTTGGAGTTCCAGAGATGGTTACTGTTTTATTTGGTATATCTTTAACAAAAGTAATTCCTGAAACAGGTAAATTTGTAACTGTAACGTCAGTTGCAGTTCCTCCCCAACTAAAAACTATTGGACTAATTGCATTTCCTGTAAGAACTGTTTGATCATTATTGTTTGGAATGTTCAATATTTGAGTACTGCCTGCAGTTGATGTTATTCCTTGAACTGAAATTAACTGAGTAGTATAGGTCGTTAACAACGTCATTAACCCAGTATTTACTGCATAGGATGTGTCATCAACTGAATTATTAAATGTATAAGAAATATCTCCTCCTGACACACGTCCAGAATGTTGAATGGTTTTATCTCTAGCAGTTGTAGGATCATCTGTTACTAAACTAGAAACATATAATGTTGCATTAGTATCAAAATTATTATAAGCATTTGCTCCTTGAAAAGAAACAATGCTATTGCTAATAGTTTCATTTCTGTTACTAGTCACAAAAGCATCAAATTGTGAAGAATTTGTAATAGCATCATAAGGAAGAAAACTTGTTTGTCCTATCATAAAGTTATTATATGCTTTAATAAAACCACCATCTTCATTTGAAAAAGTACCTGGAGAACCATTTAAAACATCACTTCCTTGTTTAGAAATTAACATTGGATATTTACATTTTCTAAAATAATTACCTTCCATAAAGATAGAAGAACCTAAAGTTGAGCCTGTTCCATATTTAGAATTCCCATCAAAATAATTATTATAAACATGAGCAGAATAATAGCGTACTCTAGGATGTCTTGAATCAGAATGATCAAACCAGTTGTGATGATATGTTATATACAAACCTGTTGTTGTGTTTTCGCTTAACCCTAAAAGACAACTTTTACCAGAATCCCAAAAATGATTATAGGAAAAAGTTATATAAGTGGATTTCTTACAATCCAAAGCTCCATCACCTTTTGCTTGATCAGAGGCACTTCCTGGACTACCATAAAATAAATCACAATTATGTACCCATATATAGTTGTTATCTTGTTGTAAACCAATATTATCACCCTCTGAAGCATCTGTTAGCATAAATCCTAAATTACGAACTTCAATATTTGATCCTTTCTTAATTCGTAAGCCCCAACCATTAGACAAAGCATCTGAACCAATTCCTTCAAATGTAATAGCACCCGAAACATTGTTATTATTCTCAATAACTAAATCACCATTAAGCATATAATTTAAATCCGTGATGTTTCCAATTAATCTAATGGACAAAGGTCTGTTGTCATATCCTTTTTTAAAACCATCTAAAATAGTTTGCAAACCTACACATGGGTTAGAATTTGCACCTGTAACAGTTAATGAAATAGTGTTTTTAGTATCCTCAGTAATATATAAAACTACTGCATTTGCTTTTAGTGTACCATTTAGATTATAAGCACCAGGAATTTTCCCATTACTATGAGCAAAACCACTTCTATCATGAGCTAAAACAGCGACAGAATTTGAATTAGTTTCAATTCCTTCAACACCAGCTGTTACTGGTACAACTTTAAAAGTGTAGTTTCCTGCTTCTAGACCAATTATATCAGCCCTGAAATAAGAACCATAATAGCGAATTAACTGTATATCAATTAATTGATTAGTAAAACCTCCTCCTGTATAATAAACATTATAACTATCAACATCAGTAATAGGTTCCCAAGTAATGTAAGCAGATTCAAGCCAAGGTGTTACTTGAGTTATGTTTACTGTCTGTGCACTATTATGCATAGTAGTAAAAACTAAAATTAGAAGTAGAAATTTTTTCATGACTAAATTGTGAATAATTAAGTTGTTAATTGTTTTAAAAATTTTCGTAATCGATTATGTAAAAATATTTAAAAAAATAACACATTAGCTTAATAAATAATTATATTTAAAAAAATAAGATTAAAAAATACATTAATCATAATTTTTAATGGTTTAAAGGATATTATATTAAGCTTTATTCAATGAATAAATTCAATATATAATTTTTATTCAAGATTGAAAACGATAATATTTGTAATATTTCATTTTTTTAGCCCTTTTTTATATATTTTACATAAAATTCATCCTTTTTAAATTAAAAAATCGAAAAAAAAGAGCAAGATATTCTGATATATTTAAAACATTTCTTATTTTTGTGTAATCGATTACGTAAAATTTTAATTGTAATTTAAATTGAATAAATCAGCTACAATTTTTCTATTTATATCAATGATCAGCATAAGTTGTGTTTATTCTCAAGTTAATAGAAATCTTTCTTATAATACTTCATCAGAATACAAAAAACAATTAAAAAAGTTTCCTTTTATTAAAATTACTAATTCAGTAAAGGATTCTTTAGTCCAAGAAACTAGTGATGTTATTTATTTTAAAAATGAAAAAATATCTTTGCATTTAGATGCATATCTTTATAAATCATACTTAAAGTTACCAACAATACTATTGATTCATGGTGGAGGTTGGGCATCTGGAAATAAATCAATGCTTGGACCTTTAGCTCAAAATATTGCCAAAAAAGGATATAATTGCTTTTCAATTCAATATAGATTGTCTGAAGAAGCGCAATATCCAGCTTCTATAAATGATATTTTAGATGCTTTAGAATTTATAAAGACTAATGCTTCAAAATTTAATGTTGATATTCTTAAAATAGGTGTTTTAGGTTGTTCATCTGGTGCACAGATGGCTTCTTTATTAGGAACAAAATATCCAGAAAAATTTCAAGCGATTATTAATTTAGATGGTGTTTTAGCTTTTCATCACCCAGAATCTAGTGAAGGTAGTTATGCTGCAAAATGGTTAGGAGGAACCTATGAAGAAAAACCAGAAATTTGGGAGGAAGCTTCTGCTTTAAGTCATGTTAGCAAAAAAACGCCTCCAATACTTTTTATAAACAGTCAATATGATAGGTTTCATGCAGGAAGAGATGATATGATTAAAATACTTAATGAGAATAAAATTTACAATAGAGTAGAAGAAATTAAAGATAGTCCTCATACGTTTTGGTTATTTGAACCTTGGTTTGATGATACAGTGTCTTATATAACACGTTTTTTAGATCAACAATTTAAATTGAATTAATATATAGAATGAAAAAAAATCAATTAATTACAGGTATTTTAGTGCTATCTAGTTTAATAGCTTGTAAAAAAAATGTAGAACCAACAACTCCTGTTGAAGAGCCAGTTGTTGCAGTTGAAAACACTCCAAAAACGTATGCTGAACTTTCTATAAAAGAAGGTGGCCATTGGAAGGGAAGAGAATATTTAGAAGGTACTTTTAAAAATGTAAATAGTTTAAAAGTTCCTGCCGAACATACAGATCATTCTTGGTTTATTAGATATGAAGGTCCAGGTTGGGAGAGTAATAAAATTGGATACCGATTGTATTTAGATTGGAGAAATGCCATTGATATTTTTGGTAAAGTTACTGATACTATGGTTTTATCTAAAGTGGGTCAAGATGGATTTGATTCTTATCATAAACCACAAGCTTGGGGTTCTGATATTTTAAAAGTAGGAAAAGGTTTGGGTATAGGTTCTATTGGAAGATATGTAAACAAAGAAGTTGTTCATTTTAAAGAAGTAGATTCTACTTTTGCTAAGGTTGAAAATTTAGAGCATCAATCGGTTGTGAAAGTGAATTATTTTGGTTGGAAAACCAATAATCAAAAAACAAACTTAACATCGACTTTATCTATTTCAGCTGATGAAAGATACACCAAACACACGATTCAAAATTCAGAAGGTTTAGAAGGGATTTGTACAGGAATTGTTAAATTGAACAATCTTCCTTTAATTCAAAAAGATAGTGATAACAAAAAATGGGCTTATATAGCTACTTATGGTGAACAAACCCTTATTCCAGATGACTTAGGAATGGCTATTTTTTACGAAGTAGAAACAGTTGCAAGCACTTTTGAAGGTGAACACGATCATTTAATTCAGTTTAAACCAACTAAAAATGAAATATCTTTCTACTTTTTAGGAGCTTGGGAACAAGAAGTTAACGGAATTAAAACACAAGAGGAATTCATTATATATTTGAATGATAAATTAAATGAATTGAATGCTTCAAATAAATTAAAATAAGAATGAAAAAAATAAAAATAAGTGGTTTTATCTTTATAGTATCTATTATTTCTTTTTTTACAAGTTGTAAATCAGAAAACAAGAATACAGTAGCGGAAGAATCTCCAAAAGAAATGGCCATTTCTGATTCTTTAAAATGGTCGGAACGTTTGGCACTAACTTTAATGAAAGAACATCCTGAAGCCTATCAAATTGATGGTAAAGAAGAACCAAAATGGGATTATGTACACGGTTTGGTTTTAACATCTTTTGAAGAACTATACAAGAAAACCAACAATAAAAAATATTACGATTATATCAAAGGATATGCTGATGCAACAATTGATAATACTGGTGCAATTCCTTCTTATAAATATGAAAACTTCAATATTGATATGATTGAAGCAGGTAATATCTTATTCAACCTTTATGACACAACCAAAGAGGAAAAATACTTAAAAGCCATACAAACTTTAAGAAAACAATTATCAGAACATCCTCGAACTTCTGAAGGAGGATTTTGGCATAAGAAAAGATATCCTTCTCAAATGTGGTTGGATGGTTTATTCATGGGTGAACCTTTTTATGCACATTATACTTCAAAATTTGAAGATGGAGAAAACTTAGATGATGTTGCCAAACAATTTGAACTTATCCAAAAACATGCTTTAGACTCAAAAACAGGTTTATTATATCACGGTTGGGATGAAAGTAAAGCAATGGCTTGGGCCAATAAAGAAACGGGAACTTCTCCTAACTTTTGGTCACGTTCTTTAGGTTGGTATGCTATGGCTTTGGTTGATGTTTTAGATTATTTCCCTGAAAATCATCCAAAACAGAAAGAATTGGTTTCTTATTTAAATCAATTGGCAGAAGCTTTAGTGAAGCAACAGCATTCTTCTGGATTATGGTATCAAGTTACTAATATGGATGATAAAGAAGGTAATTATTTAGAAGCTTCTGGTTCTGCTATGTTTGCTTACGCATTAGCAAAAGGAGTAAACAAAGGGTATTTACCCGAAGAGTATAAAGTAGCTGCTAATAAAGCTTTCGATGGTATTACAAGAGATTTAGTAAAAGTTTCAGATGATGGCGAAGTGATAATTACACAAGCTTGTGCTGTAGCTGGTTTAGGTGGTAATCCTTATAGAGATGGTTCTTTTGAATATTATGTAAACGAAAAGAAAAAAGATAATGATCCTAAAGCAACTGGTCCTTTTATTTTAGCTGCTTTAGAACTAAATAAATAAAAATGAGTTTTTCACCAATACAAACTGCGCTATGCTCTTTTGGAATGAGTGGCTATTTATTTCATGCTCCTTTTCTTGAAGTAAATTCGAAATACAATTTATATGGTGCTTTAGAACGAACTAAAAATGAAGCGGTAGAAAAATATCCTCAAATAAAGACTTTCAGAACACTTGAAAGTTTATTAGCTGATGATACTATTGAGTTAGTTATCGTTAACACGCCTAATATAACACATTATGATTTGACCAAACAAATCCTTAATGCTGGCAAAAATGTAGTGGTTGAAAAACCTTTTACCGTAACGGTTTCAGAAGCTGAAGAATTAATCCAATTAGCGAAAGCAAAAAATGTAGTACTTTCTGTATATCACAATCGTCGTTATGACAGTGATTTTCGTACAGTTGAAAAAATACTTAATGAAGGTGTATTAGGTGATATAGTGGACGTAACCATTCACTATGATCGTTATGTTCCTGATTTGAGTTACAAAGTACACAAAGAAACACCAACAGTTGGAGTAGGGAGTTTGTATGATTTAGGATCACATTTAATAGATCAAGCCTTACAATTTTTTGGTAGGCCCAATGCTGTTTTTGCAGATTTAGATTATAAACGACCTAATTCTAAAGTTGTCGACTATTTTGATTTAAAATTATATTATGAACCCCATAAAGTAACACTTAAATCAAGTTATTTTGTTCGCGAGCCTTTACCTGCTTATGTAATTCATGGTACCAAAGGTTCTTTCATCAAAACAAAAGCTGATGTTCAAGAAACCGATTTACAAGCAGGTAAAAAACCTGAATCTGAAAATTGGGGAATCGAACCAAATAATGAAATGGGGCTTTTGCACACTGAAAAAGAAGGTAAAATAATCAAGGAACATATTCCATCGTTAAAAGGAGATTATATGAATTACTATGATGCTTTGTATGAAGCTATCAGAAATAATGCAACAGTTCCCGTTTCAGGTAAAGAAGGTATGCAAGTTATTCAAATCATTGAAGCAGCCTTGTTAAGTGATAAAGAAAGAAAAGTAATCGACTTATGAAATTCCGTTTTCTAATACTATTATTTTCCTTTGGAATTGCTTTTGGGCAACAAAATGATGATATCTCTAAGGCTTGGGTAGCAGATAATGGTGATGGAACTTATAAAAATCCTATAATTCATGCTGATTATTCCGATCCCGATGTAATTAGAGTTGGTGACGACTATTATATGACAGCTTCCTCATTTAATTGCATTCCTGGATTACCAATCTTACATTCAAAGGATTTAATCAATTGGGAACTAATAAATTATGCTTTAAAAAAACAACCTCCTTTTGATGTTTTTGATAAAGTTCAACACGGAAATGGAGTTTGGGCTCCTAGTATACGCTATCATAATAACGAATTTTACATTTTTTATCCAGATCCGGATTATGGTATTTATATGGTTAAAACCAAAAATCCTCAGGAAAACTGGTCAATTCCAATGCTAATAAAAGAAGGGAAAGGTTTAATTGATCCAACACCTTTATGGAATGATGATGGAAAAGTATATATGGCATATGCATTTGCAGGAAGTCGAGCAGGAATAAAAAGTCTTTTAGCAATTTGCACTTTAAATTCAGAAGCAACGAAAGCAAATGATGATGATGTACTAATTATTGACGGTCATGAAGACGAATCCACTATTGAAGGGCCAAAGTTTTACAAACACAATGGCTATTATTACATTTTTGCTCCAGCTGGTGGAGTCGCAACAGGTTGGCAAACGGTTTTAAGATCTAAAAATATCTATGGTCCTTACGAGAAAAGGAAAGTTATAAATCAAGGAAAAACTTCCATAAATGGACCACATCAAGGAGCTTGGGTGCAAACACAAACTGGTCAAGATTGGTTTTTTCATTTTCAAGATAAAGGAGCTTATGGTAGAATTGTCCATTTGCAACCTATGAAATGGAAAAATAATTGGCCAATTATTGGTGAAGATGTAGCTAATGAGGGTATTGGTCAACCAGTAACTATTTACAAAAAACCTAATGTTGGTAAACAATTTTCTATAGTTACACCACCAGATTCAGATGAATTTAATGACCCAAAATTAGGGTTGCAATGGCAATGGCATGCAAATCCACAAGTATATTGGGGTTTTCCAACAAGTTTAGGACATTTTACAATGTATTGTAGACCAAAAACAGAAAATGCAAAGAATATCTACAATGTTAGAAATCTACTATTACAAAAATTTCCAGCTGAAACGTTTACTGCTACTACAAAAATGACTTTCAATGCTCGTTTTGATGGAGAACAAGTCGGTTTTTTAATTATGGGATTGGATTATAGTTATCTAAAAATTGAACAACAAAACGGACAACTTTATCTTTCTCAGATTACATGTAAAAATGCAGATAAGAATACAGATGAACAAGAAACAGATAAAATCAATTTAAAATCTAACATCTTTTACCTTCAGGCAGAAGTTAAAGCTGGTGGAATTGTTTCGTTTTCATACAGTACTAATGGAAAGAAATTTGAAAAAATAGGAAATGATTTTACCGCAAGGGAAGGGAAGTGGATTGGAGCAAAAATTGGCTATTTAGCCTTAAGAAATGGAATAATTAATGACGCAGGAAGCGTTGATATTGATTGGTTTAGAATCAAATAAATACAATTATGAATTATATAAAAACAACAATAGTATTTTTTACCCTATTATTTATGACGCAATTGAATGCACAAGTTCATAATAAATCATGGAGAGATATTATTTATAAAAGTGAGGATTCTTGGTTTGCATCAAATGAAGCTAAAGAAATTGCAGAAAATGTTTTGTTATACCAAAGAGATATTGGTGGTTGGCCCAAAAATATTCAGATGCAAAACAAATTAGCAGCAATTGATAAAACAGCATTACAACTATTAAAAGCTAACAATAAAGACATCACTACAGATAATGGAGCGACTATTCAAGAAATGTATTTTTTATCAAAAATGTACAAACAAACTCCAGATGAACGTTATAGAAAAGCTTTTCTTAAAGGAATAGATTATGTTCTAGAAGCACAATATGAAAATGGAGGTTGGCCCCAATTTTACCCTCTAAAAAAAGGATATTACACACACATCACTTATAATGATGATTCTATGGTAAATATTCTAAATCTTTTAAAAGAAATTAAAGATAAAACAGATGCTTATTCCATAAAACCTAGTGATGCCATTGTTTCAAAAGCTAGAATAGCATTCTACAAAGGCATTGATTGTATTTTAAAAACCCAATACAAACAAAATAATGTTTTAACCAGTTGGTGTGCGCAACATGATGAAAAAACCTTATTACCTGCAAAAGCAAGAGCTTACGAATTACCTTCTTTGAGTGGTTATGAATCAGCTAATATAGTGTTGCTGTTAATGGATATTGAAAATCCTTCAAAAGAAGTGATAACGGCAATAAATGCTGCTGTTACTTGGTTTGAAAAAGTTAAAATCACTGGTTTAAGAGAAGAAAAAATCTATAACGAAAAAGGAAAAGTTAGTGATAAGATGTTATTTGCAGATGAAAATGCTAAACCACTTTGGGCTCGTTTCATGGAATTAGAAGACAACAAACCTTTCTTTTGTGATCGAGACGGAATCAAGAAATATTCAATTGATGAAATAGGAGAAGAGCGAAGAAATGGCTATGCTTGGTATGTTACAAGTCCAGAAAAAGTTTTGAAACAATATCCAAAATGGAAAGAAAAAAATGGAATTGCAGCTTTAAAACAAAAAGAAGAAGATAAATATTATGTAGTTGTGGCCCAAGATGGAAGTGGAGATTATCAATCCATTCAAGAAGCTATTAATAATTCAAAAGCTTTTCCTTATGATAGAATTACAATTGCTATTAAAAATGGAATTTATAAAGAAAAAATAAAAGTTCATGAATGGAATAGAAACATTTCATTAGTTGGTGAAAGTAAAGAAAACACCATAATTACTTATGATGATTACTTCAACAAAGTAAATTTAGGTAGAAATAGTACCTTTTACACCTATACTTTATTAGTGGAAGCCAATGATATCATTCTAAAAAACTTAACCATTGAAAATTCTTCTGGTGATATTGGTCAAGCTGTTGCATTATCTATATTTTCAGATAGAGTAGTGGTTGATAATTGTAAAATTTTAGGCAATCAAGATACATTGTATGCTTCAGGAATTGGCAAACAATACTATAAAAATTGTTATATAGAAGGTACAACGGATTTTATTTTTGGAAGTGCTACAGCCTATTTTGAAAATTGTGAAATTCATTCCAAAAAAGATTCATACATAACAGCAGCTTCAACACCAAAAGACGCTAACTTTGGTTATGTTTTTAAAGATTGTAACTTAACCTCAAATAGTGAAACGAATAAAGTCTATTTAGGAAGACCCTGGAGAATTTATGCCAAAACAGTTTTCATAAATTGTTCTTTAGGAAATCATATTTTACCTGAAGGTTGGCATAATTGGTCTAAACCTAACGCAGAAAAAACTAGTTTTTATGCAGAATATGAAAATAGAGGAGAAGGTTCAAATGCTAAATCTAGAGTTTCTTGGTCAAATCAACTTAACAAAAAAGAAGTTAAAAAATATACACTAACAAACATTTTAGGTAATTCAAATTGGTATGAAAATTTATAAATTATTCATTTTAAGTGCATTTATTCTTTTTGGATGTAAAAGTTCAGATGTAACTAAATCTGACAATCCAAAAGTCACAATTTATTTGATTGGTGATTCAACCATGGCTAACAAAAAAAATCCAGAAGAAAATCCTGAGTTTGGTTGGGGACAAGTTTTACCAGATTTTATGACAAATAATATCAGTATTAGTAATCATGCTGTTAACGGGAGAAGTTCAAAAAGTTTCCGTGAACTTAAGCATTGGAAAACAGTATTAGATTCTTTAAAATCAGGTGATTATGTGTTTATTCAATTTGGTCATAATGATGGGAAAGATACTGATCCAAAACGATATACAAACCCACAAACCTCATATCGTTATAATTTAATGCAATATGTTGAGGAAACAAGATCAAAAGGAGCTATTCCAGTTTTGTTTTCTTCTATAGCAAGAAGAAAATTTAACCAAGAAGGTGTTTTATTAGACTCACATGGAAATTATACTTTAATTGCAAGATTAGTGGCTCAAGAAATGAATGTCCCTTTTATTGATATGCAATATTTAACAGAGCAAATGGAAATAGCATATGGAGTTGAAGAATCTAAAAAATTACATCTTCATTTTGAAAAAGGTGAAAATAACTATTTTCCTGAAGGAAAAATCGATGACACTCACTTATCAAAACTAGGAGCAAATGAAGTTGCTAACTTAGCCACAAAAGAATTAGCTAAAAAAGTACCTGCTTTAGCCAAATTTATCAAAAATAGCAAATGAAATTCTTTAAAAACATAGTAGTTATAATCTTATTTCAAATGACATTCAATTTGATTGCACAGTCTTATGAAGTCAATCTTTGGGAAAAGGAAATCCCAAATGCCATAACTAATTCAACTTATGAAGAAATTCGATTTTTTGAAGATTCTATTTTGGTCAAGGTTAGCCAGGTTAAAATACCAACACTTACCATTTTTAAGCCCAAAAATCCAAACGGAACAGCTGTTGTAATTTGCCCTGGTGGTGGTTATCTTCATTTAGCCATAAATAAAGAAGGTTATAAAGTGGCAGAATGGTTGAATTCATTAGGAATAACAGCTGTAGTTTTAAAATACAGATTGCCTTCATATAAAATAATGAAAAATAAAAGTATTGGACCTTTACAAGACGCTCAAGAAGCTATGAGATATGTAAGAAAAAATGCTAAAAAATGGAATCTAGACGAACATAAAATTGGCATCATGGGATTTTCTGCTGGAGGACATTTGGCATCAACTTTAGCTACAAAATACGATAAAGCTGTTTATAATATAACTGATTCAACAAGTGCTAAACCAGACTTTTCTATTTTAGTTTACCCAGTAATTTCAATGGAAGAAACAATAACTCATAAAGGCTCAAAAACGAATTTATTAGGATTAAATCCTTCAAAGAAATTAGAAAATTTATTTTCCAATGAAACTCAAGTTAATTTACAAACACCAAAAACTTTTATAATTCACGCAACAGATGATAAATCAGTTCCTGTAGAAAATAGCATAAATTATTACTTAGCTTTAAAAAGCAATAAAGTTTCAACCGAAATACACGTATATAAAAAAGGAGGACATGGTTTTGGTTTAGGAAAAGAGAATACGTCACTATTTTGGACTACAGATTGTGAAAATTGGCTAAAAGACAATCAGTTATAATAAAAATTATTTATTAATATTTTTTCGTAATCGATTAAATAATTGTTTTTTAACAAAAAATATTTATAACAACACTTAAAATGAAATTTGATTTTTTTAATAAATCATTTCCAAGAAGCGGAATTCCCTGATAGAACTACTTGAAAACAGTAATTATACATTTTTTTAAACAAACAAACAGAAAAAACATCATGAAAAAATTTTTATTTCTATTTTTGATAAGCTTAACAAGTATATCAACTTTTGCAACCAATTATTATGTTGCAACCTCAGGTAGCGACTCCAATTCAGGAACACTAAGTAGTCCTTTTAAAACAATTACAAAAGCAATTAGTGTCGTTTCAGCAGGCGATTATATTTATATGAGAGGTGGTCTTCATTCCATTTCTTCTTCTCCAATTGTAATTACTAAGAATGGTAGTTCTACATCAAAAATAAGAGTATTTGCTTATGGAAGTGAAGTACCTGTCCTTCGTTTTAATAACTCAGAAGGAGATTCTAATAGAGGAATAGTACTTGATGGAGATTATTGGCACTGGAAAGGAATAACAATCGAAAGAGCTGGTGATAATGGAATGTTATTATCGGGAAGTAATAATACAATCGAAAATTGTATTTTCAGAAATAATTTTGATACAGGGTTACAACTTAGCAGATATAGTAGTTCTGCAACAAATATTAGTCAATGGCCTTCAAATAATTTAATTTTAGGTTGTGAATCCTATGACAACAGAGATAGTGCTAATGAAGATGCTGATGGATTTGCGGCTAAACTAACTGTTGGAACAGGAAATGTTTTTAGAAATTGTATCTCACATCACAATATTGATGATGGGTGGGATTTATATACAAAATCAGACACAGGTCCTATTGGTATTGTTACTTTAGAAGGATGTATTGCTCATAATAATGGGATATTAACCACAGGAGGTACATCAGGTGGTGGTGATAAAAATGGATATAAATTAGGTTCATCTGCTCATCAAATTAATCATATTGTAAGACGTTGTATTGCTTATAAAAATGGCAAACACGGATTTACAGATAATGGTAATATTGGTGCAATTGAGTTTACCAATAATACTTCATATGATAATGATGGCTACAATTGGCATACAAGAGATGGTGCAAGTCATATATTTAGAAATAATATTTCTTTTGAAAATAGTACAAATGACCGCTTGAGAGGTAATACTTTAGCTCCAAATTCGTTTGTAGGTGCAACAGGTGGTTTTACGGTTACCAGTTCAGATTTTGAAACACTATCAATTGGATCAAATGCAAATCCAACTTCAAATGGGTTTCTTAAGTTAAAATCTGGAAGTGATTTAATCGATGCTGGTGTTACTTCTTCCGGAATAACTTATAATGGTTCAAAACCTGATTTAGGAGCTATTGAATATGGTGGAACAGTAACTCCTCCTGGAAATCCAGAAATTATATTATCAGCTACTGCTGGTAATAGTCTTGTAAATTTAAATTGGACAATAAACAATCTAACAGTAACTGGTTTAGAAGTTTATAGAGATACTGATTCGAATCCTAGTGGAAGAGTACGAATAGCTCAAATTAGTACTTCAACCCGCTCTTATGTAGACAATGGTGTGACTAGTGGAATCACTTACTATTATTGGATAAAAGCAAATGGAAGTGTGAATTCAAATGCAGCTTCAGCAACACCAAATGGTAGCTCATCTGGAGGAGGAGGATCCAATACTGGAAATGAAATTCATAATTTTACAGTATCAGAAAAAAACAGTTCTTTTTATACTATTTCAGGTAATATGAATTCTAATGATGGTTTAGTCAACTATAATGGTTTATCGTTAACCAAAAGATTAAAAATTGAATCGAGTACTTCTATAACTTTTACTGCTTCAAGCAATGCAACACTAACTCTTGTATTTGATTCTAATTTTACAGGAGATATTAAAGTAGATAATGTATCCTATACAGCTTCTTCGGGTACAGCTACGATATCTATTTCAAATGGATTTCATACAATATCTAAAGATGATGTTGCTAATTTGTATTATATTAGTACTGCTTATTCATCTAATAATAATAATAAAATAACTGATGAGATTGATTTAAATGTAAAAACTACAGATCAAATGATTGTATATCCAAATCCATCTCATAATAATGTTTTAAATATAAATCTTTCTAAAATTAATAAAAAAGAAAGTTTATCAATAATTAATATGCTAGGAATAGAGGTATTAAAAGTAAATGATATTACAAATAGAAATACAATTGATATAAGTAATTTAGTCAAAGGAACTTATATCATAAAACATATTTCTGATAGCAATAGTGAAACTAAAACTTTTATTAAAGAGTAGATAGTAACTATTTTAATCTAATAAAAGCCTGATGTATTTTTATATCAGGCTTTTATTTATTCCAAAAACTTAGAGTAACAAATATCGTAATTGAAAATAATCCGACTAAAGAAATAAGGAATAAGTAATCTGCAATATTTTCAAATAACCATTCTTTTTTAGAATTTTCAGTTTTAATTGAAATAAACGAAAATATACTTGAAATGGTCAGTAATAAGGCTACTAATGAAGTAAATTCATCTACAAGAGAATTTTCTGCAAAATTTGTAAGATGTAAAGATGTTATAATGATTAAGCAAAAACCTAATAAATTGGCTGAAGTACTAAGAATATGCTGCGAAGTTTTATTTGCCATTTAATGTTTTTTTAAACTTTAATAACAAAATTACAATTTTATCCTTAAAAAATTAATAGCGTTTTAACGATTAATGTAATGTACTTAACATTTGATACATACATTAATTAGTAATTTTATATTTAATTAAAAAATATATAAAATGAAAAAAATAAAAACCATAAGTTACTTAATTATTAGTTTTTTAGCTCTTAATTGTCAATCAAATGAAAAAAAGAATAACCATTTGATTCATGAACAAAATGCAAAAGAAATAGAAAAAATAGTACAAAAAACAAGCAAAAATTTAGGACAATATGAAACGGCTTACTTTGCCTCTGGATGTTTTTGGTGTGTTGAAGCTGTCTTTGAGAGTGTAAAAGGAGTTAAAGAAGTAGTTTCTGGTTACAGTGGAGGAAGCGAACCTAATCCAACTTATGAAAAGGTGAGTAGTGGTAAAACAGGATATGCAGAAGCGGTTAAAATTTATTATGATCCGAACATTATTTCTTTTTCAGATTTAGTAATTGTTTTTTTTGGTTCTCACGATCCTACAACATTGAATCAACAAGGTCCTGACAAAGGAACACAATATCGTTCGATTGCATTTTATAAAACAGAAACAGAAAAAAAAGTCATCGAAGATTATATTAATAAGCTTAATAGTCAGAAAGTTTATGGTCAAAAATCGATTACAACAGAAGTAAAAATGTTTTCAAAATTTTATGAAGCAGAAGCATATCATCAAAACTATGAATCTTTACATCCAAATAATTCGTATATAATTAATGTATCATTACCAAGAATTAATAAATTTAAAAACAAATTCCCTAATTACCTAAAGTAATAAAATTATGAAACACTTTAAATTAATTTATATAGCATTGATTTGTTGCCTTACCATAGCACAAATATCTTGTAAAGAAGCAAAGGAAACAAGCCTTTCAAAAAAATTTCCAGAAGCATTATCAAAAAAGGAATGGAAAAAAAAATTATCTTCAAATGCCTATTATATTATGGTTGAACAAGGAACAGAGCCATCTTTCAATAATGCGTATTATAATAACCATAAAAAAGGAATTTATGTTAGTGCTGCTACTGGTAAACCATTATTCAGTTCTAAAGATAAATTTGATTCAGGAACTGGTTGGCCATCTTTTACAAAACCAATTTCTAATGATGCCTGTTATTTGGATCAAAGATGAAAGTTACGGAATGGTTAGAGATGAAGTTATAGAAAAAGCAACAGGATTACATCTAGGACATGTGTTTAATGACGGTCCGAACCCAACAGGATTGCGATACTGCATAAATTCTGGAGCACTTAAATTTATAGCAGATAAATAATATAAGCAGGATGAATTCTTGTTTTACATTTTCTATTTTACATAATGTATATTATAGTTCAAATTTTATACATTATTCTAGTTAATTCTTTCTTTATCAAAGATATAAAATTAAGTTCAAAACAAGGAATTTTAACATTTCTTTAACTTTTGAAGTGTTTTTTTTGTAAAATATTGATAAACAATATAGTTAACGGAAATATTTAGGCGTAGTGCGACCCGTAGGAGGACGTAGTTACTAGCGACGTCCTCCATGATTTTGATTATGTTTTAATAGGAAGTAATTATTTTTAATTTATTTTTTTTTCGTTACAAAAGTACGAATTTTCCCAAAAAAGCTAAAAATTAACGCCTTAAAAAGATTTTCTAAAGCTTTGCCACTTATCAGGGCAAAACTTTGAAAAACTAGATTTAAACGTGAATTTTGAGACAGAATTTTGGAAAAATTACGTGATAACGAAGTAAGAAAAAAAAGAAAAATTTAAAAAAAAAGAAAATATCATTTAGACGGGCAAGCCCTGTTTTTTTTTATTTTTTTTATTCAAGTTATTTAAAGCTTTTAAAAAAGCTTAACCAAAAATTTTTAATTATTTATATTGTAAACGTACAGATTATGGAAAAGAAAAGACACACTTGTATTTTATGTAAGAAGAAACGGTTCCAAGAGCATATGAAGTCATTCATTTTTGTATCATGGGTTACACCAGTAAAGAAATCAAGGGTTAAGCATTGGGCATGCAACAAAAATAAGAACTATTTTGAACCTACATGTATAGAAGAACTGCTAAAAACAGACTTTAATCCTGTAATCATGCCTTAATTACCCAGAAAAATGTCCGTTCAGGTCGGACAAATTAGCTTCAGTTAGATAAATAAAACTTAAAATTATGATACAAATTTTCATTAGAGACAAAAAACTCATTAAAATGTTTGAGTTGTACAAAGAAATAAACGGTCATAAAACAAATACAGCTGTTTTAAGACAACTTCTAAACGAAGAAGATAAAATTGTACTTTTAGAAAAGAAAATTGAAATTCTACAGGAAAGAATCAATATTTTGATTTATAAAAACAAAAACCCCCTTACTAAATAGCAAGGGGGTTTAAATCTATTCAGGCGGATACCAAGATTGAACTGTAGTTAATTCTGCGTCATTAAGCGGAATTGTAAAATTAATTTCATAACCTGAAAACGTTTCAGGTGATGAAAAATAATCTATAAAAAGATATGATCTTATAGAATTGTTTTTACCTGAAATTTGAAAGAAAAAATTTGAATTAGAAGCTTCAAAATTATTAAGAACTTTAGGGACTATAGTATAATCCCTATTTGGAAAATGATAGCAAAGTAATTCCTCTAAGAACACTCTACCCTCTGTTTTTTGACAACACATATTAAATAGAATTATTATTATTTTTGGTAGCTCTACCGAAATAAAAAGAAATTACTTGAGTTGAACCAGCAATGAATGAAAAATTAAAATATTGGTTAACAAACTCCCTATTGAGCGGAGGAAATTCAACGAAAATTGCTAAAAATCCAGCTAAAACAGAATTAATTAAAATTACAGCAGATAAGTAATAAACAAATCTTTTTGAAAAAGTATCATTTTGTTTTAATGCCTCTATTTGCATCTTACGAGCGTTTTCCATGTCTTCAAACTCGTTTTGAGAGATTTCCAAAAGCTTCATTTTAATTTCATGTTCGAACGCTTGCTTGACTGATTTATCAGGCACAAAACGGTCTAAAATTTCGGTTATTGGATTTCCTGCCCCAAATAATTTACCTACAAATTGGATTGCTTTATTCATATTATTTTATTGAATTAAAAATTTCATTTTATATCGCTTTATTTTATAAAAATAAGCATCAGCGTAAGAAATAGTGTAGCTTACTGCGTTTTTTAAAGCTTCGTCAAATCTTGACGAAGAAATTAAAGTTTTTTTACCCTTTTTATTTATAAGGTAATATTTTTTAATCCAAGGTTGATTAACCTCAGATTCAACTAAAAAAGTCCAAAAACTGAATTTTTTTCTATAACTCTTTTTTCTCATAAGCTTTATATTTAATTCGTTCATTTTTAGCCTTATAAAAGCTATAACATAAAGTAAAAATTAAAACTAAAAATTGTAAGATTTGATTTACATCTATTAAAGTTATAAATGCAGTTGAAGTAACTAAACCAAAAACTTTAAAATCGTCTGTAAAATAACTCATTATAATATTAATAAAATTGGCAGGAGGTACCATAATTTAAAACTTCCGTTTTTTTTTTCGTTTAAAAAATCATTCGGCATAGTATACGTTAAAACAGAAATTCCATTTAAAAAAATATTTTTTTCATGATCACGTCTTTTTTTCAAACCCTCTAAAACTTTACCTTTTGATTTTATCCAAACTCCAAACTGATTTGAAGCACCGACATAGTCTTTAGAGTTCAATTTTTTAAGCAAAGTAGAATCTTTGTAAGCTCCTACTCCAACATTAAAAATAAAACTCGTTAAAGCATCATACATATTTTGCGTTAATGGTACTTTTGTATATTTTTTAAGACCATTTTGAGCCTCTTTACTATCTACGTCAAGCAAATAAAGCGCCTCATTTTCAGTGATTTCTTGACCTACTTTAACATTCTTTGTATGCCCATAACCTATTGTTAAAGTGCCTTTTACTTGACTTAAAGAAGTTATTTTTGTATTTGGTTGTAAATCATCGTATGCTAAACTTCTAAACTGCTCATAAGATTTTAAATGATTTAAACCGTTATTAGATATTGTCATTTGATTTTGATTTATCAGGTAAAAAATTACCTTTGTGGTTAAAAATGAAATCTATTGGATTAATTTCTTTTTTCTTTACAGTCGCTTTAGGTTTATTCAAAACTTTGATTTTATAAATCAATATAAACGGAGAAGTTAAGACTAAAACTAAAGAAACAAACGGAATTGAGAAAATAATCAATAGAAAAAGAATAATTCCAAAAAAATATTTCATGGATATACTTAATAAAATTAATACATATAAAGCAATAATTAAAATTATAAACGAATCAAAAGACTATTTAATACTTATTACTCCATACGTTAAACTGAATGATGAATTAAAAAAGTGTTTTATCCAATGTAAAACAAAGGACAAAACACTAATATTTAGAGAACAAATAAACTATAATGATTATAAATTTTTACAATCGGTAGGGTTTTCTTTAGTTAGAAATTTTGACCTACATAGTAAAATATACTTAAATCATAATGAAATTTTATTTTCTAGTATGAATCTTTATGAATACTCTATTAATAATAACTTAGAAAGTTCAGTTTTGTTACAACAAAATGAAGTAAAAAAAGAAAGTTTAAAAGTAATAGAAGATATCCTAAAAAATATTCGGAAATAATTTTTGAAGATATTTTCTATCTGATTCAGAATCCATTTCACGCAAAATCCACTGAGTTAAATCTAGCTTTTCTCCAAAAATATCCCAAGTTGAACCACCACCAAGATTACTATAAGCGCGCTCACCAAAATAATAAGAAACAAGCTTATAATTAGCTTCTGTTGAAATATCTTTTAGAACAGACTTAATATCATCTATAGAAGTCCACCAATCTAACCCCATGATCTGAAAGAGACGTTCGCTTAAAGCTTTAGCCTTTTCTTGTGAAATTGTAGCGGTAGCGGTATTTTGATTATTTATATTTGTATCATTATTAGGATTAGGAATAACATAATTAGAATCATGTTCTTTTTTTTTCTTATCACTAGTGAGAAAAAAATATCCTATTACAAGTAAAAAAAAATACATCATAATTAATACATTGAACGTTTAATTAAAACAGGTCTTTGACGTGAATAACTAGAAGATTTTTTACCTTGTTTATAAGCTGTTTTTTTAGCTTTTTTTAACATAGGGTAAACATATTTTTTCATTTGCGCCTTTGTAGGCTTACGGACTGTTTTTTTCTTTTTAGAAGTAGATTTTGTTCCTAACAAAGAACCAACTGTTTTATTCACGCTATTAGCGACCATATCCAAAGGATTTGCCATAATATTTAAATATTAAACTAACATTAGTTAGCTGGTTTATTAATAATTTCTTGCAGATACTCTGCATCGTTTTTTTGAATCCAACGCCTAACCTCTGTTAAAGTAGGTTTAGCGACATTTTTCGATTTTGTAACTTTTTTAGTTACAACAACATTTTTAGGTCTTGCCATAAAAAATTATTTAAAATCAAAAACGAGGACTAATCCTCGTTTTCAATTGATTTATTAATTAAACTTTGCAGATATTCTGCTGAACTAAACTTCATAACTTGGTAACGCAACCAAATAAAAACAACAGGAGAAAAGAGGTAAAAAGCGTTGCTTTTAAAAATCTTCGCATAAAGTTGTTCACCTTTATTTTGACTATCAGGAAGTGCCTTTGTATGAAATGATTGTAAGTCATTAAAAGTACGGTCTAAATCAAACTCCGAATCAAAAGCCCAAGAAAAATACTCCATGTACAGGCGATGGAAAATTTTGAATAAATTCATTTTAAATTGTATTAAATTAAAGTAATAAGAGCAAAGCTAACCAACCAAGACCAACACCGGATGGTTTACTTTCTTTAGGGTCAACCTTAATAGGTATATCAGAACCCGCTACGTTTAAAACAGTTTCGGTTTGACTACCAGTAGTATCTGTACTACCAACATTTGCGTTATCAGCATTTACGTTAACACCACTAGTAACACCTGTACTGTTGGAAACACTACCAATATTTGAATTACCAGTATTTATATTTGAGCCACCAGAACTAACTTTTGGTTTTATTTCGTAAATTGGCATATTTTCATAACGCCAACGAAAAGCACCACCTCTAGCGTAAGGTACGCCACTAGCGATATACAACTCTCCGCTAGTAAAACCAACCTCTTTAACTTCAAAACCTTTATAAACTAAATCCATTACACTAATAAAAAGACTCGCTATAGCTTCCTCTCTCATTTTATGTCCTTTAGCGGAACACTTTACAAGTCTTTGACCACTTATAGCATCAGATTTGTAAGCCCAGATAAATTTCATTAAATTTTGTAAAGTTTCACTATTTGGATTATCCTCAAAACCCGACCATTTCAAAGCAAAAGGAATGTCAGCAACTATATCTTTTTTTGCTTCGGTAGGATTGTAAGAACTATTCCAACAAGATAAATCTAAACCATTTGCAAGAATGTTTGTTAAACCTCCTACAACATTCAAACCAAAACCATCCAAAGCACCTAAAATAGCACTAGGGTCAAGACTTGCGGTTCCGTTAGCAGAATCAATTAAATTACTTGCTCCTGCTGATACTGAACTCCCGCCAACGGCGGAAGTTAAAACACCTACTAACGGCATATTATTTTTATTTTAATTGTTAACGAGAACACCCACAAGAAACGTCTTTCGTTTCTTTAATTAAAGTCATGTTAGACTGATTATGTTCTTCTGTTTTAATAACATAATTTTGAACTATTTTTTCAGTCATAACATACCTAACAACATACATTTCAGTACCAACTAAAGCAGACGGAAGTGTAATTTTAATATTTAAATTATCCAACAATCTAGGAAAGTTAAATAAAGAGAACGGTAAAGCAGTATCTACATTGTAACTTCCTACACCACGCTTAAAGGAATCTAAATAAAGCGTTTGAGCATCATACTCACCCTTAAATTGATTTGAAGCGATTAACAACTGGTCAATAATGACATCCAAAGGATTGTTAAGGTAAACACCCTTAACAAATGAACCTAAATTATAATTATGAACCTTTAAAGTATCATTTAAATAATATTTTTCAAAAATAGGTATATGAGAAGTGACACCCATATCTTGATAGGTAGCCATTTCAATCAAACAAGCATCAACCGCTTGCCACGAATTTTGAATTTCAACAAATAAACTTAAACCATTTTTTAAATTCAAAACTGTTCCGAAAAATAAAGGAATATTGTAAACTCCAGCACCCTTCTGAGTAGCATCCCAATAACTAGGGTCATTTGCTGAAAAAATTTGTAAAATATCTAGCAAATCACCTGAAAATATTTTTTCAATTTCTTTTTTGTCACTTCTCAAAGAAACGACAACTTTAATTTCATCCGTCAGTGTTAAAGCCTGAGCGGTTGCCGTTGACATTTGAAATGATAAAGAAGAAATAGATTCGTTTTCTATTTCATACTGTTTTTTTTCGCCCTTAGCGACTGTTAATTTTTGCATAATTACGCTGTTGTTTTATTTCTACTTAATTTATTAGCCAAATCAGGACTAGCCTTTGCGACTAAATCGACAATTTCGTTACTGAAAAATACACCTGCAATTAAAACTGCAATAGTGATGATCCAAGGAGATTTTAATAATTTCATTTGAATTGTTATTAATTAATAATTGATATAAACACAATATAATGGCAGATTTTACGAACAATTAAAATGCATGCATTTTTTTTAATAAAGAGTATTCAAAGAAAAATGATTTTCTTTTCGAAGTGCATCAAACGAAATAAGCTTAGGATTATGAAATAATTTTGAAGCGTAAGTTCTATCGATTAAAAAATTTTCGTAATACTTAGCAAAGTCAGTTCTTACATTTCTAAATGAATAAGTAGTTTTTACCGTGTTTTTAAAAATATTAAACTTTTCCAAATCCTTTTTTAAGGTTTTTATAGCAGTTTCTTTTAAAGCTAATTCATGAACTATTAAATCAAAAGCTTTACCTTCATTAAACTTATCTAAAACTATTTTAAGACGTGATGTTTGAATTTTAGACATATTCATATTTCGCTTTTTTGTAGCTGTTAATTTCTGATAAGCTGTTTTTCCAAAAGCTTTAATGTAATTTTTTGCTTTTCGCTCAGCTTCTATATTATACTTTTCAATAAGTTCTATAGTAGTATTAGTTTGTTCAACTTCCTTAATCTGAAAAAAATCTATTTCCTCTTTAAAACGCTTAAAAATCAATTTAAATAAGTCATCACTAAAACTAGCCTCTTTACTTTCAACAATATTAGCTTTAGACCAATTTAATTTAAATTCCATTAAATCCATAAATCCTAAGCTTTGTTCGTGTTTTTTCAATTTTGCATCTGTAAATAAAAAAAATTCATGTTTTTTATGTAGAGATTTATCTATGATTTTATATTCTTGAAACATATCTTTGGTTATATTATTAATAACCTTAAATTGTCTAGCACGTTCTTTATTTCGTTGTAAATGCATATTATATCTACCTACTAAATTATAGGACTTCTTTAAAAATTTCCAATCAGGACAATTTTTGCGAAACACTTCCCTTTTATAAAGCGTACTCAAATATGTGTTAGTAAAACTCATTTCATATCTTAAAATCTTATTAGCTTCCTGCACTAAACTAGAAGTTTTAAATACTAACAAACTTTCAAATTCTTTAATAAATTGCTGATGCTCATTTGTAAGTACGTAAGTATTATAAAAGTCAAAAATACAATCCTCAACCTTACCCTGTTTTTGCTCATAAATCTTTTCAAAATGAGCTCTAAAAATCATTTTTGCAGGCAATAAAAGTTTAGAATTAGAATCAAATTTATCTTTATTTATTGCTTGTATTTTTTTAAAATCTGCATGCATAAATTCAGCGCCTTTGTGATAAATCTTAAAGTAAAATCCATCAGTAGAATGGCGAAAAGCAAAGGACGTATCATAATCTTGTTTTATTACGGTGTTTTTTTTAACTCTAGAATGGTATATTTTTTTTTGCGCCAAAAGATAATCAATAGCCATTTCTTTACTGGCGAAAAATTGATTATAACAGAGGTCTAAACGTTTAACTTCAACATCTTCTAATCTAAAGAGATTAAAGTTTTGAATACCAAGTAATACTGATAAATCTTGAAAAAAAGTACTAATAAATTCTACTAAACGGATTCTTAAATCCTTTAGTTGTCCTTCAAATTCTCTAATAAAAAAAGGGTTTTTTCGGTATCGTTCACTTTCAATATTAGGGACAAATTGAGCTATGTTATGACCGTAAAAATACTTAGGTATTGAAAGTTCAAATTTTAAAGTATCAGTGTTTTCATTTACACTAAACTTACACGACGAATCACTTGAAGCGGTTGTTATATTTCCGTGAACAGGAAAAAAGAAAAAATCCTTTTTATCATATGATTCGACTATTGCGCCTTGTCTTTTTTTAACTATACCATAATTAGTAATAGACTTTCGTTTAAAATAATCGTCATCTATATCTTCGACGACACCCTCGTTTATAAATTTACGTGTTCTACTAATGTATTTATTCTCATAATCGAGTAAACGCTCATAAAGTAATCTATTAAATTCATTTACATATTTACGACCTCTATGCGCGTTTAAATCGATTTTATCTAAATTAACATTATGTAGTAAAAATGTTACTGTATCTAACATTATTTATCAAATGAATAAATATACGTTAACCTAGCCATTAAAATAGCATCAATAAACCATAAAAAAAAATGATAAAAATCACCAAAATAAACTGTTAAAAAACTAACAAGAGCAAAAAAAACTAGATTTATATAATATAAGAATTTCATAATTTTATTTTTTAAATTTTATTTTTGGTTTCCAAACTCCAATAGCAGAACGAAAAAAAACGTTTTCAGACATATAGCAACAATGTACTGTAACTACTGAATTACAATAATTACAAACGTGTAAAAAGGGAAACCATTTATCAGGATAAAAATCTTGTTTTACTATAACTTTCATAACATTAATAATTTTCAATTAAACAAAGAAGTTCCCATTCATACATGCCAAAAAAAGAAGTAACAGAATTATTTAAATAATACGATTTAACATTAATTTTTTGATGAATAGGTAAATTACAATATAAATCATTTACCAAATGATAAACAGTTAATTCAGGTCTAACAATATCTTTTTTACTAAAAATATAAGCGTCTTTTACTTCTATATTATTCAAATCACTTGTGATCATTAATTGATTATCAAATTCGTTTTTATTTTTATTTTGTTTTTTTTTCATTATAACAATGATTTTATTAATTCTTTATAAAATGAAGCTTGAAATTTAAATTTTCGAAAATAACCATCACGATAACTTTCATATTTTTGTTTTACACTAACAACAACATCAGAAAGAATAGCCGTTTCTGTTGTATAACCGTCTTTTGCTATTAAATAAGTTAAATCATATTTCAAGCCCTGATAATCAATAAATAAGCGTTGACACTCATTTACATATTCCTTAAAGTCTTTAGGAGCGTTCATACTTAAGATATTGAGTTAAATTAAGTTGTTCCATAAATTCTAAATAATAAGTATAGGCTTCTCTTAATTGAAAAGACAAATCCATTATTTCAAGTTTACCATTATGTAAACGGTCATCAATATCATTTAATCTATCTAAAACAATAGTAAAATGCACTCTAGTAATTGAACTGCAAACACCACTAACGATATTATGCAATGTTTCTTTAGTTGTTTTCATTGAAAAATAAGTCGTATCTATAAGTTAATTTTTGTAAAAGCTCTTGAAAATTTTGAGCATGAATAAGTAAATCTATACAGGGGTTTTTTGAAGTTTTTACCTCTGTAAATATCTTGGAAGTTTTAAAAACTGAATTTTCATTTTCATGAAGAATTAAAAAAACTGAATTTTGACTATACTTAAATCTAACAGATAAGGTATTGCCTATTCGAGAAGTTTTAAAGTAAGGAGAAATTTTACGAATAAAATGAGATAAATCAGTAGATTTAGTTTTTCTCATTTTTTTAAGAAATAACTCAAAATCTTTTTTGTTTTGAGCATAAAGAAGTGATTTTTTTTTGCTTTTATTCATAATTGTTTAAGTTATGAATAATGTATAAAATAATTTACATACTGTATATTATAGTTCAAATAATGTACATTAATAATAATCCTTTGATAACACATTTTGCATAATGATTTTAATAACATTCTTTACTAATTTATTAATCAATGAAATATGAACCTTATTATTATTTATCTAAAAGTAATTAAAGTAAATATTATTATAACTAAAAACGCTGACCAATGGGATTATATCTAGAAAAATACTTTTAAAAATAAATAAATAAACCATAAAAAATTGTTTAAAACTGAATAAAATCTTAGATTTGCGTCCCTTTAACTATTACATCTATGGAAAATAAATATGCACAAAAATTAATTGAGAAAATTCAAAAAGAAGTTTTACAAAACAAGTTTGATTTAAACTCAATAGTTTCTGATTTGAAAAAAATTAGAGAATATTCTCTAGAAGAGCAAAATCCTGTGGTAACCAAAGCTTTACGCTTAGCTTATGAACACCTTGAAACTAATGACGCTTTTTTAATTGGAATTCCAGATGATGAACCTATTAACGAAGAAAATGAAATAGAACAAAATATTTCTGAAGAAAATGATATTGAAAGTTTTGAGTATTTTTTATCACTGCTTCACGATTTATCTAAGAAAAACAATTTATTAGATTTAAAAGAATATAATAAAGCTTTTATCGCATTTTAGATAGAACAAAAATAGTATTATTAAAAAGGGTCTTTATTTGACCCTTTTTTTATCTATACTTTAACAATAAACCTGAAAATTCTTAGTAAATTTGCAGTCCTAAATCTTTTTTTATGTCCAAACAAAAAAAATCTAAAGTAAGACTACTTCACCAGTATTACAAGTATACAGGCTTCTATTCCTTTATATGGGAAAATTCAAAAAAAGCCTTACTTCCACTGGCTACAGTTATTGGTATATTGCTTTACATCAATTACCGTGTTATGAGTATTGATGACATGTTATATTACGTTACTCAGAACTTTAGTGATTTATCTATTTTTTCTTTGTTTTTAATATCAGAGAGTATTTTAGGTTTACTACCTCCAGATATTTTTATTGCTTGGACAAAAAACACACAATCACCACTACTCTATTTATCTATTCTAGCGGTACTTTCTTATTTAGGAGGCGTTATTTCCTATTATAAAGGAAGAACTCTTCTTTTAATTCCTAAAATAAATGATTATTTAGAAGGAAAAATGACAAAACATATAAAAAATATGCAAAAATGGGGTGGTTTTTTAATAGCTGTTGGAGCACTATTACCATTGCCTTTTGCTATTGCATGTTTGGCTGCAGGAATGATTAAATTTCCTCAAAAACAGTTCTTTATTTTTGCCTCTCTTAGAGTATTTCGCTTTGTAATTTATGGTTACATTATTTATTCTGCTTTATCATGATAAAATTTTTTAAAATTATTGCATTACTAGAAGGTATTTCCCTTTTAGCTCTATTATTTTTTGCAATGCCAATGAAATATATATTTGGTAATCCTTTATTTGTCAAACATGTTGGTATGGCACATGGTTTACTTTTTATACTTTACATAGCTTTAGCCGTTCTATTAAAAATGGAACAAAAATGGGATATTAAGAAATTTGGTATTATATGCTTAGCTTCAATAATCCCTTTTGGTACATTTTATATCGAAAAAAAATACTTATAATCAATTTGTTTAATGACACTATTTAATTGGGCTTATAAAATTCTTAAAAATTTAGATTTTAGTGAAAACGTTGCTATTTATATAAATCTATTTATAAATCTATTTATTTTAATTTTTATTGCTTATCTATTAGATTATATCTTTAAAAAAATATTAATTGTTGTCCTAGCAATTGTAGCTGCTAAAACAAAATCAAGCTTTGATGATTTTTTAGTAGCTAATAAAACAGCCAAATATATTGCGCACTTAGTTCCACTTATTTTTATTTACAAAACAGTACCTATCATACTTAAAGATTTCTCTTATTGGGAAGTTTTTTTTGAAAAAAGTATTAAAATATACATCATTATCTTAACACTATGGATTATTCGAAGTGTTTTTAATGCGCTAAAAGATTATCTAAAAAACAAACCTAGATATAGTGATAAACCCATAGATAGTTATATTCAAGTTATTATGATAATGCTATGGATATTTGGTATTATCTCTTTTATTTCTGTTCTTTTTAGTATTGGAAAAACTGCTTTTATAACTACATTAGGATCAATTTCTGCAATAGTTATCTTAATTTTTAGAGATACAATATTAGGTTTTGTAGCAAGTATATCAGTATCAGTAAATGATATGGTTCGAATTGGTGATTGGATTACTATGGAGAAATTTGGTGCAGATGGTGATGTTGTTGAAATAAATTTGGCAACTGTAAAAGTTAGAAATTTTGATAACACAACTACCACAATTCCAACTTACAGTTTAATTTCTGATAGTTTTAAGAATTGGAGAGGAATGCAAAATTCTGATGGTCGAAGAATAAAAAGATTTGTACTAATTAAAACCAAATCAGTTAAGTTTATAGATGATGGGCAATTAGAATACTATAAAAAAATACAAAATATCTCTAATTATATCAATCATAGACAATCTGATATTGAAAAATTTAATTTGAATAATTCGATTGATAAATCTCTAATTTTAAATGGTAGAAATCTAACAAATCTTGGTCTATTTAGAAAGTACATTGAAGAATACATTAAAAATCATTCGGGAATAAATAAAGGAATGATGCTTATGGTGAGACATTTACAGCCTACAGAAAAAGGAATTCCTGTAGAAATATATTGTTTTTCTAAAGACAAAACTTGGGAAAATTATGAACATATCATGGCAGATATTTTCGATCACATAATAGCTTCTGTTTCTTATTTTAATTTAGAATTATACGAATTAGATAACAGCATAACTGTAGATTAGTCTTTTTTCTTTAATCGTTCCTCAACAAATTCTACTTTAGTCTTTCCATGTGGTCTTGGTTTTCCAAACTCATCCAAATTTACCATAGTAATAGAATCTACAGTAAGAATTGTTTCTTGAGTCATTTTATTTCTTGCTTTGCACTTTAAAGTTAAAGAAGTTTTTCCAAATTTTATGACTTCAATTCCTAACTCAATAATATCTCCTTGTTTAGCAGAACTCATAAAATTAATTTCAGTCATATGTTTAGTAACTACTCTTGTATTTTCTAATTGAATTATTGTATATAAAGCAGCTTCTTCATCAATCCAGGCTAATAATCTACCTCCAAATAAGGTTTCATTAGGATTTAAATCTTCTGGTTTAACCCATTTTCTTGTATTAAATCTCATCATATTGTATTTAAATATCGATTTAGAAAGACAAAAATAGAATAAACATGACTATTAATTGGTATAATAAGGTACTTTTTATTTTTTATGGTCATAAAAAATCCTTAATTTTGCAATTATTTTAATTATTATAAAAATTATGAAAAAAGTTATTGTTTTTTTATCACTAGCGTTGATGGTTACCTCATTAGGTAATGCTCAAGAGGAAGCTAAAAAACAAGTAGAAATTGATTTCAACAGATGGTCTATCGATTTAAATGCTGGTTTAAGTAAGCCAAGTGCTCCTTTTTCTCCAAATTACTATTCTAGTAATACTAATTTTATTCATGGAGACTTAGGTTTCAGATATATGTTTAATAATAAATTTGGTTTGAAAGTAGATTTTGGTCTAGATTCATTTAAAAACAAATCAGAAAGTTTTGAATTTGAAGGGAAATACTACAGAACAGATTTACAAGGAGTAATCAATTTGGGAAGGCTTCTTACGTTTGAAGATTGGACAAACACAATTAACTTACAAGCACATACTGGATTAGGTTTTGCATACATGACCAATGATAACTTTGATGGAAATGATGATATGACTAACTTTATATTAGGTCTTACAGCTCAATTTAGGTTATCAAATAGAATAGCTCTTAATGCTGACTTTACAATGATTAATAATATAAACCAACAATATACATTTGACGGTTTTGAGGATCCTTCTGTTGCAGCAGACAGAGGTTTTAATAGTACTATGTACAATGCAAGTATTGGCTTTTCGTTTTATTTAGGTAAAAATGAAAAACATGCAGATTGGCATATCCCAAGAAACAAACAATTAGACGAATTAGAAGCACGTGTTGCTGAATTGAAAACAATGTTAGAAGACACAGATAGAGATGGTGTTGTTGACTATTTGGATGTAGAACCAAATACTATAGCAGGTATGACCGTTGATACTAAAGGTCGTGCTGTTGACTTAAATAACAATGGTATTCCTGATGAAATTGAATCTTACATAGATAAGAAGAAAAACAATCAACCAACTACTAGAGAAGAACAATCAATTAAAGACATGATAAATGGTGGTTATATAAATGTATATTTTAATACAAATTCTAGTAAACCAACTAGCTCTTCTTATGATGCTATTCAATTTGTAACACAATATTTAAAATCTAATCCAGATAAAAGTGTTGAAGTAATTGGTTATGCAGATGAAATTGGTCAAACTGAATATAACGAAAGATTATCTGCAGCGAGAGCAACTTTTGTAAAAGATGTTATTGTGAAAGCTGGGGTTGATGCCTCTCGCTTAATTGATGTTGCTAAAGGTGAAGATACTTCTGTGGATTCAAGTTCTGCTTATGCAAGAAAATTAGTAAGAAGAGTTACTTTTAAATTGAAGTAATTAACAATACAATCTTAATAACTAAAAAATAGTCTTCATTTATGAAGGCTATTTTTTTTTAACTTTAATTAATTCTAAAAATTGCTACTATGAAAACTAAAGATGAAGTTATTCTAGAAATTAGAGGAGAATCCATTGGTATGATTACAGCAACTTCAAGTTCTGAAGAAAAATTTCAAAATCAAACCTTACGCCCTATTTTAAAATTTCAAAATGATTTATTCCTAGAAGTTTTTAGAAATTATGCTATAAAACAAAAGGGAGTTTTTTTTACACTAAGCCCTGAAAAGAAAATGAGTTATGTTGAAAATGCAATTCAAAGAGATATTAAATTTAGAAACTCTTTGAAAGGAATGGTTATAGGAATATTTACTATCTCTGAGTACAAAGAATATATCCTAAATTCCTCTAATATTAATAAAAGAATGATGAATTTGCTAATTGAGCGTATCAAAAGTCAAATTCAATTATTCGAAGAATAACGTCCTAATTAATGATTGATTCAGAGTTACTTACATTAGAAAATAATATTTATAAAAACTGTTCTTTAAAGATAACAAATGTTACTTCTCATGACGAAAGTAAACAGTATTGTGCTTGTTCTTTTTCATTAAATGATAATAAAGTTATTTTTAGAAAATCTAAAATTACTCCTAAAAAGCAAGGTCAATTTGTTACTTTTTGGAAAAGAAGTGAAATAGGACCAATTCAACCTTATCATGAAAATGATGATTTTGACTTTTTTGTTGTAAACAGTTCTTCAGAAAATAATTTTGGTCAATTCATTTTTCCTAAATCTATTTTAATTCAAAAAGGAATTATTACTTCCAATAATAAGGAAGGAAAAAGAGCATTTAGAGTTTATCCTATTTGGGAAAAAGTTATAAATAAACAAGCTATAAAAACACAATCCTGGCAAAAAGATTACTTTATTATACTTTCAAATAGTATGGATTTTAATAGTTTAAAAAAAATGTATACTATATAATACTTTCTCCGTTAAGATTAGTAGTAAGAACATCACTCATGTAGTCGAAAAAAGGCCTCATTGCTTTAAAAGTAACCAAAACTTCTTCATTAAAATTAGGAGACAGAACCTCTTTATTAGAAAAAGATCTCGTTACTAAAAATTGTTTTTTTCTAATTAAATCAATGTCTGGATGATTTTTATCAAAATCTCTTGGAGCTGTTTTTAATTCATCGCCTTGAAGTGAACCAAAATATTTTTTAAAAGAATCTTGAGATATAATTTCTCTTAATTCCGAAGCATCAAGTTCTATTTCTTTACGAATACGTAATAAATCCTCCTTATTAGGTTCCCAAAAGCCTCCTCCAACGAAACTGGCATCATTTTGAATATGCAAATAATAACCACCTCTTAGCATGGGTTTTGTTCTTTTGTAACCAGCACTAAAGTTTACTTTATAAGGCAATTTATTTTTTGAAAAACGAACATCTCTGTAAATTCTAAATATTTGTATATTTTCAATATTATCAAATTTACCAAGTGAATTACCAATTTCATTAAAAAATTCCTTTATATCTTTTTGTTCTTTTTCAAAGCGTTTTTTATTTTCCGCAAACCATTCTCTATTATTATTATCTTTTAAATCTTGTAAGAATGATAATGATTCTTTTTTAATCATAATTAACAAATATTTTAAATTTTAACTTTATTTTTAAATTATTATTATTACATTTATTAAAATAAACATTTAGTCTATATTTTTAATAGATAATATAAGAATATTCATAATTAATTAACAAAAAAAACAAAAAAAATGATTCAAATAGTTATTCAGTAAGTAAGTCAAAATGTTAAATAAATGTTAATATGTGATTTTTTACTAACTGAAAGAAAAAAAATAAAAGGTATATTTAAAAATCCCAAATTAACTTAAATCCTTGATATTATGAAAACTAAATTACTATTACTATTACTTACGACCAATTTCTTATTTTGTCAAGTAACAGATGTATTAACAGATTTTAATTCTGCTGGACTATCAAACTTAACGTTTAAAAGTAATTATATTTACTTTAATTCTTATGTTCAAAAGAAAGTATATCGTATTGATCATACTTTTACAAATCCAACTGTAGAATTGGTGTATCAATTCAATGAAAATCCAAATTTCGTTTATATTGAAAATGATATCTTATTTGTTGGAGTAGAAAATCCATTTAAAACTTACAAAATTGATTTAAATACAGATGAACTTAACACTGAACTAATAGCTAATGTCGCTGGTCCTATGGTTAAAATCAACGATGATTTATATATTGGTCAATATTCAGCCTCAAAAATAGTGAAAATTAATTTAACAACTTCATTGCAAACTGACGTTTTAGTAGGTTACAAACCTAATTTTTTTACCGTTCATGATAATAAATTATTTTTTACATCTAATTATACTAATGCACTATATAAATATGATCCTTCCAGTGGAATATTAGATACTATCTTGAATAATTTAAACTATGCCTCAGGAATTGTTATGAATGAAGCATTATTTTTTATTTGTGAAAGTTCAGTAAGTTCTATCTCTATTTATTCTAATCCTGGATTTCAATTTGAAAACCTTTTTCAATTACCTGCTAACTCTTGGCCTAATGGTGCTATACTTGTTGGAAATGATCTCTTTTTTGTACAAACAATTGCTGGGAAAATTTCGAAAATGCCAATTAATACGTTCTTAGGGAATAGTGATTTTCTAGCACATGATCCAAAAATAAAAATATATCCAAACCCTTCTACTGAAGTTATAAATATTGATAGCAAATATTTTTTTGAAAAATACAGTATCTATAATAATGAAGGTAAATTAATTCAAAACTCTACAATTACCAATAATAAAATAAATGTATCCGAATTACCTAAAGGACAATATGTATTAATGCTAGATAAACATTCAAATACTTTCTTAAAAAATTAAAAAAATGATACATACATATTAAAAACGCTCTATTTAAATAAAAATAGAGCGTTTCTTATTATTTACTAAAAACGATTATCTTTTAATTATTTTTTGTTTATTGTTACCAATAGTTAAAAAGTAAGTTCCTTTTTTTAGATGACTAATAGTAATACTATTGTTTATTTGATCAACAGTAAATGTAGCGACTTTAGCACCCAAAGTGGAATAGATAACTACTTTTTCTGGTTGTGTTATTCCTTTTATAGAAACTATTTCTGTAGCTGGGTTAGGATATAAAATTAAATTAGAGTTCTCTGAAATAAAATTTTCTGCATCTAATGTAGTACTATCCACAACCTTTAAAACAACTGAAGTTGTATTATAGATAACAACAAATTCTTTATCACTTCCTAAATCTGGAAAATTTAAAGTACTAAATGTACCAGTAATAGTATTTGCGGTTAAAATAGTAAATTCTGAGCCTATGACTGGATTATAATCATCCAAAAGAGTAACATTTAATCTACCATTTAAAGTTGCCACATTAGAGACTGTTACTAAATCATTTTGGGTACTATTTATATCAATATATAATTTTGCATTATTTTCAAAAAATAAATCAGCATCAAAAACATAAGTTCCTAACCTTAAACTGCTAGTTTCACCTGGACTTAAACCATTTGTTAGATTAAAATTATTACTATGTGAAGTATTATTTCCCGAAAGAGTTGAATTAATTACAATACTTCCATCATTTAAAATGATATCATTATTATAAAAATTATAAACTATATTAAAAATACCCGTGTTATTTATTGTACCACTATTTGTACCAAAAGAACTACTTGTAAGGGTAGCTTCATTATTAAATGTGCCATAATTATCAAAAAAAGAATTACTTTGAAATATATTTTGGTTAGTAAAAATAGAATTGTTTTCAAAAAAAGAATTACTTTGAAATGTTCCAAGATTAATCACAGTTCCATTATTTGTAAAAAAAGATCTATTTACAATATCCCCTTCATTAGTAGCTTCTCCATTAATTCTTACTGAAGAATTATTAGTTAGTTTCCCTCTATTGAATAACTTTCCATTTATAGTATATTGACTAGCTGTTACCTCTGAACCAGCCGTAATAATAATTTCATCTGCGGTGCTTAATGTTGTTCCCGGATAACTAGGACTCCAATTTGCTTGATCTGTCCAATTTCCTATTCCAGTATATGTGTAGGTGGTTTGAGCTTCTATACTAAATGTAAAAATAGTAAATAGAATGAGTAAAATTTGTTTCATTATTTTTTATTTATGATGTTTAAAAATGCAAAGATATTACACATCACTACATGAAAAAATCACTATAAATAGTGATTTTTATTTTTATTAAACATAGCTATTTTTCTCTACTTTTCAATACATTTACAACATCATTCAATTGATAGTCTTTAGCTTGTAATAAAATTAAATAATGAAACAATAAATCAGCACTTTCAGATAGGAATAGATTATCATTGTTGTCTTTTGCTTCAATGACAACTTCTACAGCTTCTTCACCTACTTTTTGAGCTATTTTATTTATCCCTTTTGCAAATAAACTGGCTACATAACTCTTTTCAAAATCAGCATTTTCTTTTCTTTCTTTTATTGTGTTTTCCAATTTTGAGATAAATCCAAAATTTGGCTTGTTAACTTCCTGCCAACATGTATCTGAACCAGTATGACAAGTTGGTCCAACTGGATTTACCCTAATTAATAAAGTATCACTATCACAGTCATTTTTAATAGAAACTAATTCTAAAAAGTTACCACTCTCCTCACCTTTTGTCCACAACCTACCTTTTGAACGACTAAAAAAAGTAACCTTATTGGTTTCCAATGTCTTATCAACAGCTTCTTGGTTCATGTAACCCAACATTAATACATTATTTGTTGAATTATCTTGTATAATGGCTGGAATTAATCCGTCTTTGTTTTTTGTAAAATCTATTTTCATCTTTCAATATGAATGATAATTGCAATAGCAAAAATCAATTTTAAAATTATTTTTTATAGTCTAATTTGAATATTTTCTTTTTTTAAAAATTGCTTTAAATCTGGAATTTCAATTTCTTGGAAATGAAAAACACTAGCTGCCAATGCTGCATCAGCTTTTCCGTGAATGAATGTATCAGCAAAATGTTGGCTATTTCCTGCTCCACCAGAAGCAATAATAGGAATATTTACTAATTCAGATAATATTGCCAAAGCTTCATTTGCAAAACCGTTTTTTGTGCCATCATTATTCATTGACGTAAAAAGGATTTCTCCTGCACCTCTTTGTTCCACTTCTTTTGCCCAATCAAATAATTCAATTACTGTTGGCTCTTTTCCACCCACTAAATGGACTATCCATTTTCCATCAATTTGTTTAGCATCGATGGCTACCACAACACACTGACTTCCAAATTTTGTGGCTAATTCGTTAATTAATTCTGGTCTCTTAACTGCAGAAGAATTAATAGAAACTTTATCGGCTCCATTATTTAGTAAGATAGCTACATCTTCAACTGAAGAAATTCCACCACCAACAGTGAAAGGAATATTAATAGCTCTTGCTACCTCTTTTACTAAGTTTGCTAAAGTCTTTCTTCGTTCTTCAGTGGCAGAAATATCTAAGAACACCAATTCATCAGCTCCTGTTTCTGAATATTTTTTAGCCAACTCTACAGGATTACCAGCATCTTTTAAATCTAAGAAATTCAAACCTTTAACAGTACGGCCATTTTTTATATCTAAACAAGGTATTATTCGTTTTGTTAACATCTTTTGAGTGATTAGTTACTGGTAATTAGTGATTAGTTATAAACTGAGATTATTTACTAATTACTTATAAATACTTCTAATTGTTTCAATGTAATTTTTCCTTCGTAAATAGCTTTACCAATTATAGTTCCTTCACAACCTAATTCAGCTAATTTAGGTAATTCATCAAATGTAGAAATACCACCAGAAGCGATTAATTTCACTTTAGGGCATTCTTTTAAAATATCTTGATATAATTCAAAGCTAGGTCCTTCAAGCATACCGTCTTTAGCAATGTCGGTACAAATTACATAAGAAATTCCTTCCTTTTGATAGTTTTGAATGAAAGGAATTACTTCTTCTGTACTTTCTTCTAACCAACCAGAAATAGCAATTCTTCTATTGTTAGTATCAGCTCCAAGGATTATTTTATTGAAACCATATTGACTAATCCAATTTTTAAACAGTTCTGGTTTTTTTACTGCTACACTTCCACCTGTTATTTGATTTGCTCCACTTTCAAATGCTATTCTCAAATCTTTATTTGATTTTAAACCACCACCAAAATCGATTTTTAAACTTGTTTTTGAAGCTATTTGTTCCAAAATTTTATGATTGACAATCTTACTTGATTTGGCTCCATCTAAATCTACTAAATGTAAATGTTGAATTCCATGTGCTTCAAAAGACTTGGCTACTTCGAGCGGATTCTCATTGTATATTTTTTTTGTGTCATAATCACCTTTTGATAAACGAACACATTTGCCATCGATGATATCTATTGCTGGAATTATTCTCATTTTTTTAATAATTAATGAACAGTTACTAGTAATTAATTGGTAGTTCTAAGAAGTTTTTTAAAATTTGCTCTCCGTGAATGCCACTTTTTTCTGGATGAAACTGAACTCCGTAAAAATTATCTTTACGTAATGCTGTTGCGTATTCTGTTTCGTAATCTGTATAAGCAATTGCATTGGAATTTTTTGGTGCATAAAAACTATGAACTAAATACATGTATTCGTTATCATTAATCCCTTTAAATAAAGGAGATTTTAGATTATAAATCGTATTCCACCCCATTTGTGGTACTTTTACTTCATTAGAAAACTTAATAATTTCTACATCAAAAATATTAAGCCCTTTCGTGTTGCCTTCTTCTGAACTTTTACACATTAATTGCATGCCTAAACATATACCTAAAACAGGTTGTTTCAGCGTGGGAATTAGAATATTTAAACCACTTTCTTTCAATTTTTCCATAGCACTACTCGCTTCTCCAACACCAGGGAAAATCACTTTATCTGCACTTTTAATTAAATTCCAATCATTGGTTACAAAAGCCTCAAAACCTATCCTTTCTATCGCAAAAAGAATACTTTGAATATTTCCTGCACCGTAATCTATTATGGCTATTTTCATTTGTATGGTCTTAAAGTTTAAAGTCGAAGGTCTTAAAATCTATTTTAGAAGAATTATTCTCCTTTTGGCTTTATGGCTTTCAAACTTTTTACTTATTTAAAGCACTCCTTTTGTACTTGGTAAAATCATTTTGTCAGCATCTCGTTTTACAGCTACTTTAATAGCTTTGGCAAACCCCTTAAATATGGCTTCAATTTTATGATGTTCATTTGTTCCTTCTGCTTTTACGTTTAGATTGGCTTTAGCTCCATCAGTAAATGATTTAAAGAAATGAGAGAACATTTCAGTAGGCATCTCTCCTATTTTTTCACGTTTGAATTCTGCTTCCCAGACCAACCAATTTCTGCCACCAAAATCAATTGCTATCTGAGCCAAACAATCGTCCATTGGTAAACAAAATCCATAACGTTCAATACCTAATTTATTGCCTAATGCTTTTGCAAAAACCTCTCCTAATGCAATTGCAGTATCTTCAATAGTATGATGTTCATCTACTTCTAAATCACCTTTCACTTGAATGTCTAAATCCATTTGTCCATGACGTGAAATTTGATCTAACATATGATCAAAAAAAGCTAAACCAGTATTAATATTGCTTTTTCCGGTTCCGTCTAAGTTTAAAGTAATAGCAATATCTGTTTCATTAGTTTTACGAATAATTGAAGCCGATCTTTCTTCTAATTTTAAGAATTCGTAAATTTTCTGCCAATCATTGCTTTCTAAAGCAATTACTGAATTTAATTCTTCTCTTTTAACAGAGATTTCTCCAGTTCCAAGATTTGTGTTATCATTAATAAAAATAGCTTTAGACCCTAAATTTTTGGCTAACTCTACGTCAGTCAAGCGATCACCAATTACGAATGAATTAGTTAAATCATACGCTTTAGAGAAATATTCGGTTAACAATCCTATTCCTGGTTTACGTGTGTTGGCATTTTCATGTGGGAAAGTTCTATCTAAGAAAACATTTTTAAATATAACACCTTCATTTTCATACGTTTTCATAATAAAATCATGAACAGACCAAAAAGTATCTTCTGGAAAAGAATCAGTACCAAGACCGTCTTGATTAGTAATCATCACTAATTCATAATCTAATTCCTTAGCAATTTTACTTAGATAAGGAATACATTTTGGATAGAAAATCATTTTTTCAAATGAATCAATTTGTTCGTCAACAGTTTCTTTTATTACAGTTCCATCTCTATCGATGAATAAGACTTTTTTAGACATTTTTTAAATTTTTAAGTAATTCAATCACTTTTTCATTTTCTTCTTTTGTACCAATGCTAATTCTAAGGCAACTTCTACATAAAGAATCATTTGAACGATTTCGCACCACTATTCCATTTTCTAAAAATTGATTGTATTGAAAAGTAGCATTATCCACTCTAAAGAGTATAAAATTAGTTTCTGATGGGAAAATTTCAGTTACTATTTTACATCGTACTAAAGCCTTCATTACTTTTTCTCTTTCCTTTTTAATATCTTCAATTTCATAGATGTATTTTAAGCTTGCTAATTTTTCTATGGCTAAATTTTGAGAAACGCTATTCACATTATATGGAGGTTTAATTTTTTCTAAAACAGTTATAATATCTTGAGAAGCAAATAATAATCCTAAACGTAAACCAGCCATTCCGTAGGCTTTAGATAAAGTTTGTACAATTACTAAATTTTCAAATTCAGAAATCCTTTTTAACCATGTTGGTTTATCTGAAAATTCAATATAGGCTTCATCAATGACAACTAACCCATTAAATTCATTTAAAATTCGCAAAATACTTTCTTCTGAAAAAGTATTTCCAGTGGGGTTATTTGGAGAACAAAGGAAAATTATTTTTGTATTTTCATTCACTCTATTCAGAATAGAATTGACATTAGGTTGAAAATCATCCGTTAAAATGATTTTTTTATTTTGTATTGCATTTAGATTAGCTAAAACGCTATACATGCCATATGTAGGTGGTAAAGTGATAACATTATCAATATTAGGCTCACAAAAGGCTCTAAATAACAAATCTAGAACTTCATCACTACCATTACCTACTAAAATGTTTTGTACTGAAATATTTTTTATTTCTGACAAAACCTCTTTTAAAGCTTTCTGATGTGGATCTGGATAACGATTAAGACCATTTTCGAAAGGGTTTTCATTAGCGTCTAAAAAAATCATATCGTCATTATTTAATTCGTTAAATTCATCTCTAGCTGATGAATATGGACGCATAGTTTTTACATTTTCTCTAATGAGCGATTCTAAATTCACATTCTTAACGTTAATTTCCATAATAAAACTTAAATTTTGTTTGTTTGTTTATTTGTTATTTTGTTTAATCTTAATGTTACAGCATTTTTATGTGCTTGCAATCCTTCTGCTTCTGCCATTAATTCTATTGACTTGCCAATATTAATTATCCCTTCTTTTGAAATTTTTTGAAACGTCATAGCTTTTAAAAAACTATCTAAATTGACACCACTATAACTTTTTGAATAACCATTTGTTGGTAATGTATGGTTTGTACCAGAGGCATAGTCACCAGCACTTTCTGGTGTATAGTTTCCAATAAAAATAGAACCTGCATTTTCAATATTATTTAAAAAATAATCCTCATTCTTTGCACAAATAATAAAATGTTCTGGACCATACTCATTTATTAATTTTAAGGCATTCTCATCATTATCAACAAAAATTAACTTTGAATTATTTATAGCAACCTGAGCAATTTCTTTTCTTGGTAAAACTTCTAATTGTTTGTAAATTTCTTGTTCCACATCATTTAAAACATTTTTTGAAGTAGTTACCAAAATTACTTGACTATCTTTTCCATGTTCAGCTTGACTTAATAAATCAGAAGCTACAAAGCTTGGTATTGCTGATTCATCTGCAAAAACTAATAATTCACTTGGTCCTGCTGGCATGTCTATAGCAACGCCTAATTGTGATGCATATTGTTTTGCTATAGTAACAAATTGATTTCCTGGGCCAAAAATTTTATATACTTTTTCTATAGACTCAGTTCCAAATGTCATTGCAGCAATAGCTTGAATACCTCCTATTTTATATATTTTTGTTACGCCACATAATTGCGCAGCAAATAAAATAGTTGGATTAATACTCCCTTTTTTATCGGGTGGAGTACATAAAACAATTTCTTTGCAACCAGCAATTTTTGCAGGAACCGCTAACATTAAAACTGTTGAGAATAAAGGTGCTGAACCACCAGGTATATATAGACCTACTCTTTGAATAGATCTTTTTTCTTGCCAACACATAACACCTTTTGTTGTTTCAACTTCTATTTTAGTTGTTCTTTGAGATGTATGAAACTTTTCAATATTTGACTTTGCTAAACTAATTGCACTCTTTAAATCACTTGCTATTTCATTTATTGCCGTATCTATTTCATTTTGAGGTACAACAAAGTTTGTAAGATTTATACCATCAAACAGAGAAGTATATTTTAAAACTGCTTGATCTCCTTTTTGTTGAACCTCTTTAAAGATTCCTTTTACTGTTTCTTCAACTTCGCTAAAAGTTTGAGTTGGTCGTTTTAATACTTCTGACCAATCTTCAAATTTTGGATTATATATTTTATTCATTTTCTTTTAATTTGTTATTAGTTAAAGAACCATTTTTTCAATTGGACAAACAAGAATGCCTTCAGCACCAGCTTCTTTTAATTGATCTATAACTTCCCAAAACGTATCTTCTTCAATAACTGAATGCAAACTACTCCAACCTGCTTGACTTAAAGGCATAACTGTTGGACTTTTTAAAACAGGCAGTATTTTGGTTATCAAATCAATTTTATTATTGGGTACATTCATTAAAATATACTTTGATTTTCTGGAACGTAAAACGGATTGGATACGAAACTGTAATTTATCCAAAATTTGTTTGGCTTCAAATGAAATTTCTGGAGAAATAGCAAGAACAGCCTCACTTTTTAAGATTACTTCAACTTCTTTTAGTCCATTTTTAAATAAAGTACTTCCACTTGAAACAATATCTACAATAGCATCTGATAAACCAATATTAGGAGCAATTTCTACTGAACCTGAAATTTGGTGAATGTCTACAGTCATACCTTTTGATTTGAAATAATCAATAACCGTATTTGGATAAGAAGTTGCTACCCTTAATCCATCTAAATCATTTAATGCTTTGTATTCAAATGCTTTTGGAACTGCTACAGAAACTTTACATTTTGAAAATCCTAATTTTTCAGCTACAGTAATGTTTTTTCCCTTTTCTACAAGTAAATTATCACCAACAATAGCTGCATCTACTACTCCATCCAATAAATATTGAGGAATGTCCGAATTACGTAAAAAATAAACTTCTAGTGGAAAATTGGAAGCTGTAACTTTTAATTGGTCGTTATCGTTGTAAATAGTAATGCCAGAATCTTTTAAGAGTTGAATACTCTCGTCGTAAAGTCTACCTGATTTTTGAATTGCAATTTTTAAGATACTCATTGTTTGTTTTAAGATAGGTTTGAGTACATCACTGCGTTTTTTAAAAAGAAAAAACCCGTTTGATCTACTCAAACGGGTTTATAATTATTTTGATATATTACAAAATCACTATTGCCTCGCTCGAGCGTGGAAAAAATGATGGTGATGATGTAATTTATTTGTAAACATTTCTATGTTATTTTTTAACATTGCAAATATAAAGACATTATTATTTACAAAACAAATCTTTTTTAAAAATTATACTTTGTTTAATGATAAAGTGAAAACTTATGCAAGGTTTACACCAAAAACATGTCCGACTATAGCAGTTAAAACCATGGCTATAGTCCCCCAAGAAGTAACTCGAAGCACTGCTTTTAAAACATTTGAACCTCCAGTTTTTGCTGCTAAAGCTCCTAAAAATGCTAAAAATAAAATAGCCAATGCATACAGCCAATATTCCATATTATGCACTGGTAAAAAAAGAGTAACTAAAAAGGCTAAAGCTCCTCCAACAGTAAATGAAGCTCCAGAAGCTAAAGCTGCTTGTAAAGGTTTCGCTTGACTTATTTCATTAATTCCTAGTTCATCTCTTACATGAGCTCCTAAAGCATCATGACGTGTTAATTCTTTTGCGACTTGTAAAGCTGTTTCTTTCTTTAGACCTCTTCCCTCATAAATTTGAGCTAAACGCTGTAGTTCAATTTCTGGCATTTCTCTGAGTTCGATTTTCTCTCTTTCAATATCTGCTTTTTCAACATCCGTTTGAGAACTTACTGAAACATATTCTCCAGCTGCCATCGATAAAGCTCCTGCTACTAATCCTGCTAATGTAGCCAAAATTACAGGTTCTCTAAATTCACTAGCCGCAGCTACACCTATTGCAATACTTGAAGTTGATAAGATGCCATCATTTGCACCTAAAACAGCTGCCCGTAACCAATTACTTTTATGGATATAATGATTGTCTAAATAGCTCTCTAATTCCTTTTCTTTTTCATCCATTATTAATTAGATTAATCGTGATTATCTTCGTACTCTTCCTTAGAGTCTCAGCGTTGTTAAGTTGATTATTTGTCTCTCTTATTTCAGTATGACGAATTTCTCCACCTGAAGTTCCCACTGATTTTGCAAATACACAGGTTAAAATTGCAACGCCTAATGTAGCATACATTACAAATTTAACTTTACTATTATTTTTAAGATTTAAATAAAAACTAATTAATCCTAATAAACCAGTTGCGTATAAAAATAGAACGAATTTTTCAGCTAGTTCTTCATGTTCGTGAATGATTTTATGACCAATATTTGGCAAATCTTCAACCATCTCCTCAGCTCCTTCACCTGTTGCCATACTTGCAAATCCAAATATTGCAGCAATAGCTAAGAGTAAAAATGCTGTATTTTGTACAGATTTATTTTTTAAAACTATTCCAACTAATAAAATACCGGTTCCAAAAATTAATCCAATAATTGGAAAATGGTTTATTACCATGTGTAAATGTGCATCGTTCATAAAAATACTTATTTAATATATGTCAAAAACTCCTTTAGTTAAGATTTTAGATTCTTTGTTTATTTTTTTATTTTCTGTTATTTCTATTTCTTTTGATAATCTTTCTCCAATAATAACGGGTACTTTTTCAAAAATATAAGCTTCATTTGAATTAGACTTCAATAAAAGTACATAATTTTTATCATTTTCAGTAATTAAAGCATCAATTGGAATAGCTAAACCCTTTTTAGAATCGGTTAAAATAGTTGCTTCTACAAACATTCCAGTTAGTAATCTTTGTTTGATGTTTTTATCTAAATGTCCGTGGATCATGATAGTTCGATCATTTCCTTCAATCGACTTCCCAACTAGAACTACTTCTGCTTTAAATACTTCTTTTGAAGCTTGTGGAACAGTAAATTCAATACTTTGTCCTGTTCTAATTTTTAAAATATCCTTTTCGAAAACAGCTAATTCCACATGTAAATGATCGGTATCCACTATTTCTAAAATAACATCAGCTGGTGACATAAACATACCAATAGTAGCATTAACTACAGTTACATCACCTGCAATAGGTGCATAAATTGTTATTTGAGAGGTTAAATTCCCTTTTAAGACTTGAGCTGGAGAAATGTTCAATACCTCGAGTTTCTTTTTTAAACTTTGGTACATGCCATTCGCTCTTTTGTAGTCACTTTCTGCTTTTAAGTAACTTTTTTGAGACGTTATTTTTTCATCGTACAAAGTCTTTTGTCTTTCGTACTCTGATTTTAAATAACTAATTTGTTCAGCCACTTCTAAATACTCTTTCTGAATATCTATGAATTCCGTATTTTCTAGTGTCACTAATGCTTGTCCTTTCTTTACTTTATCACCGATTAACAAATGTGTTGTTTTTACATAACCTCCTAAAAAAGAAGTGATTTTAACTCTATTTTCAGGAGGAACATCAATTTTACCAGTGGCTTTTATTCCTACATTAAATTCTAGTTCTATGGGAGAACTAATTTCTAATTGAGAACTTTGAAATTGCTCTTTAGTCACTGAAATTGTTTCTTCATCAATCGTTTTTTCAACTTCTACTTCTTTGTTTTTACAAGAATTTAAAATCAAAGTTAGAACTAATATATATCGTATTTTTTTCATTATTCTAGTGTTATGTATTGTAATTGCAATTGGGTTAAATTGTATTGTAATAGAGCATCCAAATAATCGATTTGAATTGAAGTTGCATTTTCTAAGCTTAAAATGAATTGAAAAAAGTCAATTTCACCATGTTTGTAACTCATATTGGCTACTTTAAGAATTTCTTCTGAAAGTTTCTTACCATATTGATTGTAGTAATTAATGCTTTCTTGAAATTGTTCTAACTCTTGATTTTTTTGTTTTAGATGTGCTTCTACTTTCAGCATTTGGTTTTCTTTTTGGGTTTCCCAACTTTTTAATTCCAATTTAGCGACTTTGTTTTTGGCTGTATTTCCATTATAAAATAAAGGAATTCCTATTCCAACTTGAAAACCATACAATGAGGAAGATAAACCTGTATTCTTTCCTTGAAAATATTGCAAATGAATATCTGGTAAAGCTTGTTGTTTTTGCAAAGATATTTTGTTTTTATATATATTCACAATATCCTGATAATATGAACTATACAACTCTTTATTACTAGTATTACTTAAATATTTTTGTTGTTTTAATGTTGTTGCATTTATTCCAATTTTTTCATCTGATTGTACTAAAGAACGTAACATTTCATACCAACCTATTTTCTCTTTTTCTAACTGAATTAATTGGGTGTTTATTTGACGAAATTTGGCTTGAGCCGTAATTTTTTCGAGATAATTACTTTCTCCTAATTCAAATCTTCTATCACTTGCTTTTGAGAAATTTTGGTACAAACTATCTAAATACTGATATAATTTTTGTTTGTGTTGGACATAAACAATTTGGTTGTAAACTTTTGAAATTTCATTTGCTAATTGACTCTTTTGGAGTGCTAAACTAGATTTTTCTTTTTCAAACTCAGCTTTAAATACTTTCTTCTGAGCACCATAAACTGTTGGAAACGCAAATGTTTGTTGAATACCGAATACTTTTAAAGGTTCATTATTTATGGCTAAATTATTTTGATCATAACTATAATAAACAACTGTTTTATCTATAGAATAAGCTGTTTTTATAGCCATTTCAGCTTTATCCACTTGTAATTGTAACCCTTTTATGTTTTTATTATTTTGATATCCTTTCGCAATTAAATTGTCTAGTTCAGGATTATTATTCTGTGAAAATCCTAGACTTGTAAAAAAGAAAAAAGCTATAATATAAGTTGTTGTTTGATGTTTTTTAAACTTTGGTTTTTTAAATTCTTTAGTATCTAAAATTTTATAAAGAATTGGTAAAACCAACATTGTCAGTAAAGTAGCTGTAAATAAACCACCTATGACAACAGTTGCTAACGGTCTTTGTACTTCAGCACCAGCAGAGGAAGAAATTGCCATTGGTAAAAACCCTAAAGCAGCTGCACTCGCTGTTAACAAAACAGGTCTTAGTCTATCCGTAGTTCCTTTTAGAATTAATTCGTTGATATCTTTCATCCCTTGGTGTTTTAATTCTTTAAAATGTTCGATTAATACAATTCCATTTAAAACGGCTATTCCGAAAAGAGCAATAAACCCTACTCCTGCTGAAATACTGAATGGCAAATCGCGAATCCATAAGAATAAAATGCCTCCAACTGCTGATAAAGGAATAGCTGAATAAACCATAAGAGCTTCTTTAATAGATCCAAATGCAAAATATAATAATATAAAAATTAAGGCTAAAGCAATTGGAACAGCAATCATCAACCTGTCTTTTGCACTTTGTAAGTTTTCAAATTGACCACCATAAGTCACTCTATAACCTATAGGTAATTTAATTTTAGTATTCACAATTTTCTGAATATCATTCACAACACTTTGTAAATCTCTGTTTCTAACGTTGATTCCTACAACAATCCTTCTGTTGGTATTATCTCTTGAAATTTTTGCTGGACCAGTTGTGTATTCAATTTCAGCTAACTCTTGTAACGGAATTTGGTTGCCATTTGGGGTGGAAACATATAGATTTTCGATATCTTTAATATCCGTACGATTGTCTTTATCAGAACGAATAACCATATCGAAACGTTTTTCACCTTCAAAGACAGTTCCGATTGTTTTTCCAGCGAAAGCTAAGGATAAAACATCATTTAAATCGGCAATATTCATTCCATATTGTGCTATTTTTGAGCGATTGTATTTGACAGCCATTTGCGGTAAACCTTCTGTTTTTTCAATAATAATATCAGAAGCTCCTTCTACATTTTTAATCGCTTTAGCAATTTCATCTGCTTTACGTGCTAAGACTTCTAAATCATCTCCAAAAACTTTTACAGCAACATCAGAACGTGTACCCGAAATAAGTTCGTTAAAACGCATTTCAATAGGCTGTGTGAATTCAATTTCCATATTTGGAATCTTCTTTTCAATTGCTTCTTTTATTTTATCGGCTAATTCATCTTTAGAATTGGCCGAAACCCATTCTGATTTTGGTTTCAATTTGACAATTATGTCACTTTCTTCCATACTCATTGGATCAGTTGGAACTTCGGCTGCTCCTATTCTACTGACAACTTGAGAAACTTCAGGAAAATTTTTTAAAATGATTTGTTCGATTTTTGTAGTGGTTACAATGGTTTTAGATAGGGATGTTCCTGTTTTTAAAACCGGTTGGATTACAAAATCACCTTCATCTAAAGTTGGAATAAATTCTCCACCCATGGTTGTAAATAAAAGTACTGCCATAACTAAAAGTCCTAATGCACCGTTTAAAACTTTTTTAGTGTTATTTAAAGCCCAAGTAATTACAGGCAAATACCAAGAATTCAATTTGTTAATCAATCGATTGGAAAGTGAATTTGGGTTTTCTTCTTTTGGTTTTAAAAATAAGGATGAAATCACAGGAACATAAGTAAAACAAAATAACATAGCTCCAACCAACGCAAAACTAAACGTCATTGCCATAGGTTTGAACATTTTTCCCTCTACTCCAGAAAGTGATAAAATAGGAATGAATACAATTAAGATAATTAATTGACCGAAAACAGCTGAATTCATCATTTTTGAGGCACTTTTATAAGTGATTTCATCAATTTGAATCTGTCTATCTTCTTTAGATAAATTTACCAAATGACTTGATTTATGAGCAATTTGGAAGGCAATAAATTCGACTATAATGACCGCTCCATCTATTATGATTCCAAAATCAATTGCTCCTAAACTCATTAAATTAGCGTCAATTCCGAAAATATTCATGAAAGAAATGGCAAATAATAAACACAAAGGAATTACTGAAGCTACGACTAATCCTGAACGCCAATTTCCTAATAATAATACAACAACAAAAATTACAATTAAACACCCTAAAATAAGATTTTCAGCTACTGTAAATGTCGTTTTACTCACTAATTCACTTCGTTCCAAAAATCCGTTTATATAAACTCCTTCTGGCAATGCTTTTTCTATTTCAGAAACCCTTGATTTAACATCATCAATGACTTGTTTGGAGTTTCCTCCTTTTAGCATCATTACTTGTCCTAATACTTTTTCTCCTTCTCCATTTCCTGTTATGGCTCCAAAACGATTTGCAAATCCATATTGTACATTGGCTACATTTTTAACTAAAATAGGATTTCCATTAAAAGTTGTTATAACTATGTCATTAATATCATCAATAGATTTAATTTTACCTTCTCCACGAATGAAATAACTTTGATTGGTTTTTTCTATATAAGCTCCACCAGCGATACTATTGTTCTTTTCTAAAGCAGTAAAAACATCATTTATAGTAATATTCATTGCTTTAAGAGAGACTGGATTCACAGCAATTTCATACTGTTTTAAATAACCACCCCAAGTATTTATTTCCACAACACCCTTAATTCCAGACAACTGACGTTTAACAACCCAATCTTGCAGAGTTCTTAAATCAGTTACAGAATATTCATCTTTGTATTCAGGTTTTACTTCTAAAGTGTATTGATAAATTTCACCCAAACCTGTTGTGATTGGACCCATTTCTGGAGTTCCAAAACCCGCAGGAATTTTTTCAGAAGCTGACTTAATTTTTTCAGCAATTAATTGTCTTGGTAAATACGTACCTATTTCATCATTAAAGACAATGGTTACCACGGATAATCCAAATTTTGATACGGAACGTATTTCATCTACACCAGGTAAATTTGCCATTTCTAATTCTACTGGATATGTAATATATTGTTCAATATCTTGAGTAGAAAGATTTTGTGAAGTTGTGATTACTTGCACTTGATTATTAGTTACATCAGGAACAGCACCAATTGAAATTTGGGTTAAAGAATATAATCCAAAACCTAGAATTCCCAATGTTAATAAAATAACAATGAATTTATTTTTAAGACTGAAAGCTATTATTTTTTCTAACATTTTGTTAAATTGAAAATTAGTAAATAGTATTTATCTTAATTACAAATAAATACAACCTAAACATGGAAATTAATTCCAATTTCTATTCAATACTATGTTAGCTTATTTTTGGCGGAAGCCAAATAGAGGTAAATAAATTTGACTTAAAGGATTTTTTGTAAAAAAAAGTTTTATTTACATCAAAAAAAAATCTTTCCTCTAAAAGTTGAAAGGTTACAAAAGAGAAGGTAAATAACAAATTTACAGAACTATTAAAGGTTTTAAATGGTAAATCTTGATGCTCTTTTTGATTATTTTCAGTTTTTTTTAAATAATGATCTTTAATAAAATTAATGAAAGAAGCTGATTGGTTCACTACTTCACTTTTATGTTCATTATAATGCTCAATTAAGTTAGGAATTTTCAATAATTGCCCTATTGATGTGTTGGCACACAAAAATATTGTTATTAAAAGAAAGGCAATTACTTTGTTCATATTATAAATTAATACTTTAAATAAGTATAGTACAAATTTACAATTTAAAAACATAAGAATACTTAAGGTCTACTTAGGATTTTCTAAAGGAAAACTTAATTTTACTTCAGTTCCAATTCCTAAAGTACTGATCACCGAAATATCAATTTTTAATAAATTACATAATCTTTTTACAATTGACAAACCTAAACCTGTTCCTTTTATTTCAGGATGATTAGAAACGTCTGAACGGTAAAAAGAACTGAATATCTTGTCTAAATCATTTGGAGAAATCCCTACTCCATTATCTTTTATAGTAAAATCAATTGCATTTTTTTGGATAACCAAAGAAATAGAAACTTCTCCATTATTATTAGTATATTTAATAGCATTTGATATTAAATTACTAATTATAATAGAAACCAAATAATTATCTGATAACAAATAATAATCCTCAGTAAAAAACGTCTTTACCTTTATTTTTTTACTTTCAATTTTATCAGAAAAACGAGTCAAACTATCTAAAACAATAGCATTTAGATAAATAGATTCCTTCTTAATATTTTGTTTTTGATTTTCAAAACGAGCTAAAAGTAATAATTGATCGACCATATGGTTTAATCGGTTCACTTCAGAAATACAAAAAATAATTTTTGATTCGTATTCATGTTGATTTCTTGGTTTTCTGATTAATACTTCCATTGTTCCTTTTATAACAGCTAATGGAGTTCTCAATTCATGTGAAGCATCTGAAGTAAATTGTTTTTCTCTTTCAATGGTATTTTCAATTCTATCTAATAAAAGATTTATATTTTCGGAAAGTGTATATAATTCGTCTCTATTGTTTGGTAAAGGAATTCTAGTCTGTAAATTGTCTTTAGTAATTTTACTTGACGTTTCTATAATTGTACTTACTGGTTTAATACTTCTTCCAGCAAAAAAACGAGCAATTAAAAATAGAATAATTAGAATTATAGGAAATGAAATAAGTAAAATTTCTTTTAAAATATCAACAATTTCAAAATCTTCTAAAGACATTGCAATGATTAAGTAACCAACTACTTTATTTTTATTGATTATAGAAGTTTGTAATTGTCTTACAGGAATTCCATTTAGTGAAGTATTAAAAAATTCGTTGTTATGAGAATTATCTAAAAGCGTTAGGTTAGAATCATTTAGATTTGGGGATTTATCGATTAGCAATTTGTTAGTATCATAAAACTCAACGAAAACAGGGTTGACATTGATTGAATTATGTTCTCTTGCTCTCCATTGATCAACTTGAATAAGATAAGTATTATTAATGTCTATTTTAACATCATCTAGATGTTTGTTTAATTCTTCTTGTATACCTTCATTGATGTGCTCATTAACACTATATTTAACAATACTAAAAATACATAGAAATACTATTGCAATAAGTATTGAACCACTAAGAATGTAGTTAAAAGCAATTCTATTCTTAAATGAAAATGATAATACCTTAGTCATTTGCAATATAACCTACTCCTCTTATAGTTTTTATTAATTCTTCGTCTTTTGAAAGATTTAATTTCTTTCGAATAGCGTTCATAAATACATCAATTACACCAGTATCATAATCAAAATGAATATTCCAAACATCTTCTATAATTTTATTCCTTGTACAAACAGTTCCTTTGTTAGTGATTAAATAAGCTAATAGTTCAAACTCTCTTTGCGTTAAAGAAACTTCTTTTTTATCTACAAAAACCTGAAATTTCCTTTTGTCAAGTAAGATGTTACCTAAGGTTAATTTTGAGTTGTCATTGCTGGATCGAAAATGTATTTTTATACGTTCTAATAATTCTTCAAAACTAAACGGCTTTTTCATATAGTCATTAGCGCCCGATTTCAACCCTTCAATAGTTTCTTGAACGGTGTCTTTAGCGGTTAAAAAAATAATGGGAATAGTAGTTTTTTCAAGCCTTATTGCTTTGCAAACATCGATACCACTCATTTTTGGCAACATCCAATCTAGAAGAATTAAATCAACTGGTAAAGACAATGCTTTTTCTAAACCTTCCTTTCCATCCATAGCAAAAGAAATAGTAAAACCTTCTTCTTCTAATCCTTGTTTTAGAAAGTCAATAATTCCTTTTTCATCTTCAACTATTAGAATATGCATTAAAAATATATTATTGTTGAACAAATTTTACTCCAAAAGATATGATATTAGCATCTAAACCATCACTTCTTTTATAATAATTATATCTAAAATCGATGTTTTTTAAGCCAAATTTCCAAACTTTAGCATTAGTAAAAATATCGGTATAATTCAAGCCGAATCCAATTTGGTTGGCATCAAAAGTGGAAAGGTCATAATCTGAAGTGTAAAATTCTTCTGTAGAAATATGAGCTTCGTATGGTGCAAAATATTTGGATTGTTGCTGGGTATAATAGCGATACATTGGAAAAATAGTAAATTTATCAGACAATTTTACTGGTAGTTCAATGTTTATGGTATGCGAAGAAATATCCCAATTATCCGTATAATACCTGTAATAAGTTCTAACAACCAATCTTTCATTTACATAATAATTTAAACGAGCTCCTATTGGTAACTTGAAACGACTATCTGGTAAACGTTCAATATCATCTGCTAACTGAAATTCGTTAATAAAAGAATCCGCAATATCTGAAAAATAAACCCTTTGGTAAGGAGTTGAAAGTAAGCCTTGTTGTTGCAAAACATCTAAAAATAAAGAAAATTGTAACTTTCTTGTGAGGATTTGAGAAAAACTTAAAGAGACTGCAAAGGAATTTCTATTTTTATTTTCATGAAAAGAAAACTTAGTAGGATTATAAGCTGTATTACCAGTTATAAAATAATTATTGAAAATTCCCCCATTTAAATTATCTCCATTAGATTTAAAATCTTGTAATTCTTTTGGATATATTGGACTCCAGGTATCCAAATAAGCGTTTGCTGAAATATTAATTTCTGTATTCTTGTCGTTGAACAATTTGGTTAAACCACCACCAAAACCTATTGATGAATAATCATATTCTACAGAACCTGACACGTGTGCGTTCCATATAGTGTTTCTATCATCAGAACTATGACTATAATTTACAACTAAACTAGTTAATGCATCTGATTGCGAAGCACCAGAACTAGCTTGCCAAGGACTTGGTGTATTACTATCAAATGGATTTATATTACTGGAAGATGCTGATGAATAAGCAGAAATACCAGCATCTATAGTCAATATATCATCATCGTTTAAAGGTACTGCTACTACAATTGTTGGTGTAATATCAGTTAAATCTTCAGTTCCTTTTCCACCAGAAACAGCTGAATGAATTCCGTCTTGTTTATAATAACTGGCTAGGAAATCAACTTCGATACTTTCTAAAACTCTTTTTTTGTAAGTTACTTCAGTTGAATCTTTCTCTTGTGAAAATGATAATCCAGAGATTAGTGCTATTAAGATTACTATTATTTTATTTTTCATATGTAGCTAATCATTTTTTTAATGGTGATATAGTATTACTTTAAGATTATTAATTACAACCACAACCACCACCTGTTTTTCCTCCATTTGCTCCAGCTGCTGCTTCTCTATAGACTTGAAAATTAGTTTCAAATCGTTCACTCATTCTTGCCGATAATTTCATATCTGGGTCGTTGATATATTGTTTATCATACTCTTTTACAGCATTACAAGAAAATGCAAAACCTGCAAAAACAATTACTATTACTAACTTTTTCATCTTATTTTGATTTTATATCTATATTTTTTGAATAATGAATACCTCCTTTATCATCTATAATGATGCATTCGATGCCATTTATTTGGTTAATTAAATCCATTCCTACTTCTACTCCTAATACGAAAACACCTGTTGCGATTGCATCTGCAATTTCAGTTTGTTTTGCAAAAACAGAAACACTAATGATTCCTGATGCTGGATATCCTGTTCTTGGATCAATAATATGAGAATATCTTTTTCCATTAAATGTAACATATTTTTCATAATTACCTGATGTTTCAACTGCATTATCAATTAATGGAAAAGTGGCAAACACTTTATTTTTATTTAATGGGTTTACAATGGCAACTGTCCATGGATTTCCATCTAATTGATAACCCCAAGTATTAATATCTCCTGAAACATTTACAATACCAGACTTACATCCTTTTTCTTGTAATAAAACTTTAATTTTATCAGCGATATATCCTTGTCCTATCCCTCCTAAACCTAGTTTCATCCCTTTTTCTTTTAGAAAAATAGTTTTTTCGCTCGAATTTAAAATGATTTTTTGATAACCTACTCTTTCTACTGATTTTCTAATTTCAGTTTCGGTTGGCATTTTTTTCATGCTTCCATCAAACTTCCAAATCCTATCCATTGAAGCATAACTAATATCAAAAGCTCCTTTTGTCAATTCAGAAATCTTTAGTGCCCTTTCTACCAAATTAAAAACTTCATCATTAACTTTAACGGGATTAATTCCTGCATTCTGATTTACCTTAGAAATTTGTGAAGATGGAATCCAATCAGAGATCAAATTTTCAACTCGTTTCACTTCATCAATAGCTAAATTACAATATTTGTTACCTATAATCGTATCTTTAGCAATAACTGTAATCTCAAAAGGACTACCTAACAAAGAAGCTTTCTTCTTATGAACAACTTGTGCAAAAGAAAGAGAAACAAAAAATAAAAAAAGAAAAATTTTATACTTTATCATTTTTTCAATGCGTGCATCATTTTTATATATTCCTCAGGAGCTACATTTTTGAACCCCATTTTTCCTAATACTTTACCTTCTTTATCTAGTAAAACGACTAAAGGAAAACTTCCTTCTACATTATATTTTTCAGCTAAACTTCTATTATGAGCTTCCTGTTCTTCAGATAATTGATTGGCTTTTTTTCTAGGGAAATTAGCTTTTACTAAAATCCATTTTTCTGTTGATTCTTTTTTAAAAGCTTCAGATTGCCAAATATTCTTATCTAGCTTTATACAAGGTGCACACCAGTCTGAACCAGAAAAAATAAGAACAATATTTTTATCCTGCATTCTAGCTAATTCTTTTGCTTCTTCAAAATTATATTTCCAATCTTGAGAAAATCCTACAGTTACTACAAATAAAAATAAAAGGGCTATACACTTTTTCATTTTAAATAATTTTTATACAAATTAAACGATTTTTTAAACTTATAGTACCTATTCAATTTTAAATTAAGTAAAACTTAAGGTAATATTAGTTCAATATTAAGTGAAATTTAAGTGAAAAATAGGTTACTAATTATACATTTGATTAATAATTTATTAGTCATGAACAAATACCTTACCCCATTTAAAAATCTAGCTATTTTTTATATTATTATTAGTTTTATTTTAAGATTAGTCCTAGTATTTCATCCCATTACTCAATCTAGTTTTAGTACTTTAGAAATACTGAAAATATTTATTTTAAGCATAGCTTCAGATTTTTGTATTTTCATAGTAGCAAGTATTTTTCTATGGTTGTATTTATTATTTTTATCTAATTCAAAATTCAATAAACCATGGGGCTATTTTCTATTTGGAAGTTATGTTTTAATATTAATCTATATTCTGTCAGGTAAATCTATACTAAATGAATATGGAGGAGTTTTACCTGAACTTGGGATAATTTTTGTAGGTTTTAAGACAATTTTAATTGGTTTACTCCTTTTTTTACCGAGATATAGAAAACAAATACGGTTAACAATATTTTCATTTACTATATTTTTATTTGTCTTAGTTATTATTCAAAATGCTGTTAGCGAATTTTTCTTTTGGAATGAGTTTGGAGTAAAATACAACTTTATTGCTGTCGATTATTTGGTTTACACTAATACTGTTATTGGGAATATCATGGAATCTTATCCAGTTATTCCTTTATTTACTTCAGTAATAATTATTACTCTACTAGTCACCTATTATATTGTAAAAAAATCGAAAGTATATTTAGAACAGTTACCTTCATTATTTAACAAACTTAAAATTACTGCCATTTATATAGTATTCTTTATTATATCATTATTCGCAATTCCAAATTTGGCTAAACTTGAAAATTCAAAAAATGTGTTTACCAATGAACTACAATCCAATGGAATTTATAAGTTTTATTTAGCTTTCATGAATAGTGAATTGGATTTTTATAAATTCTACAATACTATTGATGATACTAAAGCATTTGCTGAACTTAAAAAGCAATTACCTAATATTTCAGGTGATTCAACACTCCGTACTATTACAAATGATAGTGTTGAACTTAAAAAAAATGTAGTCTTAATTACAATTGAAAGTTTGAGTGCAGAATACTTAAAATTATACGGAAATAAGGAAAATCTGACTCCTTTTCTAGACTCATTGGCTTTACAAAGTATGAATTTCTCTAATTTATATGCAACAGGTAATAGAACGGTTAGAGGTTTAGAAGCAGTTACACTTTGCATTCCTCCTACTCCTGGTGAAAGTGTAGTAAAAAGAAAAGACAATAATGATAAATTCAGTACTGGAAGTATTTTTAAATTAAAAGGATATCAAGTAAAATATTTGTATGGTGGTGATGCTTATTTTGATAATATGGAAAATTTCTTTAGTGGAAATGGATATGATATTATAGATAAAAATGCATTTACAACAGATGAAATTTCATTCTCTAATATTTGGGGTGTTTGCGATGAAGATATGGCTAAAAAAGCGATTAAAACTATGAATGAAGAGGCAAAAACAGGCAAACCTTTCTTTAATCATTGGATGACGGTTAGTAATCACAGACCTTTTACTTATCCTGACGGAAAAATTAATATTCCAGGTGATGCAAAATCTAGAGAAGGAGGAGTTAAATACACTGATTATGCATTAAAACAATTTTTTAAAATGGCTAAAAAACAACCTTGGTATAAAAACACGGTTTTTGTAATTCTATCTGATCATTGTGCATCAAGCTCTGGAAAAATGGAGTTACCCGTAGATAAATATCATATTCCTGCCATGATTTATGCTCCTGGATTTATTGAACCTAGAAATGAAAGCAAATTAATGTCACAAATAGATTTAATGCCTACGCTTTTTGGTTTATTACATTTTAATTATGAAAGTAAATTTTATGGACAAGATGTAATGAAACCTGAATATAAACCAAGAGCCTTTATTGCCACTTATGAAGATTTAGGGTTTATTAAAAATAATATCCTAACTATTATTTCACCTGTAAAAAAAGAAAAACAATTTGATTTGAAAAAGATTGAGAATTTAAACATAAAAGACGATTTTCAAATCTATTATGAAGAAATTCCAAGAAAAGAATTAGATAAATCACTCATTTTAGAAACTACAGCTTATTACCAAACTACAACATATATGTTAAAGAATAAAAAATATCAAAAACTATAATAATCCATTATATTTTCTTGTAAACCACTCTATAGAAAGAAAAACACAAATTAATAGTAATAAAATTGTCCAATCAATTAAAGGTGTTTTTTTAACAACTTCTTTTTGAATTGGTAAATAGTTGGTGTTTTCCATCAAAGATTTTGTTAATTGGTCTAGTTGATTTGGGAAAAAAACTTTTCCAGAAGTATTTGTTGCTAACTGTTTCAACCGCAATTGATCTGGATTTACAAATTGTTTTTCTATGTCAAATTCTAAAACTTCAAAATTACCTGAAAATGAATTCTTTGACTCTTTTTCTTTAACTGTAAATGCATAATTTCCTTTTTCAAGATTATCAAATTCAACTTTGTAGTCTATATTGGATTTTAAAAAATTATAACTCTTTGTTTGTTTAGTTTCTTTATTAGTTAACACTATGTTCAATTGAGCATTTTCATCTAACTCATAGTTCTTATCAAAATATTGAGCTGTAACTTGAATATTTTCTCCTTCATTATAATAACTTTTATAATCAACTTCTAATGATTTCTTCGTAGAATTTGACGTTAAATATTGTACCCATTTATCTGTGAATAAGTCAAAATCATCAAACGATTTTTTCTTCAAATGCGTTTCCATTCTCCATTTCCAAATATTCTCTCCAAAAAGAAATCCTTTTCTTTGTTTTCCAATTTCTAAAAAAGTCAATAAAGGATTTCCAGTTTGAATATTACGGATAGATGCATTTAATAATGTTTTAGCATTTCCTTTTAAACTAATGGTACCAAATTTATTTTCAAGTGAAGAAAAATTCTCAAAACCAATATTTTCTTGAGCAAATAAATTAAAATCAGATTGATAAGCTGCAAAATAGTCTTCTTTTTCAGGAGACATTCTAAAATTAAAATCAATTTCGTTTAAAGCTAAAAAATTAAAATCAGTATTCGTTCCTGTAATAATAAATGTATTGATTAAGGCTGTTTTATTTTGATCAAAAATACTTTTAAATGTATTATTAGGCTGATAAAGAATTAAAAGGTTATAATCTCTTATATTCCTAATCTCATTGGGTTTAAGTAATGTTACTTTTCGCTGTTGATTTACTTCAATACTACGTTTTAAAGCACTTAAATCTGGATGAATAATATCTGAAATAATAGCGATTTCTGTACGCTGATCAATAACTTCAACTATGAAATTTTTAAAATTATTCATTTTATTTTTTTCATCTTTAGAAGAACTTATAGATGCTGTATATTTTTGGACACCAATGGATGTCGCATCAAGAAGTACTTGTATCGATTGTGCTTTATTTTGAGAAGAAAAAGAAATGTTCTTCTTAAAAATAGTTTGGTTTCCATTCTTAATAGTAAAAATGGAATTTAAAAATTCATTTCCATTATATTGTAAAAATACTTCTACTGGAAACTTGTTTTTAAGAAAAGTATATTTATTGGTATTAATTTGATTGATTTTTAAATCAAAAACAGTAGTTGTATCACCTTGAATAACTGGATAAACCCTTGTGTTTTCTTGAAAACTATAAATGTAATCGTTTCCTTGCGTTTGATTACCATCAGTAAATAGAACTACAGGATAATCTACATTTCTATAAAGTTGTTTTAAGTTTTTAGCAACATTATCAATTAGAGATTGTTTACCCGAATAATCAACTTTTTCATTACTTTTAAATTCTTTATCAAAAGTATATAGTTGAATATCATATTTTTCTTTTAAACTTTCATTATTCGATAATTGTTCAAATAAATTAGGATTCAAATTGTTTCCACTTAAATCTTTAATGGATTCTGAATTATCTATGATAATAGGTAACGGAGTTTTTACAATTTCAAAAGTTTTTCTTGTTAGAATTGGATTAATAAATAATAAAAATAAACCTAGAAAACTCAAAAAACGTAAAAAAGCCAAGAATAAATTTATTTTAGATTTATTCTTAGCTTTATAAAAATATTGATAAAATGATAAACCAGCAGCTATAAATACTGATAAAATAAGAAGTAAAATAGTACTTGTTGTCATTGTTTTTTTAGTTTTCAGTGTTCAGTTTTTTGTGTTCAGTACCTATTAACTAAACACTGATTGCTGAGAACTTATTAGGTTAACATTCCTCCATCAACATTAATTACTTGTCCAGTTACATAAGCACTCATGTCTGAAGCAAGGAAAACACAAACATTTGCTACATCCTCAGGAGAGCCACCTCTTTTCAAAGGAATAGCCTCTCTCCATCCTTTAACTACATCTTCATTTAGTTTAGCTGTCATTTCAGTTTCAATAAAACCAGGAGCAATAGCATTACAACGAATATTTCTAGAACCTAACTCTAAAGCTACTGATTTAGAAAAACCTATCATACCCGCTTTTGAAGCTGCATAGTTAGCTTGACCAGCATTTCCTTTTACACCTACAACACTACTCATATTAATAATAGAACCTTTACGGTTTTTAAGCATAGTCTTTTGAACTGCTTTTGTCATATTGAAAACGGACTTCAAATTGATTTCAATAACTTTATCAAAATCTTCTTCACTCATTCTCATTAATAAATTATCTTTAGTAACACCAGCATTATTAATAAGAATATCTACAGTTCCAAAATCGGCTAATACATTTTCAACTAATTTTTGTGATTCATCAAAATCAGCTGCATTGGATTGATATCCTTTTGCTTTTACCCCTAAAGTTCTTAATTCTGTTTCTAATTCTAGTGCTGACGATGCAGAAGAACTATATGTAAAAGCTACATTAGCTCCGTTTTTAGCAAATACTTCAGCAATTCCTTTACCTATACCACGGCTAGCACCTGTAATAATAGCCACTTTACCTTCTAATAATTTCATCTTAGTTTCTTAAAATTTATAGCCAAATATATTAATAATTTAAAGTTTATAAAACAGAATAAGAAAATACTTCCATTTTAGTAGAAACAAAATTGTTCAAGTTAATTTTGAGGAAAGAAATCAAACTATTAGAATAAATTATAAAATAGCAATAAATCAGCTAAAAAACATATAATATGAAAAAATATCTTTTAAAAATTTATTAAAATAAGTTAAACCTTTTTAAATATTTGAAGTCTAAAAAAGACTAAACTATTTAATTATGCAAATGAGAACCTATCAAATCATACTATTTTTAGCACTAATAACATTACTATCTTGTAATAAAGATACAGTTTATGAAACAATACCGAATTACCCGACTATTGCTGCTACATTTACTAATTCTATTGACGTTGCTAATTTAGAAAATTATGCCAATCAAAATATTCCTCCATATATCACTAAAGATAATGGTACCATAAATCCAATTTCTGATAAAGGAGCAACACTAGGCAGAGTTTTATTTTATGATACCAATTTATCATCGAATAATTCAATTGCTTGTGCCAGTTGTCACAAACAAGCAAATGCTTTTGGTGATAATGTTATTGTAAGCGTTGGTGTAAATGGAACCACTGGAAGACATTCTATGCGATTGGTTAATGCTAGATTTTCTAATGAAAGTAAATTCTTTTGGGACGAAAGAGCCGCTAGTTTAGAAATTCAAACGACTATGCCTATTAAAGATCATGGAGAAATGGGTTTTAGCGGAACAAATGGTGATTTATCATTTAATGATTTGATTTTCAAATTAAATAATATAGACTATTATAAGGAATTATTCACATTTGTTTACGGTTCTGATGAAATTACAGAAACCAAAATTCAAAATTCTTTGGCACAATTTATAAGAAGTATTCAATCTTTTGATTCTAAATACGATGCTGGAAGAGCTTTGGTAAATAACGACAATCAACCTTTTCCTAATTTCTCACAACAAGAAAATTTAGGTAAAAATTTATTTTTAACTCCTCCACAATTTGATGGAACTGGTTCTCGAATTGGAGGTGGTGTTGGTTGTGCAGGTTGCCATAGAGCACCTGAATTTGATATCGATCCAAATTCTTTAAACAATGGAATTATTGGAACCGTTAATAATATTGGAATTGATATTACCAATACACGTGCTCCTTCATTAAGAGATTTAGTAAAACAAGATGGAACCTTAAATACAACTTTAATGCATACTGGTACTATCTCAAGTTTACAAGCAGCCATTGGACATTATAATATCATAAATTTAGCTACAGGAAATACAAATTTAGATCCCAAATTACAACCTGGAGGAAATGGACAACAATTAAATATGACAGGTGCAGAAATGAGTGCTTTACAAGCTTTTTTAGTGACACTTGCTGGGTCAAGCATATATACAGATAGCAAGTGGAGCAACCCTTTTGAGTAAACTCCTATATTATTACAAAAATAAAAAAGTCTCAAAATTATTTTTTTGAGACTTTTTTTATCTATAGCTTAGAACGAATTATCCTAATACTTCTTTCACTTTTTTACCAATTTCAGCTGGAGAATCTACCACGTGAATTCCATTTTCTCTCATGATACGTTTTTTAGCTTCCGCTGTATCATCAGCTCCACCAACGATTGCTCCTGCATGACCCATTGTTCTACCTTTAGGAGCAGTCTCACCAGCAATAAAACCAACAACTGGCTTACGATTACCATCAGCTTTTACCCATCTTGCAGCGTCAGCTTCTAATTGACCTCCAATTTCACCAATCATGATGATAATTTCAGTCTCAGGATCGTTCATTAATAATTCAACAGCTTCTTTTGTAGTTGTTCCAATAATTGGATCACCACCAATACCGATTGCTGTAGTAATTCCTAATCCTTGTTTCACAACTTGGTCAGCTGCTTCATAAGTTAAAGTACCTGATTTTGAAACAATACCAACTGTTCCCTTTTTGAAAACAAAACCAGGCATAATACCCACTTTAGCTTCACCAGGAGTAATAACTCCAGGACAGTTAGGCCCTACTAAACGACAATCTCTAGATTGAATATAATTATATGCTTTAATCATATCAGCAACAGGTATACCTTCTGTAATACAAATAATTACTTTGATTCCAGCGTCTGCAGCTTCCATAATAGCATCTGCAGCAAATGCAGGTGGTACAAATAATATTGAAGTATCTGCTCCTGCTTGATCAACAGCATCTTTTACTGTATTAAAAACAGGACGATCTAAATGTGTTGTTCCCCCTTTTCCAGGAGTTACACCACCAACAACATTAGTACCGTATTCAATCATTTGAGAAGCATGGAAAGTACCTTCACTTCCTGTGAAACCTTGAACAATTATTTTTGAATCTTTATTTACTAAAACACTCATGATATGATTATTATAATTATTTTTAAAATTGTGTTGCAAAAGTAAGTTTTTTGTAAAAAAAACAGGAACTTTTTAAGTTTTATTTTTGTAAAATTATATCGGTTGGCTAATTTGATACCCTCTGTATAATTTATCTTCTAAAAATTCCCATATAACAATAAATCTTGCTATAGGAATTAATTCTGAAGGATTTTCAATAGTTGAAATAATATGGTTGTATTTTACAACAACTTTATCTTCCTCTTGAATTAAATGAGTAATATTAACTTCTGAAATGTGATAATTTTGTTTTAACTCATTTGCTAATTTCAAAATGGCTCCTTTATTTAGCATTGACAAACCATCAGAACTAACCCATTCAAGGTTTACATCTTTATGAAGAATATCTTGTAAAATTTCAATATCTCTAATTCCATCTTCAAGATAAAACTTTTGGATTTGCTCTTTATTTGTCATTTTCTTTTAATTTTTCTAGAATTTGAGGTATTTTTTTAATGTTAGCTAATTGCTTTAATTTTTCTCGTGATTCTTCAATTGGAGTTCCAAAATAAGTTTTACCACCATCAATAGATTTTGTAACACCAGTTTGCCCCATAACTACTGCTTTTGAACCAATGGTTATTCCACTAGTTGTACCAACTTGTCCCCATAAAGTAACTTCATCTTCAACAATTACACAACCAGCAATTCCAGTTTGTGCAGCAATTAAGCATTTTTTTCCAATTACAGTATCGTGACCCACATGAACTTGATTGTCGATTTTTGTACCTTCACCAATAGTTGTATCACCAGTTACTCCTTTATCAATAGTACACAAAGCACCTATTCCAACATTATTTTCAACAACAACTCTACCACAAGAAATTAATTGATCAAAACCTTCAGGACGTTTTTTGTAATAAAATGCATCAGCACCTAGGATAGTTCCAGCATGAATAATGACATTATCCCCAATGATTGTATTATCATAAATAGAAACATTAGAATGAATAATACAATTTTTTCCTATTACAACGTTGTTACCAATAAAACAATTTGGTTGAATCACTGTTCCTTCACCTACAATTGCAGAAGAGGAAATAGAAACGTTAGAAAATTGAAACGGTCTAAAATGCTGTGACAACTTATTAAAATCTCTAAAAGGATCATCAGAAATCAACAATACTTTTCCTTTTGGACAATCGACTTCTTTATTAATCAAAACTATTGTAGCTGCTGATTCTAAAGCCTTATCATAATACTTTGGATGATCAACAAAAACGATATCACCTGGTTCAACCACATGAATTTCATTCATTCCAAGTACTTGAAAATCATCACTCCCAATATATTTAGCATTGATAAGTGAAGCAATATCTTTTAAATTATGTGGTTTATTAAACTTCATATAAGTAGAATTGGTGAGAAGAAAAAAGTGATTAGCTATAAATACATACTAATCACTTTTTACAATTTCATTAATTATACACGCTCCATATATTTTCCAGAAGCGGTATCTATTTTAATTTTATCACCTTCATTGATAAACAAAGGAACGTTTACACTTGCTCCTGTTTCTACAGTTGCGGGTTTTGTTGCATTTGTTGCTGTATTTCCTTTTACACCTGGTTCAGTATAAGTAACTTCTAAAATTACAGAAGCAGCCATATCTACTGATAAAGGCAAATCTGTTTCAGTATTAATTTGGATCATAACATTTTCACCTTCTTTTAATAAGTCAGGAGCATCTAAAACATCTCTATTTAAAGAAATTTGTTCAAATGTTTCATTATTCATAAAATGAAAATCCTGTCCTTCTGCATACAAATATTGAAAAGTATGTGTTTCTACGCGAACTACATCTATTTTGTGACCTGCCGAGAAAGTATTATCTAATACCTTTCCATTTGTTAAAGATTTTAATTTTGTTCTAACGAAAGCTGGTCCTTTACCAGGCTTTACATGTAAAAATTCTATAATTTTATAAATGTCATGATTGTATTTAATACAAAGACCATTTCTAATATCTGAAGTACTTGCCATTTTTATATATTTAATTTTTGAATAACGTTATTTATATAGTGCTACCCGTGTAGCCTTTCATAATTCCTCTTGATGAGTTTCTAATAAATTGAATAATATCATCTCTTTCAGGAGTTGCTTCCATTTCTGCTTCAATAATACTTAATGCTTGGGTGGTATTGAAGTTTTTTTGATATAAAATTCTATAAATATCTTGGATTTCTCTTATTTTTTCTGTGCTAAATCCACGTCTTCTTAATCCAACTGAATTAATTCCCACGTAAGACAAGGGTTCTTTTGCTGCTTTTGTATAAGGAGGAACATCTTTTCTTACTAAGGACCCACCAGAAACCATAGCATGTTCACCAATAGAAATAAATTGATGAATAGCTGCTAGACCACCTATAATTGCAAAATCTCCAATAGTTACATGACCTGCTAAAGCAACACCGTTTACTATAATAGCATTATTTCCAATATGACAATCATGTGCAATATGAGCTGTTGCCATAACCAAACAATTATCTCCAATTTTCGTTTGTCCCGAAGCTACTGTTCCTCTATTAATAGTAACACACTCTCTTATAGTTGTATTATCACCTATAATAGCCAAAGAGTCCTCTCCTCCAAACTTTAAATCTTGAGGGATAGCAGATATAACAGCTCCTGGAAATATATTACAATTTTTACCAATTCTTGCTCCTTCCATAATAGTTACATTGGAACCTATCCATGTTCCTTCTCCTATTATTACATTATTATGTATAGTTGTAAACGGATCAATAACTACATTTCTTGCAATTTTAGCTCCTGGATGAACATATGCTAATGGTTGATTCATTTTTCTAATTTATTTTTCAAGTATATAGCTAATTTACTATATACCAAATTATTACTGTTTTTTTGCTATTTGTGCCATCAATTCTGCTTCAGCAACTAATTTACCATTGGCATATGCATTAGCTTGCATGTGACAAATACCTCTTCTAATTGGTGTTATTAAATCACATTTAAATACTAAAGTATCTCCTGGTAGTACTTTCTGTTTAAATTTAACATTATCAATTTTCATGAAATAGGTTAAATAATTTTCTGGATCTGGAACCGTACTTAATACTAGAATTCCTCCAGTTTGAGCCATGGCTTCCACTATTAAAACTCCTGGCATTACTGGTGCATCTGGGAAATGTCCTATGAAAAAGGGTTCATTCATAGTAACATTTTTTAACCCAACTACATGTGAATCTGTTAGTTCTAGTATTTTATCAATTAATAAAAATGGTGGCCTATGAGGCAACATTTTCATTATTTGATGAATATCCATTAGAGGTTCTTTATGTAAATCATAAACTGGAATTTGATTACGTTCCTCTATTTTAATAATTTTTGATAATTTTTTAGCAAATTGTGTATTAACAAAATGACCTGGTTTGGTTGCAATAATTTTCCCTTGAATTCTTTTTCCAATTAATGATAAATCACCTACAATATCCAATAGTTTATGTCTAGCTGCTTCATTAGGATAGTGTAAAGTTAGATTATCTAAAATACCATTTGGATTAACTGAAATAGAATCTTTATTAAAAGCTCTTTTCAAGTTTTCCATAGTTTCTGAAGAAATTTCTTTATCTACATAAACAATAGCATTATTTAAATCACCTCCTTTAATAAGTCCATTATTTAGTAATGATTCTAATTCATGTAAAAAACTAAACGTTCTACAATCTGCAATTTCTGATTTAAAGTCATCTATATTTTTTAAAGTAGCATTTTGTGTTCCCAACACTTTTGTACCAAAATCTACCATTGTAGTAATAGTATAAGTATCACTAGGAATAACAGTTATTTCACTTCCTGAAGCTTCATCTAAATAAGAAATTACTTCTTTTACAACATATATTTTTCTTTCAGCTTCCTGATCAACAACTCCTACTTTTTCAATAGCTTCTACAAAATATTTAGAGGAACCATCCATTATAGGAAGTTCAGAAGCATTTAATTCAATAATTATATTGTCTAAATCACACCCTACAAGTGCTGCCAATACATGCTCAGGAGTTTGAATCATTACACCTCGTTTCTCAAGGTTAGTTCCTCTTTGAGTGTTTACCACATAATTAGCATCAGCTTCAATTATTGGTTGACCTTCTAAGTCAACTCTTATAAAAGTGAAACCATTATTTACAGGAGCTGGTTTAAAAGTCATTTCTACCAATTGTCCTGTATGTAAACCTACACCCGTTAATGAAACCTCGTTTGTAATGGTTTTTTGTTTAACCATGATTTTCTAAATTAATTGTTTTTCTTTATTTTGTCTATGTCTGCTACTATTTTGGGAAGATTTCTAAAATGTACATAAGATTTAGAAAAGTCTCCATAATTAAATGCTGGACTTCCTTGTACTACTTCTCCATCTTTTAAACTTTTTCCAATTCCAGATTGAGCTTGAATTTTAACATTATCTCCTATTGTTAAATGACCAACAATACCAACTTGACCACCTATCATACAATTACTACCGATTTTTGTTGAACCTGCAACTCCGGTTTGTGAAGCAATTACTGTATTTTCTCCTATTTCTACATTATGAGCAATTTGAATTTGATTATCCAACTTTACTCCTTTTCTAATGATTGTTGATCCTAAAGTAGCTCTATCTATAGTTGTACAAGCTCCTATTTCTACATTATCTTCTATAATAACATTTCCTATTTGAGGAACTTTCTGATAAGTTCCATCTTCCTGTGGTGCGAAACCAAATCCATCAGAACCAATTATTGTTCCTGAATGGATAGTACAATTATTGCCTATTACTGTTTCCGAATAGATTCGCACACCTGCAAAACACACACAGTTATCACCTATAATAACATTGTCACCTATAAAACTATTTGGATAAATTTTAGCATTCTTTCCAATTATAACATTTTTACCTATGTAACAAAAACTACCTAAATACAAACCTTCTCCATAAACAACATCTTCAGAAATAACTGAAGGTTGTTCTATTCCTGATTTCATTAATTTTACCTGATTGTAATATTCTAGTAGTTTTGAAAATGATTTATAAGCATCATCAACCTTTATAAGTGTAGTTCTTATTGCTTGCTCTGGCTCAAATGATTTATTAACAATCGTTATTGTAGCTTGAGTAGTATAGATATGACTTACATATTTTGGATTAGCAAGAAAAGTTAAAGACCCTTCAATACCTTCTTCTATTTTTGCTAGTTTAGAGACTTCAGCATTAGGATCTCCTACTACTTCACCTTCTAAAATACCTGCTATTTGTTCTGCTGTAAATTTCATTCAGTTATTTTAAGTTATCCATTTGCAAAATGGAAATGCTCACTCATCAAATGTCATTTTTGACTCAATTACATCTTGACAAAAATATAAAATTTAATTAAATACTTATGCTTCTAATGTTACTTTTGGAAAACATATAAAATATTTGGTCACAGGTTTTGATAAAGCTTTCAAATTTAACTGGTCTGATGCTTGTACAACATCTTCAATTGTTTTGTCTTTTTTTAATATTCTAATAGGCTCACTATCTTTATTATAAGCTTGATTTTTTATCTTTCCTTTGAAAACAAAATAATCTACTTCTTTCTCTGATAAATCATGCAATTTCATAAAAGAAATTTTATAAGAATCTAAAATATCTTTATTAGGTTTCTCTTCAAGCATTTTAATTTTAAGTAAATCACGATTAATTATCATTTTACATAGACTTGATAACACAAAATCTTCATGAAATTGCCAAGCTTTTATAGCACTTAATACATCGTAGTCGTCTAATTGAGAAAATGTATTCAAAATTTCAGCATTAAAATCTAATAACTCTACTTTATTTTGTAAAAAAAAGCGTAAAGGTTTACTCGACTCTAACTCTAAACCTTTATGAGTTAATTCTTTGGCACGCTTTAAAATTTTTGTTAGAATTAATTCTGCTACAACAGAAGTTTTATGAAGATAAGCTTGCCAATACATTAATCTTCTAGCAACTAAAAACTTTTCAACAGAATAAATACCTTTTTCTTCAATAACTAAATAATCATCTTGTACATTCATCATTTGAATTAAGCGTTCACTGTTGATATTTCCTTCAGCTACTCCACTGTAAAAACTATCTCTTCTCAAATAATCCATTCTATCCATATCCAATTGACTAGAAATCAATTGTAACATAAATTTTCTATGATATTCTCCTTTAAAAACTTGTATGGCTAAAGCCAATTTACCATCAAATTCCTCATTTAATTGCTCCATAAAAAGTAAAGAAAGCTGCTCATGATGCACATCTTCAACAATACTATGTTCCATAGCATGACTAAAAGGACCATGACCTATATCATGAAGTAAAATAGCAATGTATAATGCATTTTGTTCCTTATCTGAGATAGAAACACCTTTAAATTGCAACGTTTGAACTGCTTTTTGCATAATATGTAAACAACCTAAAGCATGATGGAAACGGGTATGATGTGCACCTGGATAAACCAAATAAGTCATTCCCATTTGAGAAATACGTCTTAATCTCTGAAAATAAGGATGTTGTATTAAATCGTAAATTAAAGTATTTGGAATACTTATAAATCCATAGATAGGATCGTTAAATATTTTAAGCTTATTAGTAGCGTTCACTTATTTTAAATTTTATAACAAATATAGAACTTTTGAAAGTATTGCCTACTAACACTTCGCTTAATCTTAACTTGTAAAAAGATTGTATACAAAATTTTAATTTTGCCTATTATTAATTTAAAAACTATTAGAAACAACTTAATATCTGTAACAATATAACTATCAAACATTTAAAAAACAAAAACACCTTTTCTTTAAAAACAAAATTAGATAAAGTAAGGAATATAAATATTTTAAATTAAAATGATTGTAAATTCAATTACTATAGAAAAGTCTAATAATTAGAGAAATCATTTGCATTGGACTCTAACAAAAACCTATTAATTTAACAATAAATATTCTAAAAATCAGTATACTATATAACTTATTTTTTTAGTTTCTTTAAATATGAAACTTTGCCAGTAGCCTATCTAATTATCCTATTTATATTTACTTAGAAATCTTGATTGTAATATTCTTTTATATTGTTATAAAATCTGAAAATAATGTTAGCTAATACAATTGGAATAGTGAATTTTATAACAAGTAGTTAAATTTTACTAAAAGTATTTTTTTTTATACAATTTTTAATACAATACTCGTTTATTAAATATTAAATTGCGTAAAAATTTACATAAATGAACAAAATAAAGATACTTTGGGTTGATGATGAAATCGATCTTTTAAAGCCACACATTCTTTTTTTAGAAAAGAAAAACTATGAAGTAACCACCTGTAATAATGGTCAAGATGCCATTGATGTTTTTGAAGAAAATAATTTTGACATCGTTTTTTTAGACGAAAATATGCCTGGATTAAGTGGTTTAGAAACTTTATCTGAAATCAAAGAAAAAAAATCTTCAATACCTGTAATAATGATTACAAAAAGTGAAGAAGAATATATAATGGAAGAAGCAATTGGTTCAAAAATAGCCGATTATCTAATAAAACCTGTAAATCCGAATCAAATTTTATTGAGTTTAAAGAAAAACCTAGACCATTCTAGATTAATTTCTGAAAAAACTACTTTAGACTATCAAAAAGAATTTCGTAAAATTGCCATGGATATGGCAATCGTAAACTCTTTTGAAGATTGGGTAGAGCTTTACAAAAGATTAGTCTATTGGGAAATGGAACTTGAAAACATTTCCGATCAAGCTATGGTTGAAATATTAGAGAGTCAAAAAACAGAAGCCAATGTACAGTTTGGTAAATTTATTGAACGTAATTACGAAGATTGGTTTGATGAAAAAGCAGACAAACCTATTCTTTCTCACAAACTTTTTGGAGAATTAGTTGCTCCTGAAATTAGAAAAAAAGACAAACCCATATTATTTATTGTAATTGATAATTTACGCTATGATCAGTGGAAAGCCTTTGAAGGTATTATTAATAATCATTACAAACTTGAAAAAGAGGTTAGCTACTACTCTATGCTTCCTACTGCTACACAATATGCAAGAAATGCCATCTTTTCTGGATTAACTCCATTAGAAATGGAGAAAAAATTTCCACAATATTGGAAAAATGATGTTGATGATGGTGGAAAAAACCTATATGAAGGAGAATTCTTAACTGAACAATTAAAACGTTTAGGTTTAAATATTAAACAAGAATATTATAAGATTACCAATTTTAAAGATGGAAAAAAATTAGCAGAAAGTTTTAAAGGTCTTAAAGGAAATGATTTAACAACTATAGTTTACAACTTTGTTGATATGCTTTCTCATGCAAAAACAGAAATGGAAGTAGTCAAAGAGTTAGCTTCTGATGACAAAGCCTATCGTTCTTTAACAGTTAGTTGGTTTAAAAATTCTCCATTATTAGATATGATACAACAAGCCCAAAAGCAAGGGTTTCGTTTAATAATCACAACTGACCATGGAACTATTAATTGCAAAAACCCATCTAAAGTAATTGGAGACAAAAACACTAGCTTAAACTTACGATATAAAACAGGAAGAAGTTTAACATATGAAGATAAAGATGTTTATGCAGTAAAAGATCCCAAGAAAATAGGTCTTCCTTCATTAAACATGAGTAGTTCCTTTATTTTTGCGAAAAATGATTTATTTCTTGCCTACGTAAATAACTTTAATCATTACGTAAGTTATTACAGAAATACTTATCAGCACGGAGGTATTTCCTTAGAAGAAATGATTATTCCTTTCTTGGTTTTGGAACCAAAATAAAATACAAATCCACAGATTCTATAACATTCATATAGAATCTGTGGATAAAATAAATACTAAAAACGCTACATCTATATGATTATAAACTTTACTCTAGATGAAATTCATACGATAGTCAAACAAATATTAGCTACACCTAGTTTAAAAAAAGTAATTACTTTCCATGCTCAAATGGGTGTTGGAAAGACAACTTTAATTAAAGAACTAGTAAAACAATTAGGAGTAGATACTAATTCTAGTAGTCCAACTTTCTCATTAGTAAACGAATATGAAACTAACAAAGGAGAAATAGTTTATCACTTCGATTTATACCGATTAAATAGTGAAGAAGAAGCCTATGACATGGGAATTGACGAATACTTTTATTCTGGAAATTGGTGTTTCATAGAATGGCCAGAAAAAACACCTAACCTAATTCCTATTGATCATGCAAGCATACAAATGAAATTAAATAAAGACGGTTCAAGAGAATTAATTTTAAAAAATTAAAATAAAGTAAAACACTTACAAATAGAATAAAAAATAAATCAATTTTCTTTTTTCTAAATTCTATTTTCTAAAGTTTAAAATTATTCCTAAATTGGCTCAACTTTACAAAAAACAACATGTCAACTTTTAGTCCGTTTTCAAAAATGCAATTGCTTCCACAAGAAGAGAAATTGGAAATCATAAGACACAAAAGCGAATTATTCATTGGTCTTCCAAAAGAAACTTCTTATCAAGAAAGACGCATTTGCCTTACTCCAGATGCAGTGAGCTCAATGACTTCACATGGACATCGCGTAATGATAGAAGCTGGAGCTGGAGAAAGCTCAAGTTATTCCGATAAAGATTATTCTGATGCAGGTGCAGAAGTAACTAACGATACAAAAAAAGTTTTTAGTTGTCCTATCATACTAAAAGTAGAACCTGCTACATTACCAGAAATAGAAATGATGAATCCACAAACGATAATCATTTCAGCCATTCAATTAAAAACTCAAAGAAAAGTCTATTTTGAAGCCTTAGCCACTAAAAGAATAACCGCACTAGCTTTTGAATTCATAAAAGACGAAGATGGTTCTTATCCTGCTGTAAAATCCTTATCTGAAATTGCAGGAATTGCGTCTATACATATTGCTGCTGAATTAATGATTAATCAAAATATAGGAAAAGGACTTTTGTTTGGTAATATTACAGGTGTTCCTCCTACAGAAGTTGTCATTTTAGGAGCTGGAACTGTAGCCGAATATGCAGCAAGAACAGCATTAGGTCTTGGAGCAAGTGTTAAAGTTTTTGATAATTCGATTACCAAATTAAGACGTTTACAAAATACCTTAAACCAACGAATCTTTACTTCAACGATACAAGAAAAATCCCTATTAAAGGCCTTAAGACGTTGCGATGTTGCCATTGGAGCTATGCGTGGTAAAAATAGAACTCCAATCGTGGTTACTGAAACTATGGTTGAGCATATGAAAAAAGGAGCTGTAATTGTAGATGTAAGTATTGACACAGGAGGCTGTTTCGAAACTTCAGAAGTTACTACTCATGAAAGACCTACCTTTATAAAAAATAACGTTATCCATTATTGTGTTCCTAATATACCTTCAAGATATTCTAAAACAGCCTCCTTGTCTATTAGCAACATTATTACGCCTTTTTTACTTCAAATTGCTGAAGATGGAGGTATAGAAAGTGCCATAAGATGCAACAGAGGATTAAAAAATGGTATTTACTTCTACCACGGTTTACTAACCAATAAATCCATTGCTGATTGGTTCAATCTAGAACATCGCGATATTAATTTAATCGTTTTTTAGGGCATTCCCTTCGGTCGCGCTATCCATTCTATCTTTTATGCTATTTTCAAATAACATAAAAGGATGCCATTTCTATCGCTAATGCAGCCGTAAAATACTATATTTGCAAAAAAAATGTTACATATATGAAACTTAAATATAGATTAGTATATTACTTATTTGGACTATTATTAGGACTATTCTTTGTTATCAAGTTCTTGGGAGCAAAAGCCGAAGCAAAAGGAGTAGAATTTTGTTATTTACCAAATTGTCGTGTATTAAAAGAACTTCGCAATAAATCCTTAAACTTTTCACCTGAAGCACAAGCTACACTGGAAGAAAATTGGATCAATTTAGACGATATTCGAAATACTTTAAAATACGGAGATGTTGATTTTTCAAAAAGTAACAAACCCTATAAAAATGGTAAAATTTACCTTATTGAAGGTAAAACTACTCAAAATGAAGAAATTAACATTACCATGATTAATTACACTTCGAAAGTAATTTTAGAAAAGATAGAAAAAAAATAATTTTTTTTTCAAAAACACTTGCAGATACAAATAAACCTTGTATATTTGCACTCGCAATACGGGAATAACGGTTGCAATTTATTGGGGCGATTAGCTCAGCTGGTTCAGAGCACCTCGTTTACACCGAGGGGGTCGGGGGTTCGAACCCCTCATCGCCCACCATTAAAAAAATCCTATAAACTTCATAAATTTATAGGATTTTTTGTATATAGTATTTTTAAAAAAAAATGATAAAATAAAAGCTGATTAATTAGAATTAATCAGCTTTTATTTTTTTAATAACTTTTAATCTTCTTTTAAGGCTTTCACGGGATTTCTGTTTGCCGCTCTTATTGCCTGACTTCCTACTGTCAAAATTGCAATCAACAATGCTACAAAACCTGCCGCAAAGAAATACCAAAACCTCAATTTAATTCGGTAAGCAAAACTAGACAGCCAATCACTTGATAATATATAAGCTATTGGTAAAGATATCAATATAGATATTAGAACTAATTTAACAAACTCTCCTGTAAGCATTATTGTTACTTGTGTTGCCGTTTGCCCTAATACTTTTCGTACACTAATTTCTTTTCTTCTTCTCTCAGCTGTAAATGTAGCCAAACCAAATAAACCTAAACAAGAAATTAGTATGGCAAGAATAGCAAAATACTTAGACAAACTAGAAACCCGTTTTTCAGAAACATATTGTACTTGAAAATTATTATCTAAAAAGGTATATTCAAATATATAACCTGGATTAAAGCTAGAATATATTTTCTCTATTTCACCTAATACTTCTTTTTCTCTCCCATTTTCAATGTGTACTAAAAATTCTGATATTTTTGGATCAGAATCCAATATGAAAAACATAGGTTTTACAGCTTCTTGTAATGATTGAAAATGAAAATCCTTAAGTACACCTATAATAGTATAAGTTTTTCCTACATATTTAATCTTTTTACCTATTGGATTTTCTAATCTCATAGCTTTTATAGCAGTTTCATTGAAAACAATTGCAGAACTATCTGTAGAAAAAGTTCTCTTAAAAGAACGACCTTCCTTTACCTTTATATCCATTGTTTCTATAAAATCATAACCTACTCTAATATTATAAAAAGCTTGTTTTGCATCTTCACTATTTCCTGACCAAACTAATCCTCCAGAAGTACTTATATCTGAGCCTATAATATTTTGACTTGTAGAAGCTGCTTTTATTACTCCAGGTACTTCTCTTACTATATTAAGAAATGAGTCAGAGTTTAATTGTAGTTCACCTTCTTTTTGAAAATATATTACATTATTCTTATTCATACCTAAATCTTTCGATTGTATATAATCTATTTGCATGTATACAACAGATACAGCTACAATCAAAATTATAGATAGTGCAAATTGAAATATAACTAATCCTTTTCTAATCCAAACTTCACTTAAAGAGCTCTTTGTTGTTCCTCTTAAAATAGCAACTGGATTAAAACGCGACAAATGTAACGCTGGATAACTTCCTGCTAATAATCCTGTAAAAATTATTATTAAAATTATTACTCCAATAGTTGATAAGTCAAAACTTAAATTTAAATTTTTACCTGTAATTTGATTGAATTCAGGAATAATTAATAAAGCTAAAACTAAAGCTAAAACTAAAGCTCCTAATGCTGTCAAAATAGATTCACTAAAAAATTGCCCAATTAATGATCCTCTTTGAGAACCTAATGCTTTTTTTACACCTATTTCTTTTAATCTTCTTGAAGCATTAGCTGTAGAAAGATTCATGTAATTGATACAAGCAATCAATAAAATAAATAAAGCAATAATAGAAAACAAATAAACATAATCCATTCTTCCACTAGTTTGTTTTCCATTTTCAAAATTTCCAAAAAGGTAATTAGACGAATACTTAGTAAGGGTTAAATCTGCTTCCACATTACTATTTTGTAATTTTGTAAAGTTTTTTATTTTAGATTTAAAATTTTCTACATCTGTACCTTCTCTTAAAACTATATATGTTAGTGGTCCATTATTAGTCCATTTGATTTCTCTTCCTATTATTGCTGAAGCTTTTTTCCATGATTCAAAAGGAAGTACAAAGTCAAACTGGTTCGTTGAATTAGTTGGTAAATCTTTTAGTATTCCCGTTACTTGATATTCATTTTTAATATTCATCAAGTCACATGTGATTGCTTTTCCTATAATACCTTGAGTTGTACCAAAGAGTTTCAATGCCATTGATTCTGAAATTATAATTGAATTAATATCGGAAAGAACCTGCGCTCTATCTCCTTGTTTTAATTCATAAGAAAATACTTTAAAGAAATCTTTTCCCGCAAAAATTCCAGTAGCTTTTATAGTTTTGCCATCCACAAATAATGGTACTTTTGTAAACCACTCTGGTAAAGTTTGTGCAGTAGCATATTCTACTTCTGGAAATTTATCTGCCATTGTTTCTGCCAATAAATCTGGTGTCCAATTGATAGTACTAATACCATCTGCTCCTTTAAATTGATTCCAAACTTGATATAATTCATTATCATTTTCATGAAATTTATCAAATTTTAATTCATCAATTACCCAAAGAGCAATCAATAATACACAGGCCAAACCAGTAGACAGTCCAATAAGGTTTATAAAAAAGATTCCTCTATGTTTCTTAATACTTCGAAAGAAGAGTTTTAAATTTAGTTTTAGCATGATATATAATATTTTTATTATTTATAATGTCCTTTTTCTTTAAGACATTACTCCTATTTCTTTTATTTGTGTTCCTAACTCTCTATTTTGATTTTCCGTTGCTACTTTTCCATCAAATAAGTTAATGACTTTATGAGCATACTGTGCGTCTCTATTAGAGTGTGTTACCATAACAATTGTTGTTCCTTCTTGATTGAGCTCTGTTAGCAAGTTCATTACTTCCACTCCATTCTTAGAATCCAAATTACCTGTAGGTTCATCTGCTAAAATTAATTTTGGATTGGTAACAACCGCCCTAGCAATAGCAACACGTTGTTGTTGACCTCCAGATAATTGGTTAGGAAAATGATTCTCTCTATGAGCAATTTTCATTCTTTCCAATACTTTCAATACCTTCTCTCTTCGCTCACTCTTATTAACTTTTAAATAAATTAAAGGTAATTCTACATTCTCAAAGACGGTTAATTCATCAATAAGATTAAAACTCTGAAATACAAAACCTAGATTTCCTTTTCTAAGTTCAGTTCTTTGATATTCTTTTAATCCACTTATTTCGTGACCAGCAAATTGATAACTTCCAGAACTTGGATCATCTAACATACCTACAATGTTCAATAGGGTTGATTTTCCACATCCAGATGGTCCCATTATGGCAGCAAACTCACCTTCAGCAATTTTAAAACTTACATCATTTAATGCATATGTTTCTAATTCTTCTGTTCTGAAACTCTTTTTTAAATTTTTTATCTGTATCATTTTTTGTTTGTTTATTTTTTTAATATTATTTTTTCTGCTTTTCCAAAACTATCGTAATTGGATGTTATTACTTTGTCTCCTTTATTGAGCCCTTCAAGTACTTCATAGTACTGCGAATTTTGTTTACCAATTCTAATTTGTCTTTTCTCAACTTCAGTTTCATCCGAATTTAGTACAAAAATCCATTGCCCTCCTGTACTTTCATAGAAACTTCCTTTTGGTAAAAGAAGAGCATCTGTTGATTCACCCAATTGCAATTTTATATTATAACTTTGACCTGTTCTAATTGTTTCAGGTTTTTTACCTTCAAATACCAAATCTACTTTAAATTTTCCATTACGCACATCTGGATAAACTTTTCTTACCTGAAGTTCAAACTCACTACCGTTTCTTTCTAAATTTGCTTTTAGTTCTCTTTTTACTCTATCAATGAAATGTTCATCTATATCTGCTTCAATCTTGTAATTTGTTAAAACATTAATCTGACCGATACGTTGTCCTTGAGCAATACTTTGTCCTATTTCAGCATCTAAGAAACCTAATTGTCCATCTGCAGTGGCACGAACGTTCAATTGATCAATACGCTTGTAAACCATTGACAATGTTGTTTGCATTCTAGCTAAATCAGCATCAAGACTTTTCAATGAAGTTCTACGTAAGGCATCGTCTTGTTCCGACTGTATTTTAATAATATTATATTGTTTTACAGAAAGTTCATAGTTTTCTTTTGATGTTAAATAAATTTCTTTTGAGACTAATTTATCTTCATATAAAGATTTATTCTGATCATAATTTCTTTCTAATTTTTTCATTTCATATTCAGCAGTTGCTAAAGATTTTTTACCTTCTACTTGTCTTGAATCAAAAGCTAGTTTAGTAGATCGAAGATCATTTTGTTTTTGAGATAAATTACTTTCACTTGCTAAAATTTGCTCATACAAATCTGTGTTTTCTAATTTTAGAATTATATCGCCTTTTTTTACAGTTGCTCCTTCTTCAATTAATTTTTCTGTAACTCTACCACCTACATAAGCATCCATATAAATAGTCGTTATTGGAGCCACATTACCATTTATTGTAATGTAATCATCAAATTTCCCATTCTTAACTTCTGCTATTGAAAGTTTACTTAATTCTGTCTTAAACGTACTTTCAGAATTTCCTAAAAATATTTTAAAGCTTGCAAACAATACTATAAATCCTAATGTAATGTATCCAATTTGCTTTGCTCCAAAGCTTTTTCTTTTTTTAATTTGTATATCCATTTTTGTAATCTTTAGTTGTTAATATTAAAAATTGGTAATCCTTTATAAAAATCTAATGTTTTCTTGTTTACTTCAAGTAATAACTTTACTTGTAGGTTCTCATTTTGAGCGTTACCCAATAAGTTTTTAGAGGTATACAACTCTAAGGAACTGATTAATCCTTTTTCGTGTTTTTTTTGTGCAGTCTCAAACGAAAGAAGCTGTGCTTTCACTTTTTGAGTACTTTGTTCATATTCAACTACAAGTGATTTATATTTTAAAACTAACTCATTTATAGTTTTAAATAATTCTTGTTCTTGTAATTGAAGGTTATTTTCTTCTCTCAATAAAGTAATTTTTTGTTGCTTTATTTTAGAATGTGATGCCCAACCATTTGTAATTGGAATATTCAAAGAAATACCAACAAACTTAAATGTATTATCTCTAAACTGATCTTTAAATGGAATAGTTTCTCCATTTGCATTTGTTAATGTTTGAAAATATCCTGTTCCATAACCACCATATAAAGATAATGTTGGAAAAAGACCTCCTCTAGAAACTGCCACCTGTTTTTTAGCAGCTTTAACTCTCAATTCTTTAGCTTCTATGATAGGCATGAATGTCATTGCTTTTGAAAATATAGAATCCGATTTTTCATTTGATATATCTAATTCATTTACCCAGTTTGACTCCTCAGATATTATACTGATATCTACTGCATCCTCTAAATTCATTTCCTGAATAAGTTTTAGTTTAGCAGCATTAAGTTGGTTTTTACTTTGAGTAACTTTTAACTTGTCAGCCAAAAGACGAGATTCAGCCTCATACAAATCAGCACCAGCTTTCATTCCAAGTTCAATTTGTCTGTTCACAAAATCATAATTAGCTTGTGATAATGATTGTTGTTCGATAGATATTTCTGTTAATCCTTCATAAAAAAGAATATCATAAAAAGCTGACATAACCCTAAAAGCTAACAAATATTTTTGTTGTAATGTTTCTTGCTTATTTGCATTATATAAGAGCTTTGACAATTTAATTGTATTTATTTTTTGAAACCCTTTAAATAAATCCATTCTAAACTCTAAAGAATAATTATTTGAAAAGAAGTCAGTATTAACAATTCCATTATTATTAGGATCTACAGAACGTCCAAAACGGATATTATAATCTCCAGTTGCATTTATAGTTGGTAACAAACTTCTAACTGATTGATTACGAGTTTCTTTATTTGATTGAGAATTATATTTAAAATCATTCAATTGTAAATTGTGATCAATTGCATATGCAACGCAATCATTTAATGTCCATTTCTCCTGTGAGAACAATTGAGAAGATATCAATAAAAGGATCAAACTTATTTTTTTTATTTTCTGATTCATATCATTTATTTTTTGTTCAAACATTAAATCTACTATTGTGCCAAAAGCACATATTACTGAATAATAGATAGTTATGTTTTAATTATAATTTTAAGACAAATAATTTGTAAATTTTTTTGACAGTCTTTGTCCAAATAATTAACTTTTTTTAGTTAATACTGATTTCATATTGTATTTTTGTTAGGTGTTCTTTCTTAAAAAAACTTCTTATGCTGGATGCAAAAATTTTAATTATTGACGATAACAAAAGTGTTTTAAGCGCTTTAGAGATTCTATTACAATTCGAATACAAAACTGTTACCACACTATCAAATCCTAACCAAATTTCTTCTTTTCCAGATCTAACAAGTTATGATATTGTTCTGTTAGATATGAATTTTACTGCAGGCATTAACACAGGTAACGAAGGATTATTTTGGCTTAGAGAAATCAAAAAAAAAACTCCTTTAATTTCTGTCATAATGATGACAGCATACGGTGAAATTGATTTAGCCGTAACAGCCTTAAAAGAAGGTGCTATGGACTTTATACTTAAGCCTTGGGATAACGAAAAATTACTAACAACTATTAAGTCAGCATATTCCTTGAGTAAATACCACAAAAAGAATAAGCCAGCTAAGCAAGAAGTTGCGAATAATACTAAAGATCACAATTATATCATTGGAAAATCCAAAGCGTTAACCAATATTTTGAATTTGGTTCAAAAAGTAGCAAAGACAGACGTAAATGTTTTAATTACTGGTGAAAATGGTACCGGTAAAGACTTAATAGCTAGAGAGCTACATAAAACATCAACTCGAAATAATCAAGCATTTATCAACGTCGATTTAGGGTCAATTTCTGAATCTCTTTTTGAAAGTGAACTATTTGGACATATAAAAGGTTCATTTACTGATGCTAAAGAGGATAGAGTTGGTAAATTTGAAGCTGCTAAAGGGGGTACTTTATTTCTAGATGAAATAGGTAACCTATCTCTCCAAGTACAAGCTAAATTGTTATCCGCTATTCAAAATAAAAGTGTTGTAAAAGTTGGTTCTAATAAAACTATTCCTGTTGACATACGTTTAATTTGTGCTACCAATTGCAATTTAGAAAAAATGGTTGCAGATGGTCATTTTAGAGAAGATTTACTATATCGTATCAATACTATTCAAATAGATGTTCCACCTTTAAGAGAGAGAGACAATGATATATTAGTCCTTGCTGATTTTTATTTAAATAAATTCATGACTAAATATGACAAAGAAGGTTTTAGTTTAGATCAGAGTGCCAAGCAAAAATTAATGTCATATAGTTGGCCAGGAAATATTCGCGAACTACTCCATGCTATAGAACGTGCTGTAATTCTTTCTGATGACATTCTTTTAAAAGCTTCAGATTTCAACTTTAACTCTAAGCTTACGCAACCAACCGAAACCGTACCTGACACTATTGAAGAAATGGAAATGTTCATGATTAATAATGCTCTAAATCAAAATGATGGAAATTACAGTGCTGCTGCAGAGCAATTAGGGATTTCTAGACAAACTCTTTACAATAAAACAAAAAAAATGGGCAATAATGGCAAGTAAAAATTTCTATTATCTATTTATTCTACATATTTTTTTCTTGATAATTACGGCTTTGACATTGGCCTTTTTTTTCTTGAATGACAATTCATTTTTTGGAACTTTCTTTTTAATAATTCTAATCCTTCAATCTTTTCTGTTATTACGTTTTATTAATCAAACCAATAGAAAAATAGCTTATTTTTTTGAGTCAATCAAAAATGAAGATTTTTCTATGAGCTTTTCTGAGGATACAAATGTTAGTTCACTAAATGAGCTTCATAAAAGTTTGAACATGCTTAATGATATGATTCAAAATGTTCATCTTAAAAAACAAACACAAGAAAAATACTATCAAGAAATAATCAAACAGGCAAATATCGGTATATTAACATATAACAAAAAAGGACATATTCTTTTTGCTAATCCCAAAATAGAAGAATTACTAAATCACAAACCTTTAAATCATATTAAACAAATTGAGAAAATTGATGCTAAAATGTACCATCTTTTTTCTGAATTAGATCCATTTGACAGGAAATTGATACAACTAACTAATGAACGAGAAAAGAAGCTAATTTCCTTAAAATCTACATCAATAACTTTAAATAATGAAGAACTCTTACTAGTTGTTGCACAAGATATTTATCAAGAATTAGATGAGAAAGAAAGTGATTCTTGGGCTCGACTTATTCGTGTACTTACTCATGAAATTATGAATGCCATAAGTCCAATTACATCGATTTCTGAATCTATTTTAAAATACTATCAAAAAACAGATTCTTCCTTAAGTGTTGAACAAATTCAAAATACAATAAAAGGATTAGGAATTATCAAGGAACAAGGAAATGATTTAATGGAATTTGTACAATCCTATAGGAGGTTACTAAGTTTACCTCCTCCTGATAAAGCATTTGTTCCAGCTATTCGTTTGCTAGAAAAGATAAAAGTATTGATGAATAAAGAATGTACAGATACTAATATCCATTTTACTGAAAAAATAAATCCCCCAGATCTTGAATTTTTTATAGATGAAAAACAAATTTCTCAAATATTAATTAATCTAACAAAAAATGCTTTACAATCAATTGCTGGATTAGAAAATGGTTCTATAATAATAATTGCTGGAATTACAGATCAAGGAAATCGCTATATAGAAGTTTGTGACAATGGTCCTGGTGTTCCCTCTGAACTAATTGACGAGGTTTTTGTTCCTTTCTTTACTACTAAAACTTCTGGCACAGGTATTGGTTTAAGTTTATCTAAACAAATCATGCATTTACATGGTGGTAGTATTAAAGCTTATTCAGTACCTTTTCAGAAAACTTCTTTCATTTTGACCTTTTGAGTTAAACCTTCATGACTATAAAAATCAACTTTAATGAGTTCAAAATTCTGATTTTTTGATGATACCAAATGTACTTTATACAAATCACTAATTTCTAATTGATTGATTATCCAGTTGTTTTGACTTAAACAAACAAAATCTTCAACAGCTTCAAAATTCCCTAATGGTATACTTAAACCACGTCCATCTGCTTTTATAACGGCTTCTTTTTTTGTCCAATAATGAAAAAATGTTGCTCCATCATTCTTATTCTTTTCAATTTCATTCCATTCATTACTTGTGAAACAAGACTTAAAAACATCAAAATCTATTGGCTCTATTTTTTCAACATCAATACCTACTCTTCCATTATCAGTAAATGCACAAACGACACAACCCATAGAGTGTGATATATTGAAATCAACTTGACTATCCAAATAAGGTCTTCCGTATTCTGTAAATTTAAGATCATTTAATCCATTTGTGATTGCCATTTCTTTTAATCCTTTCTTTAAAAGAAGTTTTCCAAAAAGACTTGAATATTTATCATTCCATTTACTATACTTCATTACATCAGTCTTCAATCTGCTGGGAAGGATATTTAAATACCTCTGAAATGTAGAATCCTTAAACTCCTTTTCAAAAATTGTATAATATATTTTAATCATAAAATAATTTTTAAATTAAAAAATTGAACTACATGTTTTTCATTCCTATCAGTATAATTTTATACAATTATTTCTTCCATTTTGTTTAATGTTAGAAACAAATCATTGTTATAAAAATAATTTTGATTAGAATAGTTAAACTGTTTTGTGTAAATAGAATATTTAGAGTAGATAGTTTCAAAAGATTTTTGAAACATCTCATAATATTTCATGCCTTTGGAAGAGAAAATATTTGGATTATCGGTTAATTTAATATCTAAACCGAATTTTTGTAAATAGAATCCAATTCTTCCAATAATTTCTGTTTTTTGTTCTTCTGTAAAAGCCTCACTTTTGTAGGCTTCAGATAATGCATTTAATGTTGTTGTATAGGTAAATAGTCCGTGAAATACATCATAAATTGACCTATTGTCTTTATAGTTTGAGTAGATTGATAGTTTAGTTTGCATTGGAGGAACAAAAAAATCTTGTGCATTTAATGTTAAAAAATAAAATATAATGTGTCCACATTGATGCGACAGGTCATCTATAAAAAAAATCTCATTTGCAATTTGGTCATTTACATTAATGAATGTTGTTCCTAGATATTGAAGTGTTGCAAAGGAATTTTGATTTTTACAATTAAAAATCGAAATCTCTTTTGTTGTTATTTCAATAATTTCACAAAACTCAGGAATGATTGTTTTCAAATATTCCCATGCATTGAATAAAGGTTTTATATTTTTCTGGATTGTTTCTTCTGTTGTCTCTTCAAATTCAAGATTAAAATAAGAAGTTAAGAAAGGATTACTGCTTTTGTAAATTTTTATATTTGAATCGCTCAAAAAAAAGTAATCCGCATGTTGATTAACTGTTTTAGAATCCATGTCAAGATAATTATTTATTATACTTGATATTGGGTTAGTTAGTTTGTTTTCTTTGGTAAACAAGTAATAAAAAAGTATTGGATTTAAAAAAGCGTTATCATCATTATAATCCAAACTGTTAAAAAGTTCTTCATCTAATTTATACAATTTTAATCGTATCTCATCCGATAAATTCATTATTACATTTTCCAGAAACTCTTTTTCTATATTAAAATTTATTATTTTCATAAAGATTAAGTTGATAAGATTAAAGAGAAAGAATTAACTTTCTCTTTAATTAAATACTATTTTTGTGGACTTGCTGGTGGCCAATAAAAAGGGCGACAATCTCCATTATGACATTCTTCTGCAACCGAACCTCCTACAATTATTTCCAAATTTTTAGTAATTTCTAAATGATTCCATTTTTCTTGCAATTCATCTATTGAAAGTCTTTTTGTTTTTTTCATTTTTCTTTTGTGTTTTATTATTGATTATTTTTTTTATTACCATTTGTCAATTACCAGGGCCAGAAAGTGTTTCCTGTGCAATCATCAGTATACGATCCATTAGAATTCGATGTGACATGACATTCAGTAGCCGCAACAATACCTCCAACTATTAGTCCTAGACTTTGAGTAATTTCTACATCACTCCACTTTTCTTTCAATTCATTTATTGAAAGTCTTTTTGTTTTTCCCATTTTAAATTTTGTTTATTTATTATACAATTGCTTCACAATTCGGTAGAAGATTTAAATTACCTATCATTTTTTAGTGAAATGAAACACTATATTTATATTATTAAGCAAATCGCATCATTTTTTCTTTATGAATGGATACACTAACATTATTTATAATTTCTATAATCTTAATTGTTTGTTCATTAATGAAAAAATGTCCTCCGTCAATATCAATGATATTACACTTTCCAGTTGTGTATTCTCTCCAAGTTTCATTCTTATCAATTGTTAAATCATCGTCTTTACCTAAAAGCACTGTCATATCTATATTTAGAGGATCAACCTGATCATCACATTTGTAGGTTTCCACAATTCTGAAATCATTTTTTAATATTGGCAGAAACAAATCCAATAGCTCAGGATGATTGAAAAATTCAGGTGGAGTACCTCCAAGGTTAAGTACTTCTTTTCTAAATTTTTCGCTATCCATTTTACTATACATTTTTTCATTAGGTCGTATAAGGTTTGGAGCTCCTCTACCCGAAACAAAAGCATGTAAAGGACTTCTAAGATTTGATTTTCTAATATATTGAGCTAATTCATAAGTAATTAGCCCACCCATACTATGTCCAAATAGCATGAATTGATTTTCTTGAATTTCATCTTTAATCTTATTAAATACATCTTCAACAGCATCTTGTATATTTTCATACAAAGGTTCACTAAAACGTTTACCTCTTCCAGAAAGCTCAATGGGTCTTAGTTCAATATTAGGATTTAAATATTGTCTCCATTTACTATAAATAACAGAAGATCCTCCTGCATATGGCAAACAGTATAAAATTATTTTATTCATAATTATTTTTTTTTATTCAATAATAAATTTGAATTATTTACTAATTACTTTTTCCTTAATTTATTTATTAAAACTTTAGCTAAATAAAAAGTCAGCTTCGTTATATTGATTTTCGTCAAAATGATATTTAGTGAAACCACTTATTATTAATTTAGACAATCTGGATAGATTTTCAGGATTTAGAATACCATAATGATCTGCATCTATATAAAAATGTTTAAAATCACCACTAGTGAATTCTTTCCAATGCTTCATTTCTGTTCTCTCTAAACTCTTTGAAGCTTCAATAGTTATAATTTTACTTTTTACCTTACCTTCAACTTTATAATTATTTAAAACTTGTAAACTATTAAAAGTTAGTTTTTTAATCCTATCTGAGTCAACTTCCTTAATTTCTTTAAGCCAAAATTTCAATTCCATCTCTAAAATTTCATTAACTGATTCTATGTCAATATTATATTCATTAGACTCTTCATTAATACCTCTGTCTACGAATATTAAATTAACATCATAACCTTCACTTTCCAAAATCTTAGTTACTTCAAAAGCAATTGTTACTCCCATTGAGTAACCCAAAATTGATACTGCTTTATCTTCATTGATTTTCTTTATTTCTTTTACAAACGTATTAGCCATTTCTTGAATACTTTTGTCAAAAGGAACATCATAATCAAATCCTTTATATTGGAGTCCATAAATATTATAATATGTATCCAGTTTTATAGCTAAATCCCTAAAAATTGTTGACGAACCTATTATAGGTGGAATGAAATAGAGATTAGAAAGATTTGAATCTATTTTGTTTAGTTTTACAATTAATTCTTTATCATTATTTTGATTTAAAATCAATTGTGAAAGCTCAATAATTGTTGGGTTATTAAATATATCTTTTAGAACAATATTACATTTAAGTTCTTTAAAAATAGATGCTAATATTTGTGTTGCTTTAATCGAATTACCTCCAATTTCAAAGAAGTTAATATCTGTACTAATTACAGGGTAACTCAAACATTTTTCCCATATTTCTAGTATTTTCTTTTCTACTTTATTCTTTGGAGCTACAATTATTTGTTTTTCATTAAATAATAAGTCTTTACTTTCAAGCATTTTTCTATCTACTTTACCAGTTGCTGTGACTGGTAATTTGTCTAAATTCCTAAAATGAGTAGGAACCATGTACAAAGGAAGTTTCTTCTTAAGAAAATCTTTTAATTCCAAACCTAATTTTACATCTAAAGTTAATGCATAAGGAACTGGTAGCTTATCTGTGTTAATTTTACCATTAATTGTTCTCGGAAAATCGTCTACTCTTACGAAATAATCGGGCACCATATAATGAGGAATTTGATCATTTAGAAATGTTCTAAGTTCTTCACTATCTAATGATTTTGTCGCTATATAATAAGAAACTAAATGTTTGTTTCCTTCTAAATCTGCTTTTGACATTGTAAAACAGTTTGCTATACCTTCATATTGATTTATTATTTGATCAACTTCTGCTGGTTCCACTCTATAACCTCTTATTTTTACCTGATTATCTTTTCTTCCACAAAATTCAAGCAGTCCATCTTCATTCCATTTACCTAAATCTCCAGTTTTATAAAATAAGCCTCCATCAATTGGATTTGGTACAAAATGTTTATCAGTTTCTTCCTTTTTGTTAATATAACCTCTTGCTAAACCTGGTCCTGCAATATATATTTCTCCAATTTCACCACTAGGTAAACTCTCCATTGAGTCATCCAGTAAATAGATACTATGGTTAGCAATTGGTGTTCCAATGATATTACATTTTGTATTAGTATCAATTTTTGCAAATGAAGCACAAATTGTTGTCTCGGTAGGCCCATAAGTATTATATACTATCATGGAGTTAACAATCTTATTAATATATGATGCCCTTAGTTCGTCTCCTCCACTAATCAATACTCTTGGAAGCCTATTTAAATCATTAAATCTTAAATTTAACTCATTTATTACTAAAGGAGTTGTGCTCAATACTGTTGCATTATCATCATTAATTGCAGTAATAATTGCATCTATATCTCTACCTCCATTTGGGAGAATAACTAATTTTCCACCTGAACATAGTGTAGGAAATATTTCCTCAACAGCTGTATCAAATGAAATTGAAGACTGTTGAATAACAATATCATTTTCACTAAGGTTAAAGTAATCAATAAACGTAAGAATGTAATCTGAAACAGACTGATGCTCTACCATAACCCCTTTGGGCTTACCTGTTGATCCGGATGTATAGCATATATAACATAGATCATCAACAGAACCAGACTCTAAATTATTTGTTTGTAAATGAGTATTCAAGTTATTTTCAATTTCATCATAAACAATTTTTGAAATGTTTTTGAATATTTCTTTATCTTCATTTTTTTTATCTAAAATAACTGATTTGATTTCAGAATCGTCAAGAATATATTTTATTCGAGCATCTGGATAGTCTTCATCTACGGGTACATATGCTGCTCCTGTTTTAAGTACAGCTAGAATAGAAATAATCATTTTCTCGGATTTCTCCATAATAACCCCAACCGAATCACCATTCCTAAGATTATGCTTGTCTCTTAACAAATTAGCTAATTGATTAGCACTATTATTTAATTCCTTATATGACATTTCTTTACCCTCAAAAAACAATGCTATATTATCTGGATTTGTGTCTACAACTTTTTCAAATAATTCATTAATTCTATAGTTTACATTATGACCTAAACCAACCTTAGTTTCAGATTGTTTTATTTTTTTAATTTCAGTTTGTTTTTTTGAAATTGATTCTTGTATGATCTCAGTTTTACTAGCTCTTTTAACATAATAAGCTATTAGATGATTGTTTTTAAAACTATCTTCATTCACTACTACTGCTACTTCTTGTACATCTGGATGTTCTAAAATCTTACTTTCAATTTCACCTGGTTCTATTCGAGACCCTCCTATTCTAATCTGATTATCTTTCCTTCCAAGAAATTCAATTTCTCCTTTTTCATTCCAACGACCAATATCTCCTGTTTTATAAATTTTTTGATTTTTTTTGGATGAATGTTTATTTTCTACAAAACGCTCATTTGTCATTTCTGGTTGGTTTAAATATCCCTTTGCCAAACCTATCCCTGCAATACCAATTTCACCGGTTATACCTATTGGCATTAATTCATAATTGGTATCCATTATGTATAAATTTACATTTGCTATTGGTTTACCAATCGGAATTATTTCATCACCTTTCTTAGTTTTATAAAAACTTACTTCAATTGAGGCTTCTGTTGGTCCATAAAGATTTATAAGTGGTATGTTAAGTTTAGAGTAGTATCTTTTTACAGTTTCTTTAAGAAGTTCTTCACCACTAGCAAATACATATCTTAAACTATTCATTTTATGAACATCTTTTATTTCAAATTCTAAAAAGATATTTAGCATTGTTGGTGAAAAGTGTATGTAAGTAACATTGTATTTACTAATATTTTCTAATACTTCTTGTGATGTATCACTAGAGGCAATTAAAAGTTTAGCTCCAAAACACAAAGGCATAAAAAATTCACCTATAGAGACATCGAACACAAAAGGTGTTTTTTGATAAATAACATCATTTTCATTAAAACCATATTCATTCCACAACCATTGCATTCTGTTAACTAATCCTATATTCTTTATAAGAACTCCTTTAGGGTTACCCGTTGATCCAGAAGTATATAAAATAGTAAATATGTCCTCAGCAGCAATCTTTACATTTATATTTTCTTTAGAAAAAGAATTCAAATCTGGAAGTATTTTATTTATTGAGATAACCGAATAGTCTTCAGAAATAGTAAAAAAATCTTCTGTAATAACATGTTTTAATTGGGTATCTGTAATAATATATTGTCTCCTTTCTTCTGGATATAATGGATCAATAGGAATATAGACAGCGCCCAACTTTATTAAACTAATCATTGCAATAACTCTATGGACGCCTATATCCATACTTATACCAATATGATCACCTTTACTTACATTATGTTTTTCACTTAAATAATGTGCAAATTGATTTGCCAATGCATTCATTTGCTTAAATGTCATAGTTCCTTCATCTGAAAGTAAGCAAAGTTTATTTGGATTTTTCTCTACTTGTTCTTCTATGAGTTCTTTAATACTTTTATCAAGATTATACTTTTGATAAGTATTGTTAAAAATATCAATAATTTGATGTTTTTCTTTTTTTGCTAAATATTCTATTTCTGAAATTTTACGCTCTGTATTTTCAAAAATATTCATGATTAAATTCTTAATATGACCAGCCATTCGTATCATTTTATTTTTCTCAAATAAGCTGGTACTATAATTAATAATCACATTTAAACATCCATTATTTAGTTTATTGAATGAGAAACTTAAATCAAATTTATTAACTCCTATGTCGTTACTTTTTATTTCATCTGAATATTCTTCATTGAATTTTTCATTGGTTTTATTAGTTTCCGAAAAACCATCAAGTGATACCATAACATCAAATAATGGATTCCTACTCATATCTCTATCCAATTTTAATTCGTCAACTAACAAATCATAAGGATAAAACTGATGATCGTAACCTTCTAACATTACCTCACTAACTTTTGATAACAATTCGTTAAAACTATCCGATTCTTTTACTGTTGAACGAAGTACTATAGTATTACTATAAAATCCTACTTGATTTTCTAGTTCTTGATGATCTCTTCCGCTTACTGGAGTTCCTACGATAATGTCCTCTTGACCAGTATATCTATGAAGTAGAATCTTTACTAGTGTGACCATAACCATAAAAAGAGTTGATCCTTTTTCATTACCCAAAGCCATAAGTGCTTCAACAGTTTTTGAATCTATCTCAAAAGAAAGCTCTGCTCCTGATTGATTTTTAGATTTTTCACGTTTATGATCTAAAGGCAGCTTTAATAAAGGAATTTCTCCAGAGAATCTTTTTAACCAATAATCGCGTGAGACATTCATATTTCCCATTCTTAATTGTTCATGTTGCCAAAATGAATAATCTTTATACTGAATACGTAAATCAGGAAGATCTAAAGCTTTGCCCGTTTCATAATGTTCATATAAAGCTAAAAAATCATTAGAAAGAACATTCATGGACCAAGCATCTGTAACAATGTGATGAAGTATAAAAACAAAGACATAACTACCATCATTACATTCAATTAATGTTGCTCGAATTGGTGATTTAGTTAAATCTAATGGACAAATTGATTCACTTGCTACAATTGCATCAATTTCATTATCTTCTACTTTTAGACTAGTTACCTCAAATTCGAATTCATCTAGTTTATGTACTAATTGACGTGGTTCACCATCAATCATATGTATAGTAGTGTGTAATATCTCATGTCTGGATAGAAGTCCTATTAATGCCTTTTTGAATGATAATAGATTTAAAGACTTAAATGAATGAATCATAGGTACATTGTAAACTCCTTTTTCATCAGTAAGTTGGTCAATAATCCAAAGTCTTCTTTGAGCATGTGATAAACTATAATGTTCTTGTTCCTCTACTTTTGTTATTTCATTTTTTAAAACATTTATACCTTTAAAAAAGTCTAATATATCCTCTTTTTTTTCTTTTATTTCTTTAATAATTTCTTCAGTTAAGTCGTTTTCTGAAGCCTTTATTTTTAAATTACCATCAATAACATTGATACTAACGTTTTTTGTTTTTCTTAAGTCAGAAATATATCTATCTATTTTCATATTGTTATTTCAATAATTTTATTTTGATTTTTATTACTAATTTCAATTTGCTTTATGGTAATTATATAATCTGATAAACTCTCAATCTTATCCATATCAAAAATTTTCCTTACCGTTAATTCAATTTCCAATTCTTTTGCAATTTTGTTTACCAAAACCATTGCCTTTAGTGAGTGTCCTCCTAATTCGAAAAAACTTCTATCTACACTAATTACTTCTTTGTCTAATTTCAATACTTCTGACCAAATTGCTACCAATTTTTCTTCTATAGCATTCGATGGTGCTTTATAGTTATTCCCTCTTTTTATCTCAGGTTCTGGCAGGTCTTTTCTTGATAATTTGCCACTTGATGTTAATGGAAACTCTTTCAAATAAACATAATAAGACGGAACCATATACTCTGGAAGTTTATCTAATAAATGTTGCTTAAGTTCCGTCTGATCTATTTCTTTATCTGACTGATAATAAGCTACTAAATATTTATCTCCTTCTTTTTCTTTTACTACTACTGCACTTTGTTCTACTTCTTGAACCTTATTTAATTGACTTTCTATATCTCCTAACTCTATTCGAAAACCTCTAATCTTTACTTGATTGTCTATGCGGCCTAAGTATTCAATATTACCATCTTGTTGCCATCGTACTAAATCTCCTGTTTTGTATATTCTCTCTTCTGGTAAACCCGTTACATGAATGAATTTCGCTGCAGTAAGCTCCGAATTATGTAAATATCCTCTTGCAAGTGCCTTTCCTCCTATGCATAACTCTCCTGGAACTCCTATAGGTTGTAAATTGTTCCCTTGATCCAAAACATATAAATGTATGTTGTCTAATGGTTTGCCTATAGGAACTTTTTCTGCTTCTTTTAGATTACTTGTGGAATATCCACTACTGTAAATAGTTGCTTCTGTTGGTCCATAAATATTTTCTAAAGTTATTGTCGTTTTTAATGCTTTAAATCGGTTTACCAAGTCTATTGACAAGGGTTCTCCTGCTAGAAATAAATACTTTAGACTTCTTATTTTATCGATTCCTTCTTTTTCGATTGTCTCGATAAAAAAGGAAAACATTGACGGTACAAAACTGACATGTGTTACTTTATTCTGCTCGATACATGACAAAATTTTATTTGGGTCTTTTTCTGATCCTGATGGTAACAAGGTCAAAGAACCACCAGCATGAAACCATCCAAAAAGTTCTGCTACTGAAACATCAAAAGAATAAGTAGTCTTTAATAAATAACTGTCTGTTGCCGTTAATGGATAACGATTATCCATGCTTTGAACGATATTCAGTAATGAACCATGTTCTATCATTACTCCTTTTGGAGTTCCTGTGGATCCTGAAGTGTAAATTACATATGCCAAATCATTAGGGTTTACTTTTGCTTGTAAACCTGAGCTTTGACGACCAATGAGACTTGGTAAAACTTGGTTTAAATCAATAATCTCAACTGATAAAGACTCTAGTGAATCGAGATGTTCTGCTCTTGTGATCAATTTACTTATTTTCGAATCTTTTATAATTGTTTCGATTCTATCTTTGGGTAAAGTAACATCTATTGGCAAATAAGCTCCTCCTGATTTTAAAATACCAAATAAAGTAGGAATTAAATAGGCTTCTCTTTCCAACATAACTCCTATAACTTCTCCAACTTCAACTCCCTTATCTTTTAATAAGTAATCACTAAAATTATTGATCTTATGACTGAGTTCTGAATAGCTCATCTCACTATCTGAACACCTCAAGGCTATGTTTTCTGGTGTTTGAATTACTTGAGATTCAAATAACGATATGATATTTGAATAAGCTGGATAAGCTCTAAAACTTGAATTAAAATCATCTATAAGCTCTATTTCTTCTTTCTTGGAAAGTACTCCAATCTCATTTATTTTAATATTTATATCTTCTGTAACTGCTAAAACTATCTTCTTGAAATAGTTTATAAATCTTTCAATTGTTTCTTTTTTGAACAATTCTGTTGAATACTCAAACGTTAAAAAAAGTTGTTCGCTATCCTCAACCACTGTAAGGCTAATGTCAAATTTTGAATCAGTGTGACCATTATTGTAAGAAGTTAGTTTAAGCCCAGGCATTGATAACTCTGGCTCTTCAAAATTTTGATATGAAAAAAGAGTATCAAAAAGAGGGTTTCTACTAGTATTTCTTTCTATTTTTAAATCATCTAGTAAAGATTCATATTGGTAAGATTGATTTTCAAAACATCCTAAAGTAACCGATTTTACATTTTCTAAAAATTCAATAAAACTTAATTCTCCTTTTGGATAATTTCGTAAGGGTAAAGTATTAACAAACATTCCTATTAACTCTTCCAAATCAACATGTTGTCTACCAGCAATAGGTGTTCCTATTGTTATGTCATCTTGATTACTTATCTTATTAAGTAAAACATAATATATAGATAAAATAGTCATGAACATTGTACTTCGAGCACGTTCATTGATTAATTTTAATTGTTTTGTTTCGTTTTGACTCAACTCAAGCTTAAGAATATTTCCTTCATAATTTTTAGCAATTGGCCTTTTAAAATCTGTTGGTAATTCAATTACAGTAGGAACTTCTTCAAAAAGATTCAACCAAAACTGTTTTTGTTTTACTATTTCCTTTTGTTGCTCTTCACTTTGTTGCCATTCAGCATAATCATTAAACTGTAAATGTAAATTAGGTAAGGTCTCATTACTATATAATGTCATAAAAGCTTTCATCAAAATACCATTTGATACTCCGTCAGTTATGATATGATGCATATCCAAAATCAATATATGCTCATTATCAGACAATTCTATTAGACCAACTCGGATTAACAAATCTTTGCCTAAATCAAATGGACGTATAAAGTCTTTTACTATTTTTTGAACATCCTTTTCTGATGCATTAAAATATTCTAATTCGAAATTTGTCTCGGTTAGAATCTGTTGAACTGGCTCTTCATTTACAATTATAAATTTAGTCCGTAAAATCTTATAGTGTGAAATTAATTGTTTGAAAACATTATTTAAATGATTTTTATCTAATTTCCCTTCTAACTTAACAGTTTGTGGCATGTTATATGCTAATGAATCTTTATCAAATTCATACAGAAAGTACAAACGTCTTTGAGCAGATGATAATACATAATAATCTTTATCATCAGCTATTTCTATTTCTTTAAAATTAGATTTTTCTCTTGTGATATTTATAATATATGAAGTAAGCTCTTCTTTATTTTCTCTTACCTCATTTAAAATCCAATCATCCTTAAAATTAATAGGAATGGTCAATTCTAATTTTTGATTAACAACCTTAATTTTAATATCATGTTGTTTTAATTTATAAATTAATTTATCCATACTATATAATTACTTTATTTGTTTTAGCAGATTCTTCATGTTTATTTTCATCATTGATACATAAATGGACTTCTATAATTTTTGCCATTGATTGAATCGTAGAATTGTTAAAAATTTCTCGTAAAGAAATTTTAATATTAAATAATCGTTCCAATTTATTAATTAGAAAAACTGCCTTTAAAGAGTTTCCTCCTAATTCAAAGAAACTAATGTTAGCACTTATGTTATTATATTCGAGATTCAAAATTTCAGACCATATTTGCATCAATTTTTCTTCTGTTTCATTATTAGATTTTACATAGACATCTTTTCTACTACTATCAAAATTTGGAAGTTCCTTAGTATCTAATTTTCCATTTTTTGTTACTGGCAGTTTAGTTAAATGAACATAGTATGTAGGTATCATATATTCTGGTAAAGTCTGAATTAAATGTTCTCTTAAAACAATTTCTTTAATAGGTTTTTCAGATGTATAATAAGCAACTAAACATTTATTTCCATTTATTTCCTTATCAATCACTATCGATTCTTTTACCTCAGAATAAAGAATCAGTTGTGATTCTATTTCTCCTAACTCAACTCTATAACCTCTTATTTTTAACTGTTTATCCATTCTACCTAAAAATGCAATACTACCGTCAGGTAACCATTTTGCTAAATCTCCAGTTCGATACATTCTTGTACCATCAATGTGAACATTCTCAAAAAATTTATCATTAGTCAATAAATCATTATTTAGATAACCTCTGGCTAAACCTTTTCCAGAAACGCATAATTCACCTGGAACAGATGACGGACATAATACACCGTTTTTATTTATAATAAAGACCTCACGATTTGCTATTGGTTTACCTATATAAGAGACTTGAGATAATTTTTCAATTTTATTATAGGTAATACATACTGTCGACTCTGAAGGACCATATGTATTGTAAATTGGCAACTTGCCTATAAAATTATTAACATGATTGGGTAATAATAAATCACCACCACTAATGATAACTTTAAGACTTACCAAGCTTTCAGTATGTTTATTAAGTTCATTTAAAACTAATGGTGTTGTACTTAATACAGTTGCTTTATATTGTGTTATAGTTTTTATCATATAATCAATATCACGTCCTCCCGATGGAAGAATTACTATTGATGCTCCCGATATTAAAGCAGGAAATATTTCTTCTATTGCTGTATCAAAGGATAATGATGATTGTTGTATAATAACATCTTCATTTGAAATTGAAAAATGATTTTTAAAAGTCATGCAATAATCAAAAAGTGAAGAGTGTTCAATTATTATTCCTTTTGGAACACCAGTACTTCCTGAAGTATAAATTACATATGCTGCATCATTAGCATTAATATCTATGCTTGGATTTTTATCATTTTTTTTATTTGATTTTAACTCAGTATTATTAATTTCAACACAATCAATTTTTGAGTTAATAGTAATCATTTCGTTTGATAAGTTACTAACAATCAATTTTAATTGAGATTCTTCAATAATTGTATTTATTCGTTCGGAAGGATATTCAGAATCAAGATAAACATATGTTGCTCCAGATTTTAAAACAGCCAATAATGCAATTATCATTTTACAGGATCTATCTGTATAGATACCAATAACGTCATTTATTTTAACTCCTTTTGAATGAATTAGATAATTAGAAAGTTGGTTAACCTCTACATTGAGTTGATCGTATGTTAAAGATTGATTCTTACAAAATAGAGCTTTTTTAGAACCATTTTGTATTACTTGTTCTTCCAATAAATTAATAATCGTTTTATCATTAGGATAAATTACTTTAGTATTATTAAAATCAAATAATAATTGATGTTTTTCATCTTCAGATAGTACATCTATATCACCTATTTTAACATCTCTATTTTCTATTACAGCATCAACTATCTTATTGAAATAACCTATTATGCTTTCTATTTTTTCCTTTTTAAATAATTCTGTAGAATATTCAATACCTAAAAAAAGTTTTTCGTTATGCTCAATAACATTTAGACTAATATCAAACTTAGAATCTATATGTCCACTATTGTAAGGTGATAGTGTTAGACCAGGTATTGAAAGTTCAGGTTCTTCAAAATTCTGATAAGAGAAAAAAACATCAAATAAAGGATTTCGACTTGTATCTCTTTCAATATTTAATTCATCTAATAAAGATTCATAAGGATAAATTTGATTTTCAAAACATTCTAAGGTAACTGACTTTACTGTTTCTAAAAACATATTAAAACTCAAATCTACCTTCGGATAATTTCTCAAGGGCAATGTGTTAACAAACATTCCTATTAAATCTTCTAAATCAAAATGTTTTCTTCCTGCTACAGCTGTACCAATTATTATATCCTCTTGATTTGTAATTTTATTAAGAAGTATATAATAAATCGATAAAATAGTCATGAACATTGTACTATTAGTACGTTCGCTAATTAATTTTAATTGATTTGATTTCTCCTTTGATAATTCAAAACCGATGCTAGTTCCCTCATAGTTTTTACTCTTTGGTCTTTTAAAATCTATTGGTAAATTAATAACTGAAGTCTCTTTATTAAACTGATTTAGCCAAAAATCTTTCTGTTTTAAAATCTGTTCTTGTTGTTCATCACTTTGCTGCCATTCTGCATAATCCTTAAACTGTATTCTTAAATCAGGCAAAGAATCATGATTATATAAACTCATAAATGCTTTTATCAAAATGCCGTTTGATACTCCATCAGTAATGATATGATGCATATCTAAAATTAAAAGATGCTCTTTATTTGATAAATGAATTAAACCCACACGAAGCAACGGATCTTTGTTTAAATTAAATGGACGAATAAACTTTTGAATTATTTGTGAAATTTCCGTTTCAGTTGCATTAAAATATTCTATTTCAAAATCTATACTATCTAATACTTGCTGTACTGGTTCATCATTAACGATTATAAAATTTGTTCTTAAAATTTCATATCTTGTAATAAGATTCTTAAAAACATTATTTAATCGATTTTTATCTAAAACTCCTTTCAATTTAGCAGTCTGAGGCATGTTATATGCTAATGATAATTTATCAAATTCATACAAAAAATACAAACGCTTTTGAGCAGAAGACAAAACATAATAATCCTTGATTTGAGTTGGTTCAATTGTTTTAAAATTAGTATTAAGTTGAATTCTATTGTTTATGAAAGCAATAAGATTTTCTTTATTCTTTTTAACCTCTTCCAAAATATCTTTAGCATCAATTCCTTTTGGAATATTTAGTTTAAGATTACCGTTATCAAGATTCACTTTTATGTTTTTCTTGTACAGTTCTAATAATAATCTTTCCATAATTTATTTTTTATAGCCCACTTATGTTAATTAAAATTGTCTAGAAATAAAAAAACATGAAAAATAAAAAACTGATTTAAGTTTTATGCGATTTCATTTTCTATTACTTTCTTATTCTTTTTTGAATCTTGTCTTATAGTTTCAAAAAATGAATAATAATGATGTATTAAACTCTTCCATGAATAATCTTTTGCCATTCCTCTTTCTATTATTCCATTCCAATCGATCTTTTTATTTTGATAAACAAAAACCGCTTCTTGAATGGTTTTCTTCAAATTCTCATGACTAAATTCATCAATATAAAATCCAGTACTCAGTTCAGGATTTAACTGGTATGGAATAATTGTGTCTCTTAAACCTCCAACAGATCTTACTAAAGGAACAGTACCAAAAGCTAAAGCATACATTTGTACCAAACCACACGGTTCAAATAAGGATGGACATAAAATAATATCTGATGCAGCAAGTAATTTGTGAGCCTTTTCCTCTGTATAATGAGAAATATAGTTAAATCTGTCAGGAAACATTTCCTTGGCCAGCATCAATCTTTTATGAATAGTACCCGTTACACCACCAGATGGACGTCCGTAAATCACTAATTTTATTCCTATATTTAGAAGATTTTCTATTTGTTGCATTGCCTCTTTTTCTGAACCCCATAAGTCTATTAAAATATTTATACCCTTTTGTTCTGTTAAACGAGCCATTAACAAAACAATAGGTTTTCCATCATCATGAAACTGTAATTCAGAATTTAATTCTTGTTTAGCTTCTAATTTGATAATTTGATAAGAACCTATATCATATAAATTTTTTATAAAGGGACTTGATTTAGGAGACCAAAGAATGTTATCTATTCCATTAGGTAAAGCGTATATTTTTTTCTTTTTAATTAAATCCAAAAACTTCAATCCAATGTGGGGTAATATGCCCTGAATTAATTCCTTTGCATAAGTCTCGCTAACAGTAGCTACATAGTCTGAATTTTTGAATGCCAACGCAAAAAAAGTAGCAATTCCATATTGTTTATAAATAGGTAAAAGCTCTATTAAAATATCTTCATCAAGATGATGCAAAAGATCTGGTAAAATATCCCCTTGAAACTCATAATTATGAATCAAAATAATTGAAATACAATCAGAATTTGCATTAAGATTTTTAATTCTTTCTGGAAATGCCAAACATCCACATACATGCCAATCATGGAAAAATATAAATTCAGGAGATAACTCAAGATTTTCTATCAATTGAATTGCTGCTTTAGCAAAATAGAAGTAAATTATATAAGGAAAATTTTCTTTGTATGCTTTTTCACCATCATCATCATTGTTTAAAGAATCATTTTCTCTAGATTCCATATCACTAAATAATAAGCTGTCGGACATATTAATAAAATAATAGTTTACATCTTCTTTCTTTTGATGGTAATATTCAAACTCATAATCAACCTCTTGTATTTCTATTTTAAACTTATCTTTTACTTCTGAATTTAATAATTCTATCATTCTATTTTTATAATAAAAGGAAATAACAATGTTAGGATATTCATCTGAAAGATAGTTAGGTAAGGTACCTAAGACATCTCCCAAACCTCCTCTTTTATAAAATGGTGTTACCTCAGATGCTAAATGTATTATCATAAATATTTTTTTTAAAAGCTTCAATAATTTTTTTTATAAATGAATTTTATAAGATAGCTCTGTGTTAGATAATTCATCATAAAATATAACCTCACAAGATTTAGAAGGTATTTGTCTATTAATGTTTATTTTAGTGTTAGAAAAAAAATCAAATTCATGTTTTTTTTCATCAAAATTAAAGCAGAAAAATATGCTTTTACTTTCAAAAGATCTTTGCAAAATTAATTGCTTATCATGATGGATCACTTCTGAAAAAGTGAGCGTTCCAAAATCAAAAATTTCTTTATGCTTATTCTTTATTTTATTTAACTCTGCTAACAAATTATATAAACTATCGTTTTTTCCATCTTTAAAAGGATACTTGATGCAACGTCTATTAAATGGGTCACCCAATCCTTCCATTTCAATTTCTTCTCCATAGTAAATTACAGGTGTTCCTGGTAATGCAAATAAAAAAGTATAGGCCAATAAATAATTAGTACGATCTTTAATAATAGAAAAAAATCTAGGTAAATCATGATTACTTAAAAAGGTCCATGAAGATTGATTTACTTTAAAGGAATTTTTATGGTTTAATTCTAAAACTTTAGAAACCAACATACTTAAAGATATATTCTCATTAACAAAAAAAGGAATTAAGGCATCAATGTAAAGTGAAAAATTAGTAAGTCCATCAACTTTACAATCCGATGAAAAAACAGAAATGTTATTATGCCAACTTTCAGCAATAATTATTGCATTTGAGTTTACCTTTTTTGTTTCTTTAACAAAGGCTTTTATAAAAGCATCTGGCATTTCTGTACAGACATCTAATCTCCATCCATCAATTAAGAAACCTTCTGTCCAATATCTTGCAACCTTCAAAAAATAGTCTTGTACCTCTTTATTATGTAAATTAAACTGTGGTAATTCTTTATATCCATGCCAAGAACTATAATGAAAAGAATTATCAGTATATAATGGGAATTGTTCTACTTCAAACCAATCTAAATATTTCGATTTTTCTTGATTGATACATAAATCTTTAAATGCAAAGAAATTTGTACTACAATGATTTAATGAAACGTCTAAAATAAGTTTCATATTACGTTCTCGAATACCATTAACCAACTCACGAAAATCAGTTTCATTTCCTAATAAAGGATCTATTTTCATATAATCCTTACAGTCATAGCGATGGTTACTTCCAGATAAGAATATTGGGTTTAAATAAATAAATTCAACACCCATATCGGAAACGTAATTTAAATTTTTAATAATTCCTTGAAGATTTCCTCCAAAAAAGGTATAATAATCTGGTTCATCTCCCCATTCTTTCAACTCATAATTCAAAGATGTGTTTCCCGCTTTAAAAAAACGATCAGGAAAAATTTGATATCCACTTCTAAATTGAGGAACATTTATACTATCTTCTATTTGATTAAATAAATTAAGAAATAAAAATGAATTAGGTCTAATCTCATCTTTTAGACTGTTATTTTCATGTAAATACTTAATTTGTGTTGAATTAAAAATTTTTATACAAAAACTGATTTCATTTACATCTAATTTAATTCTACAACTCCAATATGATTTATTTTTATGCTGAAAATGTTTTAATAACTGATATTCTTTTGACTCTATAAGTATTGCAACTCCTTCAATCCAATTTTGATGGGTAATTGCTCTAATTTCCCAGAGATTATCTTTTATATGACTTATAAAATTTGAACTATTTTCAAATTGAATAGGACAAAATAGTTCTGTTTCTAAAATTATTGGAGATCTCATATGCGAATCATACTGAGAAATCATATTACCAATATTATTAATTGGCTGATCAAAATTTTCATTTAAGAAGTAATGAAGAAATGATTTCCCTTTTGGTAAATCTACAGTAAGTTCAAAACATCCATTACCTCTGTTTTTCATTTCTTCTCTAAAATATCTTCCTTTCACTGGAAAAAATCCTACATGAACTTTTCTTACGCTTCTATCTGAAGAAGTATATAATAATTCTTTCTTCATAATTTATGTATATTGTTGTTCTGTTTGATACTTGTTTACGGACAATCGTTTAAATCAAAACTAGTTGTTAGAGATTAAGCTATTATGAGATTAATTCACTTAGACTTAAAGCAGAATTATTAGATAGTAAATCTATTAAATGAATATAATCTTTTGTAAGACTCTCAATCTCTAATTCAGTAAAATAGTTAGGATTATAATCTACATTTAATTTGAGGCAGTTATCGTATTGAAAAATTGTTCCAGCAAATGTAAAATGTCCTGAACCCCAATTCATATGTTTGGGCTCCATAATTTCAATAAAAGATTCATTGATTCTTGAAAGATTTAAAAAGATTGGACTTAAAACATCTAAATCAATATCTAAATCGTTCATAATCTTTTCATGAGGATATAATGAATAATTTTTGGTTTCTAAAATTGTATTTGAAACATTATTTATCAAATCTTTTATAGTTAACTTATCATCTATTGTTATACAAATAATCATTTCTGAAGATAACCAACCTAAGACATCATTAAATTCTTCAAATACTCTACCTGAATAAGGTATAAACATTCTTAGATTTTCATTCTTATCTTTTTTATAAAAAACAATTGCAAATAGAGTCATTAACAAACTAAAGAAACTGCAATTATACAATTTCAACATATGGTTGAGTTTTGTTATTTGATTTTCATTAATAAATGTTTGATAAGATGCTCCTTGTATCGGAAAGAGATTATAAACATAACCAAAAAAATAAGGAAATTCTTTTAAATCTTTTCCCTTTAAAGCTATTTCTAGCTCTTTATTTAATTTTTTCTTATAACTATTTTCTTGTAAATTAATACCTCTTTTATCTAATGATAAGCTTTTTTTTATTTTTTCAATATAACTTTTAATACGTTTAAGTCCAATATCGCTTTTGAGATAACTATTTACCCAAAAGGTATGTTCTTTAGACTGTATTTCTGTTAGACTTAAAGATTGTTTACTACCTTTTTCAAATATATCATATAACAATTGTATTTCTTCTTCAATTTTTTTGGTAGTTTCTTGATCCGAAATTGCATGATGCATTGAAATTAATAAACCTTGAACGTTATCATCATACCTTATTACTTTAATAGAAATCAAAGGTCCTTTTTCAAAATCAAAAAGTCTATTTTCAGATTCTTTAAATTCATTTTGAAACCTTTCTTCTTTATTTGAAACATCTAAAAGATTAACGTACTCCAAATTAAAATCAATTGGAATATGAGTATGTATTTTTTGCTGTACTTGTCCTTTAACAACTAAAAATGTAGTTCTCAGTATTTCATGCCTTTCAAATAATGTGTTAATCACTTTATCCATTATTTCATCTTGAATAATTGGAAGTTTTACTTGAAAAACAATGTTAAAAGCATGTTTCCCATTAATTAAATATCTTAAATACTCTTTTTCTTGCTGATGTGACACATCATAAGTTTCTTGATCTTTTAGACTTGTAACACTAATTAACATCTGTTCTTTATCAAAATCAATTTGTCTATTCTTGATGTTAACCTTGTCAATATAAGTGATTAACTGTTGTTTATTTTCTTTTACTTCCTCCAAAATATCCTTAATATCAATACCTTTAGGAACATCTAATTTCAAATTACCATCTTCAATATTAATTGCTATTTTTCTTTCAAGTAATTTTAATAATAAATTTTTCATAATTCTAATTACCTGAAAGCCTTCTGCATTTTTCTAAATACGTTCAAAAAACCTGAATAAATACCTAAAAATGGCATAATTAAAGATACTGTTTTGAAAGGCCATAATCCATCTCTATACAATTGACGAACAAAAAAGTTTGAAAAATCTCCAAATTTATGTAATGGACTTTTCCAACAATAAGCATAGGTAAACCCAACTTCTCCATCATCTGGAACAACTGTGTGAAACCAATATGGTGGAATATATAATGCATCCCCCTCTTGAACAGTAACAACCATTGGCTTTAAGTCCATATAGTTTTTTAAAGATTCTCCATTCAAATAACGCTCATTATTCAAAAATTTCATTATCTCTTTTGGATTAGGAATACTCGGAGGTAATAAAGCTACTTTTTTTGCACCACTAATCTGACACATTAAGGTTTCATCAATATTGTGATAATGCCAAGCTGTCGATGCTCTTCGATACATAAAAAACCTTCTTTGATCGTACATTCTAGGTTTTATTGAACCTGAAAGAAAAGAAAAATCTGGTGTCTCTTTTAATAATTCTGAAAAGTGGTTATCATTTGTTACTCTTTCTGAAGGAATACTTAAAATATAATCTTCATTGTTAAAAAGTCGTTCAATAGCATCATGAAATGAGATATCCTCACTATCCGTTTTTTGTACTTCCCATACATTGTGATTCATATGCGGGTATACTTTAATTTCAAAATTATCACATACAGACAACCAATAATCCTTACTCTTAAATTTTTGTACAGCTGGCCATTTCTTTACAGCTCCCTTTATCAAGCACGGTTTATTTGGTATGACCCAATTCTTATTAAAATCTTTCTCGTTCAATTCATTGGCTAAAACAGAAGGAGCTTCATCTGCCATTTCTATTCCTGGAATGATTGAAAATAAATCGTTACCAAGACCATCAAATTTTATTTTATCTATCGGTTCCACAAGGGTATTTTCCATATCCATTATTTATTTTATTGGTATTAAAATCAATTATTTAAAGGAGAGAATCACTACTAATGTCTCTATCTTCAATACTTAAAGTATTAAAGCAATTTATGACTACTAAGAAATTAATACTTCATCAACTTTAAAATCATTTGAAACATATTCAACTTTGCCCATATTCATTTTCAAAATTTTATCGGCTACATCAAAGTAATGATCATCATGAGTAATTGCAATTATAATTTTTCCTCTTCTCTTCATTTCTGGTAATAACTCACGGTAAAAGAAACGTCTATACTCTGGATCTTGATCTGCTGCCCATTCATCAAATAAATATATTGGTGAATCCTCTAAATAACATTGTAATAAAGCTAATCTTTTTCTTTGACCACCTGAAAGACTTATAGTATTAAAACTATTATCAATGATTTCTACTTTTTTATCCAAACCTAAAATTTTCAGATATTTATTCACTTCATCCGATTTATCTTCCATATTGATGTTATAGAGTTTATGAAACAAATGACATGGACTAAAAACTGCTGAAAAATATTCACCAAGCTGAGAAGAATCAACTTCATTCTCATTTATAAAAATATTTCCGTTATCTGGTTCATATAGACCTGTTATTAATTTAGCTAAAGTGGTTTTACCACTACCATTTCCGCCTATGATAAATAAAATCTGACCTCTATCAACTTCTAAATTTATGGGTCCAATTGAAAACTGTTCTTTACTTTCAGAAAACTTATATGTAAAAGATACATTTTCAAATTTGATGTTTTCAATCAAGTCTTTATCTAATGTTTCTGGAATTTTATTCAAATCAAGATTTGCTGGAATTTCTGCAATAAAACTTTGTATACGATTCCATGCAATTTTAACTTGAATAATAGCTGGTATAGAAGAAAGTATTGAATTTAGAGGACCGTTTAGATAAAGTAAAACAACTACAAAACTCATAATAGTTGTGTTCTCTAAATCAGGAAATATTTTTGGTATTCCAAAAGCAATCAATCCAAGTAAAATAATAAAAGTAGATTCTCCTATTAAAAACGCATTAACAAATTTTACATGAGCAATTGTTGTTTTTACTCTGTATTCTTCAGCAGTATCAGCAATATCATCCTTAAATTCAATTTTCTTCTTATGTTGTAAGCTTATTTCCTTAAACCCATCAATTAGACCATTTAACAATCTCATAAAAACGTTTTGCGTATCTCTCGCACCTTCAAAATAAGCCTCTGCTCTTTTGCTAACTGCAAAATATAATGCAGAGACACCAACGATTACAATAACTATTAAAAGCGTAGCCCAAAACTTTGTAGAAGCAAGATATATAAATGCACCACCTACTGTAATAAAACTAGTAACAAATCCTACTATCATATTAGCTGAATCACCAACAGTACTGACATCATCATTTAATGTTGAATATACTCGACCTCTATCAATTTTTTCAAATTTTTGAAAAGAAGTTGAAAAAATTCGTTCTATCAGTTTTAATCTTTTTTCATATATGACATCTCTTGTAAAATGTATCAATGTGGTTTGTACATATTTACGACCTAATATATATATCATTAATGTTAATAAATAATAAAAACTTAAATATTTTAATTCAACTGTATTATTAAATGTTGAGGTAATTAATAGTACTACTGCCATGTTTGATAACCCTGAGAATATACTAACCAAGACTATTTTTGGTAATTTTTGTAAAAAAGGTGTATCTCCTGGAAACAAATAAGAAACTAAGTAAGCTAAATAACTCAACCCACTAGCTACAGTTATTAATGTTATCAGTATAATAAAACTATTTGGAGTCCAAACTGTTGCTGCTTTCCAAGTGAAGCCACCCATAGCAATTGGTAACAAATAAATTCCTAATAATACTACTCCTAGAAATATAAAAGAGGTCAATATATTTATCATTTTACTATAAGAAATTCTTTCAAAATATCTATTTTTATTACGTATTTGTATGACAAGAGTTGTCAAATGAAAAAATACAAGAAAAATATAACAGCACATTATCACAGAAATTATTGAATAAAGCTTGTCATTTCCATCTCCAGGATTATATTCTTTTCTGATATTCTCTCCAGATAATAATCTCATAATTTTGTCTCCAATAACATTAGTATAACTACTGTTTGAATTAGCCAAGACTGCAACTCCTATTTTTTGATTGGGTTTTAAAGAGATAAATGACGTGAAATTTGGATTTAAGCCAGTATGCATTATTTCACCATTACCACTTAATGAAACTTCCCAACCCATTCCATAGGAGGAATTTCCATGAGGAGGAACCGTTTCGTCTCTTAGTTGAGTAGTTTTAACCAAAGGATACATTTGAGATTTTGATAAACCCAGTTGTACATTGAGCCACTTTGCAATGTCTAATGCATCAGATATTACATATCCAGCAGCATTGTTCCCTTTAAATATTGGTGCTGAATATGGTCTAGCTTCTAAAAAACTAATCTTGTATCCAGTAGTCATTTGTGCTCTATCTATCTGAGTTCCTATGAAGGTTTGCTTTAGGTTTAACTTATCAAAAACATTTTCTCTTAGATAGTCTTCAAATGATATTCCGCTGACTTTTTCAATTATCAAAGCTAAAATATCATAGTTAATTGTTGCATATTCAAACTGCTTTCCAGGCATTTCATTAAGACTTGTACCCACTACGTTTTTAACAGTCATCTCAAGTGCCGTTTTACTATTACTTGCAGGAATTGTAGAAATTGTCTGCCATGGAATACCTGTAGTATGGTGAAGCAATTGTCGAATTGTAATTTTAGCTGGTTTTTCTTTATAACTAACGTAAAACCAAGGCAAATAATCCGTTACATCACTATCCAAAGTGATTTTTTTCTCTTGAATAAGATTTTGAACTGCAAGAGCCGTAAATGCTTTGCTACAAGAAGCTAATTCAAATAAAGAACTTGGAGTAATAAGTTCTTTATTCTCTAAATTAGCGTACCCAAAACTTTTAATAACTTGTTTTCCGTCTTTAAGAACAATTAAGCTTAATCCTGGTATGTCTCCATCCTTCATTAATTTTATGACTTCCTTATCAATTGAGTCTGTTAAAAACTGATTCTTCTGTTGTTGTGAATAACAATAGTTATTCGTTATCAAAACGGAAAATATAAAAACTAAAAATATGTAATTTGAAAATCTTTTCATTATACTTTTTTTATTATAAAATTTGATTATAATTCACTATGCCTTTTGGCATGAGTTTATGTTTTTTTTTGAATTAATTATTTTTTCATTATATGAGAAAAACGTATTATTAAACAAAAACCATAAAACCTCTTTTTTTGAATAGAAATTATTGTAATGACTTATAATCATCATTAGTTATTTCTTTTTTTAAATTCTGTAGATTGTATTTCTATACGGTTAGAACATTAGCTTCCCTAATTAAGGCAACTGCTAGAATTTCTGTAGGATCAACGATAAGCATATTATTCACAAACTTATCTTTCAATAATAGTGATAGCTCTGTGCATCCCAAAATTATTGCATCGGTTTTGTTTTGTTCAAAAAATGATAATGCTCTATGAAGTAATGCTTCAAGTTCTAAACTTTTTTTATTAGGAGCAGCTTTAAGACCAATTTCTTTATCATAGATCATCCTGTGAATGATGTTATCTTGAAAATCGAAATCAGGTATTATAACTTCAAATCCAAATTGTTCTAACAAGTTTTTATACAATCCTGATTTGTATGTTCCATTAGTAGACATTAATCCAATTCTTCTATAGTTTGGATAATTTTCTTCTATATGTTTACAGGTTTCTCTTGGCATGTGGATTAGAGTCACCTGACTATTTAAACGATTCAACTCCTCTTCTATCACATTATAAATTCTCGGAGAGTAAGAAGTGTTACAAGCTAAACCGATTAAGTTTGCTCCAGCTTCTTCAAGTTTCTTAACAATCTTTGCAATATTATAAGCTGGATTAATACTTGTTTCTCCTTCAAGATATGATGTTCTATCAGTAATATGCTTAGGTAGCGACATTAAAATCGTAGAAAAATGTTTTTGATCAGTTGTTACTTCAGACAGATTTAATATTGCATTAAACAAATTAAGTCCTGCTTGAGGTCCCATACCTCCTACGATACCAATAACTCTGTCATCTTCTAAATTCATAATACACTAATTATTCGGACATTGCCACAATTACTCGTCGATCTCCAGAATAAGAATTTCTTCCATGAGCTATTAACTCATTATCCACAATAAGTAACTCATTTTTTTGCCACTTAGGTGCAATGGTTAGTTTATCAATTGTTGATAAAATTTCCTTAACAATATCTTCACTAATTGATGTTCCATCTCCGAATTTCACATACATTGGGAAATTTTCTGGAGTATCATAAAGAATTTTCATTGATTCAAAAATTTCCTCTCCCAAATGACATGGATGAAATTGATCTATTTGATTAAACCAAATGTTTTCTTTAGTAGTTCTATGTTCAATGATTCCTTTACTGAATTGTTCTACTCTAAGATTATCATTTTCCATCCATTTAAAATTTATATTGTATGAAGTGCAATATTCTTCAACCTGTTTTTTATCATCGGTTTCAAAAGTATCTTGCCACGAAGGTCCCATTCCAAATTGACCTCCATTTAAATTTCTAACATAAATAATTCCTTTAGTTTTAATTTCTGACACTATATCAGGATTCATAGCTCTTAAAATAGATCTGCTATCGGCTAATAATGTCTCCCCTCCTGTTTCAGCAACTTGTAAACAACTAAAAAATAATTTATTGGGCCATTTAGCAGAGTATGATAATTCATTATGCATTGTGATTTTTTGTCTTTTATCATATTCTGTTGAAGTATAAACATTGTCAGTTAACTTGGTTCTTGGAGAATTTCCATCAATGTAACTTAAGAATTTTGTTGAAATTGAGTTAACTATATATTGAAAAGTTTCCTGAGAATCAATTAGTACACCTTTAAATTTAATGGCTCCATATTCTTTTAAATCAGTATCAAATTCATCTTTATTTTTTAAATAATAAGAGATAAATTCATCTCGAGTAAGCTCTTTTACCTCTTTAATTAAAGGTAGTAGAAGTTTTTCTTTTAAATTTTCCATTTGCTTTGTTTATTTAGGAAATAATGCAATTTGCTTATATCAATCTTATTCTATTTTTTCTTGACAAATCTCTATATCTTCTTGAACATTCCACAGATTGAAATCCAATTCTTTGGCCTTTAAAAAACTGGTATGTGCCAATTTATATTTCTTCATATTCATATAAATACTCCCTAAAAGACCATAAGCATTTGGAGATTCTGGATATAATGCTATGTTTTCTTTTAGTAATTGTATTGACATATCAGTTTCTTTTTCCTTAAAAATTTCACCTAATTCATTCAAGGTACTCTCATCTAATTTTCCTTCTTTTTTCAGTTGTTCTACCTTTTCAAGAACACCTTTAACTTTTTCTTCCCTGTAAACATTTTGAAGAGTAATTGCATTGCTTGGATAATACTTGAAAAATGCTTCATCAAATAAAACATCAATATCAAAATTTGTAGTAATCTTATTTAACTCTTTTGTAATTAGTTTTCCTTGATCACTGTTTGTAAAAAATACAAATCCTCTTTTATGTGTTACCGAATAAAATAACTCAGCTCTAAATCCGTCATTATTTCCACTAAAAGAAATTATTGTGTCTTTTTTATTCTGCAACATAAAAAAACCAGATCCCATAAAACCAGATGCATCATCTTCTCCCAATCTAATTACTGGTTTTATAATATCATTTCTCCTTTCTTTTGATAAATTTTTTTCATCAAAAAAAGAAATCATAAATTTTGCATAGTCTTTTCCTGTAGTATGAGTGCCAGAAGCTGGAACAGTAATATGATTTTTCCATTTTTTTACTTCTTCACCAAATATATTGTGACCAACTGCATAATTTGAAGGTGACTCCTTCACAAAAGGATTTAATCTTAGCTTTTTAAATTTCAAATAAGTATCATTTAATTCAAAAGGTTTCACAATCATTCTTGTAACATAGCTCTCATACGATTCATTCAATATTACTTCAACAACTTTAGCTAAATATTGAAACCCTTCCCCTGAATAAACAAACCTTTCTCCAGGATTACTAAGTATTTCCAAAAGATCATCTTTATTGTTCCATCTCCAATTTTCTATACCTGAACAATGACTTAAAATCATTCTTGAAGTAATTAATTTGTATCGATTATCATGACTTAAAGGTTCATATTCCAAATATTGATATATTGGTTTATCCAAATCCAATAATTTTTTTTCAACTAATTTATGGACAACAAAAACTAAATACATTTTTGTTAAAGAAGCTGCTTCAAAAACAGTTTTACTATCTGTAGCAGTATTGTTCTTTAAGCTTTTTTTGCCATAATTATTAAAAAAAACAACCTCATTATTCTCTATTATTGCCATGGAGAGTGCTGGAACACTCACTTGATCTAGCATGTAGTTTATTTTATTATTAAAATCTTCTACATTAATATTCTTATTATTTGATGTAAAATATGCTGGTGCTTGAGCATATCCTAAAGCAGTCAAGCTTATTAATGCAAGTTTTAAAACTAACCGGAATATTAATTTACTGGTTAGATTATTAGTGATAAAACATGATAAAATGTTTTTTGTTTCATGAATATTATTCTTTTTTTTCATCATTTATTTGTTATAATTATGATTTAACTTTATTTATTAAATAGTTATACTTTCAGTCATTTCTTCCTCTATTTCTGAATTAGAACTATCATCCAACCATTTATTTATTTCAATAAATTCAGATTGTTTCTCTACTGTAGATTGTTCAAACACTTGTTCTAATGGCAATGTTATTTCCAATTCTTTTGCAATTTTGTTTACCAAAACCATTGCCTTTAGTGAGTGTCCTCCTAATTCGAAAAAACTTCTATCTACACTAATTACTTCTTTGTCTAATTTCAATACTTCTGACCAAATTGCTACCAATTTTTCTTCTATAGCATTCGATGGTGCTTTATAGTTATTCCCTCTTTTTATCTCAGGTTCTGGCAGGTCTTTTCTTGATAATTTGCCACTTGATGTTAATGGAAACTCTTTCAAATAAACATAATAAGACGGAACCATATACTCTGGAAGTTTATCTAATAAATGTTGCTTAAGTTCCGTCTGATCTATTTCTTTATCTGACTGATAATAAGCTACTAAATATTTATCTCCTTCTTTTTCTTTTACTACTACTGCACTTTGTTCTACTTCTTGAACCTTATTTAATTGACTTTCTATATCTCCTAACTCTATTCGAAAACCTCTAATCTTTACTTGATTGTCTATGCGGCCTAAGTATTCAATATTACCATCTTGTTGCCATCGTACTAAATCTCCTGTTTTGTATATTCTCTCTTCTGGTAAACCCGTTACATGAATGAATTTCGCTGCAGTAAGCTCCGAATTATGTAAATATCCTCTTGCAAGTGCCTTTCCTCCTATGCATAACTCTCCTGGAACTCCTATAGGTTGTAAATTGTTCCCTTGATCCAAAACATATAAATGTATGTTGTCTAATGGTTTGCCTATAGGAACTTTTTCTGCTTCTTTTAGATTACTTGTGGAATATCCACTACTGTAAATAGTTGCTTCTGTTGGTCCATAAATATTTTCTAAAGTTATTGTCGTTTTTAATGCTTTAAATCGGTTTACCAAGTCTATTGACAAGGGTTCTCCTGCTAGAAATAAATACTTTAGACTTCTTATTTTATCGATTCCTTCTTTTTCGATTGTCTCGATAAAAAAGGAAAACATTGACGGTACAAAACTGACATGTGTTACTTTATTCTGCTCGATACATGACAAAATTTTATTTGGGTCTTTTTCTGATCCTGATGGTAACAAGGTCAAAGAACCACCAGCATGAAACCATCCAAAAAGTTCTGCTACTGAAACATCAAAAGAATAAGTAGTCTTTAATAAATAACTGTCTGTTGCCGTTAATGGATAACGATTATCCATGCTTTGAACGATATTCAGTAATGAACCATGTTCTATCATTACTCCTTTTGGAGTTCCTGTGGATCCTGAAGTGTAAATTACATATGCCAAATCATTAGGGTTTACTTTTGCTTGTAAACCTGAGCTTTGACGACCAATGAGACTTGGTAAAACTTGGTTTAAATCAATAATCTCAACTGATAAAGACTCTAGTGAATCGAGATGTTCTGCTCTTGTGATCAATTTACTTATTTTCGAATCTTTTATAATTGTTTCGATTCTATCTTTGGGTAAAGTAACATCTATTGGCAAATAAGCTCCTCCTGATTTTAAAATACCAAATAAAGTAGGAATTAAATAGGCTTCTCTTTCCAACATAACTCCTATAACTTCTCCAACTTCAACTCCCTTATCTTTTAATAAGTAATCACTAAAATTATTGATCTTATGACTGAGTTCTGAATAGCTCATCTCACTATCTGAACACCTCAAGGCTATGTTTTCTGGTGTTTGAATTACTTGAGATTCAAATAACGATATGATATTTGAATAAGCTGGATAAGCTCTAAAACTTGAATTAAAATCATCTATAAGCTCTATTTCTTCTTTCTTGGAAAGTACTCCAATTGACGATAATTTATTATTATTCTTGTCTATTAAATTCTCTATCAGTCCATAAAAATGTTCTAATAATGAATTTATCCTATTGAAACTAAAACTATCTGAATTAAACTTAAGTTTTCCTAATATTGATGTTCCATCACTTTTTAAAGACATACTCAAATCATATTTTTCAAATGAATTGTCAATTTTATCAAAATTTACTTCAAGATTATCCTCAACTAGGTGTGCATTCTTAATGTCGTCATATTCATAAAAAACATCAAATAATGAATTATTAGTGTGCTTATAGTTTTCTCCAAAAAGTTCATTCAATAATAGATCAAAAGGTAATGATTGATGTTCTAATCCTTCCTTATAAATCTTATTAAGGTTTTTTAAATATGTATCAAAATTAGTTTCCTTTTCAATGAAACTCCTTATTGCTAAAGTATTTGATATAGGACCAATTAAATCTTTCAAATGATTTCCTCTTCTGTTTGCCACTCTAGTTCCAATAATAATTTCTTCATGTTGACTATATTTATGTAGCAATATTTTAAACACTGCCATTAATATAACATTAACCTTAATACCATGTTCTTTTTCATAATTTAGAACCTTATCAACAATTGTCGAAGGAATATTAATCTCTGTATTTGAATAGGTAAATGTTCCTTTCAACTCTTTTGTTTTATCAAATGGAAGTTCAAATTCCTTTACAGCACCTTTTAATTGATTTTTCCAATAATCAAGTAAATTAGGAAGTAGTCTTAATAAAGTTTTTTGTTGCCATAACAAAAAGCCTGAATACTGTAATGTAGAAACTTTATTATTATCATTTACTTTACCTGCTTTTGATTGGTAAAATGATAAAATTTCATTCGTTACATTTTTTACAGATTGATGATCAACAATTGAATTATGAAAAACAATTATTAATTTATTTATTTTTGGTTCTAACTGAATAACTGCAAAACGAACTAAAGATTCATCAAGGTTGAATGGTTTATTGATTTCTTCTTTTATTAAATCAGAAACTATTTCATTTTTTGCATGAAGCATCTTTAAGTCTAATTCAAATTCATTATTTTCTATTATCTCATGAAAATACTTTCCTTCAATTTGAACTATTCTTGCTCTTAATAAATCATGCTTATTAATAGTATTTTGAATACTTTCCTTAAGCAGATTGTTATTTAATTCTCCTTTAAAACCTGTAACTAATGAAATATTATGATTATTACCTCTTCCTGATTTCATATCATCAGACCATAGTTCTTCTTGATAATCAGATACTGACATCAAATTGTCAAAAGACGAATTGATTTCTTTGTAATTTTGCAAGTCCGTGTCTAAATCTTCAATAACTGAATTCCAAAAAAAGTCTTGAGGATTTATAATCTCATCAGAATCTTTTATAATTCTGTCTAAAACAGACAAGAACATATTGTTGTATTGCGAATAGGTCTCTTCCGTCATAAATGGAGAAGAATATTCATGCATACAAATTATCTTTTTATAAGTAACATCATAATTGACATCAAAAAATGTATTACCTCTCAAAAAAGTATCAAAATAAGTTCTTTCTGAATCATCATCAATAGTTTCTGCTAACTCCATGTCATCTTTCACATGCCAATTAATATAATTGAAAAATGTATCAAATAATGGATTACCTACATTACCTCCTCCTACTGCTTGATTAATTTCAAAAAGAGACAAGTGTTCGTGTTTTTTGACTTCAAGTATTTTTTTATCTATTATAGCAATATAATCATTCCAAGTAATTCCATTTGGTATTTTAATTCTGAAAGGAATTGTGTTGAGAAAACATCCTAAAAGCTTTTCCCCATCTTTCTTTAAAGGTCTTGTAAATGTAACCAGTCCTACAAGGATGTCATTCTCTCCAGAAAGCATCTTCATTGAATAAATGTATGCAGACAGCAAAATATTTTTTACACTTGTTTCCTTTCTTTTTGCAACATTTTCAAGGTCTGTAAGAAGTTTTGTTGGATATACATCTCTAACCGATTTAAAAACCTTCTCATCAGTTGATTTATTCAGTTCTAATCTCTTAAATCCTTTTAGATCATTTTTCCAAAAATCAATTGTTGCTTGATTTTGCTTATAAAAGAGTTCTTGTATAATATAATCCTTAAAACTTGTCTCTAGTTTATTTAATTGTACTACATCATTTCTTAAAAGACTTACATAAGTATTATTCAACTCTGTCAACAAAGAAGCAAAGCTCCATCCGTCAATAATAGCATGATGATATTCAAACAATATTTCATGGTGACTTTCCTTTAATTTATAGATTATAATTCTCCATAATTTTTCTGCTTGAAGATCAAAGTGTGCTGGTCTACTTTTCTCCATGTCTTCTTCTATCCTACGTTTTTGTTCTTTTTTATCAAATGAACTATAATCTAGAAACTGAATAGTTGTTTCAACTTTTTTGTAAACAATATGAGCAAAATTATTAATATCAAATCCTGTTCTAAGAATTTCATGTTTATCAACAAGTAAGTCAAGTGCTTTTTGTAGTAATACCATGTCAACTGACTCATAAGCTACAGGTTGCATCAATTGCTCAAAATACAGAATGTCATCTGGTCGTGATTTATGAATAAAGCACATTGCTTTTTCAATATCGCTCATTGGATAAACGTTTTCTATTAACTCATTTTTTGCATGCTCTTTATAGTCAGTATTGAATTGTTCTACTTCATTAGTTATATTGATATATGCATCAGAAAAATCATCTTCATTAGATAAAATGATAAAGTTGGCTAATTTTTTTATCGTATCATTTTCATACAAATCAATCATTGAAATATTTGTTGATAATCCATTATTTATAGTACCAATTAATTTGATAGCCAATATTGAATCACCTCCGATTCTAAAAAAACTACTATTGATTCCGATTTTCGATTCAGATAATACAGTTGACCAATAGCTATGCAATTGCTTTTCGATCTCAGTTTCTGGAGCCACATATTCATCGGTAACTTGCATTTGTAACGATAGTAAGATTTCTCTATCAACTTTTCCATTAACCGTAACAGGTATTTCATCAATTTTGATGAAGTAAGATGGCATCATATATTCCGGTAATTTTAACTCTAAAAAGTCTCTTAACTTATTTTCTGAAAAATCTAGACTGGTAACTAGATAACCTACAAGTTGTGTTCCATTTTTTGTTTCTTTGGCTAAAACTACTGCACCTTTAACACCTTCAAAAGATTGGATTGTAAATTCAATTTCTCCAAGCTCAATTCGGTTACCCCTAATTTTTACTTGATTATCAATTCTACCTAAAAACTCTATGTTACCCTCTGGAGACCATTTTGCTAAATCTCCTGTTTTGTAAAGAAATGTACCTTTATCAAAAGGATTCTCAATAAACTTTTCTTTAGTTAATTCAGGTTGTCCAACATATCCAATAGAAAGATTTACGCCTCCTATTAATAATTCTCCAGGAATGCCTATTGGTTGGTGTTGTAAGTGATTGTTACAAATATAAAGTTGAGTATTATCAATTGGTTTTCCTATTGGAATAGATTTATAATTTATAGATCTTAGAACACTGTGAAAAGAAACATCTACAGTTGCCTCAGTTGGTCCATATAAATTGTGTAAATCAGCATTTGGACAATAATCTAAAAACTTTTTAGCATCTGTTACTTTTAATTCTTCTCCACTTGTGAATAGATTTTTAATACTTTTCAGAGCATATTCATGTTCATTTTCTGTCAAGTAAACAAGCAAAGCATTAAGCATAGATGGTACAAAATGTAAGACCGTTATTTTTTCGTTCTCAATTAGTTCGCAAATCTCTTGAGGATTTTTCTCTACTCCTTGAGCTGCTAATACCAATTTTGCACCACTCATTGACCATAAGAATAATTCCCATATTGAAACATCAAAAACTAAAGGTGTTTTTTGAAGAATTATGTCTTTTTCATCAAGTTGGTATTCATTTTGCATCCAATTTAATCTATTAACCATGGATACATGCTTAATCTGAACTCCTTTTGGTCTACCTGTAGAACCAGATGTATAAATGATATAAGCTATTTCATTTGGTTTTGCTAAATTAATAGAGCTAACAGGTTGAATATATGCATCATTAACATCTAGACATTCCAATTCACTTTCAAAATCCTTAAAATTCTCAGATTCCGTAAATATTGCTTTTGCATTACTATTTTTTAAAGTATAGGCAATTCTTTCTTTAGGGTGACTTTTTGATAATGGTAAGTATACATTACCAGCTTTTAGAATCCCAAAAATTACTACCATTAATTCAATAGAACGTTCCAATTGTACTCCAATTACATTTCCTTGATTGTAAAATTTTTCTTTTAAAAAATTGGCAACCTGATTTGACTTTTCATCAAGTTCCTTGTACGTTAACTGTTTGTTCTTAAATTGAATCGCAACATTATTTGGAGTTTTAGTTACTTGTTCGGTAAAAAAGTTCAAAATGGTTTTGTCAGATGGAAATGTTTTCTTTGTTTGATTGAACTCATTAACAATTTTGTTTTTCTCTTCATTGGTAATTAATTCAATTTCTTTTATCAGCTTTCCCTTATTGGTTATAAGTTCATTCAATAAATGAAAGTAATGTTTCCCTATACTCTCTATATGGTTTTGATTGTATTTGGTTCCTTTGTATACTATTTTAAGAGACAATTTGTCTTCTACATTAAATACAAAAAACAAGTCTGGTGATAAAAGTTGAATAGTTTTTTCTTCTTGAATTCCTTCTACAATCATTCCAATTGTGGAAATTTGATTCAGTTGATCAACATCTTTGTTCATTATTCTTTCCAAAGGATAATCACTATGTTTAAAATCTTTAATGATATTATTCTTTAATGTGGTTAAAAATTGTGGAAATGTTAGACTTTCAAAACCATTCATTCTAACAGGAATAACCGAATCTAGTGCATTTAAAGTTTCATTTTCTAAATAAAGAGATGTAAAAACACCAATATCAGTGCGAGAAGAATATTTTTGGGCAATAATACCCAGAACGGAAAGTAGAATAATGTGCTTGGCTTTTTTAGAATCTGCTAAGGTGTTCAACATGGTAAAGAGTTGGTCTTCAGCTATCATATTAAAATGATTTTCATTTTCTGATAACTTCGTAACATTACTTTTTCCAAAGTAATCTTCCAATATAAATCCATCTAACCTATCTTTCCAATAGGTTCTTCCCGCGATATTCTTATTAGCTTTTATTGCTTCTAAATCTAGTTTTGACTTTTCTGTCATGTCGATTCTTTTTAAATATATTAATAAAATTGTAACCTAGTACACCTTAATTTTTAAATTAAAGCATACTATTTATAGGCTAACGATATTGATTATAGATGGGTAAGGCACTTCTAAAATAAGATTCAATTAGAAAGTGCTTTTACAAATTTGATAGGTTAAAAATTGAAGGATATTTCGTCTTCATTTATTAAAGGTTCATTCAATGCGTAATCAAAATATTGAACGACATTAGCATCTAAATTTTCAGATATTTTTAGAATTAAGCTTTTGAATTGTTCAGATATTTCCTCTACATCGCTTGGAGTAAAATGCAAAAGTGAATATTCCATTCGGAAGTATATTGCGTCTTCTCCTTCACTTGCAAACATAGTAATAGGGTACTTGTAAGTCTTATTTTCAAATTCATATGAAGATAATTTAACCTCATCAAGTTGCACTTTCTTCTCAGCAAAATTTTGAAATACAAACATAACATCAAATAACTGTTTGATTGATGTTGATCTATTATTATTTATTTCTTTCACGATGTCTGATAAGTCGTAAATTTGTGAGCTATTAGCTTGAATTAGTAATTTATGAATTTCTTTTACATAATCTCTAAATTTAAAGTTTGCATCCAATTGATATCTTATTGGTAATGTTTTTGTAAACATTCCGACTACATCTTCTAATTCTTCCTGAATTCTTCCAGAACTGTTAATCCCAATAACAATATCATCCTGACCTGTTAGTTGTGACAAGTACATGAAAAACATGGAATATAAAACCGAAAAAGTAGTTATTTCATCCTTTTTCAAATCATTTGTTATCTTTCTCACAACATTCATTTCAACTTTGAATGAAATGCTTCCCCCCCTATCAGAGTTTTCATCAACTTTCAAATTTGACACTGGTAATTGAAGATTAGGAATTTCTTCTTCGAAATTTTTCAACCAAAATTCTCTGTGTGAAATGTAATCGTTAGTTTGCTTAAATTTACATTCCCAATCTGCATAATCTTTGTATTGTAATAATAATGGCTCTAATTCATCTCCTTTGTAAAGTTTCATTAAATCAGAAAATAAATTATTTTGAGACATTCCATCACAAACAATATGGTGAATATCTACTATAAACACTTTTTCTTCCTTATTAGTAGATATAATTCCTGCTCTTATTAATGGCGCAATACTTAAATCAAATGGTTTGATAAAACTTGAAATTGCTTGATCAATGTTACCTTCATTCGAATAGATCTCTTCAATTTTGAAATCAATTATATCTCTAACCACTTGTTGAAGCTTTCCGTTTTCGAATTTAAACAGTGTTCTTAAACTTTCATGTCTTTCTATAAGTTTTATTAAACTGTTTTCAAGTTTAACCTTATCAATATCTCCTTGAATTACCCAAGCCATTGGCAAGTTGTAAGCAGTACTTTCTTTGTTTAATTCATAATTATAATAAATTCTTTCTTGTGCTGAAGATAAGTTATAACTGTCTTTTCCTTCTAATTTATTTATAATCAAAAGATTATCTTTTTCCGATTTTTTAATGTGATCCGCTTGTTTCACTATGGTTAAATTATTGAAAAGTTCACTTAATGTAAATCTCACATTGTATTCTTTATAAATCTTTCCAATTAAACGCATGATAGCTAATGAGTTTCCTCCAATACTATGAAAACTGTCTTCAGTTGAAATTTTCTTGTCTCCTAGTATTTCTTTCCAAATTTCCAAAAGACTCGACTCAATTTCATTTTTAGGAGCCACAACCTTATCGGTTACTAGATACTTAGATAATCCATTGAAATTTATCTTTCCATTCTCTAATAATGGAAACTCTTTTATTTCCATGATAGTAGAAGGTATCATGTAAGATGGTAAATTATCATTTAAATATTTTAATACATCTTCTTGTAAATTAAAATCATCAGAAATTTTTTCTGATCTTATAACAAAAGCTATTAATGACTCACTTCCTTGAAACTTATTATCAGTTTTAGGATTGTCATTTTCTTCTCCATCAATATGTTTAATTACAACAGCATTTTTTACACTATCAACCTGAACCAAAACATTTTCAATTTCATCAAGTTCGATTCTCATTCCTCTTAACTTGACCTGTCTGTCTTCTCTACCCATTAAATCGATTACACCTCCAACCATTCTCCTTGCTTTGTCTCCAGTTTTAAAAGCAATTTTGTTTTCTCCTGATCCAGATTCTATTACTATGAACTTTTCTTTGGTTAATTCAGGAGCATTTAAATACCCTTTTGATGTAAATTCTGAGATAATATAAAGATCTCCAACAACAAAAAGATTACATGGTTTGAAATTTTTATCTGCTATTAAAAATTCTGTATTATTTATAGGATTTCCAATAGGCATTTTCTGAAGATTAACATCCTCAGGTTGAATCTTATAACAAGACCTAATCATTGTAGTTTCTGTTGTACCATAAAGGTTTACAAGTTGTATTCTTGAACCAAATAAGTCATACCAACTTTTAAGTTCTGATGGTATAATTTTTTCACCAGAAAGTAATATGTTTTTAAGATTTGAAAATATCTCTGGTGTCAATAAATCATTATTTATCACTCTAAATAAACTTGGTACACAATGAATTAAATTTATTTTTGACTTCTCAATCCATGGTACAATTTTTTCAGGTGTAAAAAAGTCTTCATCTGTTGGTATAAGACATATTGTTCCACCAGCTAATAGAGGTGTAAAGATGTCTCTTAGGAAAGCATCAAAATAAGGACTTATAAATTGACTTACTTTTGTATTTGTATCAATTTTAAAAGTATCAATTTCCCATTGCAAGAATTGAAGAAGACTACAGTTTTTACCAATAATTCCTTTAGGTTTTCCTGTTGATCCTGAAGTAAAATAAATATAAATACTATCGTTCGAATTGAATATAGGATATTGAATATCAATAGAATTAATTTCATTATTCAGTATATCTTCAATAAAGAAGTTATTGATTGCTAAACTTTCAATTTTTGGGCACTCTTTTGAAGTGATTACAAACTTCAAATTAAGCTCTTCAGCAATAGTCTGTATTCTTTTTTCTGGAAGAGAACCGTCTATTGGTACAATAACACACCTAGCATTCATTGCACCAATAATTGCATAAATTAAGCTTTGTCTATCATTAAATTTTAATCCAATCACAGTTTCTGGCTCTAAGTTCTGTTTCAACAGAAAACTAGTAATTTTGTTTGTAATTGTAAATAATTCGGAATAAGAAATTTGGCTTTCACCATTTTCAATAGCTATTTTATCGCTATGAATTTCTAGACTTTTTAATAATTCATTTTGAAAAATCATAGATTTTAGTTTTTAATATGAGATTAGTATCTTATTTTGTTTCTATTTTTGTGTTACTTATTTTCTTAATGAGTAACAAGAATCAACTAAAAGTGTAAGTTGAGTTAGGTTTTTGTTTTTAAAAATATTTATCCAACAAAATCCCGAAAGTGATTACAATAATCAACAAATCACTTTCAAAAGGTGCATTAACAGTAAAGCCTTTTTGTTTATATATGTTTTTTAGTCTTTCAATTTCATCTGGATCAAAATAGCCTTGTTTTTTAATTAAATCATAGGATAAAATGTCATTTATATATTCAATATTATTTTGAAGTAAAAAAGGACTTCCAGGTGCTATAAAATGAAACTTTTCTCTATCAAAAACTTGTTTAGGTAAGAACTTGGTTGCCATCTTTTTGAGGATATACTTCTCAGTAAAATCTTTCAATTTCAATTCAGATGGTACTCTTGTAGAAAACTCTATTAAATCCTTATCTAAAAACGGATACCTAACTTCAACTGAATTTGCCATTGCCATTCTATCACCATGATCAGAAACTAGATGATCCACTAATCTAAGTTTATAATCGATATAAGCCCTTTTATTCAACACATCTCTATTATTTATTCGGTCTTTATTGATTACTTTATGATTCAAACAATTGAATTCGTTAAATGATGCATTCACTTCTGTTGAGTATAGCTTCTTTTTGAGTTCATTAAACTCTGAATAGTTTTTTTCGTAAAAAAAGGATTGGTCACCCCAAAGGTTTTTACGAATATCACTTTCTAATGTTTCAATAGGAAATTGGTTAACGTTCATCCCTCTCATTTTATCAAATCTATAACCAACATATCCAGCAAAAAACTCGTCTGCGCCTTCTCCTGAAAGGATTACTTTAATTCCTTTGTCTCTAACGGATTCTGAAAGTGACAATGAGGCAGTATTATAGGTTTCTTTTATAGGACATTCACTGTGATAAACAGAATGTTGTAGTCTTTCACTAATATCATTATGAAAAAAAGTACGCTGATTCAGTTTAGAATTACTTTCTTGTGCAATAAGCTTTTGATATACTGATTCAGAATGTTGAGAATCAATAAAATCAATAGAAAAAGCTTCTTTTTTTACTTTTGGAGCTAGCTGGTTTACCCGCATAGTTATCATTGATGAATCTAATCCTCCACTTAGATAAAGTCCGGAAGGCACATCGGCTCTTAGTCTTAAATTAATAGCCTTATCAAAAAGAGCTTCTAATTCTTCTAGATAATAGTCTTCCGTTTTTCCGTTCATTTTAACTTCTCCTTCAGGAAAAATTAAATCCCAATATTCTGTATTAGTAATTTGACCATTATCATTAACAGTCAAGTAATATCCATTTTCAAGACTTTTAATATTTTTGAACATTGTTCTTGGACTAGATAATCCAGGAAAAGTAAATACCTGATCTAAACCTGTTAAATCCACTTCTCTTTTCACATAAGGATGTTCTAGAATTGCCTTAATTTCTGAACCAAAAATGAAAGTATTATTCACCAAAGTGTAATGAAACGGAATAATTCCCATTTGATCACGTGCACAAAACATTTTTTTCTTTCTTTTATCATATAAAGCAAATGCAAATTGACCGTTAAGCATATTCAAGAATTCCATTCCATAATCTTCGTACAAATGAATGATTACTTCAACATCAGAACTTGTTCTAAATACATGCCCTTTGCTTTTTAGTTGCTCTCTCAATTCTATGTAATTGAAAATTTCACCATTACAAACCAATAAGACAGTTTCGTCTTCGTTGTAAATGGGTTGCATTCCATTTTCTAAACCTATAATACTAAGACGGGTAAAGCCTAGTGCTATATTGTCAAAGGTTACGGTGTCTTGTGCATCTGGTCCTCTATGAATAAGCTTGTTATTCATATTCTCAATTATTTTTTTATCTTCAACCGATACTCGTTTATCGAATTTTACAAAACCACATATTCCACACATGTTTATTATCTTTTTTTTAGTTAAACGTTTAATCATTCAACCTTATAAAAAGGTTGAATTTAATTTATTAGTAAGTTTTTAGTGATTTTAAAAATTGATATCTGCTTCCTGAAATTCCAATTCAATATTTTTAATATTTGCTGATACATTGTTTAGTACAGTAATTAAAATATTTTTGTAGTAATTTTTTAAAACGTCTATTATTTCTTCATTGTACAATTCATTACTATATATGAAGATTATATTCATTTGATTATTACTTTCATTTACCTCTATCTTAAATTCATAAGTAGATGTTCTTACATCTTTATTAATCAAAATAGGTGTAAAACTTAAGGATTTTAATTCCTCTTCACCATCTACTGTATCCGAAACAGCAAAATGTACATCAACAATTGGATTACGTTCTTTTCTGTCTTCTTTATTTATCAATGAAACCATTTGATCAAATTGAAAATCCTGATTATCAAATGCTGTCAAAACACAGTCTTTAACTTCAGATAAGAAATCGAGATAGGTAATATCTGGATTAACTTTAACTCTTAAAGGCAAAATATTCACAAATGTTCCTACTAAACCGTTTAACTCTGGATGTGTCCTTCCTATAGCATCTGTGCCAATGATTACATCATTATTCTCAGAAGTTTTTGATAATAGTAAATAATATACTGAGAGTAAGAACATGAAATTTGAAACTTTAGCATCGGTGGTAAATTTCTTGATGTTTTCAAATAATTCTCCATTGATTTCCAATACGCTTGTAGAAACTGTATATGTACTTATATTTTTTCTATCCTGAAGTGTAGGTAACTCTAATCTAGGCAACTGACCCGATAATCTTTTTTCCCAATAATTCTTTTGATTTTGCATTTTACTATTAAGACTCATTTGCCAAACTGTAAAATCAACATATCTCAATTTTAGAGGTTTTAAATCCTGTCCTTCATATAACGCTTTGAAATCTTTTATCAAAATATCTAAAGATATACCGTCACATACAATATGGTGAACATCAATAAACAAAATATTGCATTTATTTTTACGAACAAACAATGCTGCTCTGAAAAGAGATTCATCTGATAGATTAAATGGACGAACAAAATGATTGAAAGCTTCTGGTAAATCTTCATAATCATTTTCGTTTATTACATCTAATTTAAATGTTACTTTTTCATTTATTTTTTGAACCACTCCATTTTCTAAAAGATTGAAACTTGTACGCAAACATTCATGTCTATCAATTAGTTTTTGAAATGCCTGTGTTAATTTATCAATATTAATTTCTTTATTGATTTCTAATGAAGTGAAAATATTCCACCCCATATTGTTGACATCCAATGACTGTTGATAATACATTCTTTCTTGTGCAGATGATGCTGGATAATGCTCCATTTTTTCAACTCTTGCTATTGTTAGCTCTTTTTCTTTACTCGCATTTTCAATTACTTGTGAAAGTTTTTCTATGGAAGGATTATCAAACACATCTTTTAAACTTAACTTGACATCACTGATCTTTCTAATATTACTAATCAACAAGATCACACGAATTGAATTTCCTCCTAATTCAAAAAAGCTTTTGTTGACGCTTACAATCTCTTTATCTATTTTTAAGACATTAGCATAAATTTCAACAAGTTCCTTTTCTAGTTTATTTGAAGGTGCTTTATAGCCCAATTCTACTTCAATATCTGGTAATGATTTTTTATCTAGTTTACCATTTTTTGTAAGAGGCATTTTATCAAGTGCAATATAATTTACGGGAACCATATAATCTGGCAAAACTGTTAAAAGATAATCTCTAAAGACACCTGTATCTATAAAAATATCAGAAACAAAATATGCAACTAAAAATTTATCGAGACCAGATTCTTTAACTATGACTATTGCCTCTTTGATATCTGAATAAGAATACATTTTACTTTCAATTTCTCCCAGTTCTATTCTATAACCACTGATTTTTATTTGGTCATCAATTCTACCTTTGAATATGATATTACCATCAGCCATTCGGACAGCTAGGTCACCCGTTTTATACATTTTTTCAGACTTAATAAAAGGATTCTTAATAAACTTTTCATTAGTAAGTTCTTCATTACCTAAATATCCTCTTGCTATACCATTACCTGAAACATATAATTCTCCTTTTACACCTACTGGAACAGGTTTTAAAGATTTGTCGAGTAGATATATTTGAGTATTATCAATAGGAATTCCTATAGGTACACTATGAAAATCATCTTCTTTGTTAAATTTATAAATCATACATCCAACTGTAGCTTCAGTTGGTCCATATTCATTATAGATTTCTATATTTTCTTCAAACTTATTTAATATATCAAGAGCTAATTTTGTTTCAAAATCTTCACCTCCAACAATGATTCTTTTAGAGTTATTAGAATACTCGAAATCTATTTCTTTAATAATTTTCAAATGCGAAGGAGTAAGTTTGATTACGTCAATATCCTTGTTTTCAAATACTTTCTCTACTAGTGATTCATTTCCATCATCTGGAAACATTATAACTGTATTTCCAGTAATAAGAGGAGTAAAAATAGATGTAATTGTTAAATCAAAAGAAATTGAAGTAAACAGTGGAAATGTTGATTTCATTCCGTTAACGTACTGTGCGGAAGCAAACATAATATAATTTACTAAGGATTGATGTTCTATCATTACACCTTTAGGATTTCCAGTAGACCCAGAAGTAAATATAATGTATGCTAATGTTTTAGGATCTATTGAACCAGATTGGTAAGGTATTTTCTGATGATTTTTTATGTCATTCAATTCTTCATCAAGCTTAAGAATATTAATAGATAATGATGAATTCACATATTTATCCATTGTTACTAATAATTTCAAGCCAGAATCTTCAGCAATAACATTTACTCTATCTATTGGAGATTTCACATCAATTGGTATGAATGCTGCTCCTACTTTCAAAACGCCCAATATGATAGGAATAAGATTGATATCTCTATCCAGCATTATTCCAATTAAATCTCCAGCATTAATTCCTTTTATCTCTTTCAGGTAAGCTGCAATACGATCTGATTCATTTTTCAATTCCTGAAAACTCAAAGTTTGATTTTTATCTTTTATTGCAATTTTATTAGGAAAATTAACAACTTGATTTTCAAATAATTCAATGATTGTTTCTTGACTTCTTTGAACTGTTTTTGTTTGATTGATATTGGAAATCAATTGCTCTTCATCATCCAATAGAATATCTGAAATTTTGATTTCAGGATTATTGATAACTGAGTTGATAATTTTTTTATAATACTTTATAAATCTTTCTACTGTTTCTCTTTTAAATAAACCAAATGAATATTCAAGTCTTAAAAATAATTCATTACCATCGCTACTTTCTACTGCCGAAAACATTAAGTCAAACTTAGAAACATTAAGTGCCTTTTCTTCGAAGTTATCGAAGTTGATTAGTTCTAATCCAGGAATTTTTAGTTCCATATCTTCTGAACTTGTCTGATATTCAAACAACACATCAAATAAAGGGTTTCTGTTAGATACTCTTTTCACATTAAGATCATCAACCAATTCCTCAAAAGGATATTCCTGATTATCGAAACAAGCAATTGCATTCATTTTTACTTCTGAGACAAATTCACTAAATGTTAAGTCAGCCTTTGGAAAGTTTCTAATTGGTAAAACATTAACAAAATCGCCAATAACACTATCAAGATCAGAATGTTGCCTTCCTGCTACAGGTGAGCCAACTATAATATCATCTTGGTTACAAAGCTTACCAAGAAAAATATTAAAAATTGAAAGAAGCACCATGTAATTTGTTGCTTTTTCTGTTTCTGCAAGTTTTTTCAAACCAATAGTTTCTTGGAGTGTAAGTATTATATTGATTGCTTCTCCAGTATTATTGGATACTAAAGGCCTTGCAAAATCTGCTGGTAATTCTAAATATGAAAACCCTTCAGAAAATTCATCATTCCAAAAAGATTTTTGTGCACTTATTTTCTGCATACGTTCTTCACTCAACTGCCATTCAGCGTAGTCTTTATACTGTACTTTAAGTTCTGGTAATACTTCATTATTATAAAGCCTCATGAAATCATAAATAAGAATTCCTTGAGAGATAGCATCCGATATAATATGATGGTTGTCAACCATAAGCATGTGTTCCTCTGGGCCTAATTCTATAATTCCTACCCTCATTAATGGACATGAATCTAGTTTAAATGGTGCTATAAATTTTTTAATAATTCCAGATACATTATCTTCTTCAACATTATAAATCGAAATATTAAAAGATACATGATCTTCTATTTTCTGCATAGGAACTCCATTAACTTGAACAAAACAAGTACGTAAACTTTCGTGTCGTTCAAACAGCTGTCTAAATATATCCGAAATACGATCAATATCTATTTTCCCTTTTAGTTTTACAATTCGAGGTAAATTATAAGCCAAAGATGTTTTCGAAAATTCATGTATAAAATACGATCTTTTTTGAACAGAACTTAATGGATAATATTCTTTCTTCTCTGTTTTGGGAATAGACAAATATTTTATTTCTTCTGTACCTTGTTCTTTTTTATTCAGAATTAGTTTACTGATTTTTTCTAGCGTACTGTTATCAAAAAACTCCTTTATAGAGATTTCAATATTAAAAGCAGATAGAATTTTTCTTATAATAGTTAATGCTTTTAAAGAATCTCCTCCTATTTCAAAGAAGTCATCTTCCATATCTATTGTTTTTCCAAAGAAATCCTCCCATAAAGTTTTCATTGTGATTTCCACTGCATTAGACATATCTCCTCCAGATACAGATAATCTTTCATATAAAGCATTATGATCTGCTTTATCATCTACTGAAGAGTTTTGGTTATTATTCCTATTGATCCATTCATCAATTCTTATTTGTAAATCTTTTTTAGAAATTACAATTGGAGAAAATTCATTCATGAAAAGAGACTGCTCTACAACTTCAAATATTTCATCAATGTTTAAAATACTAGTATCTTCGGGAACTTCACTGAAATCTAATCCATCAAAATTAACACAAATCCAGTTTCGGGAATCTTTCATGTTCCTTTTTGAACTTACGAAATAATCTATAAAACTATTAGATGAAGCGTAGCCTCCAAAACCAAGGCCTCCAAGAATAGAAGATAATGAAGATACTACAAAACAAAAATCTAGTTGTTTATCCTGAAAAGTAGTATCAAGGTTAACGATACCTTGAATTTTTGCATCAAAATGTTCTTGATAATCATTTCTGCTAAGCACATCAAACATATTAATAGAGTTTCCACTTATAATTCCTGCTGCATGGATAATTCCATTTATCGCTCCAAATTTTTCTTCCGCTTTTTGAACAACATTTTTTAAGGAATTTTCATCAGAAATATTACAATTAAAATAGTAAGCTTCTCCAAGTTGTTCTAACTTAAGCATTCTATCAACCTTGATATTATTTTTTTCATTATTCCATTCTTCTCTTGAAGGCATTAATGAACGTCCAAGAAGAATGACTTTTGCTTTATAATTTTTTAAGATATATTGAGATAAATTGAATCCAAGATTACCTAATCCTCCTGTAATTAAATAAACTCCTCCTTCTTTAAAACCTGACTTATCTGGAGCTTGTTCAATCTTTAAACGATCAAAAAACTGCTCCCAGCGATTCGCATTTCTTATTGAAACCGTTCTTCCAGACTGTATATATTTAACCTCTTCATATAAACATTGTAAGTCTGGCATTTGACTTAATGAAATATCAATATGCCCTGTTGTTAATCCAATACTTTCTTGTGAAATTACTTTAAGTAATCCTAACTGAGCTGATTTTTTTACTTCAAGAATTTCATTTCCTGTAATATTATGAAAATCATTCGTAATAAGAATCAATTTTTTATTTTCTGAATTTGTAATCTTTTTAATTGATTTTGCAACACTTAAAAGATGAAAAAAATCTTTATTGGCTTTCTCTTGGCTTTCATATTCATTTTTCGAGATATTCCATGCGTATATTACTTTATTTGTTTTTTTACCTTCTGTTGAGAGACTCTGAAAAAGTTTTGCATAATGATCTTCGTTCTCTGGATCAATTTGATATGTTTGAGAATCTCGTTTACTAAATTCATTCCCTTTAGTAACAATAGTAACATTCTCAGATTCTTGATTCAATTTTTGAAACAAAGATTCTCCCACTCCTAATTTATCAGAAAATAAAAGAATATGCTCATCATAGATAACCTCCTTTTTAAAAAGTGACGCTTTCTTCCATGAAGATGAATAATACCATGAAGATGAATCTCCAATCTTAAGCATAGAATTAGAATCATTCAAAATCATTTTAAAGGCATCTATGTTTGCAGGATATTCCACTTTATCAAATGAATAGGTAGGAAGAGAAACTTTTAATCTAACTTCATCAGCTTTATATAAATTTTTCCAATCTACATCTAAACCATTTTCCCACATGTGTCCTAATGCTGAAATTAAATTTTTTTGATCATTGATTTCTTCATTAGGATGACGTACTAAATTAATTACTGTATGTCCTTCACTTTTGAATTTATTACTATTTACAAGTGATGTCAATACTTTACCAGGACCTACTTCTAAAATGATAGCCTTTTTATTTTTTAAAATCTCTTCTACATTATCTGAAAATCTAACAGTCTCTCTTATATGATTTACCCAATATTTCGGTTGAGCTATTTCTAAATCAGTTGCTAAAACGCCTGATAGATTTGATAAGAATGGAATCTGTTGAGGATTTATCTGTATTTTATCGATAATAGCCTCAAAATCATCTAATATCTCATCCATCATGTACGAGTGATAAGCATGTGATGCTTGCAAAAATTTACTTACATATCCTTTTTGCTCTATAAAGACAATAAACCTTTCTATAGACTCATCTTTTCCTGAAACCACACATAATTCAGAACTATTAACAGCTGCTAAAGAAATATCATCAAATTCCTTTAATAAAGGTAGTAGTTCTTTTTCACTAATAGAAACACTAAGCATTGTTCCTTTTGATACTTTCTGCATTAATTCTGCTCTCTTTACAATTAGCATTAATGCATCTTCTAAAGAAAATATACCACTTACACATGCAGCAACATACTTACCAGTACTGTGTCCTCCAACCATATCAGGTTTAATACCCCATTTTGTAAGAGTTTGTGCTAGTGCATACTCAACAATAAACAATAAAGGTTGAGAAAATTCAATTTCATTGATTTTTTCTGCCCATTCAGAACCTTCATCTGCTAGTAAAAGTGGTCTTAAATCTTTATTGAAATTATTCTTAATAATAGTCACACATTGATCTACGGTCTCTTTAAATATGGGTTCCGAAGTATATAGATCTTTACACATTCCTACATATTGAGATCCATAACCTGGGAACATGAAAGCAAGAACTGGTTTATTATTCTCTGAAATACTTTTATCTTTCACTTTAATAGAATCTAGCATCGTTAGTGCATCTTCATGATCACAACAAGCTAAAGTTGCCCTGTAGTTCATTGCTGTTCTACCTACTTGCAATGTATGTGCAATATCTGCCAATTTAGCATCAGGGTTTGAATTAAAATAAGTTTTAAAATCAACTATACTTCTCTCTAATGAAGTCTTGGTTTTAGCTGAAAAAACTAAAAGTTGATGTTTACGACTTTGTGAAGAGACTTTTGGCTTTGGAGCTTCTTCTAAAATAATATGTGCATTAGTTCCTCCTATTCCAAAAGAGCTTACACCTGCTCTTAATGGGTATTTATCATTTTTCCATTCTTTTAACTCTGCATTAACATAAAATGGGCTTTCTGAAAAATTTATTTTTGGATTTGGTGTTTTGTAATGCAAATTAGCAGGAATCAGTCGATTCTTTAAAGACAAAACAGTCTTAATAAATCCCGTCACTCCTGAAGCAATATCTAAATGTCCTACATTTGTTTTTACAGATCCTAAGGCACAATATTTCTCATTACTCTTTCCAAAAGAATTAATTAGAGCCTCAACTTCAATAGGGTCTCCAAGTTTAGTTGCTGTTCCATGAGCTTCAACATAACTGATACTTTCTGCTTTAATTTTAGACATACTCAATGCTTTCATTATGGCTTGAGATTGTCCATCAATACTAGGTGCTGTATAAGCAATTTTATTAGAACCATCATTATTAACTCCACTTCCTTTAATAATAGCGTATATGTGATCACCATCCGAAATAGCATCTGCTAACCTTTTTAGAACAACAACACCAACACCTTCACTTCCAATAGTTCCAGTTGCTTCAGCATCAAAAGTACGACAGTGACCGTCTTTAGAGTCAATCATACCTTCTTCATGTATATACCCTTTCTTTGAATAATTTTTAATTGTTATTCCGCCAGCAAGAGCTATCTTACATTCTCTTAATAACAAGCTCATACATGCTCTCTGGATGGCTACCAATGAAGTGGAACAAGCTGTATTTATATAAACTGAGGGTCCTTGCAAGTTTAATAAATAAGAAACTCTTGAACATAGAAATGTAGCATCACGTAATTGAAAAGCATTAAAATTATTTACCTCATTGTCCATGTTAGTTAACAAAGAATAGGTAAGCCAATTTACATTAGATGCAGCTCCTGCAAAAAGACCTATTTTTTGATTGTTAGTAGTAACATCACAACCTGCATCTTCAAGTGCTTTCCAACAGTTTTCATGAAATAACCTCAATTGAGGATCCATTAATTTCGCTTCTGAAGGAGTGTAGCCAAAAAATGCCGCATCAAAATATTCTTTATTCTTTAAATATGCATTTGCTTTAACATAAGAAGGGTTCTTTACGATACTTTTCTCTTCTCCTTCGTTTAACACCTCTTCTTCACTAAAAAAACTAATCGATTCAACTCCGTTTTTTAAATTTTCCCAAAATTGATTTACATCATCTGCTCCAGGGAATTGCCCTGACATACCAATGATGGCAATTTCAACACCGTTATAATTATCCATACGTATAAATTATTATTCTTTTTCTAAAATTGTAAACATGTTTTCCATTTCCGAAACTTCATTTTCAGCAGCTTCTTTATAAATTTCTTTATCAATTTCTGGATTATTTTTATAATTAATCAAAGAAGAAATTGATGGGTAACGGAACATTTCCGGTATAGAAACTTCCCATTCCAGTCTTTCACTCATTAATGCGTTTAGTTTTAAGATTTTAAGTGAGTTACCTCCCAATTCGAAAAAACTTTTATCCACACTAATGTACTCTTTACTAACATCCAAAACTTCTGACCATATATCTACTAAAGTTTTTTCCATATCATTAGATGGAGCAACATAAGTCTCTTGAGATAGATATTCTGGATTTGGTAATTCTTTTCGATCTATTTTTCCATTTGGAGTTAATGGTAATTTGTCTAATTGAATTAGATACGATGGTTGCATGTAGCTTGGTAAATTCTCAAAAAGTAAACCTCTTATCTGTTCAGAACTTAATGTTTTATCTGATACATAATAAGCTGCCAAATACTTTTCATCATTTTCTCCAATACACACAACCACAGATTGTAGAATATCTTTATGTGAATTAAGTTGATATTCTATTTCACCTAATTCAATACGATGTCCTCTAATTTTGACTTGATTATCCTCACGTCCAATGAGTTCAATTGTTCCATTTGCATTGAACCTTGCAATATCTCCTGTGTTGTAAATTTTTGTTTTGGTATTAAATGGATTAATCACAAACCTTTCATCTGTTAGTTTTTCTTGTTTCCAATACCCTTTAGATAGTCCGTCACCACCAATGAATAAATTTCCTGATACACCAATTGGAACCATTTTCATGGCTTTATTTAAAATATAGATTTGTGTATTCAAAATTGGTTTTCCAACACTCACTTTTTTGTCATCCAAATCTAATTTATGCATACTCGACCATACAGTTGTTTCTGTTGGACCATACATATTGTAGATATCTGCAGTTATATCTTTACCTAATTCCTTAACCAATGAATATGGAACAGACTCACCACCAAGCAATAAAGTGCGTAAGGACTTTAATAATTTTTTTGAACTTACTCCTTCTTGTGACATCTTTATAAATGAAGGAGTTGATTGTAACATTGTTATTGGTTTATGATTCTTACGAATTTTTGTATTAAAAAGTTCTTTCAGTTCCTTGATATGTTTAAGACTTTCTAATACTTTGCTTTTCTCAACACCAAAGTCAACAAGACATGCTATTTCATCAACACCAATTTCTTTTAATTTTAATACCATCTCACTACATTTACTTTTATTTCCAATAAGTGAACTAGTTTGGTAATATCTTTTAAAGGCATTTTTTAACACTAATTTCATTCCTTCACCATCAATAGCTTCTGCATCTAGTCCAGCTTCATCCATTAATAATTTATTGATTCCGATAGAAGTTTTTAAATAATCAGTAAATGGTTGTTCAACTATTTTCTCAACCTCGTCTATATCTTCTCCAATAAAAGAATGTAGCATTACGGCAATTTTACCTGAATCTTTTCCAAATCCATTTTTTTCTCTTGCCTCCTTATATATCTTTATTTTTTCTCCAAGTTGTTCTATACTCTGTCCCAAAAGATGAGTCAACAAATTTGCTCCACTAGCTCCTGCACTTCTAAAAGTCTCTTCGTTACCACTTGAAGTAATCCAAACTGGCATTTCCTTTTGGATTGGAGTTGGATATACACTTAAATCTATTTCTTGTCCTAATCCATTCTCTCTTTTAATAGTTTCTCCTCTCCATAATTTTTTCATTACTTCGATTTGATCGTGCAAGATTTTATTACGATTTTTATAAGAATCTTTTGCTAAGGCAAAATCATTTGGATTCCATCCTGCTGCAAACGAAAGTCCCACTCGTCCATTTGATAAATTATCAACTACAGACCATTCTTCTACAATCCTTATTGGATCATGTAATGGAGCCACAATACTTCCACTTCTCAGTTCAATTTGCTCTGTAACCATAGAGAGTGCTGAACTAATAACTGAAGGATTAGGATACAAGCCTCCAAACTCATGGAAATGTCTCTCTGGTGTCCACACTGCATTGAATCCTGCTTGATCTGCATATTTTACGGATTCCATTAACAAACTGTATTTATCTTTCTCTTTATTGTTGTAACTGGAGAAAAAGAAAAGACTAAAATCTACCGACAAATCTTCCTCTGCCATATAGCGATCTAAACCAGTTAATGATATAGAAGAAGGATGCAATACAATTTCAATACCATTACATAATGTCCAAAATAACTCTAAAACTGAGATATCAAAAGAAGTACTTGTTACAGCCAACATACAATCATCAGGGTTAACTGTTAAGTTTTGGCTTATTCCAAACATGAAATTCACCACATTTTGATGGACTATTCTTACTCCTTTTGGTTTTCCAGTTGATCCTGAAGTGTAAATTAAATAACATGAATCTTGAGAATTTGCAATAGGTATAAGGTTTGAGTCATTTTGTTCATCAATTTGGTCCAAATATATTACTACTCTTTTTTCATCAGTACTATATTCGTTTTCGGTGTCCAATACTATTAATTCTGCTCCACTATCATCTAAAATATAATCTATTCTTTCCTTAGGATACATTGGATCAATCGGTAAATAAGCACCTCCTGCTTTCAATATTCCAAGTAAAGCTATAAGAGTTCGTTCAGAACGGTCAGCAATAACAGCAATAACATCGTTAGCCTTAATTTTATATTTTCCATTCAGATGATGAGCAACCTGATTTGCTTTTTGATTAAGTTCAGAATAGGTCAAATTCATTCCTTCATAAACAACAGCTACTTTATTAGGTGTTTTTTGGACTTGTAACTCAAACAAGGAAACAATTGTCTCTTCTTTAGGGTAATCAGATTGAGTGTCATTAAAATCAACTAAAAGCTTATTTTTTTCTTCTTCCGATATTAATTCAATATCACCTAATCTTATATTAGAATCCTTAATTACTGCAATTATTATTTCTTTAAAATAAGAAATAAACCTTTCTATAGTTTCTTCCTTAAATAAACTTGTTGAATATTCAAATTGTAAATGCATGTTATCATTACCTTCGAATATTTGTAAACTTAAATCTAATCTTGATACTTTTGATTCAATTGGATATGGAGTAACATTTAATCCAGCGATATCTAATTCCACGCTTTCAAAATTCTGATAAGCAAACATTACATCAAATAATGCGTTGTGGCTAGTATCTCTTTTTAATTCAAGATCGTCTATCAATTGTTCATATGGATAATCCTGATTATTAAATGCTTCTATTGTTTTTGTTTTTACTGAATTTAAAAACTCTTTAAAGCTTAAAAGTTCCTTAGGAAAATTTCTAATCGGTAGGATATTTACAAATACACCTATCATTTTTTCTAAATCAGCATGTTGCCTTCCTGAAACTGGACTACCAACTATTATATCTTCATCGCTTCCTAATTTTCCTAGTAAAACATTGAACACCGATAACATTAACATATATAATGTAACACCTTCTTTTTGAGCTAGTAATTTAAGACCATTCGTTAAAACTGAATTTAAATCAAAATTAATCGAAGCACCTCGTTGATTGTTAACCAGTGGTCTTACAAAATCAGTTGGTAAGTTTAAAGTTGTAACTTCATTTTTGAATTCTGATAGCCAAAAATCTTTTTGTTTGTTAAGAGCTTTTTGTTGCTCATCTTCTTGTAGCCATTCTACATAATCTGTATATTGTAATGGTAGTTCTGGCAAATTCTCTTCTGCATAAAGCGACATAAAATCTTTTATTAAGATACTTTCAGACACTCCATCGGTGATAATGTGATGTTGATCCACCATAAGAATATGTTCTTCGGCTTCAATTTCAATAAGTCCAATTCGAATTAGCGGAGCATTATTTAAATCAAAAGGTCTTATAAATTCTTTTATTATTATATCTGCTCTAGACGGAGTTGATTTAAAATATTCTAAATCTAACTCTATCCAATCTTCTATCTTTTGAACAGGATTGTTATCTACCAATTGAAATGATGTACGTAATGCTTCATGTCTCATAATCAACTTAGTAAATGCAGTTTGCATTTGATCTAAATTCACCTTTCCCTTTATTTTAACAATTTTTGGTAAATTGTAAGTTAAAAAGGATGGATTAAATTCATGCAAAATATATAGCCTTTTTTGAGCTGATGATAATGGATAAAATTCTTTATGCTCAGACTTTTTAATTGGATTAAATTGATCAACTGATTGTAAATTCTCTATATGAGCAGCAAGACTTCTTATATCTAAATTATCAAAAGCATCATTCATAGAAACTTTTGCGTTTAGTTCTTTAGACACTTTATTTAGCATCAGTATTATTTTTATGGAATGACCTCCCATTTCCATAAAATTTTTGGTAATACTTATCTCATCTTGATCTACTTTTAATATTTCAGACCAAATTTTAAGTAATTTTTTTTCAGTTACTGTTGAAGCTGCAACATAATTCTCGCTTTCTTTAATTTCTGGATCTGGTAAAGCTTTTTTATCCGTTTTACCATTTGAAGTTAAAGGCATTTTCTCCAAACGAATAAAAAAAGATGGTAACATATAATCTGGCAAACTTTTAGCAATGAAAGACTTTAGATTTGATGAATCAATTTCTTCATTTGCTGTATAATAAGCAACAATCGACTTATCTCCTTCCTTTTCCTTTACAACAACTACGGTTTGATTAATTAATTCATGTTTTGATAATTGGTTCTCTATTTCTCCCAATTCTATACGGAATGCATTTATCTTTACCTGATCATCTTTTCTCCCAGAAAACATAAGAGTACCATCATTAAGTCTTTTTGCAAAGTCTCCAGTTTTGTACATTTTAGTACCTTCAATAAATGGATTATCAATAAAACTCTGATTAGTTAATTTCTCATTATGCAAGTAACCTTGTCCAACACCATCACCAGATATATATAACTCTCCTAATATTCCTTTAGGTACAGGCTTTAAAAAACTATCTAATAAATAGATTTGAGTGTTATTGATTGGAACACCAATTGGCACAGAAGAAGTTGAACTTTCAGCATCAAATTTATGAATCATACATCCAACAGTTGTTTCAGTTGGACCATATTCATTATAAATTTCTACTTCTCCTTTAAATAATTCGTGAATTGATTTTGCAAGAGAAACAGTCAAGTCTTCTCCACCAACAATAAATCTTTTTACAGAAGCTCCTTCAATAATTAAATCCTTAATTACTTCACTATCTTTAATTATTTTCAAATGAGATGGAGTTAGTTTTATGGTATCACATAAATTTTCAGCAATAACTTTCTCTATTAATACATTTTTTTTATCATCTTCATACAACACAATCTTATTACCTGAAAGTAATGGTGCGAAAATAGATGTAATTGTTAAATCAAATGAGATAGAAGAATATAGAGGCATTGTAGCTTCTTCATCCTTAAAATAATAATTTTTAGCCCAAAAAATATAATTTAATAAAGTTTTATGTTGAATCATCACTCCTTTAGGTTTTCCTGTTGAACCTGAGGTATATATGATGTAAGCCAAATTGCTACTTTCAATTTTCTCTATTTTTTTAATTTCCTGACTATCTATGGCTACCTCCTCAATGTTAAGATCTAAAAAAGAAATTTGTACTTCCTCAAAATTATCCAAATCCCCACGCGTAATCAGCAACTTAATCTTAGAGTCTTTTATTATTTCTTTTTTTCTATCAGTAGGATAAAGTGGGTCAATTGGTACATATGCAGCACCTATTTTCATAATGCCTAATAAGGCTGGTATAAGATACTCTTCCCTGTCCAACATTAATCCAACTAAATCACCCGATTTGATATCGTATTTTTCAATCAGATAGTTCGCAAATCTATCTGATTTTTCTTTTAGCTTTTTGTAGCTTACCTTCATTGCTCCTAATTGGAAAGCAACATTAAAAGGCGTTTTTTCTACTTGATTTTCAAAAAGAGTATTTATTGTCTCCTCCTTAGGGTAATCTAAGAAAGTGTTGTTATACTCATAAAGAAATTGGTTTTTTTCTGATTCTGACAGTAAGTCAATATTAAAAAATTGTGCTTTCATTGGGTTTAATTTAGACTGTTTCAATTCTTTCATTTTAGATTAAAGTTTTTAAAAAATTTATAATGCTTATTACAAGCATTATAAATTTTAGACTTTATAGTTTTTAAAGTTCTATTGATTCTATATTAAACAATTTCGCTTGTTAACATCACTTGATGAATTACCTGATTGAAGTGATTTAAAATATTGCTAATTGTTTCATTTTCGTAAACGTTAGTATTATATTCAATTTTAATTTGAATCTCATTTTCGGGTATGACTACTAGTACTAGATCGTAATTTGATTCAACATACATTTGTACATTTTTCACGGGGAAGTCTTCTCTACGATTTTTTGCAGATTGTGTTTCATCTGATTCGTCAATAACTGGATAATTTTCGACTACAATTATATGATCTAAAAGATTTCTTCCTAATGTACTTAATGATTGGATTTCCGATAATGGATGATATTGATGTTCATCGTTTTCTATGGCATTGTTTTGAATTTTATGTAAAATTTCGTCAAGGCTATCCTCTGATCCATATTTAATTCGTACAGGTATAGCATTGATAAACAATCCAATCATATTTTCAATCCCTTCAATTTCCGCAGGTCTACCTGAAACTACTGTTCCAAAAACAACATCATCAACATTATTGTATTTTGCTAAAAGCATTCCCCAAACAAACTGGATTATAGTGTTAATGGTAACTCCATAATCAGAAGCCATTTGGTTTAACATACTAGTATGTTCTTCATTTATAGTCAAATACTGAAAATCAGGTTTATGTTCAGCTTTTTTTGATTTTATTATTTCTTTTTTTGGAAATGATGTCAAACGATCAAAACCATCAAGTACTTTTTTCCAATATTTTTGAGAACTTTCTTTGTCCTTGTTCTCTAACCATTCAATATAATTCAGATAAGGATTGACCAATTGTAAAGTAACATCTTGTCCTCTTTTATTTTTTGAATATATTTCCCTAAATTCATTTAATATGGTTGCCGTACACCATCCGTCCATTAATATGTGGTGGTAGTTCCAAATTATCGCATAATGTTTTTCAGAGATTTGAAGTACTCTCAATCGCATCAACATATCATTTTGTAAGTTAAATGGATTTAATTTTTCGATTGACTTGTATTTTTGTATTACTTCTTGAAGGTCATTGTTAATCAACTCATCTCTTATATCATTAAACTCGATATTTATTTTCTTTTCTTTAAGTACAAGTTGTATTGATCTTTCGTATCCCTCGTATAAAAAAACTGTCCGGAAAATATCGTGTCTTGCCACAAGATCATTCATACTTCTTTCGAATACTTCCATATCCAATTTTTCATCAATTTCAAAGCTCATTTGTCCAAAATAACCATCTGATTTTGAATCAAACATTGAATGAAATAGCATTCCTTCTTGCATTGGAGACAAAGGATATATATCTTGAATTTCATATTTTTCTTGTAATTCAATTAATTGTTCAGAAGTTATATCTTTGAATGTTAAATCAGAGGGAGTTAGTTCTATATTATTATAATTACAACAATACTCAACAATTTCTAAAATACTTTCATTATAAAAAGCCATTAATTTTTCGATTGTTTCTTTACTATATTGTTGACTACTATACATAATTCCCATAGATAATTCTCCGTTAGAAACAATACCAGAAACATCCCAATCATAATCTCTCACTTTGTTTTTTGAAACTTCGTCTCCTTTAGCTTCATAAGCTAAACAAAATGAGTTACCTTCTATTTCATTATCAAATTGACCTAAATAGTTAAAACTTATTTGTGCTGTTACTTCATCTTTAGATTGGTATTCAGAACTTGTTTCTGCAAAATATTTCCTTATTATGTAGTCCATTCCGTTATTTGGAACTTGTCGAAGTGTTTCTTTTACATGTTTAATTATATTTGAAATTATATTCGATTTTTTTTCTAATAAAATAGGATAAAAACTTGTAAACCAACCTACAGTTCTATCTATGTTTTCACCTAGACCTAACTGTTGTCTCCCGTGTCCTTCGAGATCTATAAGAAATTCATTGTGATTGTACAACCTATTAAGAGAAAGTAGTAAAGCCGATAATAAAATATCATTTATCTGTGTTTTAAAAGGAACATGCACTTCAGACAGTAAACTGGCTGTTGTTTCCTTACTAAGTTTAAATGATTCCACTTTATTCATTTTGAAAGTGTTTTCTCCATCTGGATTGTCCTTTTTTAAAGGTTTTACATTATTTTGTATAACATTGTCCCAATATATCTTTGAATTTTCAAATGTTTTACTTTTTAAATAATGTTGTAAATTCTTCGTCCAACTTTTAAATGAATCCGTTTTTAAAGGCAATAAAAGAGTCTCCTTTTTTATAATTTGTTGGTATAGAGTATCAATATCCTCTAACAATATTCTCCACGAAACTCCATCCACAACTAAATGATGAATTATTACGAGTAGACGGCTTCCAGTATTCATATGAAATAAACCTAACTTCATTAATGATCCATTATATATATCTATACTAGATTGCATTTTCTCCGCTTCTGTAAAAAGTAATTCTTCAGAGTTTTCTTCTCCTTCTAGATTAAAAACTCTTATGGAAACTGAAGAATCAGTAATTGATTTATTTTCCTGCATTACTTTTCCATTGTCTTGTTTATATACCATTCTCAATGCATCATGATGAGTTTGTAACTTATAAAATATAGCTTTTACTGTTTCTTCCTGAATTCCATCTGTAAAATTCAACATAACAGATTGGTTAAAATGATGCTGGTCTGAAGTGTTTTTTGAAAAAAACCATTTTTGAATGGGACTTAAGATGATTTCTCCCGTAACCATTGACTGATCTGATTTAGATTCCAATACTCGTAATTTAGTAGCCAATACTCTGATATTCTGACTAGTAAGAATGTCTTTTACAGATACTTCATAACCTAATGAACGGAGTCTTGAGCTGATTTGAATTGACTTTATAGAGTCTCCTCCTACAGAAAAGAAATTATCAGTAACTCCAATTTTATCTGCAACTAATACTTGAGTCCAAACCTCAACTAACAACTCTTCTTCAAATGTGCTTGAAGCAACACATTCCGATATATACATCTCTGGTTCAGGTAAAGCTTTTTTATCTAACTTCCCGTTCAAAGTGTATGGTAATTCTTCTAAACGTGTAAAAAATGTAGGAATCATGTATTCTGGAATTCTGCTAGACAAAAATTCCTTTAGCATGCTTAAATTGATCTCAATTGGAGAAATATAATATGCAGACAAATATTTATTATCATTTTTTTCATTAACGACCACTACGGCTTTATCTATCTCATCAAAAGCAGATATCTGATTACCTATCTCCCCTAACTCTATTCTGTAACCCCTTATTTTTACTTGATCATCAATCCTACCAACAATTTCAATTGTTCCATTAGAAAGCCACCTTCCTGCATCCCCAGTTCTATACATTTTTTCTTTAGATGCAAAAGGATTGTCAATAAATTTTTCTGCGGTGAGTAACGGATTATTTATATATCCTTTTGCAACTCCTGATCCTGCAATACATATTTCTCCAACAACCCCAATCGGCAATAAATTTGAATTTGTATCCAATATATATATTGAGGTATTCCAAATTGGCTGGCCAATAATAGAAATAGTATTTTGATTTAACTCTAAATGATGTGTAGAACCAATAGTTGTTTCCGTTGGACCATAGTGATTTTCAAGACTTAACCCAGGTAATATTTTATTACTTTTGTTAATCAAATTCACAGTTGACTTCTCTCCAGCTAATACAACAAAACGTAAATCTGTTGAAGCATTTCTTACGGTAATTTCATCTACAATTGCATCAAACAAACCAGGTAGTATAGCAAAGAAAGAAACCTTGTTTGAGATAATCGTATCGGTAATATACTTTGCATCTAATTTGTATTCATTAGGTACTGTTACTAAAGTTCCACCTGATAACAATGCTGGGTAAAAATTAGAACCAAATCCGTCAAAATGATAAGATAACAATTGCAACCCAACATCTTCTTGTGATAATTTATGGTAATCTATATTCCATAACGTATAATTAACCAAATTTCTATGTTTGACTTCAACTCCTTTTGGGTTACCTGTGGTACCCGAAGTATATATTATATAAATCAAATCATCTGGAGAAATTTTTTTTCGTGGATATGAGAGACTTTTTTTTGTTACATTAATTTCACTGACAACAAGTATTTTTTCTTTTTCGATTAAATGTGAATCTAAATTGTTTTGATCATACAATTCCTCTTGAATAAGTAGTAAATCTGCTTCACAATTTGAAAGTATGTATTGTTTTCTTTCAATAGGATCCTCAGCTGATAACGGAATATAGGCTCCACCTGATTTAATCACTCCCAACAAGGAAGCTACCATTTCTACAGAGTGATTGAAATGCAATCCTATTTTGTGGTTTGCACCCTCTAATCGAGAGTCTATCATATGTGCAATTACATCAGCTTTATCATTTAATTCTTTATAACTTACACTTTGATTTCCATGTTGTAAGGCAATATTATTTGGAGTTTTTGCAACCTGATCCATAAACAAATCAAGAATGTTACTATCATTACAAAGCTCTACTTTTGTATTATTGAAATCGATTAATAACTTCTTTCTTTCGCTTGACGAAATAATATCTATATCAGATAATTTAACAGAAGCATTTTCTGTAATTGTTGTAATTATTTTCTTAAAATAATCTGCAAATCTTTCTGCTGTTTCTCTCTTAAATAATTCAGTAGAATAAATGAACCTCAAGTACAATTCGTCCTTTTCTTCAATTACCAATAGTGTAAGATCAAATCTTGATGAAGTAATTTTAAAATTTTCAGGTTTCATTATTAAACCATCTGTCACCTGTTTTGAATCTTCATAATTTTGGTAAACAAACATTACATCAAAAAGTGGATTTCTTCTATCATCTCTTTCCAATTTTAAATCGTTTACCAATTCTTCAAACGGATATGACTGATTTTCCAAACAAGCTAACGTTTTGGATTTTACATCTGATAAAAAATCATTGAATCGAATATTTCCTTTTGGATAATTTCTTAAACAAATTGTGTTAACAAACATTCCTATAAGCCCTTCTAAATCTGCATTTTGTCTTCCAGAAACTGGAGTTCCTATTGCAATATCTTCTTTGCTTCCTAATCTGCTTAATAATATATTTAATGTAGACAGTAATACAGTAAACATAGTTGCTCCAACATCTGAAGCCACTTTCTTTAATTTCAGTGATTCTTTCTTTGCTATTTTAAATTTTACAAAATCACCCTCGTTCTTTTTTTCAAAAGATCTTGGATAATCCGTTGGTAGTTCTAATGGTGTTATTTCTCCTGAAAATTCATTAATCCAAAATTCTTTTTGATGGTCTATAACTTCCTGTTGTTCAGTACTATGTTGCCATTCAGCATAATCTTTATATTGTAACTTTAACTCTGGTAATTCCTCACCATTATATAAGCTGTTAAATTCTTCACGCAGAACAAATCTGGAAATTCCATCTAAAACTATGTGATGAGAATCTATAATCATTAAGTGTTCATTTGAATTCTTCTCCATAATTCCAACGCGAAGCAATGGAGCTTTTGTTAAATCAAATGGTCTTACAAATGATTGAATTGTCTCATGATATTTGTTTTCATCATATTTTAAATATTCTAATTCAAATGAAAATTCATCTATGATATATTGTTTTAATTCATCATTCACTATTACCAAAGATGTTCTGAGACTTTCATGTCTTTCTATTAATTGTCTGAAAATTTTCTCTACTTTGTTCTTATCAAAATTACCAAGAGTCCATAAAACCTCTGTCTCGTTGTATAATACACTTTCCTTATCTATTGTCTGCAAAAAATACATTCTTTTCTGCTCAGAAGATGCTAAGTAATATTCTTGTTCTTGTGCTTTAAGTATAATATTATTCTTATGTTTCGAATCAATATTTGCTAACATAATTAACAAATCATTAATTGCGGGATGCTTATAAATGTCCCCAATAGACAAACTTGATCCAATTTTTTGGTTAATTCTAGCTACAAGACTCATTGCCTTTAATGAGTCGCCACCTAATTCAAAAAAATCATCTTTTACACCAACATTTTTCCCAAAAAAAGTAGTATATAATTCCACTAATGTTTGCTTCAGATTGTTGGTTGGTTCTAAAGTAATATTTTCCTTATTTATAGTTTGTGAAAGCCCATTTTTAACTTCATTCAATCGATTTTTTTGAAGTGACATAGATTTTTGAAGGTTCTCCGGATATATGGTATAGACAGCTGCTTTATTCTGAAGACATTTAAAGAATATCTCCACTCCCTCTTTAGGATATATAGCACTAGAAATTTTGGAATTGATTAATTGTATATCATTAATTTTTTCAGCTTTTCTAACGGACTCAACTGTTAATCCAACATTTAACCAATCACACCAATTAATTGTAAAAGCATTGATGCCTAATTTTCTAGCATAATGTGCATAATTTTCTAAGAATTCATTACCTGCATTGTATCCTACTTGACCAAACTTCACCTGATAGATTACATTTCCAATTGAAGAAAATAATGCCAGAAAATCTAATTTACTAAAATCCATATATTTCTCGAAAAGAAGCAAACCATGAATTTTTGATGAACTATAATTTATAAAATCTTCTTCTGATCTGTTTAAGATAATTCCTCCGTAATCTACTTCTCCTGCAGCCCAAATCATACCATTCAATTTTGAATGATTACTATTTATCTGCTCTATAAATTTTTGAACCTTTTCCTCATTAGAAACGTCAACTTGATACAAGTATACATTACTACCTATACTTTCTATGTTTACTATTTGCTGAATTTTTTTACTTATAGTGTCTTGGTCTCCTTTTGATTTTAACCAATTGTTCCAATCTTCTCTTTTTGGAAAATCAGAACGATGAACAATAACAATATTTGCGCCATATTGAAGAGCCAATTCATTAGCAATCGATAACCCAATACCACCCAATCCCCCAACAATTACATAAACTCCATCCTTAATAATTTGAACATTTGAATTTATTTTCTCATTGCTCTCAAAATTTTCAACACTTTCAACCCATCTCTCATTATATCGATAAGCAATATATGGATCATCAATATTATAGAAAATTTCATTTTCAATTTTGGTCGTATAATCTTTTAATTCCTTCTCTGTTTGAAATGGATATGGTATATCAATCACCTTGCATTTCACATTAGTTATTTCTGAAGGTATTATCCTTGCTGGAGCATGTATAACCGATTTAAGCGGATCTACTTTATCTTCCTCAGAAACATTTGCCAAATGATTACTAATAACTGTAATGTTTATATTTACTGTTTGTACAGTTGAAGCTAGAGATTTAGCAATATTAGATAATCCCAAGTAACCTTTATTCAATTTTTCCTGAATGGAATCGTAATTTATTCCTTGTAATTCTTCCTCTAATGTTGCACAATAAATAATGTTTTTAACGATAACTTTGTTTTGCATCAAATGATCCCATAATTTCGTTATTTCATCAGAAATATTCATATTTACTTGAAAAGTACCATCTTCTAGTACCTCAAATTTGCTTCCAGTTTTTACTTGTACCACATTTTGTCCATACGCAACTAACTTTTGAATCAAATATGGACTAAAAGTCTCATCTCCATAAAAAACTAAAAAATCAGAATTATTTTCGATAAGCTCAATAGCTGCATTAGGTAATAAAGAACGCTTCCAGTTAGTTATGTTAATATGATTTTCAGTAGTACTTATTATTTCATTTTCATTTGAATTGTCAGTTTTTAGTTGACTATCTAATAATTTGCTTAAATTAAAATTCGTTGTATAAGGTAGTTTTTCAAATGAATAAGTTGGTAAAGAAACCTTGTTTCTCTCTTCGTTAGAGTAAAAACCATCCCAACTTATTTTAATTCCTTTCAACCAAAGGCTCCCAAGTTTTTCGATAATATACTTTTGATCATCAACTTCTTGTTTTGAATGTCTTATTGTATTAATAATATGATGGTCAGAAACTAGTAATTTACTTTCTGCTAAATAATTACTCAAGGTTCTACCTGGTCCAATTTCCATGAAAGATGCGTTACCCATCTTTAATAAAGTTTCACTTCCTTTAAAAAAGTCTACAGTACCTCTCAAATGTTTTGACCAATATGAAGGTTTACTTATTTGGTCATATGTAACCAATGACCCAGTTACATTAGAAATATATGGAATTTTAGGTTCATTAATTGAGATTTCAAAGAACTCATTTTCAAATTCACTCAATATACTATCCATCATATAAGAATGAAAAGCATGAGAAGTATGTATTCTTTTAGATTGATACCCCAAGTTTATCATCTGCCTTTGAAAGTTTTCAATTTCTTGATCGGTACCAGAAACTACAAGTGAAGACTCGCTGTTTATTACTGCTAAATCAATTCCTTTATTTGAATTCAATAAAGGTTCTATTTCTTGTTTTCTAGCAGTGACACTAAGCATACTACCCTTTTCTGCTTTGCCCATTACTTCTCCTCTTTTAATAACAAGTCGTATTGCATCTTCAAGACTGAAAACACCACTTACACATGCTGCCACATATTCACCAATACTGTGACCAATCATATAATTGGGTTTTATTCCCCATAGATTAAAGAGCCATGCAATTGAATATTCAATTATGAATAATAAAGGTTGAGCATATTCAGTATCATTAATACTTTTTGGGTTTACAATTTCTTGGTTATCGTTAGGAAATAAAATAGATTTAAAGTCCTCAGATGAATAATTTTTGACAATACTAAAGCATTCATCTATCTTATTCTTAAAATCTTTTTCCTTTAAATATAAGTCCTTACACATGTTAATGTATTGAGATCCTTGACCTGGAAACATGAATATAACATTCTGTAAATCTTCCTGAGTATTTGTGTTTAAAACATCTGTTGTCTCATCTCTTTCCAATAAGTTAATTGCATTGTCTATAGTATCACAAACAAACATTTTTCTGTAATTGAATCTATCTCTACCACTTTGAAGTGTAAAAGCTATATCTGCAAGTGAGGCTTCTTTATTCATTTTCAGAAATTCTGAAAGCTGAGATGTATTTTCATCTAGACTTTTCTTAGTTTTAGCAGATAGTACAATAAGTTGATCTTTACGAGTTTCTGACGAGTGTTGTACCGTTGGTGCTTCCTGTAAAACAACATGTGCATTAGTTCCTCCAATACCAAATGCACTAACTCCTGCTCTTAATGGGCCTTTATTATTGTCCCAATTTTTGAGTTCATTATTTACATAAAAAGGACCATTATTAAAATCAATCCTTGGATTAGGCTCCGTAAAATGTAAACTCGCTGGTATCTGTTTGTTTTTGATAGCTAGTACTGTTTTTATGAAACCTGCAACGCTTGCGGCAGTATCTAAATGTCCAATACTAGACTTTACTGAGCCTATGGCACAAGTATTCATTTTATTATTACCGAATACTTCATTTAAAGCTTCAATTTCTATAGAATCACCTAAAGAAGTTGCTGTTCCATGTGCTTCTATATAACTGATTGTTTCCTGCTCAACTTTGGCCATTTTATGAGCTCTTTTTATTACCTCAACTTGACCTTTAACACTTGGTGCAGTATAACCTACTTTGCTGTTTCCATCATTATTAATTGCTGTTCCTTTAATAATTGAATAAATGTTATCCCTATCACGAATGGCGTCCTTTAATCTTTTCAAAACTACTACTCCAGCACCTTCACCTCCTACTGTACCACTAGAATTTACATCAAATGGCCTACATCTTCCATCTTTAGAATGAATCATTCCTTCTTGGTATAAATAACCTTTTTTTGAATAGTTTAGGATATTTACTCCTCCAGCTAATGCCATAGTACATTCTCCTAACAATAAACTATTACAGGCTTCATGTATAGCTACCAAAGATGATGAACAAGCAGTTTGAATAAAAACAGCTGGTCCTTTCAAATTAAACTTATATGATATTCTTGAACTTAAAAAAGTTGCATCTCTTAAATGAGATGCTGTAAAATCATCTACAAAACGTTCTTGATTATTTCTAAGAGAAAATAACTGCCAAGCTGTACTAGGTGAACCAGATGCAAAAACGCCTACTCTTGCATCATTGTTCATAACACTATAACCACTATCTTCCAAAGCTTCCCAACAACATTCATGATATATTCGAACTTGTGGATCCATTAATTCTGCTTCATGTGGTGTGTAACCAAAGAAATCGGAATCAAAATATTTTTTGTTCTTTAAATAAGCATTAGATCTTACATATAAAGGGTCATTTACCAAAGATTCTAATTCACCTTCATTAATAATCTCTTCTTTGCTAAAATCGCTAATACAATCTTTACCATTCTTTAAATTTTCCCAATATTGATTAATATTATCAGCTTCTGGGAATCTTCCAGACATGCCGATTATAGCTATTTCTAGTCCTGTATATTTTTCCATAACTAACTTAAATCTGATTTAAAATATCCATAGCATCATTCATTTGCTCCATATCGGTATCAATTAGCGCATCTGATCTGTAGATATCTGATTCATTATTTTTGTTTAAAAACTCCGCAAGCGATGAGATTACTGGATATGTAAATACCTTTGCTACGGTTATTTCGGTTTCAAAGTGTGTGTTAATCTTATCAACCATTTTCATTAATTTCAATGAATTACCTCCAATATCAAAGAAATTGGTGTTTATACCAATCTTATCTTCCTTAATATTGAGTAAATCTGCCCAAATACTAACCAATTCTTTTTGGACTTGATTATTTGGTTTGGCTGAAGCTTCTATGGTCTTCAACTCTGGATCTGGCAAGGCTTTTTTATCTAACTTTCCATTAGGTGTTAAAGGGAATCTTTCCATTTTAAGGAAATAACTAGGTACCATATAATCTGGTAGTTTATTTAAAAGAAAGTGTCTTAATTCAGTAATATCCAACTCTTTATTAGCTATATAATAAGCTAATAGATGTTTTTCACCTCCAATTTCTTTTGCTTGAACTAAAATTTCATTTATTTGATTGTGTCTAATAAGTTGATTTTCAATTTCTCCTAATTCTACTCTGAATCCTCTTAATTGAACTTGGTGATCTATTCGACCTTTGTATTCTAATTCACCCGATTCCATAACTTTTGCAAGGTCACCTGATCGATATAATCTTTCTTCTGGTTTGTAAGGGTTAGGAATGAATCTTTTGTTCGTTAGTTCTTCATTGTTTAAATATCCTCTAGCTAAACCATCACCTCCTACATAAAGCTCTCCAATAACTCCGTTAGGAACTAATTTTTGATACTCATTTAATATTAACATTGATAAAGTTGGAATTGGAATTCCAATATTGCTAATGTTATTTTCAATTTCAAACTCTTTTATTTCCTTATAAGTGTTATGAACAGTTGTTTCAGTAATACCATATTTGTTAATAATAAGTACATCTGGATATTTTACTTTCCAAGCTTTTAATTTTCTTGGACTTAGTTCTTCACCAGCTAGGATGACATAACGCAGACTCAATGTTTTTTCTGGCTCAGATAAATCGGCATAAATAAGATTGTACAAGGCACTTGGTGTTTGATTCAATATAGTTACCTTCTCATTTTTTAAGATTTCTAAATAGGCTTTAGTATCTTTTGCCAGCATTTTAGGAATAACTATTAATTTCCCTCCAAATAATAGTGCTCCATAAATTTCCCATACACTTACATCGAAGCAATGACTATGAAACATAGTCCAAACATCACTAGAATTAAAATCGTATTGAAACTTATCGTTAAAAAGTAATCTTACTACATTTCGATGTTCAATCATTACACCTTTAGGATTTCCTGTAGTACCAGAGGTGTAAATAACATAACATAAATCAGAAGGTTTATTGAAATGTTGAATATTTAAAGCCATATCGCTTATTTCTTCCGAGTCTTCTATAAAAAGCGTTAAAACATTAAAATCGATCTCATTTTCAAGGGTTCTATCTGTTAAAATAATAGTAGTTCCACTATCCTTTATTATATATTCAATTCTTTCTTTCGGATAATCAATATCAATAGGTAAGTAAGCACCTCCTGCTTTTAAAATAGCTAACATTCCAATCACAACATCAATAGACCTATTCATAAATAGTCCAACTATACAATCTGGTTTTACACCATTCTCCCTTAATAAAATCGCTATTTCTGAACTTCTTTTATGTAACTCATAATAAGTTATCTGTTCATCCTCGAATGTTATTGCAATACTATTAGGTGTTCGTTCAACTTGTTCAATAAATAAATCAATTATTGTTTTATCTTTTGGAAAATCTACATCCAAATAATTAAACTGATTAAGCAATTGTATTCTTTCATTTTCAGACATAAAATCCAATTCTGTAATCATAGAATCATTATTTTCAATGATTGAAACAATAGTAGTATTCAAATGATTTAATAATCGTTCAATAGTTTCATTACTATATTTGTTTTGGTTGTAATCAATTTTTATTTGAATTTCGTCTCCAGGAATAATCATGAGAACCAAATCATAATTGGTTTGTTCGAAAACCTCTATATCTGTAACAGTAAAACCTATAGCTTCTTCATCCTTTTTATTAATTATTTTCTCTGATATTGGATAATTTTCAAAAACCAGAATATGGTCAAACAATTCATTTCCTAAATCACTTAAACTTTGAATTTCTGATAATGGATGATACTGATGCTGTTCATTTTGTAAAGCTTTATTTTGACAATTTTTCAACAATTCAATTACAGAATCTTTTTCTTCATACTTTACTCTTACAGGTATAGTATTTATAAACAATCCAACCATATTTTCGATTCCAGTAATTTCTGAAGGGCGACCAGAGATTACCGAACCAAAAACTACATCTTTGGTATTATTGTATTTACTTAATACAATGCCCCAAGCTGTTTGAAGAATCGTGTTTAATGTTACACTATTTTCTTTTGAAACTTTCTTAAGAAAGTTTACTCTTTTGCTATCAATAATAAACTCCTGAGAAGACAAATCATAATCTCTATTTATTGTCTGTGAAACTGTTTTTTTAGGTATTGTAGCTAAACTTCCATAATTGCTTAGATAACTTTCCCAATATGTAATTGAATCTTTTTTATTTCTATCTTCTAACCATTCAATATAGTTAGCATATTTAGCAGCTGGTAATAATGAAATATTTTTATTTAATCTTTTGTTTGAGTATAATAACTTAAAATCATTCCAAACTATACTTGTACACCATCCATCCATTAATATATGATGATGTGACCAAATTAAAACAAACTCATCATCTTGAGTTTGAAGCAACACAATACGCATTAAAACATCCTTACTCAAGTCAAAAGCTTTTTTTGCATCATTTTTTTGATAAGATTCTATCAATTCATTCTTAGATGAATGAATACAATCTTTACGAATGTCAAAGAAGCTGAAATCTATCTTTCTTTCCTTCAATACTATTTGAATAGGTCTTTCATAATTTTTATAAAGGAAAACGGTTCTGAAAATATCATGACGATTCATAAGGTCGTTCATACTTTGTTCAACAGTTTCTACACTTATATCTCCTTTAAGGGTTAAAACTTTTTGCTCGAAATACATTTCTGAATTTGACTCCAATACTGAATGAAACAACATTCCTTCTTGCATTGAGGATAAAGTATAGATATCCTCAATATCATATTTGTTCTGCAATACATCTAGTTCCTCAATAGATAAGTTATTGTAAGTCAAATCTGAAGGACTTAGTTCTGGTTTGTTGTAAGAAACACAGTAGTCAATAACTTCTTCTAAACAACTTTTATAAGTATTCATAAAAGCATTTATAGTTTCCTTTTTATATTGTTGTTTACTATATACCAAATTCAGAGCAAATTCTCCGTTTGAAACAAATCCAATAATATTCCAATCATAATTTTGGCTCATATTTAAGGAAACTTCATTTCCTTTTCCTTCTTGAGTTGTGAAAAATGACTCATAATCTGAACTTAATTGCCCTAAATAGTTAAAACTTATCTGAGATTTAACCTCATTTTTATTTCTAAATTCCTGATTATCTGTTTCTTGAAAATACTTGTTCAATAAATAATCAATTCCATTATTTGGTATTTTTTTCAGGTGTTCCTTTACTGTTTTTATTTGATCATTTAATCCCTTTTCATTTTTTTCTAAGATTACTGGATATATACTTGTAAACCAACCTATTGTACGACTTGTATTGATACCTTGAATAATATCTTCTCTACCATGACCTTCTAAATCAATTAGTAAAGATTTAAGTCCAAATTGTTTGTGAATACTTAACAAAAGTGCGGTTAAAAGAATATCATTAATTTGAGTGCCAAATGTTTTGTGTACATCTCCTAATAATTTACTTGTATACTTTGATTTTAACTTAAAAGACTCTCTACAATGATCAGAAAACATATTAATTCCTTCTTGAAAATCTCTTTTCATTAGATCAATATTCTTATTAGACAATGAGTGCCAATAAAGTTTTGCCTTTTCATAAATATCAGTCTTGGTATATTCAGTTAATGATTTTGACCATTTTTGGAATGAGTCAGTTTTTAATGGCAGAGTTAGTTTCTGTTTGTTTAAAATTTGATTATATAAAGTTTTTATATCTTCAAATAAAATACGCCAAGAAACGCCATCTACAACTAGATGATGTATTACGATTAATAATTGACTACCTTCAACTGTCTGAAACAGTCCTAATTTAATTAATGGTCCATTTTCTAAATCTATAGATGCTTGAATTCGATTGCTTTCTTTTAAGATTAATTTATTAACCTCATCATCATTGTCAAAATATTTTTCTTCTAAAGAAATAGGAAAATTTAATCCAATATTTTCTTGATTAATTCTACCATTATCCCTATTAAATACTATACGAAGTGCATCATGATGCTCAAAAATTTTAGTAAATATTTCAAAAACAGTATCAGATGTTATACTTTTTTTGAAATGAATCATTGATGATTGATTAAAATAATGTTGATCTATACTTGAATTATTGAAAAACCATCTTTGAATTGGGCTTAATTCTACTGAGCCAGAAACTACGGATTGATCTGATTGAGATATAACTGGTTTTATCTTTAAAGCTAATTCTTTTATTGTTGGATTCTTAAAGATATCTTGAACCGAAACCTCATAACCAGCATTTCGCATTTTGGAGCTTATCTGAATAGATACTATTGAGTCTCCTCCAACAGAAAAATAATTATCAGTAATACCTAATTTAGGTATTCCAAGAACTTTTGACCATTCATTAACCAATAATTTTTCTTCTAAACTACTTGGGGCTTCATAATCTTCATTTCCTTTTAATTCAGGTTCTGGTAATGCTTTTACATTTAATTTCCCATTAGCCGTTAATGGAAAGCTATCTATTTGAATATAGTGAGCAGGAAGCATGTAAATAGGAAGTTTTTCGGCTAAATGACTTCTTAATGAAAGTGGATTAATTTCACTTTCAGATAGATAATAAGCTACTAAATAGTTATGTCCAGCTTTTTCTTTTGCAACCACAACACACTCCTCAACATTTGAATGTGTATTTAGCATATTTTCAATTTCTCTTAATTCAATTCTAAATCCAGAGATTTTTACTTGTTCATCAATCCTTCCCATGAAAAGAATTGTACCGTCTGTCAATCGTATTGCATAATCACCTGTCTTATACATCCTTTCTCCATGAATAAAAGGATTATCTATGAATCTTACTTCAGTTAAATCATCTCTCCATAAATATCCTTTTGCTACACTTTTTCCAGAAATATGTATTTCTCCCATTATGCCTTTAGAAACGGGATTCATTTGTGTATCAAGTAAATAAATTTGTGTATTATTGATTGGATTTCCTAAGGGAACTGACAAAGTTGATTGTTCAGGGTCAAATTCATAAATCATACAACCTACTGTAGCTTCAGTTGGTCCATACTCATTATAGATTTTAACTTTTCCATTAAATTTATCAAAAATATCTTTTGACAATTTAGATTCGAATTCTTCACCTCCTACAATTAATTTTTTTAAAGTACTCTTATTTTTTGTTAATAAGTCACTATCTCTTATAATTTTCAAATGAGAAGGTGTTAGTTTAATAATATCTACCTTATTATCAATCAACACTTTTTCAATTAATACGCTTGTATCATCTTCCTCATAAACAATAACTGTATTTCCTGTAATTAAGGGTGTGAAAATAGAAGTTATTGTTAAATCAAAAGATATTGAAGAGTATAATGGAAAAGTAGTTTTATCCTTTCCAACATAAAATGCAGAAGCCCAGTTGATATAATTTAGTAAAGAACCATGCTCTATCATTACACCTTTAGGTGTTCCTGTTGATCCTGATGTGAAAATAACATACGCTAAATCAGAAATTTTTAATTTCTCTAATACAGTCGGATTGTCATAAGTTTTAGCTAAAATTTCATTTACAAAAACTACATTTTGAACGCTGTTAAAAGAAGAAACGTCAAGATCATTTTTTACTAATAAAATATCTATACGACTTTCTTTTATTATTGAATTTATTCTATCAGTTGGATATATTGGATCTATTGGAACAAATGCTGCACCCGCTTTTAAAACTCCTAGAATAATTGGAATAATATTTAGATCTCTATCTAACATCAAACCAACTAAATCCCCTTTTTTAATGTGTTTTTCTTCCTTAAGATATCTAGCTATTTGGTTTGATTTGTCTACAAGATCAGCATAAGTTATAGATTCATTTCCACATAATATGGCTATATTATTAGGACGTCGTATAGCCTGTTTTTCAAAAAGTGATACTACAGTTTCATTTACTGGATTTTTTGCTTCTGTATTATTAAATTTCACCAATGTTTCAGAAACTTCATTATCTGTCAAAAAGCAAAATTTATCTACAATTCGATTAGAGTTATCAAGAATTCCTTCAAGAAAAGTATTTAAATTAACTAAAAAAGCTTCTGCAAAAGTTTGATCAATTGTATCTGTTTGATAAATCACTTCTATTTCTAATTCTTCTTTAAAAAAGATAGATATTACTAATGGAATACCTGTATTTTCAGTAACTGATTTCAATGCAATATTAAAATCTTTATTACTATTTATTGTTTTCTCATCAAGAGGATAATTTTCTATTACAACTAAAGTGTCGAATAAATTTTCCGAAGATTTTAAATCTGTTAATTGCTTTATCTCATAGTAAGATGTATTATTAAACTGATTCCGAATTATTAAGTCTTGATGTGTTTCTTTAATCACATCTAAAAATGATTTTTTCTCAGTATCTTTAAGTCTAAAAGGAATAGAATTTATAAAATTTCCAACAATTGATTCAATTCCTTTAATAGATGAATCTCTATTAGATACTGTAGTACCAAAGACAACATCAGATTCTCCTTTAAGTCTTTGAAGTAAAATTCCAATAGTCGAGTATATAATTGCAGCTTTAGTTACTTTCTCTTCAATCGAAAAAGCTTCTAATTTATCTATAGCACTTTTAAAGCTTATTTTTTTCGTTTGATGTTTTTCTCCATTACTTACATGAACTTTTGTAGATAATGAACTAATCTCAAACTTATTTAAATAATTTTTCCAATATTCTTTTTCTTCATCTCTTTTTTTCATTTTTGATGTAGTCAATTGATACTCTTTATAAGTTGACTTATTTAAAAAGACAGGATTTTCGTTATTAACTAACTGATTGTACGCATAAAAAAGTTCTTTTAAGATAATACCAGTACTCCATCCATCATACAGAATATGGTGATTGGTAATATAAAGTTCATATGATTTCTCAGCAATTTTAATTATACTAAGACGAAACGGAACTGTTGTCAAAGTAAATTTATCATTCATATCCTTCAAAGAATATTCTTCAACAAAGTTTAAGACATAAGCACTATTTTCTTGTGAAATATCATGATATACGATATCAATTGTACATTCATGAAGTATTATTTGTAATGGTTTACTAACTTCTTTCCATTTAAAAACAGATCTCAACACTTCATTATTTGACTGTACAATTCCAAGAGCTTCTTTTAAAATGTCAATATCTAATATTCCTTCAACATTAAATCTAAGTTGGGCATTATATATGTTACTATTTTCATCATTTAAATAATGAAACAACATCCCTTTTTGAATCATACTAAGTTCAAAAATATCTTGTACGTTTTTTTTGTCTATCTTATCGTTCACTTTTTTACATTTTTAACTACAATACAGTAGTGAATTATTTAATGAGATTATTAACAATAGAGATCCGCATCCAATGTAAATTGGACAAAATCTAATCAAAATTGTAAGGGCTATTAATTATTTATTTAGCTGTTTAGTTACAACTTAAATCCTATTTTAGTAAGAAAAACAAATAATACATTTTTAATTATTTGTTGTATTTTCTAGCCATACCTACTAAAATCTTTCTGTCACCTTCATATGGTTGTCTACCATGTGTGTATAACATATTATCAAGAAGAAGCAGATCTCCTTTTTCCCAATTGAAAGAAAACTTAGTATTTTCAAAAACTGTACGAATGATATCAAGAGATTCTCTATCTATTGGAGTTCCATCTCCAAAAAATGTATTTCGAGGAAGAAAGTCTTCTCCAACTAAATCAATTAAACTTTCTTCAACTTCTTTACCCAAACTGCTAGAATGAAACAGATGAGCCTGATTAAACCATAATTTTTCATTTGTAGTTGGATGCAACAATGTTGCCTGATTCGTCTGTTTTGTTCTCAATCCGTTAGAAGTCCATTCGAATTCTAAACTATTCTCTTTGCAAAATTGTTCTACCATTCTTTTGTCATCTGTTTGAAAAACTTCTTCCCATGGTAAGTCTATTTCTGAATAATTTCTTACATACATGATTTTTTTTCTTTCAAATTCTTCTCTTATTTCACTAGGTATTTCTTGATAAGCAACTCGACTATCAGAAATTGGAGTATTTCCCATCTTAGTAGCTGGAGTCATACATAGAAAACCAATTCTCATAGGCCATGAATTAGAGTAAGCATTTTCATTATGCTGTGGAATTGTTTCAGAAGCATGATATTCAGTTGCAGAGTACACATTACTCTCACTTAATTTTCTTCTAGGAGTAGATCTATAAGTATAATTTACTAAATCTTCTCCAAAAAGTAATTTTAACGTCTGACCGAATTCTTCTCCATCAGAAATGGATAATCCTCTAATTAATAAAGCTCCTTCTGTAGCTATAAAGTTTTCTATATTTTCTTTATTTTCTTGTAGCCAATTTTGACTGTTAAGGTTGCTTTTATCTAATTCAAGTAACATTTCTTTATTTGAAACTAATTGTAAATCATGAAATTTCATATTATTTTATTTTAATTATTTAGACAATAATGGATTTTATACTAAAAAGGGCTTTTATTAAGCTATTTTAATCAATTTATGAAAATAAGGAGTCTAATTCTTCTTGATCTAATTCTACTGATTCAAAATCGGATGGAGTAAAATATATTGTATCTTGATTTTTAATATGACTCAAAATTGTAATAAGATTTTCAAAAAACACTTTCATAAACCAATTAATAGTTTCTTCTCTATGGAAAGTTTTATTATAGTTTATTTCCATATTTAGTTTTTCATCAATAACCATCAAATTGATTTCTAATTTAGTTGTCATTAGATTATTTGCGTCAGTTTCTTTACCATGTGAAGCATCACAAAATGAAAAAAGTTCGTTATTCAATTCATTATTAAACTGTCCCAAATAATTAAATCTAATCTCAGATAATTGAATAACACTTGATTGCATTGATTGTTCGGAATATTTGCATATTCCATAACCTAAACCAGAATTTGGAATTTTTATGATTTGCTCTTTAATAGCTTTAATCTGATCACTTAAGTTATCATTAATAAGTTTTAATTTAACTGGATATATAGCTGTAAACCAACCTATTGTTCTAGAAGCATCAACATAATCAATGTGTCTACCGTGATTTTCTAATTCAACAACAAACTCGTTTAATCCTGTCCATTCTTTTAAAGTTAATGCTAATGCTGTATTTAAAAGTGATACAACATTAGTTTTGTATGTACCATGAGCTTCTTTCAATAGAAAACTAGTTTGTTCTTTGCTAAAGCTTTTAGATAATTTTATTACATTTTCAACTCTCCAATCATCTGTTTGTAAATCATTAGGCAATTTAAAGTCTAATGATTGAATCTCATTCCAGTAATCAGTTTCAGTTTTAATTATTTCATTAACATTTTCATACGCTTTCAATTCCTTTTGCCATTCCAACAAGGAAATAGTTTTTTGGGGAAGTATAAATTTTTCATTATTTACTAAAGCCCAATAAATGTTATAAAAATCTTCAAGTAATATTCTCCAAGAAACTCCATCCATAACCAAATGATGTGCTGTAATCAAAACAATATCATTTTGTTCATGTTGTCTAACTATTGCAGTCTTTATAAGGAGGTCTTTTTTCAGATCAAAACTTCCTTTTATTTTTTGACCAACTTCTTCAAGTTCATCAATACACTCAATTACATACTCATTAGTAAGGAATGGTTTTTCTAAATGATTTTGATTGAATATCAATACATTCTTTTCTCTGTCAAAATTTAATCTTAAACCATCATGGTGTTCAATTAACTTATTAAATACTTCCTCAATTAAATCAATACTAATTGTTTGGTTCAGTCTAAGTGCAATCGTTTGGTTGTAATAATCAGGGTTTACAAAACGTTGATTAATAAACCAAGACTCTATAGGTGTTAGATCTTTTTCTCCAGAAACCAATCCTTGCTGATATTTTTTTTCTGAACTAGAGAAAGTAGCATATGCTGAACTTGATTCAATTGTATGATATCTTAAAATATCTTTAGCTTTTAAGCTTATCCCCTTTTCAAGCATTCTAGATGAAATTTGTACTGCTTTAATAGAATCTCCACCCAATTCGAAAAAATTATCATCAACGGATAAATATTCTTCATTAAATATATCAGACCAAACTTCTAGTGCAATTTCTTCGATATGACTTTTTGGTAATACTATTTCTTTATCTTTAATAGATTCAGTTGGTTTTAGCTCCTTATAATTCACTTTTCCATTCTTAGTTAGAGGAATTTTTTCTAAAGCTGTAAAAGAAGTTGGAATCATATAATGAGGTAAGCAACCTGTAAGAAAATCTCTAATTGCTAAAGATTCAATAGTTAACCCAATTTCACAAACATAATAAGCTTCTAATTTTTTTGATCCTTTTTCATTCACTCTACATACTACAGCTGCTTGATTTACATTAGGTAATTTTAAAATACTATTTTCAATTTCTAAAAGTTCTATTCGATATCCATTAATTTTAACTTGTTGATCAGATCGATTAACATATTCAATTAAGTTGTTTGGAAGTCTTTTTGCTACATCTCCTGATTTATACATTTTAGTACTTGTAACAAAAGGATTATCTATAAATTTTTCATCTGTCAATTCTTCATTATGTAAATAACCTTTTGCTAATCCATCTCCTGCAATATATAAATCTCCATTTATACCAATTGGAACAGGTTTAAAAAATTCGTCTAATAGATAAATCTTAGTATTATCAATTGGTACACCAATTGGAACTGTTATGGAAGTATCGTTTGGATTAAACTTATAAATCATACATCCGATAGTAGCTTCTGTTGGACCATACTCGTTAAAAATTTCAATATTTTCTCCCAATTTTTTATAAATATCATGAGCCAAAGATTGTTCTAATTCTTCACCGCCAACAATGAATCTCTTTATAATACTTTTATCTAATGATTGTAAATCAAGTTGATTGATAATCTTAAGATGAGAAGGTGTTAATTTGATGACACTAGCTTTATTTTCTAAAACAACTCTTTCGATTAAAATTTCCTGCTGACTACTTGTATAGACAATAACTTTACTACCTGTTATTAAGGGTGTGAAAATTGATGTAATTGTTAAGTCGAAAGAAATTGATGTAAATAATGGAAAGCTTTCAATCTCATCTTTTACATATTCATTAGCAGCCCAATAAACATAGTTAACTAAAGAACTATGAGAAATCATTACTCCTTTAGGATTACCAGTTGTTCCAGATGTGTAAATAATATAAGCCAACTCATTTGATGAATTGTTATTTTGAACATTATCAATACTTTTAGAGTCATAAGAAACAACATCAAGATTTAAGATCATAGATTTTGAAGCGTTCAAGTTAAATTTAGTCTCAGAAACAATATCAAAATGAAAATTATCTGTTATCACTAAGTTGCATTTACTATGCTCTAGAATATAGTTTATCCTTTCTTCAGGTAAATCAGTATCTAAAGGAAGGAAACTTCCTCCTGCTTTTAAAACCGCCAAGACTGTCAAAATAAACTCAGAAGACCTTGTAAGTAGAACTCCAATAATATCTTTTGATGTCATTCCTTCATCCAAAAGGAATTGAGCCAATTGATTTGCCTTTTTATTTAATTGATCATAAGTTAATTTCAACTCTCCGTACTCTATTGCAATGGCATTCGGTGTTAAAACAACTTGGCTTTCAAACAATTCTTGAATCTTTTTATCCTGTGGATAACTCTCTTTTGTTTGATTAAAAGTTTCTATATATTCTTTTTGCTCTTGACTATCTAACAATGACAGCTCTGAAAAATTAGATTTTGGTGCATTGAGAACGGCTTTTATTAAAGTATCAAAGTATTTTTTTATTCTTAATATAGTTTCCTTTTTGAATAACTGAGTTGAATATTCGATACTGAATTTAAAAGATTTCTCATAATCAAAAACTTCCATCGAAATATCGAATTTAGAGAAACCAGGATCAAAGAAATGTCTAGTAAGTGAAAAATCCTTAGTAGTTGCTTCTGGGAATCCCATGTTTTGATATACAAACATCGTATCAAAAACTGGATTTCTACTACTGTCTCTTTTCGAAACTATTTGATCAACTAACATTGAGAAAGGATAATCTTGATTCAATAAAACTTTCATTATAGTTTCATTTACGTTTTTTAATAACTTATCAAAAGAATCATTTTTATTGAAAGAGTTTCTCACTGCTAAATTATTCACAAACATACCTTGAGTGTCAATTAAATCTGGATGATTACGACCAGAAACTGGTATTCCAACAACTAAATCAAGTTGTCCTGTGTATTTTGAAAGCAATATATTGTAAAGAGTAAACAATAATACATGTGATGTACATTGATTTTCATTTGCTAATTTTCTTAATTCATCTGAACTATCTACATCAATCTCAAACTCTAATTTTTCACCAACATGGCTAAATAAAGGAGGTCGTGAATAATCTAGAGGCATATCTAATATTGGAAAATCTTCTCCTAAATGATTTAACCAAAAGTCTTTTTGCTTGTCTAATGGAGTAACTTCTAAAATATTATTTTCCCAAATTGAGAAATCACCATAACCCACTAATGGGAAATTAACTGGCTCATGATTATATAATTTAATCAACTCATTTATAAAATTATGAATAGATAATCCATCACTTATAATATGGTGAAAATCCATAAATAATATAGATTCACCTGTTGCATTATGTAACAGTTCAATTCTAAATAAAGGTCCCTTTGTCAAATCAAAAGCTTGCACGCGGCTTTTTAGTTTTTGATTTAAATCAGTTTCATTGTATTGAATAGAATTAATGGAAAAGTCAACTGTGTTTTCTATTCTAAAACCAGGATTATTTTTGGTTTCAAATACTATTCTCAATGAGTCATGTCTATTAATAAGCTCTTTTAGATTATTTTCAAGTTTTTCAATGACAACGGAACCTTTTATTTTTAATGCTATGGGTGTATTATACGCTACAGAAGTTTTATCCATTTCCCAAGCGTAATAAAGCCTTTTTTGAGAACTCGTTAACGGATAAAAATTGCAATCTGTAACTTTTGATATATTTATATAATTTTTTGTTTCTAAATCATCCAATATATTTGATAACTTTCTTATAGTCTGATTTTCATATAATTTGGTAATAGGTAAATCAATATCCAATTCTTTCATTAATATCATTGCCATTTCTGCAGCTTTTAACGAATTTCCTCCCAATTCAAAAAAATCTTGAGTAACACTTATAGCATCTAAATTCAAAATTTTCTTCCATATTGATAACAACTTTTCCTCTTTATCATTTTCAGGAGCAACAAATTCACCTAAATCAAATTCTTTGTAAATTTTTTCAAGTTGAAACTCCCTATCGTTAAAATTACCGTTTTTAAAATCACTCAATAATTTAAATCTTTGCAATTTTCCACTTGTAGTTCTTGGTATATCCTTAACTGGTATAACTCTATCAATTAGAATTCCCATTTCTGAATTTACTTTGGCCTTTAAAGATTTAATGATGGGTATAAATTCTTTTAAACCACCTCTATGGAATACAAAAGCAATTATTTCCTCTTTTTGTCTTTCATTATTATAAGAGCCTACGGCTACGATTTTATTTAATTCTATACCTTCTACATTTTCAGCAACTCTTTCAATATCATGAGGATAAAAATTTTGTCCATTAACGAAAATTATATCTTTTAATCTCCCTGTTACATACAAAGCTTCATCTTTAATAAAGCCTAAATCTCCTGTTCTTAACCATTTATCTGCAGTTATAGCTTTCTGAGTAGCTTCATCATTATTATAATATCCTGAAGTAACATTATTCCCTTTAATTTGAATATGTCCTATTATTTCATCTTCAACAACAATATCTTCATCATCTGTAATTCTTAAAAGACAATCATTTATTGGAAAACCAACATTAACAAATGAAAGTGTATTTTCATCTCGATTCGTTATTAAAACTTTATCACCTATATTCAAATGATCTCTACAAAAATCATAATCTATTACCTCATCTTCAAGATTAGATATCGCAACTGCAAGACTTGCCTCTGCTAGTCCATATACAGGACACATAGCAATACTTTTTAAGCCATACTTGGAAAAAGTATCTAAAAATAAGCGACTTAAACTAACCGATATGGGTTCAGCACCATTATAAATTAATCGAATAGAAGAAAGATCAATAGCTTTATTTTCTACATGACTAAAATGTTTCATTATGTACTTATAACCAAAATTTGGTGAAGATAAAATTGTCACTTTATATTCACTTGCCTTTTCAAGCCATAAAGAAGGTCTTCTTACGAAAACATTAGTTGGAATTAAATAATGTGTCATTCCATATAATAATGGATTTAAATGAAATCCTATTAATCCCATATCATGTGTAAGTGGCATCCAACTAAGCATTGAATCCTCAATAGAGTAATTAGCTGCTGCTCCAATTGCACGAATATTGGTTAAAAGGTTTTTATGAGTAAGCATAACTCCTTTAGGACTTCCAGTAGAACCTGAAGAAAACTGAATAAAGGCTATATCATCTTCATTGGCAGCAAAAATTTCTCCTTTTTCTGTGGAAGAGTTTATTTCGTCTTGATCTATAATTCGAGATATGAAATTTTCAAACCCATTTTCATTGGTATCTATATTCAATCTTTTAAGATTATTACTTGAAATAACCAAATAAGGATTGTTTAAGATAGGCCAAATATTGAATAGTTTTTTCTTATGGTCATCATTCATCCCTACTGTCAAAGGAACAGGATAAATTCCACCTAAAATACAAGCCCAAAAAATAATAATAAAAGATTTATTATTGTCAATTTGAAAAATTAGTTCATCTTTAGGTTTAATGCCTCTGTTCTGTAGATAAAAAAGACATTTTAATGCTTCTTCATATAATCCTTTATAAGACAAGAACTCTTCATGATTTCCTCCTTCTATAAAAGTTATTCCTAATTTATCTGATTCTTTTCTTATCTCCAATAATTCGGTAAGAAGTTTAATTTTATCTGTCATTTGGTTTGATGGTATTAATGAAATTATTTTAAATCTAAACGATTAGAAATATCGCTTGATTGATGTTCTAAAAAAAAAGAGAGCAAAAACCTATAAAACAATTCTTCAAAGAATGTTATTTATAGCACTTAAATAATAGTATTGTCTTGAAAAATGTTTAGTCAAAATATTTTTTTGCTTAACTTAAGTAACATTGAAAATACTTAATATGAATAAGTAAGCTTATAATAAACCTTATTACTTTTCTCCTTATTTAATTTTCAAAATAATAGGAAGGAATTGTAGCTTTAATATTCTGTTGTAAAGAATTGATTCTAATAATTACTTTATTAGTGTTATTTACATTTAATATCTCACATTCTAATCCACTTAATGAACCGTAAGATATTTTTTTTATATCACCAACTTTAAGATGGTCAGCATCTGTTTCAAATTCTGTTAAATCATTAGCTCCTATTAACAATTTTATTTTTTTTATCTCAACATCTCTTACGGTAGCATACTCCGTTCCAAAACGAATGTATGCACAAGCACCATTAACAGAGAGTGTTTTGTAAAAGTCCATTGATGAACTTATATTTACAAAAACGTAAGATGGAAAAAGTGGCTTTTGAATAATTGTCTTTCTGTCTACTCTTTTACTTTGCTCAGTTACTGTTGGTAAAAAAGCATCAATAGATAATTCTTTAAGTGCATCGTGTACTTTTCTCTCATGACGAGATTTAACATAAAGTACATGCCAGCCAATAGATGTAGTTTTCATAAATAAAAAGTAAAATGTTAGTAAAAAACATAGCTTCGCTATCCTCGGTTACGAGATTCATTATCTAATAAATTGTTTCTGATAACTCAGACCTAAAAGATTTTGAACAAAAATAGCAGGAAGGTCATTAATGAGATTACGGACTTTTTGCATAAAAATTACGGGTTATAAAAAAACATATCTAATCAATTGAAAATCAGTTATTTGTATTTTTAATTATTTAAAAAAAAATTCATTATTATTAAAATAATTAGTATTATGTGTTTTTTAAGAGAATGAAAACAACTAAAATTTCTTCAAAAGAAGGTTAAAATATCTTAAAACGAACTGTATTTATTTTATTAATATAAATACAATAATGTCATTAAATAAAAAAACGAATCACTTAATAAAGTATTAAGCAATTCTAATTAGAAAAAATTTTTAAAATAAAAAATCTTTATGGAAATAAAGAAGTAGAATAGAAATTGATAAATATTCCAAAAAATGAATAATCAATAAATTGAAAATTAAAGAATTTATTATTTGAAGAATAACTAAACAATAACAAATTACCTTAACTATTACAATAATTAAGGTATTTTATTCAAATCAAAAGTTATAAAAATTTGAGTTCCATTTCCTATTTTTGATTCAATTATAATTTTACCATTTAAGGAATTAACTCTATCATTTATATTACGCAAACCAATACCATTTCTTGTAGATTTAACATCAAACCCATTTCCATCATCAACGATAGTTAGTTTTAAAATATTTTCATGTTCCAAAATAACTTTTATTTCGCATGTTTTTGCAAAAGCATATTTATTTACATTTAAAATAGCTTCTTGAATTATACGATATAAGTTAATCTTAAATATATTTTGAAAAGATTTCCAATCAATTTTTTCTGAACAAACATATATGAATTCGGTAGAACTAATTCCTTTTTGGTTTTCAACTAAACTTTTTAATAATATATTAAAATCATTATCATCAAAAAAAGAAGTTCTAGATAAGTCATGTGATATTGCTCTAATTTCTGATTCAATATCTTGTAATGCAGCAATATAAAATTTTCTTTTTTCAACTGATTCAATATCTGATTTAGAGTTAAAAAAGCCTAAATTCATTCGAACACCATAAATTTTATTCATGATACCGTCATGAAGCTCCTTAGCAATTCTGGCTTTTTCATTATCTTTCGCAACACTTATTTTTTCATGTTGTTTAGTAATCAAATGATAAATCTCTTCATTAGCTGTTTTCTTATTCTTTAAGAACTGTAACTCTTTATTTTTATATTTTAAATAACGAGTAACAATAATCACAAGTAATAATAAAATTAAAACAAATGAAATGATTAAAATATAAAAATTACTCTTAGTCAAAACTTTATTTTCATCTTCAATTTTAGAAGTCTCATATTCGATTCTAGCATATTTATTTCTAGCATTTTTTTGAACTGTATTAATACTATCACTGATTTCTATATATTTGTTCAAATAAAACAAGCTATTATTCTTGTCTGCTTCAGAAAGCATTTTTAGAGAAGTTAAAATTTCGTTACTACTTTTAATTTTAAAAGCTACACGATTAGCTTCTTTTAAATTTTGAATAGATTTAGCAGTATCTTTTTGTAATAAATAATATTTTCCTAAATAAATATTTTTATATAAAATATCTGATTCAATTCCAATACTATCAACTATTTTTAAGGACTCTAAAAGCATAGATTCTACATTTTCATAATCCTTATTTTTCATTTTTGAATAAGCCAAATTACTAAGTACTTTAGCATATAAACCTATCCATTTTTTTTTCAAATTATCGGAAAGCAAGCCTTGTAATTCTTTCACTGACTCTGAATACTCTCCTTTTAGATCATATAGATTACAAATATTGATAGTAGAAGTTACATTATAATTATTAATTTCATCTTTATCATTATTGTTAGTCTTCATTTTTTTGAGTTCCAACAAGGCTAATTTATGATATTTCATTGCCTCATTGTAATTAGTTAATTTTTCCAAGCAGTTACCCATTAAGGTATTACAGGAATAAATTAACCTGTGATTCTCAGATTTTTTAAGATAATTTAAAGCCTTAGAAATCTCAATCTCACATTCTACATAATTTCCATGATAAAATAAGATATAAGCCTTATTAAACAACATTCTAGCGATATTGTCATAATCAGAAATCTTGGTATATAACTTTTGAGCTTGTAAATAATAATAATAGGCACTATCATTCTTTGAACTCTCATAACAATCCCCTACAAAATATAACGCCTTTGCTTTTCTTATACTATCCTCTGCTTGATTTGATAAATCCAAAGATTTGAAACTAATTTTTAGAGATTTATTGATATTATTAATGTAATAATATTCTGAAGCAACTCTTAAATATAAGTTTCTTGTTATAGAATCATTTTTTTTAGATTTCAATAAAACTATTACAGAATCTAAATATTTCTCTTTATTGCCTTCTGATAAACTATTAAATGATCCTTTATCAAATAAATCTTTTTCATTTATATCAGAAAGAATAGAATCTTTATCTTGACAAGAAAATAAAACCAGGAATACTAATACAACAGTTATTTTATTAAAAGTAATCAAAATCTATATTTTTTATGACTTCAAATGTAATATTTTGAATCATAGAAAACTATGTGATTTGTAAATATAATTACATGCTTTTTTCGAAAAATAATGAAATACTATCCGTTTCTTGGTGGTTTTGGGTTACTTGGCTCACCATCAGAAGGTGTTTCTCCATTATTGGTAGGAGGTACAAATGTTGAATCGCTCATTATTACGTTTACTTCATATACTTCTTCTTTCATTGTAGCACTAGAAGAAGTCTTAACATCAGACGGAACTTTAATGTCAAATGGAATTGTATTATCAGATGGAGTTGTAAATTCAACATTTTTTTCTTCTGGAAATTCATAATATGCGTCAGTTGAACAAGAAGAAGTCAAATACAAAATAAAAAATAGCCCTGAGATAAATAGTTTGTTTTTCATAAAAAAATTAATTTTAGATTAATATTATTTATGACAAAAAAACAGCCATCATTTTTATAAATTATACGGAAAATCCGTAATATTTAATTATTTTAGCTACGTATAATAAACAAATTAAACAAATTAAAACATGAAAAAACATCTAAATATTTTGATTGTAGATGATCATCCTATGACTGTAGATAGCTATATTAACCTTTTATCCGATATAGATTTTGAAGAAAATAAACCCAATTTTATTAAGAGTTATAATTGTAAAGATGCCTACAGCAAAATATTTTTTTATATAAAGCAAGAAATTAATATTGATTTTGCATTACTAGATATTAGTCTGCCTCCATATGAAGAGCAAAATATTAATAGTGGTATAGATTTAGCCTCATTAATAAGGAAAAAAAATCCAAATTGTAAAATTGTATTACTTACTATGCATAGTGAACCCTTAACTGTAGACAATATCTTAAAGGAAATAAAACCAGAAGGTTTTATTTCAAAAAATGATATCAACTTTGAATTGTTTCCTGTAATTTGTAAAAGAATTATTAGAGGTGATATACATAGAAGCAAAACAATAATTGAATCCCAAAGAGAATTATTTAAACAAAACATTAACTGGGACAGTCATGACAATCAAATTTTAATCTTAATTTCCCAAGGTATTAAAACCACAAATCTACCTAACTATATCCCTTTATCTATGAGCGCTATTGAAAAAAGAAAGGCTAGTATTAAAGACCAACTCTTAAAAACCAAAGGCAGTGATAGAGATTTAGTTGAAAAAGCAAGAAAATTAGGATTAATTTAAGTCTTAAACAAACCAATATTTTATGATTTTTACTATACACTTATAGTAAATAAAATATAAAATTTTACCTACTATTTTTTATTCTTGTAAAAATTATTTTTTGCAATGTTTAGTTTTATTTATTTGCTAAATTTAAAATAACTGCAAACTCTTCCAAATTCAGAATTTCACTTTATAAGAAATGAATAAAATTAAAGTTATTTTTCTATACGTTAGTATATTTATAGTAATAAGTCTTGGAATAACAGAATTTCTACTTAAAAATAATCAATGAAAACAATTAAATTGCGCTACTCATGATCCAATTCTAATTTGTGGTACAAATTTATCAGAAAATACCCGTAAAGGAAAAGAAATATTCAATAGTAATTGTGCCTCTTGTCACTCATTAGATAAAAAACTAACTGGTCCTGCCTTAAGAAATACTGATTCATTACAACTATTTCATTGGCTAACTAATTCTAATGTAAAAATTGATAGCACATCGTTAAATGAATTTAAGATAAACTACCATAAAATAACTTGGGGAAATAAACTTCCCAAAAGAGAGATAAAACAACTGTTTCAGTACTGTAAAAACTAAAATCACAAAACTTTTTCTACTTCATTTTTTACTACAAAATCACCCCATTTCGCAATCGCTTCTAAAAGAGGAATTAATGTTTTTCCAAAATCAGTTAAGGAATACTCTACTTTTAATGGTGGCTTTTTTGTAAATACTTGTCTCTGAATCACACCATCTTCTTCTAAATCTTTTAATTGCAAACTCAAAGTCCGCTCGGTAACAACATTCATCTTTTTATGTAACTCATTATATCGCAAAGGTTTTTCAATTAGATAAAATAAAATAACTGTTTTCCACTTTCCTCCTATTATTCCCATTGTAACACTAGTACAACATGGATATTGTTTTCCTTTTATAGTATACATCTTAATCCTTTATTTAATATAAAAACTCTTACTATCCTTTTTGACCGTTATTGTGTAACTAAAAAACTATAATTACTTTTGTAACTATAAAAAATATAGTTTAAATCAAAAAACAAAAATATGAGTTTTATTTCAGCAATGCAAGAACGTTATACAACTAAAAAATATGACGCAACAAAAAAAATTGAATCCGAAAAAATTGACCAACTAAAAGAAATTGTTAGACTTAGCCCTTCTTCCATTAATAGCCAACCTTGGAAATTTTCTTTTATTAGTAACGAGGAAACAAAAAAGAAATTGGCAAAAGCCTCACTTTTTAATGATAACAAAGTGCTTCACTGTGATACTTTAGTCGTATTTAGTAGAATAGATAATTTAGATGCGTTTGAAAAACAAATAGAAGAAACACTTCCAGAAGGTGCAGTTGGATATTACAAGCAATTTATAAAACCCTTACCTGAAATCGAAATAAAAGGTTGGTTTGATAGACAAGTATATTTAGCATTAGGCGTTTTTCTAAGTGCTTGTGCAGAAATGGGGGTCGACTCTACTCCTATGGAAGGAATTGAAGCAGAAAAGTACAATGAAATATTAGAATCAAATAAACATCATGCTTTAGTTGCAGTAGCTATTGGTTACAGAGATTCTGATGATGCAAACCAAATTAAAAACAAACCTAAATCGAGAAGATTATTAAGTGAAGTCATCCAAACTTTTTAATTAAAAAAATATAATTTTGTTTTAAAGTCAAAAGCATTAATTTTTTAAATTGATGCTTTTTTTAATTAGAATAAAGATGCTGATATTCTGAATAGAAACATGTAATTAGATAAAAAAAAAATCCAAACTATACAAAAACACAACTTCACTTCTATTTAACATTTCAAAAAAAGAGAATTAAGTATCTTTGGGTTATTCATATCGATATAAATTTTCTTTAATGTTAAAAAACATAACAAAAGTAATCCTATTATTTACTTTTATAAGTAATGCTCAACAAGTAACAAAAACTACTGATTTAGTAGAATGGATTAACCCTTTAATGGGTACAGATAGCAGTTACGAGTTAAGTAATGGAAACACCTACCCTTCAATTGCACTACCTTGGGGAATGAATGCATGGACACCACAAACTGGCAATAATGGTAATGGTTGGCAATATACTTATGCTGCTAAAAAAATAAGAGGTTTCAAACAAACCCATCAACCTTCTCCATGGATGAATGATTACGGTCCTTTCTCCGTAATGCCAATGGTAGGAAAAGAAACGGTTGATGAAGAAGAAAGAGCCAGTTGGTTCAGTCACAAATCGGAAACAGTAAAACCTTATTACTACAGTGTTTATCTAGCAGATTATGATGTAACTACTGAAATAACACCTACTGAAAGAGCTGCTGCCTTCAAATTTACATTCCCAAAAACCGATAGCGCTTTTGTTGCCATTGATGCTTTTGACAGAGGTTCCTACATTAAAATCATTCCTTCTGAAAATAAAATAATCGGCTATAGTTCGCGATACAGTCGAGGTAAATTGAATAATTTTAAAAACTATTTTGTCATTGTCTTTGATACACCATTTGTAACTTCTTCCCTTTGGAACGACAAAACAAAAGTAGCTACTTTTGAACTTTCAGGTGGTCACATCAGTAGTCTTGTTAATTTTAAAATAAAGAACAAAAATACTGTTGTAAACGCTAAAATAGCTTCTTCTTTCATCAGTTTCGAACAAGCAGAAATCAATTTAAAAGAAATTGGTTCCGATGATTTTGAAACAGTAAAACAAAAAGCAAAGAAAACTTGGAATACTACTTTAGAAAAAATTCAAGTAGAAGGTGGTTCCATTGATCAAATACGTACTTTCTATTCTACACTTTATCGCACGTTATTTTTTCCAATGAAAATGTACGAAATTGATGCCTCTGGTAACATTGTACATTATAGTCCGTACAGCGGAAAAACCATGCCCGGTTATCGTTTTGCTGGAACGGGTTTTTGGGATACTTTTCGAGCTTTATATCCTTTCTTAAATTTAATGTACCCTTCCATCAACAAAGAAATGCAAGAAGGCTTACTAAATGATTACAAAGAAGGTGGCTGGTTGCCCGAATGGAGTAGTCCTTCCTATAGCGACATCATGATTGGAAACAACTCTGCTTCTGTGGTTGCTGATGCGTATGTAAAAGGAATTAAAGGATATGATATCAATACATTATATGATGCATTACTTCACGGTGCCAACAATGAAGGTCCTCAAGCGACAGGAAGAAAAGGAGTAGCATTTTATAACAAATTAGGCTATGTACCTTATGATGTAGATATCAACGAAAGTGCAGCACGTACCTTAGAATATGCTTACGATGATTTTGCCATCAGTCGTTTAGCAAAACTGTTAAACCGACCTCAAGAAGAAATTGATTTGTATGAAAAAAGAAGTCTAAACTACAAACATCTTTTTGATTCGGAAACCAAATTAATGAGAGGCAAAAATAAAGATGGTAGCTTTCAAAAACCTTTCAATCCTTTAAAATGGGGAGATGCTTTTACAGAAGGGAACAGTTGGCATTACACGTGGAGCGTTTTTCACGATATTGAAGGCTTATCCCAGTTAATGGGCGGACACAAAGAATTCGTTACCATGTTAGATTCAGTTTTTACAATGGCTCCAAAATTTGATGCAAGTTATTATGGTAGCACTATTCATGAAATTCGCGAAATGCAAATTGCTAATATGGGCCAATACGCTCACGGCAATCAACCCATCCAACACATGATTTACTTATATAATTATGCGGGTCAACCTTGGAAAACACAATATTGGATAAGAGAAGTGATGGAACGCATGTACAAACCCACTCCAGATGGCTATTGTGGAGATGAAGACAACGGACAAACTTCAGCTTGGTATGTATTTTCTGCATTGGGCTTCTACCCTGTTTGTCCTGCTACTAATGAATATGTTTTGGGTACACCTCTATTCAAAAAAGTTACTCTTCAATTAGAAAATGGCAAAACATTTACCATTGAAGCACCAAATAACAGCACAGAAAACAAATACGTGCAAAAAATAAAACGAAATGGAAAGGAATTCAAAACCAATTGGATCAGTCATGAAGATATCTTAAATGGAGGTTCTTTTCACTTTATAATGAACAAGACACCAAATACAACTAGAGGAACAACTCCTGAAGCTTTTCCTTTCTCTCTATCAACAACAAAACAATAAAATGAAACTAGTAGTCGCAGCAATCATCAGTTTTTTATCGCTTACTTCTTTTGCCCAACAAACTTCTAAAAACTTAGTCCCTTTTGTAAAACCAATTATTGGTACACAACGCATGGGACATGTCTATCCTGGTGCTACAGCTCCATTTGGAATGGTGCAGTTGAGTCCAGATACGGATACGATTCCTTATGCTGTTAAAGGAAAATACAATCCTGATGTGTATAAATATTGTGCAGGCTATCAATACGATGACAAATCCATTGTAGGCTTCAGTCACACGCATTTTAGTGGAACGGGACATTCTGATTTGGGTGATTTTTTAATCATGCCCACCACAGGAACCTTGCAACTCAATCCAGGAACTGCTGATAACACTAAAAAAGGCTTTCGATCTGCTTTTTCACATGATAACGAAACAGCACAAGCTGGCTATTACAAAGTAAAACTAGACGATTATAACATTACTGCCGAACTAACAGCTTCAACAAGAGTGGGTATGCATCAATATACGTTTCCAAAAACAGACAAAGCACACCTTATTTTAGATTTAATGGCTGGGATTTACAACTACGACGAGAAAAATGTATGGACGTATGTTCGTGTGGTAAATGATACATTAATAACAGGTTACAAACAAACCAATGGTTGGGCAAGAACCAGAACGGTGTACTTTGCCATGAGTTTCTCCAAACCTTTTAAAAACTACGGACAGAAAAGCTTTGACGACAAACAAGTCTATCGTGGTTTTTGGAGAAAATTCAATCAAGAAGATAACTTTCCTGAAATAGCAGGTAAAAAAATAAGAATGTTTTTCGATTTTAAAACGGAAGAAAACGAAAAAATAAAAATCAAGTTTGCTTTGTCACCAGTGAGCCAAAAAAATGCGATTCAAAATTTAGTAACAGAAATACCGCATTGGGATTTTGAAAAGGTAAAAAAACAAACCCAAGAAGCTTGGAACAAAGAATTGAACAAAATTCAAATCGAAGCGGCACCAGATGATAAAATCAATTTCTATACAGCAATGTATCATGCCTTCATCACGCCTACTGTGTATCAAGATAGCAATGGAGACTACAAAGGTTTGGACCAAGACATTCATCGAGCCAATGGGTTTACCAATTACACTACTTTCTCACTTTGGGATACTTATAGAACCTTACATCCGTTATTCAATTTGGTGCAAACCCAAAGAAATGCCGACATGGTACAATCTATGGTTGAACATTACAACGAAAGCAGTCTGCACATGTTACCCATTTGGAGTCATTATGCCAATGATAATTGGTGTATGAGTGGCTATCACAGTGTTTCCGTTATTGCAGATGCTATTATCAAAGGTACTTATAAAGGAGATGCTTTAAAAGCACTCGAAGCTTGTGTCACTACAGCTCGAAAACGCAACTACGAAGGCATTGGGGAATACATAGACAAAGGCTTTATTCCTGCTGAGAATAGTGGAATTTCAGTTTCCAATACCTTAGAATATGCTTATGATGATTGGGCAATAGCGCAATTGGCAAAGAAACTCAACCAACAAGCCATTTACACCGAATTCCTACAACGCTCTGAAAATTGGAAAAACAATTACAACAAAGCATCGGGTTTTATGGAACCCAAATTAGCCAATGGAGAATTCAAACCTAATTTTGATGCCTACAGCACCCACGGACAAGGTTTTATTGAAGGAAATAGTTGGAACTACAGCTTCTTTGTACCGCACAATCCAACAGCATTAGTGGAAATTATGGGTGGCAAAAAACAATTTGCTAAAAAATTAGATACTTTGTTCAATATGCATTTATCGGATGCTTTTTTTGCAGAAACGGAAGACATTACCAGAGATGGTATCATTGGTGGTTATGTACATGGCAACGAACCTGCACATCACGTAGCGTATTTGTACAATTGGGCAGACCAACCTTGGAAAACCCAAGAAAAAGTACGTCAGATTTTAAAGATGCAATATAAACCCACACCTGATGGCTTAGGTGGTAACGACGATTGCGGACAAATGAGTGCGTGGTACCTTTTTAGTGCAATGGGCTTCTACCCTGTTGCTCCTGCTTCAGAGGAATATGCTATTGGGAGTCCATTAGTTAATAGTGCGATAATCAATTTAGAAAATGGAAAAACCTTTACCATTGAAACCCAAAACCAAAGCGATAAAAATGTCTATGTAAAGCGTATTGTACTAAACAACAAACCTTTAAAACGATATTTCATAACGCATGATGAGATAATGAATGGTGGGAAGATTGTTTTTGTAATGAGTGATAAGAAATAGAAACCGTTTTGTAGTAAATGCACTTTTACTATAGTATACTCTTTTATTATAAATTTACACAACTTCCGAAAGAAGCAAAAAATGGTTACTAATTATAGCACTTTAAATTAAATCAGAAAAAATGAAAATAAAAGACAATCACATTAATTACGTTGAATTCAAAGCAAAAGACCTAGAGGAAGTAAAAGAATTTTACACCACAACTTTCAGCTGGACTTTTATAGATTATGGATCTAATTATATAGCTTTTTCGGAAAGTGGACTTGAGGGTGGATTTGAAAAATCGGAAGATGAAATTATAAATGGTGCCTTAGTTATTTTATACCATAAAAACCTTGAGTTGATAAAAAATAAAATCATTAACTCAAAAGGAAAAATTTCAAAGGACATTTTTTCTTTCCCTGGCGGACGTAGATTTCATTTTGTTGACCCTGCAGGAAATGAACTAGCTGTTTGGTCAGACAAATAAGATTAACAAATGTAAATTGCACATTCAACTATAAAAAGAAGTAAAATTATAAATTACAAACGCAAAAATCTTTCAGTAACGAGTAGCATTTATTTAGCATTTGCAATAATCTAGAAGAGGTACTATATTGGTATTAAAACAGCATAAACAATATTTACAATAGAACAAATCGAATTGGCTCACAGGAAAGTAAAATCAGGAGTAGAATTTCCAAAATACGTTAAGGAAATTACAGAAATTGGAGTAACATTATTTGAAACTTGGGTGTCTGACAGTCATACAAATTATTTTGGCAAAAATGGATTCCAAATAAGTTCCCAATAGAAATATGAAGATATTACGATAGCTAACTCAAGTGACAAAGATAATTTTAAACACTATTTGAACATCCATCAAAATGGAGAAACGGACTATTTTAAATTTTGCAACCATTGTGCCAAAACAGATATTGAAAAATGGATTGTAGATCTTACAAAATGACTTGTACCTATTATGACATTTCTGAAAATGAAATAATAGTTGAAAAAGTACCTACTATATAAAAAAACAACACAATAAGGAAAACCATAAAAAACACAATTATTTTCTGTTTATTTTACCAACAACATAAAAGTAAAAACAACCTTTTCCCTCTAAAAACACTTTTTATACGTATTGTAGAAGTGAATGGGATAGTTTACATTTGTAAGGATAAAAATGATTTTTATCAGACCCATCCAACTATTTTTGGGTGTATAGGTCTAACAAAGGTAGGCCTATACACAAGTTGGCAGTAATTTGAAAAAAAACTCTCCAGAACAAAAAACAATTTTTCTGTCATATTTTCTTAAAACCTGTCACTAACTATAATAGAGACACTAATAAAACAATAATTTAAATTTTAAGAAAATGGAAAACACAAAGAAATTAATTCAAATTTTAACACGGATTCAAATCATAAGTAGTATTGTTTGGGCTACTCTTCTGATAATATGCTACCAAGTATTGGGTGAGTCTTACAAAGAAATCAGCCTAATACTAATCTGTGGTTTTTTTATTGAGTTTTTGCTTATAAGTTCATCTAAAAACAAATTAAAAAAACAGAATGCACAAACGGAAAAAGGATAAATATTTTGAGGAAATTCTTGAAAGGAACAAGCATAAAATATTCAGGATTTGTAATATTTATGCTATTCCTCCAATAGAACCTCAAGACCTGTTTCAAGAAGTAGTTTATCAAATTTGGAAATCTCTCGACTCCTTTAAAGGTAATTCTTCTATTGATACTTGGGTTTATAAAATTTCTATTAATGTTTGTTTGCGTTCAAAAATGAAACTTGATAAAAATTATAGCAAGACAGATAGGCTTGAATCTATTCATTTTACACCAATAGAAAAAGAAGTTGACATTTCTGAGCAAGAAAAATTCAAATATTTAAAAGAATGTATTTCAGCTTTAAATGAAACTGACACCTCTCTTATTGTACTTTATTTAGATGATTTGTCCTATAAAGAAATTGCAGGTATCACAGGGTTATCAGAAAACCATATCGCAGTTAAAATGAAGCGTATTAGAAAAAAATTATTTGAATGTATTACTCCAAAAATCAACTAAAATGTTAGAACAAGAATTAAAAGATATTTGGAATAATTCTTCTCAGTCAGGACAAATATCAATTGAAACAAAACAGTTGACTGAAGAATTGAATACTAAAATAAATAGTATCCAGAAAAAAATAAGAAGTAGAGATATTAGAGAGATTTCTGCCTCAATAATTGGAATACTTCTTTTTGGATATTTATTATTCGAAATCCCATTTCCTATTACTAAAGTAGCTTGTGGTTTGGCAATTGCTTGGTTTGTATTTGTTATTGTAAAATTTAGAAAATCAAAATTACAGAATACTAAAACTGATTTTTCATTAACAGTATCTGAACAACTTAATAATCAGAAAACAATGATGTTACAACAATCAAGTTTATTAGATTCTACTTTGTATTGGTATGCTATTCCACCGTTTATTATGAATTTTATATTTATTCTAGGGTTAGAAAATCCAATCGATTATAATTGGAATAATAATGTTGCTGAAAGCTTATTACCATTTACCTCCAATTTTAAAATAATAACATTAATAGGTCTTGCTTTATTTTATGCATTTACTTTTTGGATAAATAAAAGAGCTTTGAATAAAGATGTAAAACCAACTATAGAAAGCATTGAAAAAATGCAACAACAAATAGAAAATGAGTAAAAACTATTGCCAACAATGTATATGAAATCATAGCACCCTGAGGGAAGCTCCGATTCATCTACTAAACGTTGTGGCTAATTAAAAGAGACTATCAATTTGAAATATCATGACAAAGAAAAAAATTAAACGAATAATTAGAATAGTATTACTAACTGGAACGTTTATTTCATTGTTTTTTGTTCCGTGGATTGTTGTCAAAGCGTGGATATTACCATTGCCAGAGACAATACAAGAGCAAGCAAACGAAGCTGTTGAAAATGGATTTGATGGTATAATTATCTATGTAGATAAAGCGGACAAACCACCTGAATTTTATGCTGCAGGTTGGCATGATAAAAACAATAAAATACCAGCCAATCCACATGCATTGTTTAAAATTGGAAGTATTAATAAACTCTATACTGCAGTTTCGATAGCAAAACTGGCTAATGATGGTCGACTATCATTAGATAAAACATTAGCCGACTATCTCCCTGAACTTTCAGGACGAATTGAATATGCAGATAAAATCACTATAAAAATGATGGTTCAGCATAGGAGTGGTATTCCTAATTTCACAGATACAAAGGATTATTGGGCAAGTCCAAAAGGAAGTAATAAAGAAAATCTCGAATTGATTCTTGATTTACCAGCTAATTTTGAGCCTGATAAGGGTTATGAATATTGCAATACCAATTATTTGTTGCTTTCTGAAATAATGGATAAAGTTTTGGAGTATCCAAATTTCCAATTCATTCAGGAAGAAATTTTAAACCGACTAAATCTAAAAAATACATTTCAATCAATTAATGATGTTAATATAGATGATGTTATGAGTGGCTATCACATTGGACATCCTTTTGATTTAAAGACTGACGATTTTGGAATGCTGGCTACAGTAGAAGATGTGGGTATATTTTTAAGGGCATTAAATGATGGAAGCATATTTGATGGAGATGAAAAAAGAATTTATTCTTCTATATATGAGTATGAGCATAAGGGATGGGTTCCTGGATATCAAAGCATCGCAAAATACCACAAAGACATAGACGCTGTAGTTGTTCAGTTTACAAATACGACTGACCCTAAATTGTATTATTGGAATTTAGCAGATGTTGAATATAGTCGTATAATTAAGATAATTAAAAATGGTCAAGAGAAATAGAGGTATTATACACTACTTTGAAAACATTTTAGTAAATGGAGAGATGAAAAAAGATTATTCCCCAGTTAAAATGTAAGAAACAAATAAAAAACTACTACCAACAATGGTAGCTGTTGCACAACCAATAAAAGTATGTAATTCATAGTTTTTAATAATTTTAAAAAATCAAAAGTAATTAATATTCAGTTATTTATATCTTTATTAAAATCATAAAATTGGCATTTAAATAGAAATTATTAGTTGTGCAACAAGCACTACCAGACGGGACAGGATATTCCAAACTTGTAGATTTTTCAAACTCTCCAAATGGGAATTATCCCTATGGTTAACTTATTACGGACGGAACGTTTTTGTATGGAACCACAGGAACAGGTGGCATTAACGATATTGGAAGTATTTTTAAAGTTAAACCTGATGGAACTAGCTTTTCAAAACTAATTGATTTTGATGGAAATACTCACGGAAGTTATCCACGTAGATCTTTGATTTCAGATGGGGCACTTTTGTATGGAATGACATCTAGTGGAGGGGAAAATAATCAAGGTGTAATTTTTAAACTTTCTTTAGAAAACTTAGGAAATACAGAAGTTAACATTCGTCAAAATATTACTATTTATCCAAACCCTTCCAATGGCTTAATTAAATTAGAAACATCATTACTAACTCAATTGCAAATCCAAGTGTATAACATCTTAGGAGAAATAATTAAGGAGCAATCAGTTATAAATCAACAAACTGTAATAGATTTGACAAATTATTCAGCTAGGGTTTATATTATAAAAGTTTACGATAATGATAATACTAAAAATGTAATGCACGAAAAAATACTGATAAAATAAAAAGCTGAACCTACAACAACGGTTTCACAAAATGTCGAAATTTATGATTAATTCACGTTTATTTTCCGTAAGATATTTATCTTTAACAGAAAATAATCGGTTAAGAAGTTCACCACTTCGTGAAGCCACACAACGTCAAACTGTCTAAAAAACTAAAACAAGTCTCTGATAATTAAATATTTGATATTTTTTGAAGATAGGTGTCCGAATATATAAAATTTTAAAAGAGGTTATTAGACAAACTGACGTTGTGCGTAATTATCACAATCATAAGATATAGTGACCGATCAAATTTTAAATGACATATTAGAAATTATGGATTTAGACACCTTTAAAATTTATATTACAGGAATTTTACCGTTTTTTATACTTTCATTACTTACCTATTTTCTATTAACTTCTCCTTCAAAAAACAGAATAAGCAATAAACTATTTGCTTTTTTTCTAATTTTAAATACCATTGAAATTAGTGGAAATTTCACTCCTATTTTTCTAGGAAGTAATAATAAATTAATTGTTTTTAGCAATTCATTATTCTACTTGCAATTTCCTGTTTTTTACTTATATGTACAGTCAATATGTTATAGTGATTTCTATTTAAAATCAAAACACCTTTTTCATGCAATACCATTTATCACAGGAAACATTATTCTATTACCTAATTTTTATTTGGCTGATCCTTCAGAACTTATATATCTAATAGGAAACTATAAAATTTTACTGGAAATAAAACTCAATTATATTTTATTACACCTAACTATTATTTGCTATTTGGTAGTCATATTTAAATTGTTATCTAATTTTAGAAAGAGTTATTTTGAAAATTATTCGAATAATGAAATCAGTATCTATAAATGGCTTTTTCAATTAACTATTGTCTTAAGCATTGAACAACTTGCTGCACTTTTAAAAAACATAAGTGATTTTTTAAACATGAACAAATCTTATGAAATTCTATTGATTTTAATGGGATTAATTGTACTTCTAATTACTTCATGGTATGTTATTAAAGCCTTAAAATATCCAGAAATATTTATTGGCATACCCTCTTCTTTACAAAAAACAAAACCTCTAGAAGCAATAAGAATCATAGAAAAGAATGCAAATATATTTTCGCAATTAGAAGTATATATGGAAAAAAATGAACCTTTTTTAGATTCTAATCTTACTTTAGAAAAATTAGCATTCTCTTTTAATATAAAACCTAAAGAACTGTCAGTTTTAATAAATTATAAAAAAGGTTCTCATTTTTTCGATTTTATAAATGAATACAGAATTAAAAAAGCAAAAAAAATTTTAAGCGACCCTAAAAAGAATGATAAAACTATCCTCGAAGTCTTATATGAGGTAGGATTTAATTCCAAATCTTCTTTTAATACAGCGTTTAAAAAACATACCAATCTGACCCCAACTGAATTCAAAAAAGCGAATTCCCTATAATTTTTTCTTAAAATCAGTTCGACTTTCCAAAGTCGGTCGACTGAAACTATTATTTTAATCACTTTTGTCCAAAAATAAAAATTATGGACTCAATTAAATCAAACATTAAAGCTCTCAAATTATCAAACACATTCTTTTACTATGCTTTTGCAGCAATTCCTTTTTTTATCGGTATTTATATAATAATACCTCAATTTGTTTCAGAAAATGAAAATAATTTTCTCCCATTTTCTGCTGGAATTCTACTTCCCTTATTACTCTTATTAATTTATGCTATAATCATTGGAAAATTGGAACAATCTAAATCAGGATGGAACGGCTTAATAGAAAGGTGGAATCTAAAAAAAATGCAAAAAAAAGATTGGCTTTGGACATTTTTTTTAATCGCTGTTATTTTTCTTGGTTATTTTGGTTTAGCAAACACAGGTGATTGGATTATAAAACAATTTCCATTTTTAAGTCCTCCTAAAGAGTTTGAATTAATAAGAACGGAAAATAGTTTTTTTGGTTTACCTCTAAAAGGAAATTGGTGGATTCTAGTTTTGCATATTATGATTTTAGTTCTTAATGTATTTGGAGAAGAGTTATTTTTTCGAGGTATTCTTTTTCCAAAACAAAAATTAATTCACAAAAAATATACATGGATAGTTCATGGTTTATGTTATCATCTTTTTCATATGTTCTATCCATGGGATTTTTTGCGTATTTTACCAGAAAGTTTAGCTTATGGTTTTGTTGTTCAAAAGACTAATAATACATGGCCAGGAATTATAGCACATTTCATGTTCAATGGTTTGGGCTTAATTGGAACCATATACGGAATCGTAGGATAAAAACTAAGCACAACAACAGTAGCTGTTGCACAACCAATAAAAGAATGTAATTCATGGTTTTTAATAATTTAAAAAAAATAAAAAGTAATTAATATTCAGTCACTTATACTTTTATTAAAATCACAAAACTGGTATTTAAATAGGATTTATTAGTTGTACAACAAGCACAGCCGTTTGTTGCAATTGATAGGTTCGGTGTGTGTTCGGAATTTTCGGAGAAAATTCCACGAGGAGTTTTGTACTTATACTCTTTTATTCTAAATTTACGCAACTGCCATAAGTAGCAACACGTTATAAACAATTTTATGAAAATAGATACCCTTTTCAAAATCATTTTTTTTACTTTTTGCTTGAATTCAATAGCCCAAGACTTACCATTTGGGACTGAATTGGATTTATCTCAAGAACCTAGTAACCAAATAAGAAATACTTTGTTTATTGACAATCAATTAAAAGGTAAAAGCTTGGTTCTCTTAGGGGAAATGAATCACGGAGATGGAACTACGTTCAAGATAAAAACTAGTATAATTAAATATCTTCACGAAAATTTAGACTTCAATTTTCTTGTTCTTGAAAATAGTGTTTTCAACTGTGACCGCTTTTGGCAATTACTCCAAGATAACGAAGACGCTCAATCTATTGCTGAAGACCATGTTTTTAAATTTTGGAGCCAGATTGAGGAAACCAAAGAGCTTTATAAATACCTTTCAGAACAGGAAAAAAAAGGAAAACCTTTAAAATTACTAGGAATAGATTGTCAATTTTCGGGAAAAGAAAATTCGAAGACATTTGTAGATATAGTTGGTGAAATATTAGGTGAAGATGAAACTTCAAGCATCAAATTTCAACAATTTGCGTTTGAGCTTGAATTAATAGGTCCTTGGCTGACTGCTTTACCACAAGATAAGCACCAAATTTCAAGAGATAAATTTTTGTCATTGTTAAGTTATTATAAAGATGAAGTTGCTAAAAGGGTACATGAAAAAAGCAAAGATATATGGGCTTTATATTTCGAAAATATAAAGATATTACTTCAGATTAAATGGCCAGAAAAGGAAGATAACATTGACATTATAGCTGCAAGAGATACACAAATGTTTGCAAATTTAAAATACCATTTAGAGAATAATTCCGTAAATTCTAAATTTATAGTTTGGGCAGCTTCATCTCATATCTTAAGAAATTGGAATAGTTTGGATGCCGAAGTTAATAATAAGGAAACACTTGGAGAATATATTCATAAAAATTATCCAACTAAATCTTATGCTATTGGCTTCACGGCTCATAAAGGACGAACAATAAACGTGATAAATAAAGAGATTATTGATCTAGTTAAAACTAAAAGAAACTCTCTTGAATGGTATCTTAGAAAAAAAAACAGTAACGCATTATTTATTGACCTCAAAGAATTTGAAAAGCACCATCAACTTAGTCAATATAAAACTAAAATCCTAAATATGAATATAACTTCTAAATGGAGCCATAATTTTGATGCCGTAATCTATATAAATGAAATGCAACCAAGCACCATAAATTGGGATTAGACTGTTTACAAGAATGTACGAGAACTTTGGTAGCAAGCGTACCGACCAATCCCCTTATAAATATTAACAGACAATAACCCAGATACAATTATTGTAGCTGTCTAAAAAGGGAATTTAGTGGGTGTAGTAGAAATCGAATTTGATAAAAAATGTCCAATTAATAATATAGTTGCACCTGAACTTAATAAATTATACATTTTAGAATGGTTCTGTGGAAAGGGAATAGGATATAATTTATTAGCAGAAGCTAAAAACATATTGAAATTGAAAGGAATAAATAAAATGTAACTTTGGGTACTTGTTTCAAACGAAAGAGCAATATCCTTTTATGAAAAATAAAAATTTAAACATATAGGTAATGCTTCATTTCAAATGGAAACTAATATGTATGACAATAAAGTAATGTTGAAACAATTGTAATACCAAATAATAAAATCCCAATTGCTCGGATATTCACAACGCTAGCTCAGAAATATTTTCCGTGACCACAAACTAGGTATTCAAAGTAGTCATGAACTTGTATTATTTTAGCTTAAATTTACACAACTAAACAAATGTTGAAATCGTACTAACAATACAAAAATGAATGCTGCAATACAAGAATACAACGACAAGCAAGATGGAGAGGACAAAGAAATCTGTACTATCCTTGCACAAATTATTGACAGCGAACTAACCGATGTTGAAAGTAAAATTTGGCATGCTCACCCCGTTTGGTTTTTAGAGGGCAATCCTATAGTAGGTTATAGCAAGCAAAAGAAAGGAATCCGATTGATGTTTTGGAGTGGTGTCGACTTTGATGAAAAAGGGTTGCATATTCTTGGCGAAAAGTTTAAAGATGCTTCAATTTTTTATAATACAACGACAGCAATCGAGCAAACCGAATTGAAACGATGGCTCAAAAAAGCAACCGAAATTCAATGGGATTATAAAAACATTGTCAAAAGAAAAGGAAAGCTAGAAAGATTAAAATAAAATGCTGCAACCAATTGGTTATGACATCCATAACTTTAGCTTGGAAGTGTTTTCCGTGCCCACAAACTAAGTCTTATTTTATTTATATTTTTTTGAGGAGTCTTGTACTTGTACTCTTTTATTATAAATTTACGAACCAGACGACTTGTATCAAACCCTAGTAGGAATGATTAAAAAGCGAGCTTATTACTATATTATAAAAATAGCATTGTAACAATTGAACAAAACACAAGAAAATTAGAACATCTAAATAACAATAGAATAACAATAGAATGACAATAGAGGAATTAAAATTAGATATGAAATGGTGGGAATCTAAAAGATGGATTTTCAATTGTTTAGTTTGTTTTTTTGGTAGTTTAGCTCTTTATAAAGGACTTTCTCAATGTGATTACAGTTGGAGTATTTCTGATACAATTGGAGTTCTTATTTGGGGAATCGGAGCCAATATTTTATATTCTTTAGGAATTTTACTTGAACTTTTTGATTGGTATTATCTAAAAAACAAAATAGGAATAAGAAACTTTAGGGTATTCCTTTTTACAGTTGGTTTATTATTCAGTTGTTTTTGGACCTATTGTTCAGCTTTTCTTTATTTTATTGGTCATATTTGGTAAAGCCTAATAAGGTTAATTACTCTGAAATACGCTGTAATTAGTGCAAAATTTACAATCAAGTACATATTTAACTTTGCTCCGTCACCATCTTATTATATTTATTGCGATATTCAATTGGTGTTAAACCTGTTATTTTTTTAAAGATGGTACGAAAAGCTTTAGTATCTGTATAGCCAACATCATACATCACTTCATTGATGTTTTTTCTACTGTTTTCAAATTCGCGTTTGGCAAATTCAATTTTTACCCTATTAATATATTCTAAAACTGAATTGTTAGTGGCTAATTTAAACCTCCTTTCAAAACTTCTCCTACCTAATACAACTAAATCCGCTAATTCATCAATAGTAATTTTTTCATGAATTCTAGTATCAATATAATCTTGTGCTTGTTTTATAGCTTCATCAGTATGGTTTTTCTGTCCTTGAAACATAGCAAAAGTAGATTGACTATCTCTATCAATATCAACAGCAAAATACTTAGAAACTAAAATAGCAGTTTGTCTGTCGGTGTATTTTTCAACCAAATAAAGTAATAAATTCCAATAGGACATAGCACCACCACTAGAATACAATCGTTCTTCCTCTGTCACAATATTACCTTCCACTACTTCCACTTTGGGAAACATTTCTCGAAACTCACTTTGAAAACCCCAATGCGTAGAACATTTTTTTCCATCCAATAATCCAGTTGAAGCTAATAAAAAAGCCCCCACGCACAAAGAAGCCACTTCTGCCCCATTGGCATATTGTTTGTTTATCCAAGGAACCGCTTTTTCGTTAGTCATTATAGCATTCTTCATATCACCAAACAAAGCAGGTATAATTACTAAATCAGTTTGCTGCACTTCTTTCAAAAGTTTTGAAGTTGTTACCGAATACAATCCGTTATTCAATTTTACTTGTTTTTTTAAACCCACTAATTGAACATCAAATAAAGGTTTTTTACCAGCTACAGTCATAAATTGATTCACGGCTGAGAAGAGATACTGCGGGTCTGCAATGGCTTGCATTACTGAATTTTCTGGAACAAGAATACTTACATGCATAAGGTATCATTTAAATCAAAACAAAGTTAAAAACATTTTTGACGTAAAACACCCTAACCTTGTCATTTTTACACATATTTATTTAAAATGATAATCAGAACTTTGTAGTATTAAAATAAATAATTTAAATAAATAAACATGAGCAAAGTAGCCATTTATCTTAATTTTCAAGGCAATGCTGAAAAAGCATTTACCTTTTACAAATCTGTTTTTAAAACGGATTTCTCAATGCCCATAATGCGTGTTAAGGATTTACCTCCTGATCCAAATACACCAAAATTCTCTGAATCCGAATTAAATTATGTAATGCATGTAGCCCTACCTATAATTGGTGGTACAGAACTTATGGGAACCGATATGCTAGAGTCTATGGGACACCAGTTAGTAATAGGAAATAATACCACCATTAGTCTGCAACTGGATTCAAAAGAAGAAGCCGATCAATTGTATAAAGCGTTGTCAGAAAACGGTTCCGACAAACAAAACATGAGAGACGAATTCTGGGGATACTGGGGTTGCTGCCTCGATCAATTTGGAATACGATGGATGTTTAACGTAATGAATGATTAAAGAATTTAAAGGGGAAGAGATTATTAGATTGAAGGATTGACTAATCTGTAAATCGACACATTAACAAATTAATAAATAAAAAAAACATGAGCCAGTTAAAAATCACAGTACAAACTACAATTAAAGCACCAGTAGCAAAAGTATGGGATTACTATACAAATCCAAAACACATCATCAATTGGAATTTTGCAGATCCTAGTTGGCATTGTCCAACGGCTACTAACAACATGAAAATTGGAGGCATTTACAAAGCAAGAATGGAAGCTAAAGACGGAAGCTATGGTTTTGATTTCGAAGCCGTTTATTCAGAAATAACTGAAAACAAACATTTCACATACGAATTTGGAGGAAGAACAGCTACAGTTGAATTCAATGCCTTAACAAATCAAACCGAAGTGGTAGTAACATTTGATGCTGAAACTGAAAACCCTATTGATATGCAAAAAGCAGGCTGGCAATCCATCCTAAATAATTTCAAAAAATATACTGAAAATAAATAATCCTAAAAATAAAACACCATGAAAAATAATAATGTATCCTTACACAGAGTAATAAAGGCTGCACCAGAAAAAGTGTTTCGTGCCTTTTCTAATCCAACAGCTTATGCAAGTTGGCTACCTCCTTACGGGTTCATCGCAGAAATTCAACAAATGGATTTTAAAATCGGTGGTAGTTATAAAATGTCGTTTACCAATTTCACAACAGGAAGTAGTCACTCTTTTGGCGGTGATTTCTTAGAAATTGTACCCAATGAACTAATCATAAATACAGATACATTTGATGACCCGAACTTACCTGGTGAAATGAAAACCACCATTTGGTTTAAGAAAGTGATGTGCGGCACAAAATTAAAAATTTTACAAGAAGGAATTCCTGAACAAATACCAGCAGAAATGTGTTATTTAGGCTGGCAAGAATCATTAGACAAACTAATAAAATTAGTAGAACCAGAAATTCCAGATGCTTAATTAGAAATAAAAACCCAATCTAAATTTTAAAAAGCGCAAATTAATGCTACAAATTAATTCCTATCTAACCTTTAATGGCAATTGTCGTGAAGCAATGACATTCTACAAAGAGTGTCTTGGTGGCGAACTTATTTTTCAAACATTAGGCGAATCAGCATTATCCAACAAAATGCCTAAAAAAATGAAGGATGCTATACTACAGGCAACACTCACAACAAGACATTTCATTTTAATGGCTTCTGATATGGTGCCTGAAAATGGATTAATAAAAGGCAATTCCGTTTCGCTTTCGCTAAATTGTGGTAGCGAAGAAGAAATAAAAAAATGTTATACCAAACTTTCGGAAAATGGAATAGTAAAACAGCCACTCGAAGAAAATTTTTGGGGTGCTTTATTTGGAGACTTAACGGATAAATATGGAAATAACTGGATACTAAATTGTAATACACATAAAATAGAAAAACAAATTAAATAAAAACTAATCATGGCACAAATCAATCCTTTTTTACACTACAACGGAAATGCAGAGGAAGCATTTAATTTTTACCAATCTGTATTTGGAGGTTCTTTTACGAAGTTGGCTCGCTTCAAAGATCTTTCGTCTCCTGACTTTCAAGTGAGCGAAAAAGAAGCAAACAAAATCATGTTCATCGGTTTACCTATTGGAAAAAGTACGTTAATGGGAAGCGATGTTCCAGAAGTGTTGGGAACAATAAATGAAGACGAAAACAGATTTAAAATTTCAATTACCGCAGAAAGTACAGAAGAAGCAGACCAATTATTCAACCAATTATCTGTTGGAGGAACAGTCGAAATGCCCATTGGAGACAGTCCTTGGGGAACCTATTTTGGAATGTTCAGAGACAAATACGGCATAGAATGGATGGTCGAATTTGATAAAAACAACAAATAACTTTAAATTTTAAAACATGAAAACGACTAAAATATTATTTTGGACTGCAACAATAATTATTGCTTTATTTGAAGGCGTAATGCCTGCACTTACTTCACAAACCGAACTTGCAAAAGAAGGAATAAGACATTTGGGTTATCCAGAATACTTTGGAAACGCTTTGGTAGTTTTTAAAATATTAGGAGTAATCGCTTTAGTCGTTCCAAAGATGCCTAAGCGCATCAAAGAATGGGCTTACGCAGGATTTGTATTCGATTTTTTATTTGCATCCATCAGTCATTTTGCAGTAGATGGAATAACGTTCCTTTCTTTTTTTCCACTTATATTCTTAGGAATTCTAATGGTTTCTTATAGTAGTTATCACAAATTAAATACAAACAAATAACAAAAGGATACAGCATAGAAGTCTACAAAAATTACACTGATATAAAGGTACACTGTATGCTAAGATTAAAAACAGATTAATGAATGGTTGAAGTATATAAAACAAATATAAATTCTAAAAAGAAGGCTAAGCAAGTCATTTCAGTTTTGCAAAAAATCTTACCAACAGCCAAAATTAATTTTGATCTTGAAGATTGTGATAACATATTGCGAATTGAAACCTCTATGAATGCAATTGATGCTACAACAATTACTAAACTGATTGATGAACAAGGATTTTATATGGAAGCATTACCTGATAATTAGTACTCCAAAAAAGTAGTAACAAAAAAATCTGATTTCAATTCGCAACATAAAAAATACATTTGTTTGACTTTAAATAAAAAAGTATTTAATTTACTATCTCAAACTATACTATGAAAAAAATAAATTTCTTAGTCCTATTATTTATTCCAATAATTGGGTTATGTCAAAATGATTTTATAAAAAAATATGAAGAAGCAGAAAAGTTCATAGCAACAAATGATATAGAACAGGCTTTTCTAAAATATAAAGAATTAGAAGCAAATGTACCAAAAGAAGATACTTTATATGAGTATGCACTTTGGTACAAAATTAGAACTGCTACCCATTTAGAATCAGTGAACCGTTTACAAGAAAACTTCAATAAATCACTTGAATATGGAACTGAAGCATTAGCCGACATTGAAAAAGGAATAGTCATTTTCGACGAAGAGTTCGCGAAAAAGAAATATTTTATGGTTAAAAATATAATTGTTTCAAACTATGGTTTGAACAATTATGATGAAGGCAAAAAGTGGAAAGAAAAAATGTACGCTGCACATAAAGAAAACCTTTTACCTGAAGGTATAGATCAATACTTCAATTACGATTTTTTTAAATTTGAAGATAAGAATATTTGGGGTTACGAATGGTTTGCCGATTTACCAAAAGATCGCTATTCCAGTAGTTTCACTAAAGCAATCTATTATGTATATAGCACAAATCCTGATGGCTCAGATAAAGACCAACTGTACAGATTACATGTTTTAATGTTTCATGGAGCGAATGAGAATTTCGATTATGTATTGACCAAAAGACTTGAAACAGCTACAGAAGAAACAAGTGGCACTTTGTATTCTTATACCTATAAAGAAGATATAGATTTTGAGAAACTTAAAAACGATGTAAAAGAAGTCCTTAAAGGAAATCTACAACCTGATACCAAATCAACTACAAGAAGAGAAAAAGACGGAAAAGTTAAAGTAGAGGTAGAAATTAAGAAGTAAACATTTACTTTTAAAAACTGTGGCAATTTTTCAAAAAAAAATCAAATTACCACAAAAGTGTGGCAAGTGAAAAATTAAAAATTAATTTGCCACAGCCTAAAGCAACCCAACTCTATTTAATTTATCATAATTTTAAAATTCTAAAGTTAGTACAACTGAAAAGCTTACTATTTTTAAAGATGCGAAAACTACAACTATTCTTCATTCTTTTCACTACTACTATTGTTTTAGGACAAGAAGGAAAAGATACTACAGAAATATTACTTTCACAGTTTAAAACAGCAATGCAAAAGGATAGTGTTTCTGATTTCTTTATTATCAAACATATTACTTATGGTAGTGTATACATTTTTGATCCTAAAGATCCAAACGCATGCAATCTAAACAGTACATATTTTGAGCTGTATGCTTTTTGGAGTAAAGGGAAACAAGGTTTTATTCAGAAATTTGATAACTGTGGAGCGTTTAACACTATAGCATTAGAAAATTCAAAACCTATAATTTTTTATAAAGATAATATTGAAGAAATTAAAAAAGAAGAAGTTCAAAGTTATAAAACGAAACCAGACAGTATTGCAAATAATAGAATCTATTCTTCCATTTCTATGCAATCGCACACACCATTACGTTATTATTGGTTTTACCAAGGCAAAATAACATTTGAAAAAGGTTTCGACATGTATAATCTAGAAACTACTGAAACTAAAAAGAACATCAACTACAAATCAAATAACAATTTGGCTTTAGTGAAACTAAATGTCATTTGTGAAGATATAATTGATGTATTAGAGGGGAAAAAGAGGTTTAATAGGGTGTCAATTAAATAATTTTTATATTAATTACAGTTTGTTTCAATCATAAAATTTTTATATCTAATTTTATAAAATCAACAAAGAATCCTGATTATATATTAAAACTTGAAAAATATACTTTACATACTACTATTGCTCATATATACTAAATGCAATCAAATGAACCTTATAGAGAAAGCACTTCAGAATGAAAATGAAACAAAATCACTTATTGCCATTGGAGAAATTTTATGGAGAAAGACAGAATTAGGTGATAATTATGAAAATTTAACTGAAGCTGAAAAAACATTTATTTTTGTAGAAATGTTGGAAGCTGAAATTAATAATGGTGGTTTTGATCAGTATTTTTTTAATTCAAGTGGTAATTATGCTTTAGAAACATTGGAATCTTTAGAAAGAATAAAAGCTCACAAAACGGCTAAAATTGTTGCACAAGCTTTTGAAATATTTCCAGTTCAACCAATACCAAAAGATAACGAAAAAAGAAGAACTATTTTAGAGAATATAGATCAAAATATTTCAAATAAATGGAATCTATTAGAAGATGACTTTTATGCAAATGATGAAAATATTAGCAAACTTCTACTTGATTATGTCAAGAACAATAAAGAAGATTTTAAATAAAACCGCCTAAAACCAAAAAATAATAAAATCATGATTTTTTAAACTATTTCCTAGTAACCAAATTAAACACAGGACATGCACCCGCTTCTGGTATAGTACTATGCACTGGAGGTTTAGGATAATACTGTAAAGTTCTTTGCACTGAAATAGCACTCTCTTTTCCAGCAATTAGTTCCACCAAATATAACGCTTCATCTAATCCAGAGGAAATCCCTCCACCGGTAACTCTATTTCCAGATTTTACATATCTATTATGTCCCTTAGCCACCTTTACTTCTGGATATTTTCCAAAACAATTAACAAAAGCCCAATGTGTAGTAATCGTATGTCCATTCAATAAACCTGTCCTTGCTAACAAAACTGCTCCTTCACAAACCGAACACACCCATTCCGCTTGTGAACCAGCAAAAGTTACATAATTTATAAAAGGTGAATTCTTGTCGGCTATAATGGCTGCTAATACAGCTGCATCTCCTCCCGGAACCCAAATTAAATTAGGTTTTTGCACACAAGGATCATTAAAAGTAGCTTCAACTGCTATTTTCACTCCGTTAATAGTGGTAAAAAAAGGCTGTTTCCCTCCTACATAATATATTTTGACTTCCTTTTCAAAAGTTGGGTCTTTTGAAAGCCACCCAAATATTTCTCTAGGAGCTGCAATATCCATATAATCTACACCGTCATATATAGGAATTGCAATAATAAAAGATTCTTTAGAATTATCGTTTGTCATATTCGTTGTTTATTGGTAAACTAAAAATACAAACAATAAACCATTTCATAACTTTAAAACATAAAAAAAATCCCTCTTTCAAGGGATTTTTCTATTTTTATAATTTTCTTCTTTTACGTTCTTTCTTAATCAAATCCAATTCTCTACTCGTTTGTCCGGCAACAGAAGTGTTTTCTTCTGCTCTTCTTATTAAATAAGGCATCACATCTCTTACAGGTCCAAAAGGCAAATATTTGGCCACATTATAGCCATGAGCCGCTAAGTTATAACTAATGTTATCACTCATACCAAACAATTGCCCGAAAAACACACGTGAATCGTTCTTAGCAATCCCTTTTTCAGCCATTAATTCCATTAATCGATACGAACTTAGCTCATTATGTGTCCCAGCAAAAATAGCCATTCGATCAATATTATCTAACATATAAACCACAGCCGCATCAAAGTTATCATCAGTCGCTTGCTTGCTTGTACAAATTGGTGAGGTATAGCCTTTTTCTTCCGCTCTGTTGTTTTCTTTTTCCATGTAAGCACCACGCACTAATTTCATTCCTACGAAAAATCCTTCTGCTTTTGCCAAAGCATTCATTTTTTTCAAATATTCTAATCTGTCCCAACGGTACATTTGCAACGTATTGAAAACTATCGCCTTTTCCTTGTTGTATTTACGCATCATATCGGCTACTAAATCATCTGCAGCATCTTGCATCCAACTTTCCTCTCCATCAATCAACACAGCCACATCCATTTCGTGAGCTGTTTTACAAACTTTATCGAAACGAGCCACTACTCTATTCCATTCTGCTTGTTCTTCATCCGTAAACGATTTACCTTCTCCAATTTTTTGATACAAAGCAAAACGACCTAATCCTGTGGGTTTAAAAACGGCAAAAGGAATTGCATCTCTTTCTTTAGCAAATACAATGGTTTTCAAAGTCATTTCCAAAGCAGCATCAAACTGATTCTCTTCTTCCTTTCCTTCTACAGAATAATCTAAAACTGACGAAACCCCTTTGGTAAACATATTATCCACCACACGCAAGCAATCATTTTCATTCACACCACCACAAAAATGATCAAAAACAGTACTTCTAATTAAGCCTTCTACAGGCAAATGTGCTTTTAAAGCAAAATTGGTAACTGCCGTTCCAATTCTTACAAGTGGCTGACTTTCAATTAATTTAAATAAAAAATAAGCTCTTTCTAACTGAGTATCACTTTTTAACGCAAAGGCAACTTCTGTATTGTTGAATATTTTTTCCATTTTAAGGTCCGTTTTTCTGGTGCAAATATACTTTACACCATTGTAATTTTAAATAAAAAATGCCTTATTTTGCAATAAATTGAAATCCATAATCATGCAAACCATTCAAGCCAATAATTATCAGGTTTTTTTTAACGAAAACGGTTATACGTATTTAAATGCCATTTTAGATGTAAAAAGTTATTCTAAAATATTTATTATAGCCGATGAAAACACCTCAAATTATTGTTTACCAAGACTTTTATCTTTACTAGCTACCGAAATTGAAATTGAAATTATCGAATTAGAAGCAGGTGAAGAACATAAAAATATTGAAACTTGTTTGCAAGTTTGGCATTCTTTAACCGAGTTAGGTGGTGACCGAAAAAGTATTGTGCTTAATTTAGGTGGTGGTGTCATTACTGATATTGGTGGGTTTATTGCTTGTACGTTCAAACGTGGTATCGATTTTATTAACATTCCTACTACGTTATTAGCTATGGTAGATGCTTCTATAGGTGGTAAAAACGGAGTCGATTTGGGTAACCTAAAAAATCAAATTGGTATTATTAGAGAACCAAAAGCTGTAATTATTGACACACAGTTTTTGGAAACTTTACCTGGTGAACAAATGCGTTCTGGTTTTGCTGAAATGTTGAAACACGGTTTAATCTTCGATAAAAATTATTGGAATAAATTAAAAAACATATCTAACTTAAATACAGATGATTTAGACACTTTAATTTACCAATCCATTGAAATAAAAAACAATATAGTTTCCCAAGATTTAACAGAAAATGGTATTCGAAAAGCTTTAAATTTTGGTCACACTTTAGGTCATGCTATTGAAAGTTATTTTTTGGAGAATGACGAAAAGAAAAGTTTACTACATGGAGAAGCTATTGCCGTAGGCATGATTTTAGAAAGTTATATTTCCAAAGAAAAAGCATTAATAAGTTCGGAAGAATATCATGAAATTAAATATGTATTGAGTGACATTTATGATGCTGTTTCTTTTAATGAAAAAGACATTGAAAATTGCATTAATTTACTTATTTATGACAAAAAAAATGAATTTGGAAACGTACAATTTGCCTTGTTAGATAAAATTGGAAATTGTAAAATCAATGAATCTTCTACTAATGAGCTAATTTACAGTGCTTTTTCTGATTATAAATCTTAATTTTTTTTACTACTATCCTTATTATTTCATAATAATATTTTTTTACCTTTGCTGGAATGAAAGAAACCAAAACTTTTCGTTTTACAAATAACAACTGTAGTAATCTTACACCTGATTTTTCAATCAGCTTAGTTATTTTATTTGCTTTTTTTCCTTTTATTAATACCTTTATTTTTTCTAAAACTTTTAGAGAAAAACTTTTAATTCAATTTTCAAATATTAGAGTTTAAATGGGTAAGATTTTCTACATTTTCTTATTTTTATAAACTTTAAAACCTTATTTTTCAAATGAATACTAAATATTACGATTTAATCAATCAAACTTTTTATTTCCCGCAAGAAGAATTTACTTTAAACAAAGATAACCTTCACTTTCATGGAATCGATTTAATGAAATTAGTGGAAGAATATGGCACACCTTTAAAATTTACTTATTTACCAAAAATTTCAAAAAATATAAAAAGAGCAAAGACTTGGTTTCGTAATGCTATGGAAAAGCACGATTACGATGCGAAATATTTCTACTGCTATTGTACTAAAAGTTCCCATTTCGAATTCATTCTAAATGAAGCTCTTAAAAACAATATTCATATAGAAACTTCTTCAGCTTTTGACATTAATATTGTTGAAAATTTAATAGCAGAAGGAAAAATAAACAAAAATACCTTTGTGATTTGTAATGGTTTTAAAAGAGACCAATATATTGACAATATCGCACGATTAATCAATAATGGGCATAAAAATACAATTCCGATTATTGATAATTATGAAGAATTAGACCTATTACAAGAAAAAATAAAGAGTAAAATAAAAATTGGTATTCGAATTGCAGCCGAAGAAGAACCAAAATTTGAGTTTTATACGTCTCGTTTAGGAATCGGTTACAAAAATATTTTGCCATTTTACAGAAAGCAAATTCAAGAAAACAAGAAATTAGAGCTGAAAATGCTTCACTTCTTTATTAATACAGGAATTAGAGACACTGCCTATTACTGGAATGAGCTTTTAAAATGTATGAAAGTGTACATTGCATTAAAGAAAGAATGCCCTACTCTAGACAGTTTGAATATAGGTGGTGGTTTCCCAATTAAAAATTCGTTGGCTTTCGAATATGATTACCAATATATGATCGACGAAATTTTAAACCAAATAAAAATTGCTTGTGATGAAGCTGAAATAGACGTACCTAATATTTTTACAGAATTCGGATCATTTACTGTTGGCGAATCTGGTGGTGCTGTTTATGAAGTTTTGTATCAAAAACAACAAAATGACAGAGAGTATTGGAATATGATTGATTCTTCTTTCATTACTACTTTACCTGACACTTGGGCAATTAACAAGCGATTTGTAATGTTAGCTGTTAATAGATGGAATGATACATATGAAAGAGTACTTCTTGGTGGGATGACTTGTGATAGTGATGATTATTACAACTCTGAACAACACATGAATGCCGTTTATTTACCAAAATACAACAAAGAGAAACCATTGTATATTGGTTTTTTCAACACTGGAGCCTATCAGGAAACTATTGGAGGATTTGGAGGATTACACCACTGTTTGATTCCACAACCCAAACACATATTAATTGATCGAGACAAAAACGGAATTTTAGCAACCGAAATTTTCTCAGAACAGCAAAATGCTGAAGATGTATTAAATATATTAGGTTATAATAAAAATAAATAAAATAAAAATGAGCAAAGGACCAATTAGTCAATTTATTGAAAAAAATTACCTTCATTTTAACGCTGCAGCTTTAGTAGATGCTGCAAAAGGATATGAAGAGCATTTATTAGCAGATGGAAAAATGATGGTAACTTTAGCTGGTGCTATGAGTACTGCTGAAATGGGTAAATCATTAGCTGAAATGATTCGTCAAGATAAAATTCATATTATTTCTTGTACAGGAGCTAACTTGGAAGAAGACATTATGAACTTAGTAGCTCATAATTCCTATAAAAGAATTCCAAATTATAGAGATTTAACGCCACAAGAAGAATGGGATTTATTAGAAAATCACTATAATCGCGTAACAGATACCTGTATTCCAGAAGAAGAAGCTTTTAGAAGATTACAACAACACTTAATTGACATTTGGAAAAAAGCAGAAAGTGAAGGTAAAAGGTATTTCCCACACGAATTCATGTATCAAATGATTAATTCTGGTGTTTTAGAACAATATTATGAAATTGATCCTAAAGATTCTTGGATGGTAGCAGCTGCAGAAAAGAACTTACCTATTGTAGTTCCTGGATGGGAAGACAGTACTATGGGGAATATTTTTGCTTCTTACTGCATTAAAGGAGAATTACAAGTTTCAACCACTAAGAGTGGTATTGAATATATGATGTGGTTAGCCGATTGGTATCCAAAAAATTCAGGTGGAAAAGGAATTGGTTTCTTCCAAATTGGTGGAGGAATTGCTGGAGATTTTCCTATTTGTGTAGTACCCATGTTATATCAAGATATGGAAATGCACGATATTCCTTTCTGGAGCTATTTTTGCCAAATTTCTGACTCTACAACAAGTTATGGTTCTTATTCTGGAGCTGTTCCTAACGAAAAAATAACTTGGGGTAAATTAGACATCAATACACCAAAATTCATAGTAGAGTCTGATGCTACGATAGTTGCACCTCTGATTTTCGCTTATATTTTAGGCCAATAATTTTTTTTATTTTTTTTTATAAAAATTGTTTGATAATTTGAAATAGGATATTACTTTTGAAAAATATCTATGAATAAAAACAACCCAATGAAAAGAGTAATTGTTGATTACGCAAAATTGACAAACGAAATTTTAACTTTACTAGTTGAAAAATTTCCAGAAGGATATGACGAGTCAGACATTATCCGTTTTAAGAACGCTAAAAATGAAGCTATTGAAGCTGTAGAAGTACGTACTGAAGATACTATTTACTTAGTAAAAGTAAGTATGAAACTAGCTGATAGAATTGAAAATTTTGATGAAGATGATGAAATAGATGATGAAATAGATGTACCTGTTTTAGATCCTATCAAAGGCATCGATTTAGACGATGATGATGTAGATGATACAGATGACTTAGATATAGAAGATAAAGCTGAAACTGACGAAGAGGATGAAGATTTAGATGAAGAAGATTAAATAAAAAAAGGCATGTATTTTACATGCCTTTTTTGTTGTATTATAAATATCTCTCTTTAATGACAGATACATGATGAAGTTCGTGACCTAATATAATACAGCCAATTGCTCTAACTGAAACTGTACTTCCAGAAGCTATTCCTATTCTTAGTAATTGTTCCTCTGTTAAACTAGAAAACAGACTTATTGTAGCGTTTCTAACCGTCTCATATTCCTCTATTAGACTATCCATATTTCGAGAATTAGCACCAGCATTAGGTACATAATCATTTTCTTCAAAACCAGACAATGCCGTTTGATCATTTCTAGAAATTCTTAACGCCCTGTATGTAAAAATACGTTCAGCATCTATCAAATGTAATAAAATATCCTTTGGTGTCCACTTCCCTATTTCATATCGAAATTCTTGCTTATTTTCAGGAATTGATTTAAAAAAAGAGACTATCTTTTCTTGTTGTTGTTTTAAACCACCAACAATATCCGTATGCAGTAAAGACTTAGCAATATAATCTGCATAAAAAGGAGCAAATTCATCTTTGTTAAATGTTATCATAAAATAAAAAAAATCCCGAATAAATCGGGATTATATAATTAAAGTTCTTTAAAAATAGTATGCATCAATCGTTTTTTATCATTGATACTCTCTTCTAGAGAAATCATAGTCTCAGTTCTATAAACACCATCAATATCATCTATCATGAAGATAACCTCTTTAGCATGCTTAGTATCTCTTGCTCTAATTTTACAAAAGACATTAAATTTACCAGTTGTAACATGAGCAACTGTTACATAAGGAATTTGGTTAATTCTTTCTAATACAAACTTAGTTTGTGAAGTATTATGAAGAAATACACCTACATAAGCAATAAAAGAATATCCTAATTTTTCATAATCTAAAGTTAAAGAAGAACCTTGAATAATTCCTGCATCTTCCATTTTCTTAACTCTAACGTGCACTGTTCCTGCCGATATTAATAATTTTTTAGCAATATCTGTAAAAGGAACCCTTGTATTGTCAATCAACATGTCTAAAATTTGATGATCAACTTCATCTAAACGAAACTTACTCATAAGAGAATTATATAAATTTATTGTATTTAAACGATATAATATTACTGATATTGTACACCATTCTTGAATTTAATAGTATTTCCTACAGAAAAATTAGCTTTTTCTCCAATTATTGGCATTTTTCCATAAGCTGCATTAAAAAACATTCCTTTGGCATCATATTCATAATGACCAACATAACCATCTAAATCATCGATTTGAACAATTACAGCCTCAAGATGAATACTACCTTCTTTTAATATCTCAGTAAATTGAGCCGCAAAGTTAATTAATTTTTCTTGAGAATTATCAATAATTCTAACATTTTTATAAAGAAAATCGTAAAAACACTTAGAATTTTGAGAAATATTCAAGTAATCCTCTAAATTATTATCAACTATAACGTTTTCGCTAATAGCTTTCAAAGAAGTTATTAATGAGCAAAATACAAACTTCCTAACTTCATCTCTTTCATAGTCATTTTTAAAATGACCAGCCTCAAAAAGTATTGTAGGTGTATTTTTATAAGTCAAATAATCTCCAATACAATTTATATTAAAAGAGTCATCAAATCTACCTATTTGATTAGGTATATATTGCTTTAAATCGTCATTTATAGCATTTATAACTTTAATAGCTTTATACCTTACTTCATTAAATCCTCTTGTCTCATCAAAAGCTGGTGATAAAAAAGATACTGTAGCTGGTAACTGATACCCTTCAGTACCAAATATAGTACGTTGGTCGTGTAGATTAAAACAAAAATCAGGTTTAAATTGATTATAAACAGATCTAAACAACTTACTTTCTGGCTGCGTAAGCTCAAAAGCATCTCTATTTAAATCAATTTGATTAGCATTCATCCTTGTATATGCTTCAGCACCATCAGGATTTAATATTGGAATACAATATAAGGTATAGGTATTATAAAAATTCATTACCATTTCGCTATCCGAAGAAAGGTAATTAAAGACATCAAATAATGCTTTTGTAGTCGTTGATTCATTTCCATGCATTTGCGACCAAGCCAATATTTTTATTTTACCAACTCCATATTGTACACTAAAGATATCTTTTTCTTGAACTGATTTTCCTTCTATCTGAATTTTAAAACGATTAGATAAATTATTTAATAAAGGTTTTATGTGTGTGTTTGTTACATACCTTCCTTTTAAGTTTTGTTCTAAAAATGCTGTTGCTAATTGTAAACTATTCATGTGATTATATTATGTTACAAATGTAAACAAGATATTATTTACATCTGTAAACAGTTAAAATCTAGTCTTTGTATATTATTGTAAACACTACTTCTTACAATAGTAATCTTTTTTTGTTTACTAGTGTTTACAAAATATTAAGTTTGTATAATTAAAACCAAAATATCAGTAAATCAGTACTTTAAATGCATTCAACTGTATCTTTTCTTTAATAAATAAATTACTATTTACATTTGTAATCAACTTAAATTTGCATCTTATTTTTCTTTTTATTACATTTGTAAACAGCAAATCTTACATTAATAATTTACAATGGTAAACATCGATGATTTCATAAAAAGACTCCAAATAATACTCGATTATTATGGTTTATCTGCTTCTGCTTTTGCAGATAGAATTGATGTACAACGCTCAAGTATCTCTCATCTTCTATCTGGTAGAAATAAACCTAGTTTAGATTTTATACTTAAAGTGATTGAAATTTTTCCTGATGTTGATCTGTATTGGATTTTAAATGGAAAAGGAAATTTTCCAAAATCTGAAAAAAAAATTGAAGAAAAAAAGGTTACTCCTATTTTAGAAAATGTTAAAACTGAAGAAAAAAATAAATCTAATTTAGAAACAGATTTATTTACTCAAATGAATGTACAAGAAAATAAAAGCATTTTTGAAAATAATTCTCAAAATATTTCAAATATCTCCAATATGAACACTACTGATGATGATGTTGATTATATTGTTATTTTCTATAAAAATGGAACTTTTAAAAAATATGCTTCAAAAAAATAAAAAAGCGTTATTCACAAAATGAATAACGCTTTTCAAAACTAAAACCTACTAATTCAAAAAAACTATCTTTATTTACTTTTATATACTTAAACGATATCTAACCCAACATAAATTGAAAAAGAAATTATATTACTAATAAAATTTATAAAAAAATGATTTATGAAGTTTTTCAATTATGCTACGAGATGTAACTAATTTAAAGTCTGCTATTAAAATCTCATTCTGATCTTCTTTATATGTAAAAAACATCAATATTGATGAGATAAATAAAAAAAGCATTGTTTCCATAAATATATTTTATTGATTACTCATAAACTTACTTACGTAAAAAAAATGCTTTTGGTTTTATTTTATTTTGGAATAAAACTTTTTTCTGGAATTTTTCCTAAAATACCTATATAATATGATTGTAAAATTTTAAAATCTTCTTCTATATTTCCTGTAGGATAAAAGGGTTTGTTAAAAACAACTTGTCTATTACCATAATCAAAAGTCGCAGGAATAATTGGAACATTTGCTTTTAAGGCCATATAATAAAAACCTGTTTTCCAAACTTCTACTTTTTTTCTTGTTCCTTCTGGTGCTAATGCCAATCGAAAAACTTCTTTCTCAGCAAAAATTTTTGCAATAGCATCTACTTTATTTTCTTTTTTTCCTCTATTTAATGGAGCACCACCTACCCATTTGAAAAAATAATTAAAAGGAAAAATAAACAATTCCCTTTTAGCTAAAAAATTAATTTCAATATTTAGAATACCTCTAGAAAAAATACCTAAAAAAAAATCCCACCAACTTGTATGTGGTACGGCTATTACAATACATTTTTTTAAATTTGGATCTATGTCACCTACAACTTTCCATCCAAAAAGTTTACAAAATATAAAACGATAAAATTTTTGTTTCATCTATATCTAATTTGCTGTAAAATTAAAATTATATTTACAATTAGAAACCTTTTATATGATTAAACGTTTATTAAGCTACATTATTCCTATTAAAATTTATGAGAAAACTTCAAAAATAAGTCAAACACTTGAAGTCTCTTGGAACAATGGCAAACTTGTTTTAGACTCTAAAAACACTAACTATTCCTATGGAAGTTTACAAAAAGTACTCCGTAAAGGTTTGATTGCTATTGGTTTTGAGAAAATTCTAAAAATGAATGAAGTTTTAGTTTTAGGTGTTGCAGGAGGAAGTGTGATTAAAACTTTAGTCGATGAAATCCATTTCAAAGGAAATATTACTGGTGTTGAAATCGATGAAAATAGTATCACAATTGCCAATCAATATTTTGGTTTAAACCAAATAAAAAATTACAAAACAGTTATTGGAGATGCTAAAGAAATTATTAGCAAAATGAATAAAAAACAGGATTTAATTATTATTGATATTTTTGAAGATACAGAAATGCCTGCTTTTTTATTTGAAAAAAAATTTGTTGATTCTTGTAAACAAATTCTAAATATAAATGGGTACATCCTATTTAATACTATGATTTTAAATGAAAAACAGATTGATCGAAATAATTCTTTTCTAAAACAGTTTGAAAAAAAAGCTTTTTATTGCAAGACCTATTCTAAAGTTGAATATTACAATCAGCTAATTATTATTGAAAAATTAGCATAGTTTCAATTTACTAATTTTATCAATCATCGAAAATTCTTTCATTTCTTTTTCTAATGTCGAGAAATTTTCTTTAGTAATTATTTTGGTAATTTCTCCATTTTTCAAAACAATAATTTCATCACAAGTATCACTTAACGTTGAAAAAATATGAGATGAAATTAAAACGGTTTTATTTAATCTTTTTAATTCGTGAAGAATTTCGGTAATAATCATATTACTTTGAATATCAACCCCATTAAAGGGCTCGTCTAAAATATAAAACTCATTTTTTTGTAGTAAAATAGCAGTTAAAGCTAATTTTTTCTTCATTCCTGTTGAATAGGTTGTAGCATAATGATCTAAAGGTAAATCAAAAATGTTTTTTGCATCAAAATCATTTTCTTGAATTTTTCTAGCCACACAAAGTAATTGTAAATATTCTCTCCCTGTAATTTTTGAAAAGAAAAAAGATTCCGTTTGAAGAAAGCCTAATTTTTCTTTTAGGATACCATAAATAGATGTAATTTCCCCTTTATAGGTTTCTATTCCAGCAATACACTTAAATAAAGTTGTTTTTCCTGCTCCATTTTCACCAACAATTCCATAAATTTTTCCTCTTTCAAATGATAAATGGATGTTATTCAAAATTACATTTTTTCCGAAAGATTTATACAAATTAGTAATTTGAATCATTTTAGAATGGTTTTTAAATTTTTAATCGATTGAAAGTATAAATAAGGAATTATTAAGACTAAAATTGGTGGAAACCAAATTAAAAAAACTAGTACTACTCCTTCTCTAATTGAAATTTCGTTTGGAAAAGCAGTGTATTTTGCAAGCATTCCTGTAAAAATGAACAAATAACTTAAAACTAGTATTCCTAAAGAAATTAAAATTTCATTTTGAAAGAAAAATAACAAACATAAAATAGTTGGTAAACATAAAACAGTTGAATATAATATGGCTATTCTAAATTTGTAACGAATAAATCCTTTGGGATTAAGCGAATATATCCAAACATAAAAAATATTTTCTGGAGAAATATAAAAAGTAAGACAAGTAAATTGTATCAATAATAAAGAAAAAATAGCCAAATTATAATTGGTAACATCAACTGCTATATAAGTTAAAAAATAGCACAAAATGAAAATGAAAAAAGTTTTTCTAAAACCAGTGCAAAACTCAAAAGGATATTTATAAAATGGTGTTTTAATTGTAAAATTATTTTTTTTATTAAATGTGTAAAATACTGAAATACAGCTAATTAATATTATAAAAAAACTTAATAAATAAGCTTTATTATAAATCAAGATTACCCAAAAAAGAAAAGTGATTGACAAATTTTCTAGAAGACGAATCTTAAGAAAATCTATCTTTGAATAAATTAATTTTAAAAAGTTAATTTTATTTTCCTCTGCTAAATGAATCAGTGAACTTATTCCAACGAAGGTATAAATCAATCCTGCATATTCAGTTCTTTTAAATAATTCTGTTGATAAATAAAAAAATAGAACCAATAAAGTCAAATAGGCAACTATTGGAGGTACTCCAAATTCCGTTAAACGACGATTTGTCATTTTAAATTGCAATTTAAAATACTCTTTCATCAGTAGAAAGTTATTTTTATTTGATTAATAATCTCGCTCTTTCTAAATCTTCTAATGTATCTATTCCTATACTGGCATGAGAAGTTTCTACCATTTTTATTCTTTTTCCATACTCTAAATAACGGAGTTGTTCTAATTTTTCAGAAGCTTCTAAAGACAACATAGGTAAATTGTAAAAATCCATCAATGCTTGTTTTCTAAAAGCATAAATACCAATGTGTTTCATATAACGAACACCCACATTTTCTTCCCTTGGGTAGGGAATTACCGAACGAGAAAAATACAAAGCAAAATCTTGTTGGTCAACAATAACTTTAACATTATTTGGGTTTTCAACTTCTATTTTATCTTTTATTTCAAACATCAAAGAAGCCAAATCTACTTTTCTATCTTCATCATTTTTGAAAACTTCTATTACTTTTTGCAACGGTTCTATGTCAATAAAAGGTTCGTCACCTTGTACATTTATGACAATATCAACGTCCATTTCTTCAACTGCTTCAGCTATTCTATCACTTCCACTCTCGTGTTCTTTTATACTCATTATCGCCTTTCCTTTATTTATAACTATTTCATTATAAATAAGTTCCGAATCAGTAACTACAAAAACATCATCAAAAATTTTAGTTTGAAGTGCTGCTTCATACGTTCTTAAAATTACCGTTTTACCTCCTAAATCTTGCATTAATTTTGCTGGAAAACGAGTGGAAGCATATCTTGCTGGAATGACAGCTATTATTTTCATTTGTTAACTTTTATATGGTTCAAAAATAGAATATATTTTGATTTTTTTTATTTCTTAGAATCAATTCTTAATTTATTTCCATTATGTATAGTTAGTATTATCAATATTAATTTCAATACCTAATTTATATAAAGAGCTAATATTAAAATGATATTTTTAAACATATCTTATTAATTATCAAAACTCTCTTCTTTAAATCCAATCAAATATAATTTCTCTTTAGCTCTTGTTACTGCTGTATACAACCATCTTAGATAATCTCTATCTACACCATTTGGTAAATAAGGTTGTTCTATAAAAACAGTATTCCATTGACCACCTTGTGATTTATGACATGTAATGGCATAAGAAAATTTTACCTGTAAAGCATTAAAATGCGGATTATTCTTCACTTTTAAAAATTTTCTATACTGTTGTCTTTCTTCTTCATAATCCTTCATAACCTCTTGATATAGCTTATTTGATTCATCATAAGTTAAAGAAGGAGATTCACTGTGAATTGTATCTAAAAGGAGCATGGTTTCAAACGAAGGTTGATCTGGATAATCAATCATTCTAATAGTTACATTAGCAAACTGAAAACCGTACAATTCTTGAATACTTATTATTTTAAGAACTTCAATAATATCTCCATTAGCAATAAAACCAGCATCCGAACTTTCCTTTAACCAAAAATAATTGTTTTTTACTACCATTAATAAATCTCCAGAAGAAAGTTCACCTTCTCTATTTAAAATTTTAGCTCTTATCTGTTGGTTATATTGATTGGCTCTTTTATTAGAACGAACAATAAATGCTGTCTCTTCTGCTCCATTTTTTTGAAAAGATTGATGAATAGCATCTTCAATTTCATAGCCGTCTTGCAACCTTATAATATCCTTAAATGATTTTAATTGAAATTTAAAGCTATCTATAAAAAGAGATTTCAATTCTTCTCTTAGTTCAGTTGCATTAAACAAAATACCTGATTCAACGGCTTGTCTCATCACTTCGTCTAGTTCTATTTGTTGAATTTCTTTATTAAAATGTAAAGACAACGTATCACTATTTAAAGCTGGACTAACATCTAAATTTACGGGAGGTAACTGAGCTGTGTCACCAATAAAAATAAGTTTGCAATTAACTCCTTGATCTACATAAAATATTAAATCGTCTAATAAAGAACCGTTTTCATATAATTTTGATTCTTGAGAAGTATCTGAAATCATTGAAGATTCATCTACAATAAAAATAGTGTTTTTAAACTTATTTTGCTGTAAAGTAAATGATACACCTCCAGATTGCGTTTTTTTTGGAAAATAAATACGTTTATGAATTGTAAAAGCAGGTTTTTGTACATAATTACTTATAACTTTTGCTGCTCTACCTGTTGGTGCAAGTAAAATGTATTTTTTATCAGCATTTTTAAGATAATTTACTAAAGTAGAAATTATAGTTGTTTTACCCGTTCCTGCATATCCTTTCAGAATAAAAATCTCATCTTTTTTATTATTTAAGACAAAATCGGCAATTTTTTGAAAAAAAATGTCTTGTTTTAATGTTGGTTCAAAAGGGAAATTATCTCGTAAAGTTTTGTAAAACAGTGAAGAATTCATCATTTCTTAATATTGGCTTGTAGAATTTTTCAAATATACTGATGATTTTTTTAAGAAATTCTTTTGAGAAGAAAAAAAAATTGTAGATTTGCGTACCATATAACTAAAAAAATAAATATAAATGTTACTAATCCTTTCCGTAATTCTGACATGCCTTGTAGCACTAGGCTTAGTTAAATTGATTGATAAATTTCTGCCAGGTGGAGCTAGACCTATAGTTTCTATACTATTATGGGCTGCAACTTTTTTCTTAGCATATCTTATTTATGAATCTGTTATGAAACCAATTCGTTTTGATGAAGCTAAGAATGACCGTTATAAAGTTGCTGTTCAAACATTAATGGATCTTAAAAAAGCACAATTAGGCTATAAAAAAGTCAATGGTGATTACGCTGATTCGTTTGATAAATTAGTAACTTTTATTGATAATGGGACTTTTGATATAATAACAAGAAGAGATACTACTATAATTGATCGTAAGAAAAATAAAGCTTTTAACCTTACAGTAAATGAAAAAGGTGAAGGAGGGTTCTTCAAAGATACTGTAATCATTAATAAAATTGGTACTGTTTCAGTTAAAGATTCTCTATTTAGAGGAACTGACAGATACAGAAATTTAAGTTCAGTTAAATATAAAGATATCGAAGTACCGGTAGAAATGAAAACAAGTTTTGTTATCAGAAATGAAACTAAACTTCCTGTTTTTGAAGCTACAATAGATAAAAATGCACTTTTAGCAGATTTAGATCAAGATTTATTAGCTCAAGAAAGTAAAGTTGAAGATATCAACGAAATTAACGGTGATAAAATTACTTTAGGTTCTTTAGTGGACGTAACTCTATCTGGAAACTGGCCAAAAAGATATGGTAATAACGACTAACGATATTACAACCAAAAATTATAAAAAGTTGTCCATTCAGGTTTCTCTGAGTGGACTTTCTTTTTGTGTTTTTGATTTAATTACAAAAAAAATAATTGCATTCAATACTGTAGAATTCATTAAAAGTAATGTAATAGAAGAGCAATTATGGAAAGTTTTTGTGGATAACAATATTCTTTCTAATGCATACGATGAAATTATTGTACTACATGACAATTGTTTAAATAGCTTTGTCCCAAATTCGTTATTTGATTCTAATTTTTTAGGTAGTTATCTTCAATATAACGTAAAAGTATTTGATAATGACTTCTTCGCATTTGACAAACTAGATAATTATGATTTAAGTAATGTACATGTTCCATATGTAAATATTAACAATTTCTTATTGGACCAATACGCTTCTTTCGATTATAAAAACGTAAATTCGATACTAGTAAAAAAAATACTAGATATTTCTATAGGAAATGATGAAAAAGAAGTTTTTGTTCATATTCAAAAAGGTCACTTTGAAATTGTTGTAGTAAAAAATCAACAATTATTGCTTTTTAATTCATTTGAATATGCAACTCCTGAAGATTTTATTTACTATATTTTATTTACATATGAACAATTACAATTGAATCCAGAATCCGTTTTAGTACATTTATTTGGGCTAATAGAGAAAACGGATGACTATTTTAAAATCGCGTATAAGTTTATCAGAAATTGTAATTTATTACAAGTCAATAAATGGATTACAATTTTAGACAAAACTGAAACCGAAATCCGCAATAACTTTATACTCTTTCATTCATGAGAATTATTTCTGGTAAACACAAAGGAAAAAGAATACAAGCTCCTAAAAAACTACCTGTTAGACCTACAACAGACATGGCAAAAGAAGCTTTATTTAATATCCTTAATAATTATTTCAACTTTAGCGATTTAAAAATATTAGAACTATTTGCTGGAACTGGAAATATAGGGTATGAATTTACTTCAAGAGGTAACAATAGTGTTATTGCCATAGATGCAGATTTAGGTTGTATTGCATTCATTAAAAAAATAGCAACAGAATTAGACTTAGATATTTCTGCCATAAAATCGGATACTTTTAAATATTTAGAAAGATGTAACTCTTCTTTTGACATTATTTTTGCAGATCCTCCTTATGATTTAACACAAGAGAATTTTGAAAAAATAGCTTTACAGATATTTGAAAATAAAATTTTAGACGAAGAGGGTATGCTTATTATTGAACATTCTAAGCACACAAAACTAGATCATTTAATTAATTTTTCATTCTCAAAACATTATGGAGGGACTGTTTTCTCCTTTTTTGAATTTGATTTTGATGAAGAAGAGATTGTTAAAGAGGAAAATGAAGAAGATTTTTAATCATTTAAATTCTTTAACCATTTTTAGAATAGTTTCTATTCCTTTTTGAGTTTCATCTTCATTCTCAAAATAGAATTTTTCATCACTATTTTCTAATTTTTCTTCCACAAACAAAGCAATACTTTCAATAATTTCTGCATTATCAATAGAAAGAATTTGCTTCATTAATTCAATTTTTAAATTTTGAGTTTTCATACGTTATTTTTTTATAGATTAACCATCATTACTAATAAAATTGGTGAAATAGCACCTACTTTACTATGATATGGATTTTATCAAATTTAGCTAAAATTAAATTTTAAGAAGAATGATAATTGATTATTTAACGTATAAATAACATTTTAAGAGATAATAAAAAAAGCAGACCTATAAGCCGGATTCTGTCTCCAATAAATCGGAGCCTTATCATTTATCTAGTTCCAATATTACTATTGAAATCAAGCTGCCTACCCTTCAACATCGAACGAGTCGCTCTTATCTAACCGAAGCTAGAATTGTTGATATACTTGGCATTTCACCGCATAGAGTTTACCTGGTTTCACTACAGCATTATCTGTACATACTTTCTGTTGCACTTGTCCTCACCTTTCGATGGATGGGCGTTACCCATTATGCTACTCTTTGGTGTCCGGACTTTCCTCCCTTCCGATAAATCGAAACGACGATAAGGCGGTCTGCGGTGCAAACTTACAATAAATTTAATTCTGAAAATAATAAAATTAGTTCCACTTTAACATTACTTTAAATGTAAATAACTATAAAATTGGTAACTTTAGGAAAACAATTAAAATAACCAACTATGAAAGAAAGATATCATTACGCGTCAGTGTCTGAAGCCTTAGCATTATTAAAAGAAAAAGGTTACGAGTATGATTTTAATATTAATGAGCACGAAATTGAACAAAACCCAGAATATTTTGAAATTCATCATGTATATCGATATGAAGGAAATACCAATCCTGATGATGAATCTTGGGTTTATGGAATTCAATCTAAAGAAGGTAAAAAAGGTGTTTTTGTTAATGGCTCTTCATCAGACTCCTCTGCAGAAGTCATCAAATTTCTACATAAATTGGCTATAAAAGAATAAAAAAAGGTGCGCTTTATAGTTAAAATGCACCTTTTTTGTTTTTATCTGTAATTCTTATTTTTGGGTATCTAATTCATAAGCGTTTGATTTTGGAATTTTAGCATCCCATTCTGCCTTTTGACTTAATAACCAGCTAAAATCTCCAGACAATTGATCTGCTGTAGTAAATTGTCCATTGCTAACTCCATTGTAAATTCCAGCACTTGAATGACATCCAATGCAACTTTCTGTACCAAAAACAGTAATATCACTTGCAGGATTTGCTTCCATTAAATTTGAAGCAGATTGATTTCCGCCTTGAAAAAAGGTTTCCATAGTGATATTGGTTAACAAGGCTATATTAGGCTCACCTCCTGATTTATTGGTTACAGAACCAGGTAATTTATACCCTTCTTCTGTATGTGAATCTGGAACAGCATTTTGATTTAATGGATATTGTGTATCAATTAATTGATAATATTGGAAAACACTTTTTTGTGATTTAAAATACGCTTGCATTTTTTTATTAATTTGTTGCACACGAATAGGAATATCTACCATTCGCTTCGCTTGTGTTTTCATCACCTCACTGTTTGCAAAGTATTTATCGGTAGTATCTCCAGAAATGGTCCAATAATCACCATGTACACCTGTATTATGAGTAAAGGTTGTCCCTCCATTTGTGACATCTACATTTACAGGACAGATCTCACATTCTGGATCCGTTAATGACGGATGAATAATAGTTTTTTTACCCTCTTTTTCTACTACATTTTGATCTAAATTATCAATATGTTCAAAAGTTGACCAAACCCATTGCTTTCCTGTTGGTGTTTTTTGACTGATATGAAACCCAATCATTCCTAACTCTTTTTTTACCAAATTCCCAGAAGCATCAAAAACATAACCCCAATTTCTATAATAACGTTCTTTGTGGTCCGTATCATTTAAGATTTTCCAAGCAAATTTAATTTCTACAGCTCCTAATGAATCTTTTTTATAATTTCCAGCTGGAAAATTAGCAATTGCTCCATTTTTAGAAAATGCTATTTGACCATTGATATTATACAATTTGTTTTTTACAACATAATCAAACTCTTCTTTATTCATCAATACTTCATAGTACACTTCATTTCCATTTTGATCAAATAATTTTCCTGCAAAAGCCTGATCAGTTTCATCAGCAACATTTTTAGATCTTATTTTATGTGTAGGTGTTTCTGAAGACAAATAGACTCTAACTGTACTTTCTTCCAACATACTAGCTGTAAGATTTTTATAGCCTGTTTTTTCTCTTGGACTTTCCCAAGGTGCAGGTACTCCTCCATCCTTTCTGTATACTTGAAAAGCTTCTTTCCATCCTAACCAGGTAGCTTTTCCTTCATCTGTGAAATTAGGTTTTGCTTTACCCTCTTTATCTCTTGGCCAAAAAACAGCAACAAATGTTTTCCAACTATTTTGGTTAAAAACTTCATTTAATTGATAAATATCGCCCTCTTTTTTCAATCGCTCTTGTAATTCCGGATTCACATCTACTGGAATATTCGCTGATAATTCAAAAGGTTCTTTTATTTTCTCATACTTATCCTTCTTTTTTTCGCATGAAGCGAAAAGTACTACTGTTACTAAGATAGCAAACATAGTAATGGAATTCATAGCTTTATTTCTTCTACCTTTTTTCTGTTTTGTTTTCATGTTGGTTAGTTTTAAATTTATAATTAATTGTAGTGTCTCCTTTTCCAAAAAATAGCTTCTGAAAATCGTTTTTCTTGCTGATAATAACCCAATCTCTTTTCCTCATAAAGTTGAAAATCTTGTTTTATCAAATGGTTATATTTTTTTAATCCATTTTCTACTTTTTTTAGCGAATCAATAATTGCAAAACTTGCCCACTGGCTCATGACTAACGATTTGTATATTCCTAATGATGAAATAGGATCATAACTCGAAGCAGCATCACCAACTGCTAACCAACCTTCTCCTACAGAAGTTGATAAATATTGTGTTTGTGCTGCTACTAAAAATGGGGTAGTTTTAGTTTTAAAGGATATTGTTCTTTCTCTAGTAATCTTGGTTTCTTGTAATAAAGTATCAAAATTAGCTGCTGATTTTATCTTTAAGTCATTCGCCAAATCGGAATCAGTCATATAACCCAATACTAATTTATGATTTGGTAAGGTCGCACTGTACCACCAACCGTTTTCATTTGTTTCCACAACAATTCCTTCTTTTACTTTGACTTCATTATCTTGCTTTACATCATAAAAACGATAAATACCTACCTGTTTGTCACTTTTGACTTTTTTAATGCCTTGTAGAGTAGAAAAAGCTGCTTTTTTACCCGAAGCATCAACCACAAATGAAGCAGTAACAAAAACCTTCTTGAAATCCGATTCACATTCTAATTGCCATTGAGAATTTTCTAATTCAGAAGACACACAACTTGTATTAAAATAAAAATCAACTGCCTTTAACTTGGCTTGTTCCATCATAAACTGATCAAACCGATTTCTATCTAAATTCCAACCGTATCCATAAGGTGAAAAAATATATTCATTAGTATACAACTCATTAGAACCCCATAAAGAAGAAGTACCATAAGAAGAAGAAAAGTTACACGATAAAAAAGCCTCCCAAATGTTTAAATTTTGGAATTGCTTGGATGTTTGAGGTGGTAAGGTTTCACCAATTTTAAATGGATTTTCTATACTTTTATTTCGCTCAATAATAGCAACTCTGAGTGATTTATTCACTTTTTTTATAGCCAATGCCGTAGCACAACCTGCTACTCCTGCTCCTACTATTACTACATCATACCTCATCTTTTATACTTCATCTTGTTTTACAGCTATCCATTGTGCTACAACCCCTGCAGGTGCTGTAGATTGTCCATTAGCTCCTGTTGGATGTGGAATTACTCTCACAATGGTTCCTACTATAGCTGGAACTTGATCCACTCCATTCACCCAATTGGGTACAAAATAGCCCACATAATTATAAATCCATTCGGCACCACCTACTACACCTTTTCCTTGAAATTGTATCGTAAAAGGATTGCCATAACCTATAGAACCGCTCAATTTTAATTCCCAACCTGGACCAAAAATTAATCCATCTAAAGTTTGCATAGGACCTTCATTAATTTTTATGGTTCCTCTTCCAAATTCTAACGAATCAAAATCAGCACTTACGTCTGGATTACTTAAAAAACTTCTGTACGTCCAAAGTCCCGTAAGAACTTCTGGAACTGCATTCATAGTTGTACTCATACTCTTTGTTTTTTTTAATTATTTTCTCGATTTCGAACGAGTAGTATTTTGTCCAGAAATACGATCTCCTGGTTTAACAGGTGCTCCTAAAGCTTCGTCATTTCTTTCAATTTGAGAAAACGACCTGTTATTTCCATCGCCACTAGCTATTAAAAAACCTAAGTCTTTCCATGCTTGTACCATTTGTAAATCACCTGCATTATTATCTGGAATTCCGGATGCCCAATACACCTGAGAACCGCTCGAATCAAAAACTACTATAGGTCTGTGAGCAGGCCACCAAGGGATATTATAAGCCGTTTGTTGCTGTACTGGGTCACCTGTAGAATCTGGATAGATGTTGTTCCAATTTTCATATGTGACATCTACATTTTGATCCGTACATTCATGGAAATCAGCTTGCCATGGTACTCCTATGTATTTGGTTAAATCTCCTGGTTCTAACCCTTTTTCAAGATCTGGGGCAGTGCTACCATCTTTATCTGCTATTGGTTGAGGAATACTTAATGCACCTGGAATATAAGAAGCATGTTTGATTCTAAAAGGTTCACTATAAATCGCTGGATTTTTCATAATCCAAGTCATTTCTGCACCTGGACAAAAAGCACCTCCAACTGCATTTCCTAAAACACCTCGATCAATTCCAATTCCTGTTGTAGGCGGTAAAGCCCAAGGATTAGAACAATTAGGATTGCCCTCTTCCCATTCTTGGCATTCATTAACAAATTTACCAGCTGCCCATTGTTTTAAAAAGAATAATTGCGTAGGTCGCATGGCTAAGAATTTATCTACAGAAACATTTGTTAATGGATTATTACCGCAAAGCATTGGCATTAAACGAGGTTTGTTTGGAGATTTAGCATTCCCAACCACCGTATATTCATTGGTTTGATTCGTACCTCTCATGATTCCGAAAACAAATTGTCTCAGTTGAAAATTAGGATCTTCACCATTACTTGGCGGTTGCGAAAGCGCGGTCTGACTCAAATTACCTCCTGTACCTCTATTATGAGGATCTCCTCCATCACTAGGGTCAAAAGTCATAGTGAAAGTGGTTTGTTCATAAGGTCTTCTAAAAATAGGCCAAATGTCTCTGTAAAATTTCGGATAATAATCAGGATTAAAACGAGCAGCATTTTTCCACAAATCAAATTCTTCTTTCGTAGCTGGACTATTATTTTCTGTATCGAAAGGTGGTACTCCAAATAATCTTGGTTCATAAGCCATGTTTCTTACAAAAATATCATACATAGTTTCATCCATTGTAATCATATCTTCCATTTCAGGAGCATATCTAGGATAACCTACTACGACCCAAGCAGGAATTTGAACATCCATACTGGCTTTGGTCTTAGTTTTAATTTCCTTATCTCCATCATAAGTGATATCAATAAAGGTATATTCAATTTTAGCCGTTACAGGGCCATCTGAAGTATCGTCAAACCAACCGTTATTATTCACAAAACTTTCAATAACTGGTGTTTTAGTCGAACCCGAATTCCCATTTCCTCCTAAAACTAGCAAACGAATATTCTTGTCTTGTTCGTTCACAAATAAACTTCCTAAAGTTTCAATTGCATTTGGTTTAATATCTGATGGTGGAAAAGTCTGTGGATAAGAAACTTTTTTATTCTTACTAGTATCTAGTTTCTTACTTTCAGAACCAAATTTAGCAAAAGCCCCTTGGTTATTTTTTAAATTCACAGTAACTGGTCCAGGGTCAATGATTAATTGCCTTCTTAAATCAGGTTGGGTTACTTCTGGGTTACGTAAAGGATGATCAGGAGCATATCCATGTTGTCCATTGGTTTCTTGAAATTCGTACCAAGAAGCCTTTTTATTGGCCAAATGCACGGTCCAATCGATATCTGTTACGGTACCCTCTACTAATCTAGGAGCAGTAACAGCAGTTTGGTAAATAAAATTATATTTGCCGCCTACTTTGATTTCTTTTCCGTTTTTATCCTTTTCATCTTCATAAGCAAAAACACGAAATCGTGCGGCTTGCTTTTTAATTTTAGATAAATCATTATCATCTTTAAAAGAAGATACGCGTACAGGATTTCCTGCTTTATCTTGTTTCTCTTTTCCAGAAGCATCACAATCAATAGGCAAAGCTCCTGGTTGTTCTGGTGCGATGTAAAATTGATCAGAATTTCCTAATCTCGCGATTCCAATACTTGGATGTATCTTAAATGTAGTATATGATTTGCTCATTTGTTTGTGTTTTTAATCTATGAAATTAATTGAAACGCCTTCTATAAATACGGCATTCTCCACTGGTTTTCCGTTTAAACCTACAATAACTAGTTGCACCGTAATATTTTTGGCTCCCTTATTTAAAAGACGTTGTACTGTAGCGGTAGCATCAATTTTGTAGTTTCTTGGTTCATGATTGTGTAAGGGTCTTCTATCAAATCTACGTGTGTTAGGTAAAGGTAAATTACAATGGCCTGGACCACCAAAACAACTTCCGTTAAACGTGGAAAATTGCTCTACAAAATTATCGTTATCAGCCATAGGTGTATCCACAGAAGCATCTGGAGTATTGATAAACACTCTTATAGAAGCGTTCATTAAATTTCCTACTTGTACTTTATGCAACACAATTTCGGTTTTACGATGCGCTTCCAAGGTATGTTGAGAAACATTTGCTGGTGCTGCATTAAATTTGGTTAACCCTACTTCATTAGATACTTTATAGAAAACAGAATCTCTCATATAGGTATAACCTAATTTCTGCACACTCATTGCGTCTTTAATCGTCAACGTCCAAGGAGCCATTACTGCATCCATGTCTAGTGGTGTACCGTTATGTTGTTCTTGCCATTGTGCCCAAATTCGATCCACATTAGAATGATGTCCCCAAAACAAAGGATCAAAAGCAGTCGTTCGATTATCCGTCATCCAACCGTAAATAGGATTGTCTACATTTTGAGGATCTGCTGTTAGGTTTAATTGTTTGTATATTTTTACCCATTCTGGATTGTTGTCGGGATAATTTGGATTTGTTCCTCCTGAGAAATTATGCATGCCATTGTGCACTTTTTCCAAAGCTCCAAAATAATGATCATAAGCAGAACCTCCACCAAACTCGGCATAACTGTTAATGTCTAAAATAAGTTTTACATCATCTTTGGTTGGGTATTGCGACATGCCTGCAGTTCCATTTAGTGCTCCTGGCCATCTGTTAGGAAACCATAACGGATTTACTTCTTTTAAAACCGTATACAACACATTGATTTTTTGAGACCAAATAGCCGTATTATTTTGATTGATGATTTCGTAATTAATACCAGCTGCTTTTAGAAAACGAAGTCCGGAATTGAAGATAGTACCTTTTTTAGTCAAATTAGCCAAAGCAGTAATCTCTTTAGGAGAAAATAAAGCAGAACCATCAGTCGCTTTACTTGTATTTAACTTATCAAAGCCTTTTGTTGTTAAAAAACACCCATAAGCATCAGGTATAATTCCTAAATCGAATTGCGTATTATTAAAAGTAGTTTTGTTGACATCCGCATAATCGGTCCATGACCAATAGGGTAAGGTAATGTTCTTATCGTAATCTTGTAATTTTTGTTCGAAGAAATACAAATACAAACGGTGCCAAGGTAAAAATTGTTCCCAACCGTGCTGACACGAATTGGTGTGAATGCGTGCCCAATAATCAAAGCTTCTATCGTCTTGCCAATACGCATTGTATTGGTTCATACAATTAATGGCTTCGCGAAAAATGCCTAATTCCTCTGGAGACAACGAACTAATCTCTTTTCGTACCGTTAACCCATTGACCGATTCTTTACTAGCATTGGTAGAAACCGTAGCTTGCTGGTGTAGCATTTCACCACGAGCTAAAGCTACTAGATTGCTTGCATTCGTAAATGAAACCAATTGCAATTTGTTCGCTCTTTCTTCTTCCAATGTTAATGGACAATCGGCATCAATCCAATTGGCTATGGTTTGTATTTGTGCTACTGTAGCCACGTTTTCCGTGTCCCATAATAATCTTGGAAACATAGTGCCATCAAAAGGATATTGTCCTTTTAAACCGATAATAATACCCGATTGGGCACTCCGTTTTACCGTTGGCAAAGAACCTCCTCCTCCAGAACCTCCAGAAGGCCAGCAATCTGCTGTTCCTGTTGTAGAGGTTAAACTAGTTGAAGCCGTTATGTTTTGTTTCGTATCCAAAGGAACTGTAGCGTCTTGTTGTGAACTACAGCATCCTTCTGTTTTGACAGGACTGGCACTTTTAGTTGCTTCAGTACTAGTAGTAGAAGAACCACAACACCCAGAAGAAGCCACTATAGTAGTGCCATCGTTTTTAGGTGCAATTAATCGCTGACCATACAAAGAAGCATTTAAAAAAGTATCGGGATTTTGCCAAAAAGCATATAAGCCTTGATAACTGGGTATGGTTTTCCCTTGTAGTGTATCTAAAATGGAAACTACCTGGTCGTACAATGACTTTTCATTTGTTTTACTTGCCATGTTTAGTTTGTTTATCGTTCGGATTTCATTTACCCAAAGGAACAAAGAAATAAGCGGATATTTATAGGTAGAAATACCTGTTTTTGGAAGAAGTTGTCGGTTTTCTGTTGGCTGTAATCTGTTGTGGGTTGTAGGTTCTAGGTTGTAAGTTTTGAATTATGGCATTCACTAAGTGTCAATCCCTATTTACTTTAACCATAAAGCCTTGCCTTTATCTAATCAGGGAAATAGAGCTTCTCTAACTTTTGAGAATACTATTAAAATAAACGCTGACATAATAATTGGAGCAGATGGAAGAATGAATTCGGTTGCCAGACAATACGTTAATGGAAACAATACACCGATTTATCAAAACTTTGTCAATTGGATTGGAATATTAGAAAGTAACAAACCTATTTTTTTAGAAAACAACGTCTTGGACTTTTGGGGTCAAGGAGAACGTTTTGGAATTGTACCTATAAATAAATACAAAGGATATTGGACTGGAGGAAAATCTTTGCCTTTAAATACTTCTCTCAAAAACCGGAATAATAAAACTCAATTACTTAAAATATTTGGTTCCTGATCACCAAAAATTAAAGAAACCATACAATTAACTAAAGAAGAAAGTATTAAATATATTGAAGTTTTTGATCACAATCCTATTTCCAAATGGTATAAAAATAATGTCTGTTTAATTGGAGGCGCTGCACATGCTGCTTTACCAACTTCAGGACAAGGTGCTTGTCAAGCGATTGAAGATGCATGGCATTTTTCATCTATGTTAGAAAAGTCAAAAACAACAGAAAGTGTTTTTAGTGAATTTCAAAAAATAAGATTTGAAAAAACTACGACAATCACAATGTCAGGAAGAGATTTTGCAAAATCATTGTTTAATGAAGACTTAACATTTTGCGAACAAAGAAATGAAAACGCAAAAATAACGGATTATAAAACTGCAAGTCAAAATATAGCAAAACTATGGTCTAAAAACTTACCCAAATAAATGTATCAAAAAAGAAGCATTCGCTTTAATAAAAACACTATCAACCGCTTAACGTTTGCCTCGAACCATGTCTTTTGTTACACACAAAGACAAAACTTTTTCAAACAATTCCATGAATACTTCTTCACCATATAGTTGTTGGGTTCTTGAAATAGTACTATGTCAAGGTAAAACTTCATCAATATCGCAACGAATAAACAAACATCTAAACAGTTGGAACAATACTCTATGAGTTTTCTATCAGAATTAATTAATGTTATTCAAATAGCCTACTAAGCATATTTTGAAGAAGACAACAGGATCAATACTCTCCTGTCCTTCTTGTCCATAATACATTTTTGTGGATTTATATAGAAACCTAAAACTAATGGCTTTATCAAGCATTCCGTAAAATTATGCACCAGAATCAAGTCGATCAAATGAACTTGATAGAGTATTTTGGATTTGAGTTCTTTTTTTCCTTGCATGACTAAATTTACAAAAAAGTACTCTTTTTAATGTTGCCTTTTGTTATCTTTGATGGAGCTACATGCTACAAACAATTTGGATATTAGGCTTAATTTATAGTCGGTTTTGTATTTAAAAGATTTGGCAAATCCGAAAAATAGGGTTTAATTTAGTCCTAAACTGCTTGTAGTGAGAAAACGTTAGCGATTCATTATAAAACGACACTCATCAACTAACAAATAAAATGAATAATATAGAGATTAAAGAGATTAAGGCTGACCAAGTTAATCAGTATAAAAAATTTCTAGCTTTCGGGCTTATTAATGATGAAGAAAATTTTAGGATTACCCCTAATGACGACTTAAATGCTCCTTTCCCAACTAAAGACAAAGTTGACAGTTTTACACTTGGAGCATATTCAAACAAGGAATTGGCAGGTATTGTAAGTTTTACACGTGACGGTGGAGATAGAGAAAAATTAAGACATAAAGGTATTCTATTTAGAATGTATGTTTCCAAAGACTTTCGTGGACAAGGAATTGCCAAAATATTAATTAAAAAACTAATTGAAAGAGTAGAAAAAATATCTGACATTGAACAAATCAATTTGACAGTAATTGCAAATAATGACAATGCAAAAAAACTCTACGAAAAATTTGGCTTTGTACTATTTGGTTCAGAAAATAACGCAATAAAATGGAAAGGAAAATATTTTAATGAAGACCAAATGAAATTAAACTTAAAATAAAACTAAGAAAAAGAAACCACAAACCGCTAACAAGGGTTTTGCATTAGGTGGACTGAAGTGCTAAATTCATCAACAGTTTTTCAATTAAACTTTTGTGCTTCAATTTGTCGCCCAAGCGCAAAGCCCCAAACCGTTATATTATAATATTTAACTCTCCATGAAAAAAACACTTCTTCTATTACTTTTTGGAATTTTGATAAACCTTTCGTTTGTACTTGTAAACTTTTAGTTTAAATTTACTCAGTAGACGCAAGTAAAAAGCCGGTAAAGAATATATTAAACACCTATGAAAAAAGCCCTTTTCCTAATCCTTTTTGGATTATTCTTAAATGTATCTGCACAAGAAGTCAAATCCATCTATACCTTTAAAAAAGAACAGCAAAAAAAGCTATTCCACTATTCTGAGTTAGACAGTCTGGTTTTGTATAATAATGGAAACTTTTATCGTTGCTATCATTATAAGTATCATGAGATTCATTATTCAGAATTAAAAGGAAACTGGAGCATTGAAAATGGTCTTTTGTATTTAAACGCTACAGCTAATAAATCAAGTGTTGAAGATGTTGAAGATAAAGAATGGTTAAACTGTAATGAAGTACTAACCTATTGTATCAAAAAGAAGCAATTGATTCCTTTTGAAACACACTTTAAATCCTATGCAAAACAGTGCTTGAAGTTGATTGAATAAAACAATTATCTCTATGTTTTTTATTTAAAATTCCACGAGGAGTATTGCACTTATAATCTTTTGCATTAAATTTATTCCCTTGATACAAAAAAAACATTATACCCATTAACTTAAATAAAAAATAACACTTACATGAATAGTTACCTTATCATTGAAAACAATAAAGAAGTGACCATTAAAAGTATCAAACAATGGCATACTTACGGTGGATTATTGGAAGGAATTCCAAATGATAAAATGAATGCTAGAATTATTGAAAGAACTAAGATAGAAGCAAAAGAGTTTTCTCATATGGAAGAAATCTATTTGATTGAACCTAAAGAAATGCCAATAGATTATGATGGGAAATACCCTTTTGGTAATCCTGCTGCGCTACCTGGAGTAACTTGTGTGGCAGAATTATGGCATAATGATGTTTTTAGAGATACTAATAAAATGTTTTCAAGTCTTTGTATTATTTGGTTTCAAGAAGATTATGCTTTTCCAATTGATGAAGAGATAGTAAAGGCTATAAAAGAAATTCCATTTAGTAAAATATGTGGAGAATTTGACTATTAGTAGCAATTTTTCTCTCTTCATATTGTAAAGTTTTATTTTTGATTTTTATTACCAATTACTTTCCACAAGTTTCCAGTTTTCACTTACATCCTACTCTATTTTAAACCCGCTACTTGCTACTTCACCACAAAAACACCCCAAATAACCTAAAATTTTATCTCAGAAACTTAAAATTTTATCTCAGGAACTTAAAATTTTAAGTCCGGGACTTAAAATTTTAGGTTGGTAGACGTAAAATTTTATCTCGGGAACATAAAATTTTAACGCAGAGACATAAAATTTTATGTTTTTTCACCTATTTAACATATCTATAACATATTTCTTACAATTTATGGCACATCGTTTGTAAATAGTTTCTTATAACAATTAAAATATACAAATATGTCATTAAACAACTTAGGAGTATACCATCTTACTCCAGCTCAGAAACAAGCTATTGATGATGCCTTAACCAGCATCGAAGCAAATTTGACCGCTGTTACTCAAAACTTATCTTCTGAAGAACGTCAGAAGTTTGGTAGCATTAAAGAGACCAATAAGTTATTGGTCAACAAGTGTAGAGAGTTCCAACAAACTCAAGCATCTTTAGCCTCACCAGATGTGGACTGGGTAGAATTTGAAGACGATTATCAAGATCGCGTTTTTGCAGATACCCGATTAGACCGTTTGGCAACGTTAACAAGAATGTTGAGTGATTTTAAAATTGTACACGATTACGACAACTATCAGGATGCTCTTACGGATTATGATTACAGCAAGTACAAATCGAGTACTAAAACCCCAGGTTATACTGGAAAAGTAGACGAATTGAGACAGTTTTTTCCGAATACCTCTGCTAGTAGCACCCTCAATACAAAAAACGAAACGAATTTATCAGAGTAATAGTCGCGCTTTTTTCTTGCCATGTGTAATTCATAGATTCAATATTTTGACTATTACTCGAAAAGAGTGTCTTTATTAGGCACTCTTTTTTTTTGAAGTATATTTATCAGTGTGATTGAAAAACTATAACGTTAATTATGAAGAAGTTGTACCCTATTAATTGGTCTTAATTCTCACCCCTGGATTATAAATATCAGTAGAGGCTTCTATTGTAGTATGCCACTTTTTATTTTTATAGGCTAAATTCCAGTCTTTATACTGTTTTCCATTTACATACACTTTAGTTTTGGCGACTTTTTCGTGTTGTCCATAAAACAAAGGATAGGATTTTTTTGGTAATTCATCGCTAGTATAGTTACTATTAATTATCAATTCGGTTATGCCGTCTCCATCTATATCTGTTTGAATGCTATTCACGTTTAGAATTTTAGTATAGGTTCCGTCTATAATCATTTGATGAATGGCTTGATTAAAACGATTCATAATTTCAGAAGCGTTTGGTATATTTTTTCTGATAGCCAAATGGAGCTTTTTAATTTGAAAAGGAACTTCTGCAATACTTAAATATTTTTCAACATCATTTACTTGGTGTTTGAAGAGATAATGAATTAATAACTCATCAACCAACATATAATCGATTGTTTTATCAAACAATTTTTCAAGATTCTCCTGATCATTTTTACTATAAACAATTTCAAAATTTTGAGCGTTTAAAACATTGGCATCATAAGCATAGTTTGCTACTAAACCTATTTTATATCTTGTAAGTTCCGCTATTTTTGTAAAGCTAACATCTCTACCCTTTAATCCAACAAGTACTAATCTATTTTCTAAATAGGGTTTAGAAAAAAGCAATGTTTCTTCTCTTTCTGAAGTTTTCCATATCGCTCCACATCCATCGATTTCTTGATTATTAATTGCAGTTAAGACCTTTTCAAAGTCGATAATCTCATGATCAACCGAAATTTGACTTCTAGTTAATGCTTCATTAACAATATCTAATGCTAAGGACTTTTTGGTACTCTCATTTGTAAAAGGTGGCCATGCATCAGAAGCCAATTTCAAGTTGAAAATTTGCGCATGTATTACTAGAGAAACACCTAAAATGAAAAGCAAGGAAAGATTTTTTTTATGGAACCAAATATTCATAAGATTATAGTTAAAGTACTGAAATATACAAAATTAGCTTTATTTCTTGCTACTATATTTTATTTTTTTTAAATTTAACAAAACAAAAAAACAGAAAACATGAAAAAAATCCTTACCATTTTGGCTGCCATTTTTATATTGACAGCTTCTTATTCTCAAGAAGAGACTAAAACTGATGCCATCACCGTGTATATCATAAGAAATACGAAATCAATGGGAGCATTAACAAAGTTTAAAGTATTTGTTGATGATGCACTTAAGTGTAAGCTTAAAAACCAACATTATATTAAGACTGTTTTATCACCTGGATTGCATAAATTTTCCGTTCAAATGAGTGGTTCCAATGCAAAAACTGACATTGATCATTTTGAATTAACATTAGAACCCAATAAAACCTACTATTTAAATGTTGAAACACCTGGATCTGTATTAGGATCGAGTTCTTTTATAGAAATTACCGATCACACAGCAGAAAAAATGATCCCTAAATTAAATGAACAAAAAGATTGTTTATAAACTATAGTACAAATATATACCTGCTATTTTACTGTTTTTAAATTATAATTTATTAATTCTAGAACTATTTTATAAATCCTATTTCAATAATAGTGGTTACTATATTGCTAATTAAAACTTACAATCTATGGAAAATTCATTTAAAACCGTTTCCTTTATTTATAAGGCTATTTCATTTTTTATCTTCTTTTTATCCATTTCCACTTTTTCTCAGGATAAAACAGATGTAATCGTGATGCTTGATGGGGAAGAAAAAAAAGGCCAAGTAGTTGCTATTAATGAAAACGTTATCTCGTTTATTTATAGTAATGAAACTTTAAAATACGAAATTAAAAAGAATGAAATCAGTAAAATTATCTTTGCGAGTGGACGAACTCAGGAATTTTCAAAACAGCCAAGTGATGTTAAAGCAAATCCTATTTCAAATGCATCAGATAGAAAAGGTAAAATGGCTGTTGTGCCTTTTTTAATTATTACCAATATGGATTCTGTAGATAAAGACGCATTTAGCAGACAAATTCAGAGTGATTGTTCCAATATTATCAAACAAGAATCACCTATGATTGATGTAATAGATGTAAGGATAGTGAATGCTACTTTAGCGAAAAATAATATTACAGTGAATGACCTTCAAAATATGCTCCCTACTGAATTAGCCGAAGTTTTAGGTGTTGAGTATGTCGTTTTAGGGTCTTATGAAATTGAGAACACAGGTACTAGGACTACAGGGTCTTCTGTAAGCACTTATAAATCTAAGAAAGATGACAATAGAAGAAAGGGAACAGAAATCAATTCAGGAAGTTCTACAACAACAGATACTTTCAATTCTAAAATAACTATTGATATTTATAATGATAAAGGCTCTAGTATTTATTCCGCAGCTCGAAAACCTTTTGCGGCAGGTTTAGATAAATATCATAGTACGATAAGTTATTTAATAAAAAGAGCCCCTTTTGGTAGTAAAAGATAGATAATTAAAACGGTTTATAAGTAGAATTATAAACCGTTTTTATTTCTATATAGAACACCCATTTTTTCTATCGATTTCTTCTATCTTTTAAATTTATAAATTTTTAGAAGTGAATCGTAAAACTCTATAATTTAAACGATTAAAATAGAATATAATTTAATTCTTAATCTGAATATTTGGTTTTCATGGCATTTAGTAAATACCTTTTTTTGTTATTTAGTGTAATTAATCTTTAAGAAAAATTAAAAAATTTAACCAAACGAGATAATTAAGAGGAAATTTTATTATTTAAGTTCCATGAGAATACCTATAGCAATACTAATTATAAATAGTAAAGCAAAGAAGCCTACAATTAATAAAATGAAGAATAGGGTTCGTAAAAGTAATGTCTTCCTACTTAACCCAAATATTTTTTTAAAGGCATACGCAAAATAAAACATTTGAAACAAAAACATTAGCATGTTAATAGTTACTATGAGTTTGCTATTAATAGCTGAGAAAAGTAAAACAATTGTGGTAATGATAGTAGCTTCAGAATAGAGATAAATGTTAATGATAAAATGTTCTGCCCAGTTATAATCTTTGCATTTTGAAAATAAAATTTTAGAAAACAATACATAAACAGGTATAAAAAGTACAGCCATAACATTAGAGTACTCTGCTATATACGAATTTATTTTTAACGCCATTTCTTTTTGCGTTTCGTTATCATAAGAAGCAACAGTAGCCTCCATCATTTTACTGTAATCTATAAAACCTTTTTGTATCAAATAAAAATACAAACCCGATAAAGTTAGAGCAAAAGCAAAATAAGAAATGGGATTAAAATACTTCACCCTTTTCCCTTCTACATAACCATTAATTACCTCTTGTGGTTGCTTTAATAAAGTGAGAAAGGTTTGATAAAATTTATTATCAATGTTAAAGAACTTATCTAAAATTTCGGCAGAAATTGTTTTAAAAGTAATTCTATTTACAATTACTTTTCCGCCACATTCTGGGCAAAACTTTTGATTAGTAGTTAATTGGTTTTGGCAATTCTTACACTCCATGGTTTGATGATTTATTTTTCAAATATATATTAAATTTTTTTTGAATACTCAAAAATAGTCTGTTGTTTTACTTAGAATACATCTTGTACAACTAAAAAGGATAGTTTATGTTTGTAGGTATAAAAGAATTAAAAATAACTTGAACTTGTACTAAAGCTATAGTAGCTTGTACATACAAATTAATGAGTTCTTTTCATTATTAACTGAACCTTTTGAATGAGAAATACACTATTCCTATTCTTCGCCCTATTTTGTTACAATCTTATGGCACAAGACAATACAATTGAAAAAGTGATACTGGATTTTAATTATTTTAAACATTACGATACACAGTATACAATTGATTTTAATAAAAATAAGGTGTTTTGTAAAATGAAGCATAAAATACCTAAAAATAAAGAGAAAATACTTTCAATAAAAATATACAGTTTTACTAGTCAACAAGTAACAAAATTCAAAAAAGAATTAAATCAAAATATTCCAAATTCAAACATTCATAAATCAGAATCTGCTCTTGATGGTGGAGGATTTATTATAAGTTATTTCAAAAAAGATGGTACTACTTCGAAATTATCAACAAGAAATATCTCTAGAAACTCAAAAAAGTATAAAGCAGAATTTAATTTAATTGATAGTTTCTTTGAGTTCATCTATTCTGTTGTAGATGATGATGAGGGATTAAAAATCCTTGATGAATCGTATGAACCTTATTTTTATGGTTTACCAATTAGAAAAGTTGCAGAAAATCCTTTAGAATATAAAATTTGGGGAAGCATAAGTGGTGATGTAACTTGGAACAATCAATTAACTCCTTTTTTAGATGGTTTACCTAAAAATCAATGTATAATTATAGATTGTGATAATCAATTAAGTTACTCTTGGCAAGAAGACATTTTAAGATTGTATATTTTAAAAAATTCAACTATTCAATTTGCAAATATGGATTGGTTAAAACACACAAGAGAATATCTGATTGAATTTAAAGAGGAACTTAAAACATGTAAAGATAATGAAGAGGAAATGGAAAAGCTAAAGAAAACCACAACCTATGATTTATACATGAATAATACAACCGAAATTAATAAATGGTTAGAAATACCCAAAAACTCCATTTCAAAAACAGTGGAACAATGTAGAGAAAACTGTCGCTAAAAAATCATTTTTAATAATTGCTAGATTTAGAAAACTATTTGGAAATAAAATAACAAGAGTGAATCTAATAATGATAAAGAAATTTTACCACAATATACTTCCTAAATATGAACCATTATAAATTTAATTTTTATGAAAAAAAAGAATTCGTTTCAGTAATTAAAATTGAAATTCCTAAACTTATTGAAATATATGATCAGGAAATTAGATATTATCACAATTACTGTAAAAAACTTCCAAAAGATGCACCAAGGCACATTGAATTTAGAGAAATAAGTAAACTAAAAGCAAAATTAGTTGAAGGATTGACTGAAAAGGTTGATATTGATTTCGGAAATAATGAAGACTATGTTTCTTCTTTTTCAATGAAAATTGTTCGTAAGATTGATTTCCATTCGATTTATTGTAAAAAATGCGAGAAGGAATATTTTAAAAATGAAGTTTGTTTTACAGATTGGACAACTGGAAGTGGATTAGCTGCGTCAGGTGGAAAATCAGTGTTTTGTTTAAATAATCATTTTATCTGCGGCTTTTTAGAATGGGATTCTTAAAAACTTATACTAACAGCCATTTTAGCTATTGCTAGACTCGGCTTGTATTCAAAATTTTCTCTAAAAATTACATCAAAAGCTTAATAATTCTTATCTTTTGACCTAAATTTACGCAACTAACACAAGTCTTAAACCATTATTTAGTAGTAAAAACAAAAGAATGAAAAAGAAATATTCGATAGAAGGGAGTTACCAAATAAATGGTAATGAAGAAAAAAAATTTGAAATAGAGTTTGACAATCTTCCTGAAAATGAAGAAAAGAACAACAAACTATTGGAATTGCTTAATAAACCTTGGAGACTAATTAAAGAAGGTGGAAAATTAGGTGTAAATGGAGTAAAACGTTTTTTAACAGTTCTATTTCTTTTTGCTTTATCAAATACTATTTTATTTTTTTATGCTATTAGTCGGTTACTATCAACAGATTTTGAGTTTACAAAAATAGTAATTATACTACTTGTTTTACTTATTGGCTTGGGCATCACAATTTATTCTGCATATAGAACATATCAATATGTTATAATAGATACAATGAGAGTTATTTATGAAAATCTATCTTCATTTTTTCAAAAGATAAGCGAGTTAATAATCGATAAAGTTGAAAATTTATTCCAAGGCAAAGTAAACTTAACTGATAATCAATTAAAAAATGCCTTAGATTTTGGAAAAATGGTTAACTCAAAATATCAAAAAACTCCAAAATTTCTACGTAAAGGAATCATACTTATTTTAAACAAAATCCCATTTGTTGGAATGCTTATTGATTTAAAAGAAGATATTTCAAAAAACAACAAACTTGAAGCAAGTACAAAGCTTTATAATAAAATGGATAGATTCATATCAGACTCCATTTTTGGTAATAACAATACTAGATGGGTATGGTGGTTGCTTCCTTTTAATATTATTATACTACTTGTTTTGATAAAATTTAAAATAGGATAAACACTACACAACATCGTAATAAAAATAGGCGTTTAGATGTTTAAGAGATAGATATTTTTGTCAATTTAACATCCGTTATTAAGCGAAAAATTGGAGTATAAATCTGCAGCCTTTCATACACAAAAACATTGGCTATACTTTCCAAACTAATGAAAAATGAAAAAATGAAAAGAATAATTGTCCTCGCTGCATTACTAATTTTTGGTTGCCAATCTCCTAAGAAAACCAAAGAACATCCTTTTAATCAATTAACCAACTTAATTGACCAATATGCTGATAATACTTTAGAAAAAGGAAATATTAATTCATTAGCTATAACAATATATAAAGAGGGTCAAGTTTATCTAAAATTAGTAAGAAACGTTAATCAACAGTATATTTATAAACAACAATAAAAGAAAATTTTTTAATATTTCAGAAATTTAATGGATGAAAACAAATTGACAACATTTAAGACCAATCAAAAAAACAGTAATGCTATTTGATACTTTAGAATATATTACCATAGAAAAGCAAACCACAAGTTTTCCAAAACATTTTCACGAAACGTTTTGTATTTCACTAATTCATCAAGGTGTAGAACAAATTGAATTTGAAAACCATAGTCTTTTTACGGAAGCTGGTAGTATATCGATAACGAACCCTTACGAAATACACTCTAATCCTATCATCGATGAAGATTCTTGTTTGAAATTTGATACCATTTATGTGCCAAATGCTATCATGAAATCTATTTTAAATGGGGAAAATATTAAGTTTATAACCCGACAAATCACTAGTAAAAAAGCGAATGAAGAATTTTTACTAGTAAAAAAGGCTATTGATTCAAAAAATGCGGAACGAATAGAATTACATCTATCTGAATTTGCCAATACCTTAAAATGCTATTCACAAGAAAATGAAGAAGAGTATTCCAATTTAAATTTCGATACCTTCAATCCCATAATCGATTATATCGAAACCCATATTTTCGATAAATTCAACCTTAATGAGTTATCCAAAATGGCTCACATCAACAAATTTGGATTTGCTAAGAAATTCAAAGTGGCAACAGGTATGACGCCCATGAATTATATTTTAATGCGGAAAATATTTTCTAGTAAAAAGGCAATTCAATCTGATACAGAACTTACCGATATAGCGTATCAATACGGCTTTACTGATATGGCACATTATTCTAAAACGTTTAAGCGTTTTATTGGAATTTCTCCTAAGCAATATAAAGAAAGTACCCTTGTAAAAACAAAATAACCAATATTATACAAGTACCTATCCTTACATACAATTACTTTTGGAAAAAAACAACCAATGAACAAAGTAACGTATCTATTTCTTTTCTTTTTAATACCAGTAAATCTAGTATTTTCTCAATCTATTAATGATCCCTTCTCGCAAAAAAAGATGACAAAGGATTTTGAAATCTTTAAAAACATACGATTAGAAGCCAACTCCGGACTTTACAAATACAGAACAAAAGCACAAATCGATAGTATTTATAATTGGGCTGAAATAGCAATTAAAAAATCAACAACGTATCGCGATTTTTTTAATATTATATGCCAACTAACCGATTTTGAAGGCAGTTTACACAATGATACTTATTTACCAAAAAAGATAAGTCAATCCTTAAGAAATGAAGAAAGTGGGTATTTCCCTTATCCTATAAAATGGATAGCCAACAAATGGATTATCAATTATGACAAAGGGGAAATTCCTTTAGGGTCTGAAATTCTATCTATCAACGATGAAAAAATAGAAACTATTGTCAAAAATATTTATAAATATTACACGACAGATGGTGTAAACACTACAGGAAAGCGAATTGGAATAACCAAAAATTTTAGTAAGTATTTTCGTTTACATTATGGAAGTTGCAAGCAATTTACCATTACATACAAAACAAAAGAGACAAACGAAATTAAAAAAACAACACTAACAAGTATCTCAAATAGTGCATATTCTAAAAATGTAGCTCATAGATATTCGCAACCTTTCGATCAAGTTAATTATAAGCATTGGCAAGAAAATGAAATCTACAATTATAAATCAATTGATACAGAAACAGGAATATTAACCATCAATAGTTTTTCAATAGGTAATGAAAATGATCCCAAACATCTAAAATACGTTTCCTTTTTAGATAGTGTTTTTACTAGCATCAATGCAAAGAATATTAAAAATGTAATAGTTGACATACGTTATAATGGTGGAGGAACTGATCCTAATGATATAGTAACGTATTCTTATTTAACCAATAGAAATTTTTCAGAAAACAAACAGGCCTGGATTAGTTTCCATAAAATTCCTTATTTGAAATATATTGATTCAAATATTCCTGCCTTTTTAAGACCACTAGGTGTTGGGAAATACAATCGAGAATTCCAAAAAGATTTTCCCAAAAAAGAAAAGGAACATTTTTATCAAGACTCTACTAGTAACGACCATAAAGTTTGGGTACCCAATAAAAATGCCTTTAATGGCTCTGTTTATTTACTAATTAGTCCAAGAGTGGCATCTGCTGGGAGCTTATTTGCTGCCATGGTAGCTGGTAATCAAAATACAATTGTGATTGGAGAAGAAACAATGGGCAGTTACTATGGGCACAATGGTCATACCAAATTGGAATATGTCCTACCCAATTCAAAGTTAGGCATTAGTTTTTCAGTTGTAAATTTAGAGCAAGATGTACCCAAAAAAGAGAACCAAGTATACAATAGAGGTATTATTCCAGATTATAAAGTAAGTCAAACCTACGAAGACTACCTGAAGCAAAAAGACACACAAATGGACTTTGTACTAGATTTGATAAAAAAGAATAGAGCACAATAAACACTTTTTTTTTATCAATAACTGCCATTTGCAGTAATCAGTAGGCACCAATTAAGTTCATAATTTTGCACTTATGCTCATTTATACTACATTTACGCAAAAGCAAAATTCATAACCTTTGTCTGTAATTAAACCAATACTATGAAGAATTACATTCTTTTATGTTTACTTATAACCTTTTCAAATCAATCACTATTTGCTTGTAAATGTCAACAAATTGATGATATTAAATCCGATTATGTATCAACTGATGCAATAATTCATGCTAAGGTTATTGCTAAAGAATTTGTAAGTTTTGCAAGTACTGTAAATGAAAAAGGAATCCAATTAATACAATCTGCATATCATTCTGAAAAAGAAAAAATAGACTTCTTAGAAAAGGACTGGATAATAAAAATCAAAATGGAAATCGTAAGCGTTTATAAAGGAAAAAAACTTTCAAAATATATTACTGTCTATACCTCTCGACTTGCTGCAACTTGTGGTTATTTGAATTTTGACATCGGACAAGAATATCAAGTTTATCTATCTAATGATTGTTATTTTGATCATGTATTTAAAAAAGCAGCTTTAAAGTCTAAAAATTATAATGGGTATTGGACAAACGTATGTACAAGAACAAAAACCTTTAGTCTAGAAGAAGATAAAAATCTGAAAGCATTAATGGCAAAATGATAAACTACATATAATGGTCAAATATAACAATCACCCTGCTTTTGCTGAAACCTATTAACTGACAGAACTAGTAAAAAGATTACCTATAATTTTAAAATAAATCAACCATGAAACGACTGCTATCCTTATTATTACTTTTCGTTGGATTTATTCTATCATGCAACTCAAATAACAGTAAGAAAAGTGATACTTCAACTTCTCGTCTTCTTCCTGAACCTGATGTTTTGGAAAGACTTAACTATCAGAAAACAAGTATTGATACCCTTTTCAAGTACAGCGAAGATAAGTTACTCGTTTTAGCCAAACTGATTGACAAGAACGAAATAGTACAAATTAAAAACGGTAATTTTCCTGAAAACGTGGAAGTTACTTTTAACATTCTCAAAGACAGTTTAGGACAAATTATTTCAGCTTCTGAATTTCCCTTTAGTGAAAGTGGAGATTGGAATATAACCCTAACACACTACTTTGACAAAGACGGTAAAACTTTTGCTTTTGAAAGACAAACGAACTTTTTTAATAGCATTTGCACAGATGGAGTTGCTTACGAAACAAAAACTGAATTTTATAACAGTGACTTTCAATTAATTGATAAAATGTATAAACTAGTAGATCAGAATAACAATAGCTTACAAAAAGATAGTTGTCAATTTCCTTATGACTATGAATACAAAATATTGGCAGATATTGACAACTATTTAAATACAAATAGCATCAAAAACAGTAAGTAATAACAATACCTAACAATATAACAGTTTTTTGTAATTCGCTTAAGCATTTGAAGTTGATATTGTCTTAGCTACTTCTGGGATGCTTATAGCATGACAAGTTTGTGGATATAGTTTGTAGTTTAGAATAAATAACACAAACACAAAAGCTATCCACAAACTTGTCACCCTGTAAAGGGTCTCATTTGCTAAACATCTATTATTGTTTGAAAAATAACCCCAATCCACTTTCAACTGACAACTCATAACTCACAACCTACAACAAAAAACTAAAAACTAAATTTCCTTTTGAATAATCACAAATAGTATGTTATATTTGTGGTTCAATTACAGCAATGGAACAATTTATAGTATCAGCTCGAAAATACCGTCCGCAAACCTTTAAAGATGTTGTGGGACAAAAGGCTATTACCAATACTTTGTTGAATGCTATTGAAACCAATCACCTAGCACAAGCTTTGCTATTTACAGGACCTAGAGGTGTTGGAAAAACCACTTGTGCTCGTATTTTGGCACGAAAAATCAATCAAGAGGGTTATGATGACCCGAATGAAGATTTCTCTTTTAATGTGTTTGAATTAGATGCCGCTTCCAACAATGGTGTGGATGATATCAGAAGTATTATTGATCAAGTTCGAATACCTCCTCAAACTGGAAAATATAAAGTTTATATTATTGATGAGGTACACATGCTATCACAAGCGGCTTTTAATGCTTTTCTGAAAACATTAGAAGAACCACCTAAGCATGCTATTTTTATTTTAGCTACTACGGAAAAGCATAAGATTATTCCAACGATACTTTCGCGTTGTCAAATATTTGATTTCAAAAGAATTACCGTTAATGATGCGAAAGAACATTTAGCAGAAATTGCAAAAGAACAAGGGGTTTCCTTTGAAGATGATGCGTTGCATGTAATTGCTCAAAAAGCAGATGGTGCTATGCGTGATGCGTTGTCAATTTTTGACCGAGTGGTTTCGTATTGTGGCAATAACTTAACAAGACAAGCTGTTACAGAAAATTTAAACGTCCTTGATTTTGAATACTATATTAAAATCACCGATTTAATTTTAGAAAATAAAATTCCCGATTTACTAATGGCTTACAACGAAATCTTAGCCAAAGGTTTTGACGGTCATCATTTTGTGGCTGGTTTGGCTTCGCATTTTAGAGATTTATTGGTGTGCCAAAATCCTGTTACAATTTCACTTTTAGAAGTGGGCGAACAAGCACAAAGTTTGTATGCTACACAATCGCGAAAAGCTACTCAACAATTTTTATTACAAGGTATCGAATTGGCCAACGAAACGGATTTGAAGTATAAAAACAGTCAAAATCAACGTCTTTTAGTCGAACTTTGCTTGATGCAACTAGCCTCTATCACTTTTGATGGAGAAAAAAAAAAGCTAAGTCCTTTATAATTCCAGCCACACATTTTAGGAATGCCACTTATTCTATTACTGAGGTTAAAAGTCCAAAGACAGAAGTCGAAAGTCCAAAGTTGAATGTTGAAGGTCAGAAGACTGAAGTCCAAAGTCGAATGTCGAATGTTGAAAATCAAATCACTGAGAACAAACAACAGACAACCGATAACAGACAACCAATAACAGACAACAAACCACAAACAACCGACAACAGTCCGAAAATATCTGCGCTTTCTTTATCGAGTATTCGAGCTAAGAAAGAGTTGGAAGCCAAGCAAGCCCAACATCAAAGGCATCATGAAGAATTACCTACAGAAGCCTTTACAGAAACCGATATGCGTTTGATGTGGAACAAGTTTGCCCAACGATTAACCGATCAAGGCAAGCGTTTGATGGCAACTTATATGCAAATGAATGATCCTATTCTGGATGGAGCTACAATTACCTTAGAATTACCGAATCAAAGTACCAAAGAAGAATTTTTAACAGGTTATCACGATCTTTTAGGTTATTTAAGAGGCAAACTGCACAATCATGATATTACGATTGAAGTTCGCGTAAATGAAACTACAGAGACGAAATATGCCTTTACTCCTATTGAAAAGTTTGAAAAACTAAAAAGCATCAATCCGAATATTGAACTACTGAAAAAGTTGTTTGATTTGGATGTGTAGCTACTATTACAATATATGGAAATATATCAATTAACCTATAAATCAAAGGCTACATCTAGAATAGCTTTAGACGATTTGAATGTCATCTTAGAACGTTCAAACCTTAATAATTCAAAATCCAACATTACAGGATGTTTGGTTTTTTACAACGATTTTTTTATTCAAATTTTAGAAGGAAGTAAAGAGGATGTTTTACAGATTTATGATAAAATTTGTGCAGATGATAGACATCATTCCATAGAGTTATTGTGGCAAAATACTGCAGAAAAGCGTTTTTTTGTGGATTGGAATATGGGATTTTATACTCCAGAGCAAGAAAGTGAAATTCTATTTGTAAATAACTACAAACTACTATCTAATTTTGCTGACAAATCCATGGGCAGTTTGATGCGCTTTTGGATATCCGTAGAAAAAATATTAGAAAGTAAAAAATTATCATTTTAAAATATTACTATTTTTTAAATAATTGCATTATTGAAGAAGTTGTTTGATTTGGATGTATAACTAATAATCTTTAAATACTTATTATTTACAATGACTATTGATAATTTAACTCCTTACAATGCAGATTTCTGGAATTTTTTGAGAACAAATCTCAAAAAAGCTTTTAAAAATACAGCTTTACATTTTAATTTTATGATCTATCCTACTGAAATTTCAATACATTCAATAGCAAAAAAAACGAAAACAACCGCTCCAACTTTGATAAATGCTAAAATAGTTTTCTTTATAGATGATACTAATGAAATGGAATATGTAACAAAAATCAGCTTAGGTTCTAATTCTCGTAAAGCATATAGTAATACTAAAGGAACAGCTATCTCAAAGTGTTTTCCAATCTCTAAACCTTTTTCAGAATGGATAAAAATAGAAGAATTAAGAAAAGAGATTCGAATAGATTTATTGTAAACTGATATGTAATAAATTCTAATTGATTAGCTTAACCAATTAGAAGATTTTACTAGTTTTATCATTTTTCAAGAAAAATCATTCAATTACACCAAAAATACAATTATGAACGATAAAATATTACATTTCAAACCCACAAATAGAAAATCTTTTATAGAATTAATTCATCTATTAAGAGAAGATCTAATAAATGACTCTTCAACATGGGAAAACAAAACACTTCCTGATTTTCTAGAAGCTATAGGAAGATATGCTGAAGATATTCAAGGATATTATATTGATACGAATCAAAATTATAATGCTGATGAGCCGAACTGGAAAGTGATTTCAGACTTATTTATAGGCGCTAGTGTGTATGAATAAAATGGAAGGAATAACCTACATCAACAACTGCATTGAAAATCCTACTGAATTATTTGATTTTTTCAAAACATCAATACATTGGGATGAAAGAATGGTTGCGCGAAAAACAGCTAGTTATGGAAAAGCGTATGATTATTCCCAAATTCACTATCCATATCAAGCTTTTCTTCCTGAAATGGAACCACTTATTAGTAAGATTCAGTCTGTTTTGCATTTTGAACCTAATAATTGTTTGATTAACTATTATTTAGATGGAAAATCGAAAATGGGTTATCATTCGGATCAAACAGATATTTTAGAAAAAGATACAGGTGTAGCGATTATTTCTCTTGGTGAAACTAGAATTTTACGCTTTAGAAATATTGAAAATAAAGCTATTATTATCGATTATCCTTTAGAGTCAGGTTCCCTGTTTTACATGACTAGTGAACTGCAAAAAGAATGGCAACACGCTATACCAAAATCGAATACAGAAAAGGGTAGAATGAGTTTGACTTTTAGAAAGATGATATGAAAAATAGTATGTATTTCTTGTTTTTTCTGTTAACTAATATGAATTTGCTTGCTCAGGAAATCAAATACAAACCTGTTTTTATTAATCAATGTACCAAAGAAGAAGATAAGACTGTTACTTGGAATATTATTGATAAAAAGCAAAGAAAACCTTTGAAAAAACAACCTTTTGATGTTGAAGTGTTATTACCTAGACTAGGAGAGTTTGAGTTGGTTTATGATTTTAATGACGCAGAACATATTAAAATTGAGAAAACTGGAACTACAATTGATACTATTTTTTTGGAAAAAATACGCATGGTTTATTTGGTATCACATCCTCCTATTCTACTTTTTCAAGATTGCAGTACTAATGCAACTGGAAAAATAACAGATTATTATTCTTCAGGAAAAATAAGAGCTACAGGTACTTTTGAAAACGGAAAACTTACAGATACTTTAAAAAAATATGATAAAGAAGGAATTATAACAGACATAGAAATTCCTTATAAAAAAGGAAATAGATTACTTCATTACTATAAAGATGGACAAATAAAGGAAGAGGTAAATTACTGGAAAAAATACAAGAAACTGTATTATGAAACAGGGAAACTTGCTGAATATGAATCCTGGAAAGGAAAAGAAAAACTAATTTCTTATTTTGAAAACGGCACTCTAAAACGCTTAAGAAATTCTAAAAAACAAGAAACCTTTTCTAAAGAAGGAATATTAGTTGATAAAATAACCCGAAAAGAAATTTTAATACTCGAAAGATTATTCTCATTTAATAGAGATGATAGAAATCATCGTTTTTATGAGTATGATTGGGAACAATATGATGAAAAAGGTACGGTAAAATGTAAAATTGTCTATTATGAATCCAACTATTCCCTTATTGACTTTCCTGATAGTCTCCAACAAATCGCCCAATCTTCTATTGATAAAACAACTTTTTACCAAAAAGGAATTACTTATAAAAAAATAACTACAAAATACCTAAAAGAAGATAATAACTATAAAAAATGGTTCATTATCTATCGCAAAGAAAATGAGGAATGGATAGAAGAGGAAACAGTAGCGGTTGAAGATTTTTTTTTAATTTTTGAAAAATATATTACAAAATAAATTTATGTCACAAGCACTTGCAATAGGACTTATCTTATTATTTTTTCTTAGTATAAATATTCTATTAATTAGATATATTCTAATCCCTTTATTTTCAAGACCCATATTGCTTCTAAATGATATACTCGCTTTTTTAGAAAGTCAAAATTGTCATTATACTTCTCATTCGGTTAGTAAAAAAAGTAACGCTAATTATTCAAAAAAAACGCTACTAGAAAACTTGTTTTCTATTTCTACAAAATATGATCTGATTGCTTTTTCGAACAATAAAAATGAATTAACACAATTTAATGTTACTGTAACGAATTACTATTACCCTAATTTTGAAAGTAAAAGAAGTATTTTTCTAAAGAATCGCAATATTCAATTTACAGAGGAAACAAATGAGGAAATTCTTAGCACAATTACTAAATTGTATGTACCCAAAATTAAAATAGTTGGGAATGTTTGTCCAGCTTGTAATACTAACATACAACCCAATACAACTCAATGTTCAGATTGTGGTCTCTTTTTTACTTAATTGAAAATTATTCTTTGTAATAATAAAAATTGATAAAACTAGCTATTGCTAACATTCCAAAGCTTGTAAGCCAATAATAATATCCTATCTTAAAGGAAGCTATATTCGCTAAATTTCCTCCTTCATTAATATATACTTTGCCAAAAAACATAATAATAATGTTAAGACCTATGACTAAATGCACTTCGAGTCAATGAAAAAAACAAAAAATAAAACACTAATTACGACCGATAAAATTCTAAATTGAGAATTTAATTTCATGCCTTACTAAACTTAAATCCTGCCATAATACATAGCTTTTACAATACCATCAGAAAGTCCGATTTTAGGAACAAAAATCTGTCTGGCTCCACTCCATTTCATCGCATTTAAGTAAATGCGTGTAGCAGGAATAATAACGTCTGCACGATCAGGATTTAAACCTAATTCTGAAATGCGTTGCTCATAAGTTAGACTATTTAACTTTTGATACTGCGAATTGATATATACATAAGAAAGCGGCTTATCTTGATGCTTTTCGGATAATTTAAATAACTTATTGATATTTCCTCCTGAACCAATCATTGTAATTTCCTCATAAGGAGCAGTAACATTTTTAATCCATTTTTCAATTTCTGTCCATACTATATCGTTTACCATATTATTTAACAAACGGACAGTTCCATTTTTAAATGATCTAGAAGCTACAATTTTACCTCCTGAGAAGATAGAAAATTCGGTACTTCCTCCACCTACATCTACGTATAAAAAGGTTCTATCGGAATTGATAAATTGTTTTAAATCAGAAGATGCAATTATTGAAGCTTCTTTTTTACCATCTATAATTTCGATTTTAATATCTGCTTTTTTCTTTATTAAGGCTAAAATTTCGTCATTATTTATTGCTTCTCTCATAGCAGACGTAGCACAAGCCTTGTATTTTTCAACTTTATGTACTTTCATCAAAAGCTTAAACGCTTTCATTGCATCTACCATTCTATCTATATTTTCATCGGAAATCTCCCCAACAGTAAAAGCTTCTTGCCCTAAACGAATAGGCACCCGAACTAGTGAACTTTTATTAAATTGTGCAGACTTACCTTCTTCTTCAACTATATTAGTTATCAAAAGACGCATAGCATTGGAACCAATATCTATAGCTGCATATTTCTTTAATTTGATCATCTATTATTTTTTTGTGAAATTGTAATATAGTCTTACAATTACTTTTTTTAGAATATTTTTTCTTTTTTAGAAGTAGTCTCTAATTTTTCTTTATAGTAATTATACATTTCTAGTTGAGCTCGAAAAGGTTTCTCTCCTGCTATTTTTCGATACTCGTTTTTTAAATTCTCAGAATGAATTCTTGCTTTAATATTTGCTTTCCAACCAATTTCAAAAGTTTCTAACATTTCTTTTTTAATATCCTCATCATAAATAGGACAAGTAACTTCTACTCTTGCATCTATATTTCTGGTCATAAAATCAGCAGATGATATATATATTTCTGGATTATTATTATTTGAAAAAATATAAATTCTAGAATGTTCTAAATAATTATCTACAATACTTATGGCTTCAATATTTTCACTCATTCCTTTAATTCCAGGAATCAAACAGCAAATTCCTCTAATTATCATTTGAATTTTAACACCCGCAGCACTTGCCTCATACAATTTATCAATCATTTTATAATCGGACACACTATTCATCTTGATTTTTATGTAGGCTTCTTTACCTGAAAGAGCATTCATAATCTCTCTATCTATCAATTTTAAAAACTTAGAACGGGTGTAATGTGGTGATACAAATAAGTGTTTATAGCGATGTACTTTATAGTTAATTTCGAAAAATTCAAATACTTTAGAAACATCTTTCATGATTGGATTATTTGCTGTAAACAAAGTTACATCTGTATATACTTTAGCCGAATTTTCGTTAAAATTTCCCGTTGAAATAAAACCATATCTTTTTAGTTTCGTATCTTCAATTCGCTCTATAATACATATTTTACTATGAACTTTTAATCCTTTTATTCCAAAAATGAGATTAATTCCTTCCGTTTGCATTTGCTCCGCATAAGAAATATTACTTGCTTCATCAAATCGAGCTTGTAACTCAATTTGTACTGTAACTTTCTTCCCATTTTTCGCAGCATTAATTAAAGAACTAATAATTTGTGAGTTCTTAGCCAATCGGTACAGTGTTATTTTAATAGAAACTACCTTTGGATCTAAAGCGGCTTCTCGCAAAAATTTAATTATATAAGAAAAAGATTGGTAAGGTGAATTTAATAAATAATCTTTATGTCTTATTTTTTCTAAGATACTTCCTTCAATATTTAAACCTGGAATAGATAGTGCTGGATTTTTTTTATATAACAGATCATATCTTCCTAAATTAGGAAAATTCATATAATCTCTACGATTGTGATATCTTCCACCAGGAATAATACTATCTGAACTATCAATGTGCATTCTTTCCAATAAAAATGCTAAAGTGTCTTTTCCTATGGCCTGATCATAAACAAAACGAACTGGTTCTCCTACTCTACGCTCTTTAACACTATCGGAAACTTTTTCTATAAAACTTTTACTTAAATCACTATCAAATTCTAACTGAGCATCTCTTGTAATTTTAATCATATGAGCAGACATACTCTCATAATTAAAAATATTAAAAATATAATTTAGATTCAATCGAATAACATCATCTAACAATATAATATATTGCTTTTCTGAATTTGTGGGTAAAACTACAAACCTATTTATTGTGCTTGGAATTTCTACAACAGCATAACGAACTTTTTTATCTTCATTTACTGAAGATTCTGATTCGTTATTCATTACTAATTTGATTGCTAAATAACCTGAAGTATCCTTTAATAAAGGAAACTTATCTAAATCATTTAACATAATTGTTACAATAGCAGGGCTGACTGTTTGAATAAAATAGTCGCGAATAAAGAGTTCTTGTTCTTTTGAAATTTGTTTTTCATTAACAATATAAATGTTCTCTTTTTCTAATTTTTGTTCTATTTCACTTAAAATTCGTAAACTTTCTGATTGATGCTCAATCACTATTTCTGTGATTTCTTTTAATAAAGTTTCTGCAGAAACACCTCCTAGAATTTTTTCGCTATCAACATTTTCAAATCGCATTCTACGAATAGCTGCATAACGAACTCTAAAAAACTCGTCTAAATTATTTGAAAATATTCCTAAAAAACGTAATCGATCTAATAATGGTACAGATTCATCAGCAGCTTCTTGTAATACTCTAGCATTAAATGTTAGCCAGCTTTTTTCTCTGTCAATGTATTTGCTTTGTGTTATGTTGTTCATTTTTGTAATGACTTGGGAAAACGGTTTCAATTGTCTTTCCTTTCTTTAAATTCATCCAATCATCAATATCAAATTGCATAGAAACAAAACCTGATGTTGGTACATTATCTATTAAAAGGCTTCCAAATTTATTAACAAAATTTGTAATAGCTTCATTATGTCCAAAAAGAATTAAGTTATCATATCTATTTTCACATTTTTTTATGATTTCTTCTAGCCTTTTCTCATCAAATGTGTATAAATCATCTTTGATGATAACATTTTCAAATGGAATCATTAAATTTTGAGAGTAAATAATAGCCGATTCTTTCGCTCTTTTAGCATTGCTAGACCATACAATAAAAGATTTTGGTAAAAGCGATTGTATATTAGAAGAAATTAAATGTGCATCATGAATTCCTCTTTTAGATAAGGGTCTTTCAATATCATTTACTGGTAATTCCCAACTAGATTTTGAGTGACGAATAAGGATTAAATTTTTCATAATCGTAAATTTAGTCATATAAAGTAAATGCTTTTTTTTTAGATAAACTAAAAAAAGTTTTCTTTTTTGATTAAAGTTATTTCATAGAGAATTTATTACAATTCATCGAAAAGACTATTTATTTTTTTGCTTATAAATATAATTAAAGTAAGTTTATTACAAATAAGTATTAAGAACCTCTTAAAACTTAACATAAAACAATTACTGCTACCAACAAATACCTACTTTTTAATTAACAATGTTGAACTATTTTATAGATTCTATTTATAAAATATAGTTGTGTGAATTTTAAAATGATGCATTATTGTAATTGCATCTTATCATTTTAATTTAAAAAAGAACGTGTATGAAATTAAAAATTACTCTATTACCAATAATTTGAATATCTAACTACTAATTATAGAAATCATGATTATAATATTTCTATTTACAAAAAAATTACAGTAAACTGTAAACATCCTTTTGGAGATATTCTACTAAACAATACTTTAATTACTCTCTCATAGTTTTAAAACTGTGATAAAGAAATCTATTTAGTATTAAATCATAATTCTTTTTTTTCTTGTAATTCAGATTCTAAAAATGATGTTACAAATTGATAATAAACTTTCAAAAAAATGAAGCAGTAATTATTAAAAAAAATAAAAATTTCTTCATACCGTCATTTTTATCGTTGATCTACATTGTAAAACAAAAAAAATACACATATACCCTTAAAAAACAGGTATTTATACTCGCTTTTAAAAAAATAAAATAAAATAGATTTGTTAAATAATTAGAATACAATAAAATCTGATGAAAAATTTTAAGAAGTTATTTATCCCAATTCAATAAAAAAATTATGACAAAAATCACTTTACATTATCTTATCATTTTGGTTCTACATATTTTTACATTAAATCTATGTGTAGGACAAAATGAGATACAATTCCAAAAGAAAAGGATCAATAATCAATCAACTCTTAAAAAACAAATTACCACATTATTAGATACTCCAAAATTTGTTCTTACTAACAAAATTAATTCAACTAGTACTAATGATTTAAAATACATAGAAATAGTAGATAATAATGTCTTATTATTATCTACTATTTCTGAAAATAACCGTAATAAAATTGAATCAGTTGTTCTCAAATTAGCTCAAAATAGTTCAATCAATTTTTCAAAAATTAATCTTTTAAAAAAATTAAAACATTTACACATTATATTTGAAAATCAAGATATTGACTTTATTCAGGTATTGAATCAATTAGAAAATCTTAACAGAGACGATATAATTATATCTTATCAAATTAGTATACCGCAATAATTTTTAATATGACAACAAATTATAAAAATAACAGATTTATAGGATACAAAAGTATTTTTGTTTTCATTCTTTTTTTGATATGTTCCACATTAAATGCTCAAGTTAGAGTAGATTTTACTTCAAGAACTCCAGAAAATAACCAAACTCAAGAAATTTTTAATATTAAAGGAGATTTCTCATTATTTGGAAATACAAACTTAACATTAAGCTCTTATGATGATAATGGTACCAATAGTAATAGTTCAATGACTTACATTGATGTTGATGGAGACCCTAATACATTCAACTCTTCCACTGCTGAATTAAAATTTTCAAATGAAAATGGAGCACAACCAGAATGCACAAAAATAATTTTTGCAGGTTTATATTGGACTGGGAGAGCTTCAAACAATTCTACAAGTCCAAATAATTTTACTGTAACAAAAAATGGAATTACTAAAAGTTTTGATAAACATAAAGTCTCTTTAAAAGGACCTCTATCTAGTAATTACACTGAAATTATTGCAAATGTTAATGATATTTATTATCCAGAAAATAATGACGGTTTTATGTATTCTGCTTATGCCGAAATTACAGAGTATGTTAAAACTAATGGAGTAGGTAATTATACAGTTGCAGATATTGCTATTGTAGAAGGTAATGGAGGTAGCACTGGATACTATGGAGGTTGGGGTATAATTGTTGTTTACGAAAATTATAAAATGAAATGGAGAGATATTTCAATTTTTGATGGTCATGCATATATGGAAGGTAATACAGCTATTAATCATGAATTACCAATTACTGGTTTTAATGCTGTTCAAAATGGTGATGTAAATATAAAGCTTGGATTGATGGCTGGTGAAGGTGATAAACATATTAATGGTGATTATTTTAATATCTTAAGATCTAGTGATAATCAATGGCAAACTTTACAGCATTCTTCAAACTCTGGAAATAACTTTTTTAATTCTTCTATTCTAACAGGAACAAACTTTAGAAATCCTAACTTATTAAATAATACGGGGTTAGATATTGTAATGATGGATATACCTAATCCCAATAACTCGGTTATTGATAATAGTCAGACTTCCACCACATTAAGATATGGTTCTACACAAGATACTTATGCAATATTTCTTGCCGCAATGGCTATAGATTCTTACATTCCTGAACCAGAAGGTGAAATTTCTTTAGTTTCTATCAATGGTTCAAGTGGATCAAACTTTGCTCTTCCTGGTGAAGAAATTGAATTGAATGTAAAAGTTTTTAATAAAGGAACAGAAGAAATAAACAATTGTAAAATAGAAATTCCTATTCCTTTTACCACCTCATTTGTTAATGGAAGTACTACAAATACTATCTACTATTCCCCTCTTCCAACTCCTAACTCTACTAATTTAATAACTAACCCAGCAGGAAGTAGTTATCTAATTTGGGATATTGGAAATTTGCCAATACCAAATAGTCCAACAGATTTGTTAGGAGAAATTACCTTTAAACTAAAAGTAACTGAAGATTGTAGGATTTTAAAAAATACAAACTGTTCACCTAGTGTTCCTATTTATGGCTATATAAATGGAATTGGAGCAATTACAGGTACAATAATAAATGACAAGCCATTCATTCAAGGTTACGAAAATTCTGGTATGTGTCATGGAAATCCAATTTTAGATCCATTAATTATTGATATTGATGCTACTAATTATATAAATCAAAACTGTCAAGATACAGCTGATTTTGAAGATTTCATATTTTGTGATGGAATTTCAGAAATACCCTTCTCAACTATAAATACTACTTTTCCTCCTGGTACGCAATTCTATAATTCTTATCCAGTAACGAATAGTACTACAGAATATTCAGCAACCAATACTTTTCCTCTTATATTAGGTACAACAACTTACTATGCTGTTCCTGCAGTTCCTAATGGATGTTATTTTACATTTACAATTACAGTTAATGAAGTTCCAACTGCATCTGTTATACAAATTGTAAACGCTCAAGATAGTTGTAGTATTAATGATATTTCTCCTTTGCCATACAGTGAAACGGCTGTTACCATAACTTTAGCACAATTTTTAGCCATAGGCGGAAATGTTTCCAATCCAAATACTTCATATACCATTTCATATTCAGATACCAATTCAGGAAGTTGTCCTATAAATATTACAAGAGCTTTCCATATTAAAGCTGATTGTTTAGATTTGATATTAACCCAAACTATTACTATTCAAGATACTACAGCTCCAACATTCGTACAAACGATTCCTAGTGATGTAACTGTAGAATGTTCTACTGTTCCTACTGTTCCAATTATTACTGCAACGGATTCTTGTAGTAACAATCCGATTCCTGTTGTATTTACTGAAACTACTTCTGCTGGAAATTGTTCGTCTAACTATACTTTAATAAGAACTTGGACTGCAACGGATGCTTGTGGAAATATCGCTACAGATTCGCAAACTATTACTATTCAAGATACTACAGCTCCAACATTCGTGCAAACGATTCCTAGTGATGTAACTGTAGAATGTTCTACTGTTCCTACTGTTCCAATTATTACTGCAACGGATTCTTGTAGTAACAATCCGATTCCTGTTGTATTTACTGAA